>JAGIBF010000100.1 GCA_017744515.1 Niastella sp.
TAAAGAAGCTGGCTACAAAGCCCGGGAACCCAACGGCTTTGAGTTTTCCTCTTACCTGCACTTTCATATCCTCAACTGTAATGTTGCGTACGGTGAAGCGACCTGCTTCGTAACAATGGCTGCAGTACATTGCGTTCCTGCTACCATCGGCGTTGGTGCCTCCACCGCGTTCGTCCCGTTTCATCGGCATTCCGCAGGACTGACAGTTTTTGTACACTCGTTCCATAGCAGTTGATTTTTTGACTATCTACAAGATACCAAATTCCCTCCTAAATCAGCCCGGACGCGGGTTTTGTTTTTATACACAGTCATATTTTTTTGTACATGTAGGCGCTAAAAATCTTACTGCATTGAAACCCATTGCCTAATAATTATTGCAATCGACTACCTTTAATGCGATTTAAATCTTACGCACATGCTTTCGGCCAATGATATTAAAAGAAAAGTAGGTGAACAGGCAGCTGAATTGTTGAAACCTGGGATGACAGCAGGAATCGGTACAGGTTCTACTGCTTACTGGTTGTTGATGTCATTGGGCAAGCGTGTGCAGGAAGGGCTGGACATCCGCTGTGTGCCTACTTCGCGTGAAACAGCGCGGCTGGCCACCGAACAACGAATTCCGCTTATTGAACTGAATGACGTAGCTGCGCTCGATATTACCATCGACGGCGCTGATGAGATAGACCCGAAAGGGCAACTGATCAAAGGCGGCGGCGGCGCCCTGCTGCAGGAAAAGATGGTGGCCGCAGCTTCCAAACAGTTCGTAATCATTGCCGATCATACCAAGCTGGTACAGCAGTTGGGGGCCTTTCCCCTGCCTGTGGAAGTAATACCTTTTGGCTGGAAACAGGTCCAGCGGCATATCGAACAGGCTTACCAGATAAAAACCAGCCTGCGATCAAAGGACAACCAAATCCTGGTGACAGACCACGGTCATTATATCCTCGACTGTCATTTTAACCAGATCGCCGACGCTCCCGCTCTTCATATTGCCCTCAATACCATTCCTGGCGTAGTAGATAATGGCCTGTTTATCGGGATGGCTACTGCCACGATCATAGGATACCCGGACGGGACTGTACGGGAGTCAAGAGTATAGAGTTCAGAGTCGATAGCCAAGTCTTCGAATCGCCTGAGTAGATCAAATTTAATTTTGTTATTTTTGACTATATCAGATCATTTAGGTATGGGCAAAGCAAAATTTACTTCAGAAGATCATATTTACCTCCAGGTGGCCGATGGCATCGAAAAGATGATTGCCGGCGAAGTGTTGCGCATTGGCGACAAACTTCCTTCCGTGCGGGTGCTGAGTGAAGAATATGGCATCAGCATGGGCACTGCTTTCCAGGCTTATTATCACCTCGAAGGCAAGGGATTGATCGAAGCAAGGCCTAAATCGGGATATTATGTACGCTTCAATCATCGCCGCTTTCCTGCTGTACCCAATATGCTGCCTCCCGAGACCATAAAAAGTGAGGTGACCGTTCAGGAAATGATCATGGGGCTACTGACAAACTTCAATGCGCATGATATCGTGAATTTTGCGTTGGCTGCGCCTGCTGTGGAGCTGTTGCCAGCTGCCAAACTGAATAAGTCGGTAGTGTATGCTTTACGCAATGGTAAAGATCACTGTATTGGTTACGAAAACATCCAGGGCAATGTCGAGCTGCGTAAGCAGATCGCCCGGCTGGCCTTCAATTGGGGTGGCAAGGTGAAGCCCGAAGAAGTAGTAGTAACCTCAGGCTGCATGGAAGCGCTGCTGCTATGCCTGCGGGCTGTGACCAAACCGGGTGATGCGATCGCGGTGGAATCACCGGCTTATTTTGGCATTTATCAGGTAATTGAAAGCCTTGGTCTGCGCATGATAGAAATACCTTCTGATCCTACTACTGGCGCTGATCTCGACTGCCTTGAAAAGTCAATTAAAGAAATGTCTATCAAAGCCTGCTTGTTGGTACCCAACTTCAACAACCCTTCCGGCGGCTGTATGCCCGATGAGCATAAGAAAAAGCTGGTAGAACTGATCACCCGGCATAACATCCCGCTTATCGAGGATGATATATATGGAGAGATGTATTTTGGCAGGCATCGCCCCAAGACGTGTAAGTATTACGACACCAAAGGGCTTGTGATGCATTGTTCTTCGTTGTCCAAATCACTGGCGCCCGGCTATCGTATAGGCTGGGTAATACCGGGCAGGTACCTAGAGCAGGTAAGTGCTTTGAAGATGATGCACACCATCAGCAGTCCTACGCTTACGCAGGTGGCTATTGCCCACTTCCTCAGCATCGGCCGGTATGAATATCACCTGAAGAATTTACGCAAGGCATTGCATACTCAATGTTTGCGGTACATACAGGGGATCGTGCAGTACTTTCCTGAAGACACCAAGATATCGCGCCCGCAAGGTGGTTTTGTATTGTGGGTGGAACTGAATAAGAAAGTAAATACTTATAAGCTCAGTACAGAAGCGCTGAAACACCAGATATCCATTGCGCCGGGACGTATTTTTTCCAATAGTTCTAATTATTCCAACTATCTGCGTATTGGTTATGGCAGCCCCTGGAATGATAAAGTGGAGAAAGGATTGAAAACGCTGGGTAGCCTGATCAGGAAGATGGTGTAAACGATTGCCTGTTACTCAAAATCGTAATCCAGCAACTCACGGGGGTGTACGCTAAGTCCCTTGGCCAGTTCAATAATCGTTGACAATTGTATATCGAATTTCCCATGCTCGATCTTGGAGATATTGCTATTGTCGAGGTTACACAAATCGGCCAGGCGGCGCAAACTAAGCCCCTTGCCTTCACGTACCGACTTCAGGTGCTCACCGAAGCGGGCGTTCATTTTACCGGTTGTTTTCTTCTGTACTTGTGTAGCCATACATTATATTATCGCACTAAAGATAAGGTACATTTTCTTCAAAAAGACAAGGACACCGGGGTCCTATCGTTGCACCATATTATATATACGGTATGCCTCACTGTTAAGATGCGTAATACTACTGAAAAGGGATATTTTTTATAAAATAGTGCGGTTGATTTAAACCGCACTATTAGATTTGCCGTATATTTGAGTCTGTTATATATCCGAGCGGGCGGATGCAAATACCCAGCCACCCAACCAACGCACTAATCAGATTACTTCCTGTATCATTCTACTGTAGACTATCGTCTGCAGCGGGGTGTTTATTGGAGTAAGGTTTAAGTCCCTGGGGTCAAACAATCGTGCTTTTCTTTTATCACTAACATGGTTAGGCTCTGGGGGCCCATCTCTCATTTTAAGGGGTGGAGTGGGCCCTTTTTTTAAATCTAAACCATCAGTTTCATGAGCTATCCGAGGTTTCATGACAGGAGTGCTGTTGCCCTGAAGTTAAGGGCAGGTAATACCGATGCTTTCCAATACATTCTGGATGAGTATGGTCCGGCGCTCTGCTTCTTTGCATCCCGACTTACGGGCAACGCAGCAGCAGCGACAGAGATTGCAGAAGAAGCCGTATTGCAATTGTGGGAAATGCGCAAGCGATTTTATAGCCTTACTGCCATCAGCAACTTTTTATATACCAGTACCTATGATGGATGTCGCCTGCATTTGCAAAAAGAGCAAAGGGTTATTGACAATGATCAAATACATCAGGAGATCATCCGTGCAGAAGTGTTAAGACAGGTTCGACATAAAAAAAACCGTATATCCTTCACAACGCCTGATACTATCTATTCGATACAACCTTGTTAAACAGCATCCAGTTCGTAAACCTTTCGCCATGCCAAAAAGTAACAAGCGTATTGCTCAATCTACCCAAGACGGATTAGATACAGCAGCACAATCAACACCACAGGAGGTATTATCGGATTTCTGTGATACCTACCGCCTGCACGAAGCCAACGAGATCATGTGGGATTGGATAGCTACGGCCCTCAGCAAAAGCCCCAGTATTTATGACACCGGAAGAGAGCGGAGTAACCTGTTGTTCTTTTACGAAAAGATGAAAGCGCTTTTGGAAGCAGTGTATAAGATAGATAATACACAACAGGCAAAGGCTGTCCCTGTAAAACAGGCCGGCCGAAAAAGCAGGTAGCCGGTGTGGGTTTTGTTTAAAAATACTCATTTCAGCAGCAGCCATCGACAGTTCATACACCATCGCATTTGCCGGGAGCATGGGTAGCAATAGTTTTGGGGGCAAAAGAAATAGTTATGAGCCGGATAATGGGATTTATTGGTGTGGTGATATTTTCAGGTTTGATTGCCTGCAAGAAACCAGTGGATTTCAAAGTCTCAAAACTGGTAGTAGACTTGCAACAATCAGCTGTAAGTATTAATACTATAGACTCTGCTGATGTGGTGTTTCGCAAAGTGGGTACAGATACTAAAGTAAGGCAGCGCCTGTCTAAAACAGCTCAGGGCCTCATAGCTTCCTTACACTCACTTACACCCGGTACCTGGAATGCCGACATTGAAGTGTATACAAAATCGGTTAACCGGCAAAGCAATCAGTATGTAATTATAAAGCCTATTCTCATTACCGGGGAGATCGCCGATATCAAAATAGCAGGCCCTGGCGCTACATCAGGCAACGGTTGGATCAAACGTCATGTGAAGGCCAGTGCAGATAATGAGGTAGTAGTGATCGTACCAGAAGAAGTGTATGATTCGTATTTTGAGATCAGGTCCAGATCGCAAAAAAGGCTTATCCTGGGCATTGCGCGTGAAGCTATCAATGTGAATTATGTGGTGGACCATAAAACATGGACATGTACTAATGCGTGTTTCGATGCGGAGGGCCGCATCACCGATATCAACCACTTCATGTCTTTTACCAATAACATCCTTTCCAGTCCATGGACAGAGAATGAGATCAGCATTGCCGTACTGAGTGAAAAAAACGAAGAATTGGTCAACTACGACCGCACCTGGAATCAGTAAGCTAATAGTTATTTACCAGCCCATTTAAACGAAAAACCCGACAGGATTAGCTGCCGGGCCTTTTCTTCTTATAAGTCATGCACTTTAAAAACGTCCTCTTCCACCTCCGCCATTACCGCCTCCCTGGCGCATGCCACCTCCATTACCCCTGTTCTGTCCGCCAGCGTTGGAGCGACCGCCAAAACGGTTGAGGTTGTACATAAAGGTTACCAGGAAATAACGGCGTAATGTTTCGGTGAAAGTATCTTCGATGAAGTTCGGGTCGATGGTACGGTCGATGTTCTTATTCTGGTTTAACAGATCTACTACACTGAAACGCAGTTCACCGTTCCGCTTTTTAAACATCACCCAGGCCACACTCGCATTCAGCAAAGGAATGGGCTGGTTGAAGCCTGCAGCCCGGCCACTGTTTACATAATAATCGAAGTCACCACTCAGCATAAACCTTTTAAAGAAGGTATAGGTAGCATCGAGTGAATAGTTGTGGTTTACATACCTGTTGTTGGCTCCTTGCTGCAGATCGTACTGCGCGTCGTTATAATTGAAATTGGCGCTGGCGCCTACATCCAGTTTGTCGGGGATATTGTAATCGTACCGGATACGCTGTCCCAAGCTGGTGGTCTTGTTGAACCCGGTAACACCCAGCTGCTGATTCACATCACGATTGTATCGTACAGAAGTTGTCAGGTTGATGTTCATGGGGCTGCGGCGACCGGTGGTTACCTTGATCAAAGGAATACCTATGGTACCGGAGAATGAGGTGTTCCAGGAACCATCCAGGTTTACGGGACGGATCAACTGTGTAGTGGGGCTCACCTGCGTCATGCTGCTCACAATCCTGTTGCTGATCACTGTGGCATTCAGGTTCAGGTTAAAGAACAGGAAGTTCTTTACGTTAAAGGTGTTGTAGCTGAAGTTGAAGTTGTTGGTAAACTCCTGCTTCAGGTTGGGATTACCCGTACGGTATACAAGCTGGTTGGACTGGTCCTGGACATCCTGCAACTGGCTGATGCTTGGGGCACGGGTGCTTCCGCGATAATTAAAGCGAATGCTCTTGCGTGTACCCAGGTTATAGTTGAAGGAAGCATTGGGGAAGAAATTGGTGTACCGCTGGCTCATAGAGCTATCCTTGCCCGTCAAGGCCCGATGGCTCATATTTTCCAACGTGGCGAACTGCACAGCACCGCCCAACTGGTAATCATACTTCTGCTTCTTCACCCGGAAGTTGGTTCCCAGCCTGCTGGAGATAAAAGTATTTTCGAAATAGTTGGTTTGGTTCAGGTTCACGCTATCATACTTACCGGATGAAGTCCCGTAATCGAACGTCTTCCTGTCGCTGGTGTTTTCATTGACTGAATACGCATAGTTCAATTCCAGTATCTTATCGGTGCCAAACATTTCTGTCAATGACGAACTGATCGTATTGTTCCAGGAATTAGTAACCTGCTCATTGTACTGGCGCTGGTTGTTCACACGCCACAGCGTACTATCCGGGTTGTAATAATTATATGGTGAAATATTATAGCCGTCTCCTTCACTATCATTCACGGCAGTGGTCCAGCCAACGGTAAAGGTGCGGCCGGGCTTTTTGAAGCGGTGACGGAACAACAGGTTATTGTTGAAGCTAACACCATCACGCTGGTTGGTGCGTGAGCTCGTACCTTCAATGGCTCTGTAGTTATACTTGGGTGTAGAAGCAACTGTATGTACGGAATCAAAGCTTTCGGATTCCGATTGCTGGATGTTGATATTGGGTGTAAGCAGGATAGAGTTCATGCTGTCTATCGCATATTCCCAACGGAACCCAAAACGGTGATTCGTATTGTCATTCCTCCTATAGGATTGTTCATTACTAAAAGAGGTAGAGTCGTTTTTGAACAGGTTTTGGCGTACGCTTCTACTGCGGTTAATGGTACTGGTATTCGATACGAAATAGTTACCGCTGAATTCCATTTTCTTTCCCCAGTTATCGCGGTAGTTTACTCCGGCATTCCAGTTTTTGGTATTACCGTTACCGGTGCTACCACCGCCTCCTCCGCCACCACCGCGGCCACCACCACCACCACCTCCGCCTCCGCCTCTTCCTCCTCCGCCACCACCGCCTCCACTGAAGCCTCCCATGCCACCCATACTACTGATGAGATCGTTGGAAGTGAAGCCAAGGCGATTGATGTTGTTGGCGCCACCAAGGATAGATATCCGTTGATCTTCATCGAACGCATTCAACGAAAGATTGGCGGTGTATCGATCACTGCTGCCCCCACCTATTGTAGTGCGGCCAAATAGTCCTTTGCGCCTGTCTTTCTTCAGTTTGATATTAATGGTACGTTGACGGCTGCCATCATCGATGCGCGTGAATTTGGCCTGATCGCTCATGTCGTCAAATACCTGTATGCTTTCCACCATTTCAGCGGTGAGGTTCTTGGTTGCCAGTTTGGGATCATTACCAAAAAACTCTTTGCCATCTACATATATCTTGGGGATGTTTTCGCCTTGCGAAGTAACGTTACCATCTTTGTCCACTTCCACGCCCGGCAGTTTCTTCAGGAGGTCTTCTACTGTGGCATTGGGCTTTGTTTTAAAGGCACTGGCCCTGAATTCCACCGTATCTTTTTTGATGGTAATGGGCGGCGCTGTTACAATCACACTCGCCATCATGGAAGTATCAGTATGCAGTTTAACCGTATCGAGGTTATAGTCTGCTTTTGTTGCCGTGATGTTCAGATCGCGGGTGAAAGGTGCATAGCCGGTAAAGCTGATACCTAATATATATGAACCTCCGGGGATGTTCCTGATCTCAAATCCACCTGTTTTGTCGGTTACGGAAAAGCCAACGGCCGTGGAGTCTTCTTTGCTGGTGATCGTAATAGTAGCATCGGGCAAGGGTAGGTTATTTATTACATCTACTACCTTGCCTTTGATACTGCCCGTTACCTTTTGTTGTGCAAAAAGTCCGTAGCCTGTCAGCAATATTAATAAGGTCAGGGTAAATAGCTTCATGCGTTGATTTTGGAAGGATTATCTTTTAATTGGACGACACCCTTATCCAAAACCAGCAAAGTATGTGCATTTTTTTTCAGTCAATACGGAACCTGCCAGCAGGATTAAATAAACTACTAACAATCAACAGTGACCAATTATCTGGCCGAGACCGCTAATCCCTGATAATCACCTTTTATTTATATATCTCAGCTTCTATTATGCTTAAAGTGCCTGTTGCTCCTGCATCGTTACCGGCACCCTCATCATACAACTTTTGCCAGACACCTCCACACTATTATTATCTTGAGTGGTTGTCTTTCCCGGCGACCCAATCTTTACTCTACTACCTTTGTGTAGTTTCCACGCAAGGGTAACATAACCCAACGATAATTATAAGATGTTTCATATCACCAAAATGCGTGGAATCATGCAGGCTCACATTCCAGAAGCCATCTGTGCGCTGAAGTGGCAACAAGGCTGATCACGCGTTTAACGCCGGTGGCCTGATTAAAGCGCAGGTAAGGCAAGACAAAATAAAGTGTAGGATTTACAATTGTTAATTTCTCACCAATGTCACGCTCATGAGGCCGATCACGACATCGTTGGCGATGGCATGTACGCTGAGTGAGCGCAGGTCTTTACCGGAATTCAGGGGTAGGTCGAGTACAGTGGCGGCGCCACCATCTACACCGTAGTTGCTGAATCCATTGATACCTTTATAAGAGGAGGCCGTTGTTGCAATACGGCCCGACTTCAAATAGATGCGCAAGGGCGGCGGGGCGTTGGTGGTGAATGCATATCCATCGGTATAATAATCCTGCTCGATGGGCCACCAGTTTTCGGGATTCTTTAGCAGCAGCGTATCAGCCGATCCATCAGTGTACTGCACCCGCACTTCTCCGTTTGTCAGCCTGCTTTGCATGTGATTGGTACTACCGGCCATGATAAAGTAGGCATGAGAAGCTTTGCCTGTAAGGGGAACGGTTACTGAGTCCGGATAATTATCCCACTGCGAAGTAAACAGGATATTGTTGGTAGTGCTATCTCTCGGAACAGCAAAAGGAATGTGTTGATCCAGATTGATCTCGTTGTTGCTACCAGCCAATTGCCTCAACCCGGCATCATCAAACTCCGGCTGCACCAATGGGTAACACCAGTTGCCGATGCCCTGGGTTGGCAATTGCAAAGTTGGTGATGCAGGACGTGGCGACACGTATTGCTGTTCAAATATTTTCGTTAACCTCGCATTGTGGTAAGTAGAAAGATCGATCTTTTCGAAAGCGATACCGATGGACGGGATGCTCCAGTTGATCATGGTAGTTTGTACCTGTTTCGTGCTATCCCATACAAACTGAACCACATTGCTCCCCGTAATGAGGTAAGGTGCGGGGATGTGCACCGTAGGGGATGTTTTTTTAGCTGCGATCTGCAAAGGCATGTGTATCACACGTGGGCCGGGATTGATCACAAGTGAACCCTGCACGGGAGTTCCGTAGTTGTGTACCGTGAAATAAATGCCGCTCGAATCCTGCTGTATGGGCATGATCTCAACCGCGGATGGCTTCACTATAAAACTGCAAGGCTGCCACCAGCTGCAATTGCCTTGTTGCAGGCGTAGAAATATTGTTTTATCACCATTAGCGGGAAGTAGTTTTGCTTGCAAGCGGTTGGCGGCGATCACTGGCTTATCCAGTACCTGCTGCGGATCGTACACTTCCTGTATCGACGCCAAACCGCCGGTTAATGCCAACGACGCACCGGATACATACATACTGTCATGTTGTATTTTTTGTGGTGCAGCGCCTTTCCAGGTAACAACTACTGTATAACGCGTCTGTTTAGGAACAGTGATCTCCAGCAAAGGATCACCCACTGTCTCTTTAACTGTTTTCCATGTTGCAGGCTTTCCATTCACCGTCACTGATGCTATGCCTGTTTTGTGTGCTTTCAGCAGCAGTTTCAGGTTCATATTGTGCGAGAAGGATGGTATCAGTGTGTATTGGTCTTTCACCGCATCGCGTTTGAAATCAAATTGTATATCCGGCACACGCAGGGAGGCGTAGCTCCAGGCAGCAGGTAAGCCCGGCCTGATGGTGAGTGTATCCTGCAACGCATCGGGTTGTATGCCAAACAGACCTTCAACCAATGTGCGGGAGGCCATGCCAATGGGATCAGCAAAATCGCGGTACAGCTCTCCGCGTATAGCATCATAAAAAGGTAACTGCTGGAAGTTGCCTGGCGAAGCACCGAGGTACATACTTTCTATCAATGCGCTCTTCCAGAGGTTGCAGGCTTCTTCGGAACGATTGCCTTGCCAATAGGCCAATGCCGTATGCAGGTTTTCGGCCAGCGCCACATTGTTGATCGACCAGGTGTAGGGCTGCCAATTGGTAGTGGCCAGCATGTAATAATCCTTACCTGTCAATCCTTTTGCCTGCACGGGAATGTGTGGCAGCTTCGTATCGATGTAACGAAGGGATTGCCAGGCTTTGAAAGCGTCGGGTACTCTGGAGTCGATGGCATGGTAAATGGTCCACAAACCTGCGGCGGGGTGTACCAGTTGTTTGCCCAATAAATCTTTGTATTCGGCATACCAGCCATCACGGGGCAGCCATAGCTGTCGGTGAATGGCTTGTACTATTTTCGCTGCTTCCTGCTCGTAAGGTTTACCATCTTTACCCGCAATGCCAGCCAGCGCTGCGGCCATGCTATTGGCGCGATAGTTATAAGCGGAGGAATGGGTAACGCCTCCACCGCTGTATTGCAGGGCATCGCTGGCCCATATACAGCAATAGGCATCGTACAATCCATCATTGTCGGCATCGAAATTTCTTTTCTCCCAGGCAAGGTGACGCTCTATCACCGGCCACATCTCCCGGATAAAGGCCGTGTCGCCCGTCCAGCAAAAATGTGTGAACAGCTGGTCGATGAACACCAGGTTCATATCATAGTGATGGGGACGGATATCGCCGTTGGGGTTGCGGCAGATATAGCCGCTGCTAAACATGGCCGTGCCGATCTTTTCCTGGTGTCGCGCCAAATGCAGGGCAGTATCCGCCACGACCGGACCTGTTAATGGCGATGTGATCTGCGAGCGGGCATAACTACTAAAATGCGTGCGTGCCCTGTCGTGCCAGCCCAATGGATCGGCCGTGTAAGCACCCCGCCAGGCTGGCAGGCGCATACGCCAGGCGATGGCACCATGCATATATGTTGGATCATCCCAAATGGCATCGGCGGCTACACTTAAAGCTCCACCGAGGGTATTGATATAAGGATCGGGGGTATTGACCTGTACGCGTGCAGCCAGTAGCTGGCGCATTGATTCTGTGGTCCGATAAACTGCTTGCAGATCATTCTTAGGTAATGATAGTTGATTCGTATCCGGCTGACTGATCATCAGATAAGCAGTATCTGTTCTTTTCAATGCCACTTTACCACAAACCAGCAATGCTGAATCTGTATTGATAGCCTGATCAAGGGTAAGGGGTGAATGTTGCTGGTTGGGATTGGCCGTATGTAATGTCATACCAGCTGGAAAAATACCTTCCAGCTTTTTAGTGTTGTCCGCGCCATATTTGACGGAGAATTGATTGGTGTTGATCTCGTATTGGTTATTGACGCAATAGGCGGGTTGTAAGTAAAAAGAAGATTCAGGGTCGGCGCCGATATCTCCGTCGCGGGAAAACTTCTTACCGGTCACACCACCAAAAGCACAGAAGAATTGTACAGGGGTTGTGATTCCAACGGGCACTACCCGCATGATCATAGCTTCGTTGGTATACGTTGCCAATACACTGACCTGCAACATACCTGTTCCCAACAATGGGTCCCTGATCTCATAGTACATGGAGCCGGGCCGGTAAATGGCTTTGATGGATCTGGCAGTTGTAATCCACTTACTGTTGTTGCCGACTATGATGCCCAACTTGCAATTGCCTCCCATACCGGGCAGGTATAAAGCAAACTCCGGCAGGTCGCCAGCCTCTACACGAAAAGCAGTATTGCCACCATACAGCGCACGATTGAATCGCAGCGTGCCATTGGTGGTCACAAAGTCTTTTCCTTCGGGACGATAGTGAATAGTGCGTTCTTTTCCATGCCAGGGTGTGGCAGGAGTCGTTTGACATATTGCAGTTAAGGGGCCTGTCAGTAGCAGCGCGATATATAGAATACGTATCATGGGGAAATACGTGAATCATGAACGGCATGTCAGAGGGAACACCTTCGTAGGTGAAAGTCCCTACCCCAGGTGTCCTCTCGTTTCTATACTTTCCACACCAGGTCAAAGGTCTTCTTCATGACAACTGTATCCTTATTATTGCTGCCTGGGATGGAAGCATAAATGGCCAGCAGTCAAATTATTAATTATTTTATTCCATCCGGCTTTGCGGGGCAATCAGACAACCTTAACTGCCTGACGTGCGATCAGCTTCCATTCTTTGCCACTCTTTTTCCAGATGGTAAGGATGGCCAGCTTTACCGTGCCGGGGTTACCACCATCGTTGGTAGCAGCGGACAGCTTATGACGCACAATTGCAACATCACCCGATACACTGATGGTTTGTTCTGTAAGGTCGATGCTTACAAAATCGGATTTGCCGCTGGCAATCGCTTCTACGAAGGCTGCTTTGTCTTCGATCTTGCCACTGGAATGGCCGTAGCTCAATTTCTCATCGGCTATTTTTTCCAGGGCCGCTCTTTCGCCACTGATCATGGCCTGCTTCAGCGATTCTACTGCTGCAGCCACAGCTGTTTCTTCTTTGCTTTGCGCGAGCGCTGTCATCGTGATAAGGTTTACGATCACCAGGAGGCTCATTAGTTTGATACGCATGAATATATTTTTGCGGGTTAAGAATGAACACCAAATTAGTTTTTATTTTATTACTGGCTACTTCGCCAATGGCATATCTATGTATATTATTGGCGTAAGGGTAACCTCACTTGTCAATCCTGCCGCTTTTGGCTCCCATTTAGCGGCAGTGAACAGTCCGTCTGTCCCCCGATTGGCAGGAAGTCGCGATGGGAAGTTGGTATTGTAAAATTTTTTCCACGGCACACCCCGTTTGTCCATATCTGCAATACGGTTGGCCATACCATTGGTGACTTGTATTTCCAATCGATTGTTTGCCAAAAGGTCTTTTGCAGGAAGCACGACTTGAAATACCGGACCTATCAAGGTTTCAACACGTTTACCGTTCAGGAAAACTTCTGCCGACTCCTGCACATTCCCGAGATGGAGTAAAAGGCCAGTATAGTGTTTTACAGCAGGCTTCTTAAACGTGATCTTATAAGAGGCAGTGCCGGCAAATTTCTTCACCTCTTCACCCGGCCATTCTGTCCATGAAGTGAGTTGCGTAATAGCAGCAGGGGCTGGCAATACAGGTCCTCCGCTCAGAAACGACACATTCCAGGTGCCTTCCAGCCTGATGGGATCGCCCACGTTGGCTACATAGGGATAACAAGCGGAATGTAATGTCGTTGCAGCTGTTTGTAAGACACAGCTTTCGCCAGGGTTGAGCTGCAGGTAAACGGTTGCCGCTGCACCAGCCACTTTATTCATAATTCCATATCCTGATCTTTTCTGCATAGGATCGAATACAGTAATACCCTTTGCAGGGGTACTGATGTTTACCCAACCATCCACGCGCTGCTTACCGGTATTGGTGATGAAATAGTATTTACCGCCGTCAATGGAGCGGCGTATGCATTGCAGTCCCTGAGCGGCCATCGTTTCCTGTGGTACTTTGGCAATAACCAGCAGTTGTTGCATATCATCGCCCAACAGGATTTTTCCTTTACCTGTGGCAGCCTGTTGTACACCATTGGCAGTATTAAACTTCAATTGTGCCAGTAATGCTTTGAAAGCAGCCTGCCGTTTATCAAGTGTACCATAACCGGGTACATCGGCAGGTAATGCTTTATGTATAATGATGGTAGCGCCATTCTGTGCCAGGGACACCAGCTTTTGCAAAGTCTCCAATGGCAGGAATTTGGTTTCGGCTAACATGATCGTCTTGTAAGCATTGCCACCGGATAATAATCCGGCACCATTGTTCTTTACCTGCTGTAATTGTTTATCGGAAAAAATGTCGAATGCATAGCCGTTGTCCAACATCCAGGAAGCTGTATTCCTGAAGTCGGTGTTCTCAAATCCTTCCATGCCATCGAAGTGGTGTAGCAGGTCGCGGCCCGGTTCTGCAAAACGATCATAGATGGGAAAATACAAGAGTACATCATTATCGGGCTTACCGGCTTGCAGGAATGACTGGCAATGTGCTACGTATTGGTTGAGCGTACCAAAATCTTTCCAGAAAGGATTGTTGGGATGAAAGTGTACTGCTGCATAGAACAACCATCCCGGCCATGGATCATTCTTCGGCGAATAGTTGGTGCCGTGGTAAAAGATATGGTTCACACCACCAATGAAGTATTTATCCAATGCCAGCTTTACATCGCCCAGGCTGGATTGAAAATGTTCATCGAGCCAGGTAGCTGCTTCTGCCGAAGCCAGCGGCTTGCCCAACACGTGGGCCGTAGAGGTAGCAAACTTGAAACGCAATATATCCGTGCCTTCTGTTTCGGGGATATCAATAGCTCCATAGAGATCGAGGATGTTAGCCGGTGAGCCGTGGGACTGGTTGCGTATCAACGCGCCTTTTGCTTTGGCCCAACTGTGCCAGGGGGTCGTGAACTTTTCCAGCAACAGTTCTGAAACGGTTTGGCGGTAATCACTCAATACGCGTTCGTTCTTTTCCTTTGTATCTTTTCCATAGAGTGCGGGCAACACCATGCGCAAGTCGTAGCCACGCCGTTGTTGAAATTCGCGGAGCATATCGGGCGTCCAGTTGGCCTGTCCACGCGCATCGTCTACTTCATAGGAGTCGTTGAAGAAAGAACGAAGGCCTTTGATATTTCTGCCGGCAAATGCTTTGTCAAAATATTGCAGGTAGTGTTGCAGGGCCGGTAAGTTGAAGTGGTCTATTACATCTCCTTCTCCTCCGGGCGCCGCTCTTTCTACCATCTTGCCATGCCAGCCCTGGAACAGAGCATACAATGTCCAGTTGCCAACGGGGGCTGCCCAATCGAGTGTACCATCTGCACTTACTTTAGTGGTGAGATCCTGACTGTTGCCTTGTTCGTCGTAGGCCATCAGTAATGTGACGGGCAGTTCTTTTTCGTAGCGTACCTGATCGAAAGCGTACTCCTGCAGGTTCTTGTTGGTGGCTATGGGATAAGTCAATGTTTTTATGTCAACCTGTTTGCCGCTCACCGTACGCACCAGTGGTTGTTGCGTAAATGTGATCTTCTCTTTCAGTTGTTCACCAGCCTTCAGTGTCCAGGTTTTCAGGTTCACATTTTTGCAGGCATCGGTAGGTGTTACCCAAGGGCCGCCAAAAGGCCAGCCGGTGCCCGTAGCCATATCTATGCCCAGGTTAAAGCGTCTGCCTTCCTGCAATGCATATTCCAGCATGCTTACCCATTGGGGAGAGAGGAAAGGAATAAACTGTTGTTCAGTGCCACGTACGCCGTAGATTGGCGTTATTTCCAAGCCTCCCAGTCCGGCTTTGCGGTATTGCTGCATCAGGTCGGTGATATCTGTTTTATTGACGGCGCTGCCTTCCCACCACCAGCGTGTCCAGGGTTTGGTGGTTTGTGTGATGGCAGGCCAGAGAGCCTGGGCTTGTAGTGGCGCGGCGACGTCGTTGCTTTTTTGTGCGGCAGCAGGCAATGCGGAGCAGATTATATAAGGGAGTAAGAATCTTTTCATCGAAGATGTATTGCAATTCTAATTTAAGATAGCATTTTAAATGATCAATCAAGGGTAAAAAAGCGAGTGGCGAGCGGGAATAAACCCGCCCGCCACTTGTCATTGTAGACTGGCTCCTATTCATCAATTGCCAACTACTTCCCGCTTTTCATCACTATACTAACGCTTCAGTCGCCAGAGGAAAGGCACTAACATGGGCACCCATTTTTTGTAGCGGCGGTATTGTTCACCGAAATGGGCGATGAGGTCACGCTCTTCAAATTGAATGGCGATCAATATATATCCAGTGGTAAGCACCGCAAATAATAAGTGTGCAACTGTCATCAGCGGGGTTGTCCAGAATGCTATCAGGAAACCGAAATACAGTGGATGACGCACCATTTTGTAGAACAGGGGTAACCTGAATGGTAATGGTTTGTAAGGCATGCCCTTAAAATAGAACCACACCTGGCGCAGGCCGAAAAGATCAAAATGATTGATCAGGAACGTGCTGGTAAATACGATCGACCATCCACTGAGGTAAGTGATGGACAAGATAGCTTTCAGCGCACTGTTGTCTACCTGCCATACGATGCCGCCCATTGGCTGCCATTGCCACATCAGCAGGATCAGGCAAATGCTGGCCAGCAATACATAGGTGCTGCGTTCCAGTGATTCGGGTACATATTTCGTCCACCATTGTTTGAAGGACGGTCGGGCCATAATGCTGTGTTGCAATGCAAACAGCAGTAAGAGGGAGGCATTGATAAATAATGCGCTCAGCAAAGAGGTTTGAGGTGTACTGTCAATAGACCTGGGCACGAACAGATTGCCCACAAAACCAATGGCATACAGAATAGTGCCAAAGAATGCGCAATAGCAAACAAGGCCATACAGCAAAAAAGATAGTTTTTTCATGTTATACGTGTTAAAAATGAATCGCGGATTACAAGGATTAAAATGGATTGCACGGATTGGATTGTACGGATTGAGTTGTACGGATTAAAAGCATTAGTTATCAGGGTGTAGCATTTAGTACCTTTACTTCGTTAATGACTAAAAGCTGATAGCTGAGTTTACAGGATACAAGAAAGGAATCCGGATCGTCAAGGAATATAAGATTGTGTTCAGTCGTGTGGTGCAAGATTAGAACAAGTTAGCCCCGCGGAGAAGTGTACATTAGCAGAAGGGGTTTCCACCTGTGTAAGACTGGTAGTATCTTGAGAAAAGTGGTTATTGAAAATCACCGGATAAGGTGAGACGGAAGGCTCAATATATAGCGACATTTACACAGGAAACGAGGCCATTTAATCAGGATATGTTCTAAAAACCCCGAAAAAGGTGGTATTTCACGTATCGATTTAGCCCAAGGCCTTTCATGAAAATATTGTCCTCCATCCCCGCCATGCTTCTGGCAGCTGTTTGCTGCTGGCTTCATCATGAGGCTAAGGCTCAATATAAATTCGACAAAGCGATTTACATCACTAAAGAACAGGGGTTGCCAGGCAATCATGTATACTTAGCCCAGAAGGGACCGGATGGTTTCGTGTGGATAGGTACGCATGAAGGGCTTGGCCGGTTCGACGGGCAACAGTTTAAAGTATATCGCCAGGGCAACGACCCACGCTACTCTCTTTATGACAACATCATCAACTCCATCCTGCCTCTCGAGCGGGAGATATGGGTGGGCACTAATATGGGCATTTCGGTTCTCGATATCGGCAGTGGCCAATTCAGGCATTACCAGCTGGGGGAAACGCGTAAAAACGATACCCTGGCCAAGGACCTGAACTTTGCCGTGCATGTATTAAAGCAGGATGCATCGGGATTGATCTGGATAGGTACCCGCACTTACGGGGTATGGTCGTATGACCCGAAGAAGGATGTATTCAAAAAATATGAAGAGGCTCCCGGCTCCTATCCTTCCGTAGTGCCACTGCTGGGTTCGCACACTTCGGTGCTGAGCGTGGAGTTTTGCAAAACCAACGACTCCATTGTATGGGCGGGCACCGTGGCAGGCCTGCAGGAGATCAACAAATATACCGGCAAGGTGACCTGGCATGTTTTTCCTCAGAAGGATAAGGACTACCAGGTATCTGTAAATGCTTTCCGAAAAATATATTACCACACAGACGGCCTGTTGTATATAGGCGGGTGGTCGGCAGGTATGCATATCTATGATCCTGCAACGCAAACCATGAGCAAGCTGCCGGTAAGTAAACGCTGGGAAACATTGTTGCATACCCCGATTGCCAGTATATACCGTAAAAGTGATCATGAGCTTTGGATCACTGCGCTCGACGGGCTGGCTGTGTATGATACCCGGCTCAAAGATGTGACCTGGGCAAGGGAGAATTATATTCCTGATAATTTATTCTATGGAGTAAACTGCATCGATGAGCATAACCGGATATGGTATGGTAATATCAATGGTCTCCAGTGTTACGACCCGGCAATGCAACAGTTTACCACACATTCCTTCGCTTCGTTGTATGGCCGCGAGTGGGGTTTCAACCGCTACATCGTGAGCGACGCTACCGGCAACATGATCACCGTATGTCCCATTCAGGCGAACGGCATGTATGTTTTCGACAAACAGAGCAACTCGTGGACAAAGCAGCCTTTTGAAGGGCCTGCTCCTTATAAGAAACTGGAGGTACGTGGATTGGCGCGTCTGCCCGACGGCAAGCTGGCTATTTCGGCGACTGAAGGGTTATTCACCTTTCAGCCTGCCACCCGGCGACTGACCGCCATGAAGCCCCCACCTACTCAGTTTCACCGCTACTCTGAGATACTAACTGACAAGCGCGGGCGGTTGTGGCTGGCAGCAGACCTCGATGGTCTCATCTGCTGGGATTACCGTACCGGGCAGTCGCGCAATTATACCAAACAGATATGGGCGTATGATACTTCAGTGCCATCCGTGCGGGTGGCCAATATGTTTATCGACAGTCATGATAACGTTTGGTTTGCCCGCTACAATGGATTGGGTGTTTACATTGCTGCAAAGGATACCATTGTGAATTTTATCTATTCGATCAACAAGGCTGCCAGCTTATCGTATGTAAACACATTTGCGGAAGATAAAGCCGGCCGGATATGGATCAGCAACAACGAGGGATGGATCGGATTCGCACTATTGGCTTCGCCGGAAAAGGGCATTGTGTCGAAGACCTGGCTGCCCGATAAAAAGATAGAAGAGAATATCACTTCGCTGGCTACCGACCGGGAAGGTAATGTGTGGGGACACACGCACAAGCGGTTAGTACGATTCAGTGCTACCGATACCAGTATTTCCACTTTCAACTTTCAGTATGGCTTGCGCGAGCCTGATTTTTATCATTTCTCTTTTCTGCCTACCGGTGAAATGGTTTTTGGAGGGCGTAACGATATTGTGCTGGCCAACCCGGCTACTTTCAAGCGTAATGAAGAATTGCCGGTGCCTTATATCAACGAATTGCATGTATTGAATCAGCCGATTCCTTTCCCCGTGTTGTTTAAAGACACTACGCTCGAGCTGGAGCATGACCGCAACTTCTTCACGGTTGGGTTTTCGGCTCAGGCTTATACCTTATCTAACGAAGTACGATTCCGCTACCGGCTGCAGCACTTCGACGACTGGAAGGAGGTGTCGGGCAGGAATACTGCCAACTATACCAACGTGCCGCCGGGTGATTATGTGTTCCAATTGCAGGCTGCCAACAATGAAGGGGTATGGAACCCCCAAACATTGCAGTTATCAGTGCATGTAGCCACGCCCTGGTGGCAGACCTGGTGGTTTCGCATTGCGGCGATTTTATTGACAACCTCTATCGTGTATTGGCTATACCGGTACCGCATCAGGCAGGTGCGGAAGAAAGAGCAAATGAAATCACAGTATGAGCGGAAGCTGGCCAATGTGGAGATGAGTGCGCTGCTGGCGCAAATGAACCCGCATTTCCTATTCAACAGTCTCAACTCTATCGATAGTTATATCATCCGAAACGAATCGAAGAAGGCTTCTGAATACCTGAACAGTTTTGCGCGGCTGATGCGGTTGATCCTTCAGAACTCACGTTCTAACTACGTGACGTTGAAAGATGAGGTTGAAACGCTGGACCTGTACCTGCAGATGGAAGGTTTGCGCTTCAGGGACCAGTTCCAGTATGAAATAAAGGTGGACACCAAAACGGATGCCAGTGCTATTGTGATCCCGCCTATGCTGATGCAGCCGTATATCGAGAATGCCATCTGGCATGGGCTGATGCACAAGAATGACGGAACACCCCGAAAGGTAGAGTTGTTGATCGAAGAGCGGAACAATTGTCTGTTCTGTGTGATACAGGACAATGGTGTGGGCAGGGTAAAAGCTCAGGCATTGCGATCACACAAGCAGGCGGGTAAGCGGAAATCGATGGGTATGCAGATCACACAGGACCGGATCGAGATCATCAACAAGTTGTATGATATCAATACTTGTGTGACGATCAAGGATTTGACCGACACCACTGGTGTTGCGTGTGGAACGCGGGTTGAGTTGGTAATACCGTTGTAGGAGGAGTGAACGTTTGCTTCGATAGCAGATTTCTCACCCTGTGTAGGGGCTGATTGTGGAAGAACGTATGGCAGGGTTCGAAATGACAAAACAGGGAGTTGTTTCATTAGGGTAGTTCGAAATGGTAAAAAGGGAACTGCTTGATGTTAAGATGGTTCTAAATAACAAACACAATGTAATGTTATGATAAAAGCAGTGATCATCGATGATGAGCTTCACAGCATAGAGACGCTGAAGTGGAAGCTGGAAAACTATTGTCCCGAGGTATCGGTAGTGGCGTCTTTTGAAAAGCCCGCCGAGGGTGTTGCCTGGCTAAAGCAGCATGAGCCCGACCTGCTGTTCCTCGACATCGAGATGCCTATGCTTAATGGCTTTGATGTACTGGAGGAGTTGGGCAAGGATATTCCCTTCGATATCATCTTTACGACTGCTTATGACAACTTCGGCATTCAGGCCGTCAAGTTCAGCGCGCTCGACTACCTGTTGAAGCCAGTGCAGAATAAAGAACTGAAGGAGGCTATTGAAAAACATCAGCGCAAAATGCAACGACGTATACCTGCGGAACAGATGGATGCATTGATCACCAACATACAGGCCGAGCGGAAAGGCAAGATGGGCCGTATAGCGCTGGCGTCGAAAGAGAGCATTGAGTTCGTAGACCCACAGGTGATCATCTGCTGCGAGGCCAACAGCAATTACACCACTGTATATCTTACTGATAACCGCAAGAAGGTGATCTCGCGCATATTGAAGGATTTTGAGGATATGCTGGGGCCTTATCATTTCTTCCGGGCACATAATTCTTATCTCGTCAATCTGAACCAGGTTCGTGAGTTTATTCGCGGGGATGGTGGCTACCTGGTGATGGAGAACAAGATGAAAGTTCCTGTATCCAAGAACAGGAGGGAAGAGTTGATGAATTTATTGATGTAATGCAAGAAAACAGCACGATACGAACCAAAGATGGCTGCAACATTGGGATAAGGGTCTATAAACAAAAAGGGGAGAGTGATAAAGTAATTTTAATCGGACCTTCTGTGCTCTCTACACAGGCTCTTTACCAGGAGTTGGCCATCTTTTTACAGTCACATGGGTACACGGTAATCACCTTCGATTACCGGGGTGTGGGCCTGTCTGCGCCTGTGAACCTCAAAGGGTTCAAAGCGAGGATGCACCAATGGGCGGTGCAGGATATCGATGCCGTGATACGTTATGCACGCAATTTCTTCCCCGGACAGGAACTGATCTTCATGGGTCATGGTGTAGGTGGCGAACTTATAGGACTATCTCCCGCCAGTCAATATATCAACAGACTTGTACTGATCAACAGTGGGCTCACCTGCAAAAAGCTCTATCCCTGGCATGACAGGCTGCGCATGGCATTCTTAAAATCCGTTGTTCGCATCTCCAGCTCGTTTGTGGGTTACTTCCCCGGCAAAAGCACCGGCATATCCGACAACCTGCCCAAGGGTGTGATGTTTGAATGGATAGATTGGTGCAACAGTAGCAATGGATTGTTCGATAAATTTCCCGAGAACAATTACCGCAAACTGCAAGTGCCTTTACTTGCTTTTAGTTTTTCAGATGACTGGCGCTCTCCGCGCCGGGCTGTGCAGGAACTACTGAATTATTTTTCCTCAACGCAGGTTACCTGGCACCATGTAAATCCTGCTGAGGTGGGCATGCAGAAGGTTGGTCACCTTGGGCCATTTGATGCAAGTAGTAAAAATGGTTTCTGGCAGCCGTTGTGTTTGTGGATAGGTTAGTTTACTGCGTAGCGTTGTAAGTCGATCAATCCGATGGGTGAGGATTGTTTATTCCAATAGGCATGTACTGCCATAGCGGCGCCTACGGCAGATGCCTGGGCAATGGATGCCGCGTATACTTCTAACTGTGGATAGGCCATTGCCAGTAAGTTCATATAGATTGGATTGCGACTAAAGCCTCCATCTACAAATATTTTTTTCACCTCCCTGCTCATCACCAGGTTGGCAGAGGCTACCTGTTGTACCATCAGGTCCATGATCAACTGGTGATAGGCTTCTTCGTAAGAAGCAAAATCATTCAATGATCTTTTACCAAATGCAGATTGTTGCAATAGTTGTGTGGCATCCTTTTCCACCGACAAGGCTGGAGCGGCCGACAGTTTGCTGATCACCGCCGGATTAAATTCTACTGATTTATAATAGTCGGCAAATACGTTGAAATGTTCTGCCAGTTTCTTTGTCTGCTGTTCGTGTTCATAGCCTGCAAAGAGGCGCGAGGCTTTTACGGGCTTTGCCCTGAACTCCATATAGCAAAGGCAATCCTGTTTTAGCTCTTCAGCTACCAGGCTCGATTGGTTGAATGGATTGAGGGTGATACACCAGGTGCCTGTAGAGATCAACACGAATGGCTCTGTAAAGTTGGACAGGTAAGGGATCAGTGCGGCCGAACTATCGTGGAGCCCTACCCCACTTAATACTGGCTTGCCGCCAATGGACGCAGGCATCATTTGGTTGGAAGGGAAGATGGGTGCCAGCTTTTCGATCACGCCTTCGCGGAACAGCCATTCATGGTAATGGTTCTGCGAGAAGTTCCACAGCCCCGTGTGGCAACCAATGCTGGTGATATCGGAATACGTCTTCCCCGTGAGCAGGTAGCTCATGTATTGGGGAAGGTGTAAAGAGTGCCTGATCTTCTCAAACAGGATCGGGCGGCGGTGTTTCAACCAATAGAGCTGCAATCCTGAATTGAGGTTGCCCAACGCCGGTGAAGCTGTATGAATGGAGAAGGTGATCTCCCCGCCATAATGCCGGTAAAAGTTTTTCTGCAGATCAGCCGGGTAGGGCTTGAGGTAGTTGTATAATGGCGCCACCGGTTTGCCCTCGGCGTCGAGGTGAACAAAGCTGGCGCCATAGGTGGAGAAGTTGACTGCTTTGAGCCTGAACTCCCGCATGGACATGATCTCCTGCAAGGATTGCTTCACCCATTTGGTCAATGCTACAATGTCTTCGCATGGGTCGCCGTCTTCGTCTTTCGTTTCGGTAAAGGGTGTGGATCGTTCCAATACAATATTGTAGTCTTCATCGAAGATGAAGAACTTTTTATTCGTTTTACCGATGTCGAAGATTGCTATTACTGGAATGCTGGTCACTGCTCGATTCTTTTGTGTTGCCCCTACGGGGCAAAAAACACACGTTTACTATTTTTCTACAAACCTACTGCCCCTAAAGGGGCGAAGACACTCTTGCTTCGAGAACGAATACACCCTCACGTCGAATACCTATCTTTTAAAGTGGCGATCCGTTTGCTCGATAGCAGATTTCTCACTGCGCTATCGCTCCGTTCGAAATGACAAAGAAGGGTGAGCTTCGTTCGAAACAACAATGTTATAAATTACAAAGCTTTTGCCCGATGGGGCAAGGTTAAGCTATCTATAATCCTGTTGCAACAGTCTTTTGTCCGCGCTCTTTGATGAGGTTGTCGCGTACTTTGGCGGAGCGGTACAGTGCCAGTGGCTGTAATGCGCCACCTGCCTGCAGGCGGGCTTCTGCCACCAACGGGCGCACGTCTGTACGATAGGCCTGTTGCAATATTTCCTGTGCGCGGGCCACATCGTTGGCTTCCTGTGCCTGTTGTAATGCTTTTGTATCTACCAGCAGTGCCTGTGCGTATGCGATCTTGATCGCTTCTACTGACTGCAGCAGGTCTTCCAGCGGGTCTTTTACGTTGTGTGAGGCGTCGATCATCCAGCCAAGGTCAGTGGCATGGTTCATCGAGCGGGCGTCCATTCCTTCCACCAGTTCATTGAAGATGAGGAACAATTGGTAGGGGTTGATGCTGCCTACTGTGAGGTCATCGTCGCCATATTTTGAATCGTTGAAGTGAAAGCCACCCAACTTGCCTTCATTCAGGAGGAGCGCCACGATCTGCTCGATATTTGCATTGGGGAGGTGGTGTCCAAGATCGACGAGGGTATATGCTTTCGGTCCCAGTTTGGTAGCGTAGAGTAATGACTGTCCCCAATCGCCTACCGTCATGGAATAGAAGTTGGGTTCGAATGCTTTGTACTCTACAAACATTTTCCAGTTGGCAGGGAGTGCTGCATAGATCTCCTGCAAACCTTCCAGCGTGCGCTGGAATGCTTTGCGGAAGTTCAACTGGCCGGGGAAGCAGGAGCCATCCGACAACCATACCGTGATGGAATCGGAACCCAGCTCCACGCCATGTTTGATCACGTCAATATTGTGGTCGATGGCTTGCTTACGTACTGCTTTTTCTACGTGCTGCAACGAGCCAAACTTATAGCTGTGTTGTTGGTCTTTCTGGTCCTGGAAGGTGTTGGAGTTTACCGCATCGAAACGCAAACCATGCTGAGCAGCCAGTGCTTTGATCGATTGTGCATTCTCCGGAATGTCCCAGGGAATGTGCAGGGAGATGGCGCCACCCGATTGGTTCAGTTTGTGCAGCAACCCTACATCTTCGATCTTCTCTTCGAGGCTGCCGGGTTCACCACCGCCGGAGAAACGGCCAAAGCGTGTGCCTCCCGTACCAAGGGCCCAACTGGGAATAGCTACCTGGAAATCTTTCAACTTCTGTATTACCGATTTAACATCGGGCACATCTGCCGCTACAAAATCAAACTTGCGTTTATGTTGGGATGCGAGGTCGCTGTTATGGCTATCAATTTTATGCTGCTCGAACTGCATAGTCAATCGTTTTTATGGTAGGTAAAATACTTCTTTTAAGGGAATGCTCACGGGTGAATTATCGGGGTTGCTTTCAATGATGTCTTTCATCCAGGCCCACCACTTTTGCATTACCGGTTGTGCCGGCAGGTTGTCCAGCGCTTTGGGGTCTTCTGCTTTGAGCACGCCAAAGAGGTTGTTGGTGGTTTGGTCGAGGAAGATGGAGTATTCGCTGATGCCGGTTTGTTTCAGCAATTGTTCCAACTCGGGCCAGAGGGCATCATGGCGTTTAAGGTATTCTTCTTCGAAGCCTTTGTATAAAGTCATTTTGAAAGCGATCCGATGCATGGGTGGTCGTTTTATCTTACAAATGCCATGGCTACTCCGCCGTCTACGTTGAGGACGTTGCCGGTAGATTTGCTCAACAGCCCTCCTACGAAGGCGAAGCAGGCATTGGCAATGTCTTCGGGCAAGATGATCTCGTTGAGTAAGGTGCGTTTAGCATAAAAGGCCGGCAACTCTTCTACTTTGATGCCGTATGCTTTGGCGCGTCCTTCGGCCCAGGCGCCTTCCCATATCTTGCTATCGGAGATAACCGCGTCGGGGTTCACCACGTTCACACGAATATTGTCTTTACCTAATTCTGCTGCGTTGAGGCGGCTCAGGTGCAGCTGGGCTGCTTTCGCAGAACCGTAACCTGCATTGTTGGGGCCGGATACGAGTGCATTCTTGCTCACGATGTTGAGCACATCACCTCCCAAGGCTTGCTTCCGCATGATGTTGACGCCAGCTTGTGTTACGAAAAACTGACCTTTTACCAACACGTCATAAAGCAGGTCCCAATCTTTTTCGGTATGTTCTTCGATGGGTTTTGAGATAGAGAGGCCGGCACAGTTCACTACAATGTCAACGCCACCAAAGGCCAATGCCGAAGCAGTGTATGCTTTTTCTATATCCTGCTCACTGGTTACATCCAGCACCGCTGTAGCGAAAATATCTTTACCGTATTTCTTTTGGAAATCTTCTTTGGCTCCTTCGAGGCGCTGCGCGTCATTGTCGTTGATGATGACGCAAGCGCCTTCATCTGCAAACTTTTGGGCGATTGCTTTACCAATGCCTCCGGCGCTACCGGTAACCAGTGCAATCCTTCCGGACAATGCTTTGGGCTTCGGCATGCGTTGGAGCTTCGCTTCTTCCAGCAACCAGTATTCAATGTTGAATGCTTCCTGCCTTGGCAGTGAAGTGTAAGAAGAGATTGCTTCCGCACCACGCATCACATTGATCGCGTTTGTATAAAACTCAGCTGCTACGCGTGCAGTCTGTTTATCTTTTGCAAAGGTGAACATGCCAACGCCGGGATAGAGGATCACCACAGGATTGGGATCGCGCATGGCCGGGCTATTGGGATGCTTGCAGGCGTTGTAATAATCTGCATACATTTTACGGTACGCTTCGAATGGTGCTGCGAGTTGTTCTTTGAGTGTAGCAGCATTCGTAAGATCAGCATCCGCTGTCAGCGATAGTACCAATGGACTGATCTTGGTGCGCAGGAAGTGATCAGGGCAGCTGGTACCCAACGGAGCCAGCCTGTCGAGGTCTTTGGAGTTGATGAACTGGAGTACGCGGTCATCATCTGTAAAGTGCCCAATCATCTGCGTGTGGCTGGAACAAAAGCCACGGAGCACAGGGGCCAGCAGGGCAGCTTGTTTCAGCCTGTCTTCTTTCTTCAGGGAAACTATTTTAGCACCACCGAAGATGGCGTCTTTCTTAGTTTTCGACTCGATGTACTCGGCACAACGCTCAATTACTTCGAGGGTGTTAATATAGCTTTCGTAAGCTGTATCGCCCCAGGTAAAGAGTCCATGTGATCCTAACATAATGCCACGGATGCCGGGATTTTCATCAAGGCACTTTTTGAGTTTAAGGCCCAGATCAAAACCAGGACGCTGCCATTCTACCCAACCTATCGTGCCGTTGAATATTTCCTGCGTAATGCGTTTGCCATCTTTTGCGGCGGCAATCGCAATGGCTGCATCGGGATGCAGGTGATCGATGTGTTTGAAGGGCAGAAAGCCATGCAACGGCGTATCGATGGAAGGTGCTTTGGAAGCGAGGTCGAATATGCAATGATTGAACAGTTCTACCATTTCATCTTCATGCTCTACGCCACGGTATACATTGGTAAGGCTGCGGAGCCTCTCTACATACAGGGCTGCAAGACCGCTTTTTTTAAGGGTACCGATATCTCCACCGGAGCCTTTGATCCACATCACTTCTGTTTCTTTGCCGGTGAGGGGGTCTTTGGCCGTTACTTTGCACGAGGTGTTGCCGCCGCCATAGTTGGTAAGCCGGAGGTCGGCACCGAGCAGGTTTGAACGATAGATCAACAAAGCCACTTCATCACCGGCCATGGAGGCCGCTGTAGCTTCATTCCACAGGTAACTGACATGCTTGAATGTTGATGTAGTAACAGACATTTTCTAATATTTAAATTCGATTAATTGCCGTTTGTTCTTGCTGTTTCTTTTTCTCCAATTCGTGGAGGTGGTTGCCATATCCTACTACCAATACGGAGATCAGTATTACCACGATGCCCGTAATGATCGTATTCTTCGTTTTCCGGGTAACGCCTTTCCATTCGTTGAGTGCAAGGCCCCAGGCGTTGGCCACCAGGATGATAAAGGCCATGTGCAGTATCCAGGAGCTCGCACCATTGCCGAGCTTGCTTTCGCCCATGCCATAGAAAAAGAACTGAAGGAACCAGGTGGTGCCCGCTATTGCCGCAAAGAGGTAATTTTTGGCCAGCGGTGTTTTGCTATTCGTATAGTCTTTAAATGTCTTGTTGCGGGCATTGAGGATCATGCACCAGATAAAGTTGGTGGTGAGCCCTCCCCATAATAACACGACATAAACGACATTGTTTCGATACAGGAACTCTCCTTCGCCGGGATGGGCGGCTTTCCAGGCTTCATTGGCTACATTGGCCATCGGTGAGCCGGCTTCAATGCCAAAGCTGAAGCAGGCGCTCAGCACGCCGGAAATAATTGCCAACACCAATCCCAACCCGATCTTATATTCCTGGTTGGCAGCATCTTTACCGGCACCCGCCAGGTCTTTGTCTTTCATGGAGCCTGCCTTGCCGCAGATGATGATGCCGATCACACATATCACCAGTCCCAGCAACACCATCTGTCCCCAGAGACTGGAAAACAGGTCGGTAATCGTATCCTTGCCTGCTGCGGGATAAACATCATAATAGATGGAGGGGATCAGTGCTCCGAAGACCGAGCACAAGCCCAGGATTATGGAGCTGCCAAGAGCCACTCCGAGATAACGCACTCCCAATCCATAGG
>JAGIBF010000101.1 GCA_017744515.1 Niastella sp.
AAATAAAGTCGTCTATATATACAGTTGTCTTTGGAGTTCCACTGACCGGAATGACTTTTTTAGCAAGTTTGTTTCCCAATGCATTACAGTATATAATGAATGAGGAAGGCAGATTAAAAATAATGAGCCCGGTGAGCGCTTCGTCTCCGTTGGGAGCAAGCGGAATGATCGTAAACGGAAATATTCAATTGGTTGGCGGCAAATGGGGAGTATTCGAATACTTCCTGAAAGACCATTTGGGAAGCACACGAATGGTGATTACCGAAGAATACCACAGAGAAATATACAAAGCAACGATGGAATCCGCGCCGGAAGCGGAAGAAGAACGATTGTTTGGAAAAGTCGATGCAAATGGAAACCCCGACCCAGCTAACGAAGTCGAACTAACCCGTTTAGACAACACGGGAGGCACCGTGTGGGGCACAAATGCAACGGCAAAGATTAGTAAGTTGGTCACCATTGGCACAACAACTACACAGAGCATCGGCCCCAATATGCTCTTGAAAGTAATGGGTGGAGATTTGTTAACAGCAACAGCTAAATACTTTTACAACGTTCCGACCGGGAACGTAAACAACAATGCTTTACTTGCACCGTTGGTCAGTAGCCTGTTAGGTGGGTTGTCGGCAGGCGGTGTAGCGCCGGTGATCAAAGAAGGAGCCGGAACGCTGCAAACCATCTTCAACAACACTTCAACCAGCCCACTGCTGCCATTCCTGAATCAACGGCCTTCGTCCCCCACCGATCGACCTAAAGCCTACTTGAACTACGTATTCTTTGATGAGAACTTTAACCCGGTACCGGGAACAGGTGGGGCTGACCTGGTAAATCCAGGCGATAATGATGGCGATGTAAGCGCAATGTATGTTAAAGTGCCAGCCAACGGCTATGCATACGTTTACCTGAGCAATGAGAGCGACTGGCCGGTATACTTTGATGATTTTTTTGTAACCCATGAGCGGGGAGCCATCATTGAAGAGTCACATTACTATGCGTTTGGACTGAAAATGACTGGAATTAGTGCCAAAGCATTCAATAAACCATCAACCAGGTATGGCTTCCAGGGCATTTACAGCGAACAAGATGAAGAAACAGGCTACAATGAATTCAAACTTAGGACCTATGATCCACAAATAAGCAGATGGTTACAGGTAGACCCCTATGATGAATTTGCAAATCCCTACACAGGAATGGGCAACAATCCCATCAACAATGTAGATATTGATGGAGGTGGCATCTTTGACGGAGCAGGTATTTATGGATTCATGGCTGGCGCGGCACTAGGGTCAATTTCAGCAGCAGCTATAGCATCAAACAATGGCGCCGATAGTAAGCAGGCATTTATTGCAGGAGCAATAGGGTTTTTTGGAGGAGGCGCAATGGGGTGGGGGCTTTCTCAGGTACCATGGAGCGAGTTGTTTAACAGTAAAACTGTCAACTTCTTCGTAACAGGCGCAAAGAATACAAAGGACTTTCTAAAAGAAGCACCGGCGGCAGATCTGCTCTTTGCCCGGATTAAAGAATTCTTTAGCTTCGGTAAATTAATAGTGATACAAGCTGATAATTTGACAGATGCCTCCAATAAAATCGATGATAAGTTGAAAGGAAGCGGTAAAACAATAGGTAGCTTGATTTTAGATTCTCATGGCAGTAAAGGCAATGCAAAAGTTGAAGTAGGAGCAACAATTTTGGAAGCTGGCAAAAGTTTTGTTACAGATAACCAGGAGTGCTTTGATTTATTGGCGAAGTATACAAATGTTAAAACAAAAGTCCTTTTGGGATCTTGTTGGGCAGGAGGATGCTTTAATAACGGAGCCGATTTAGCCGATAAATTGTCTAAAGGATTAAACGGCGCTACTGTATATGCAGGAGCAAGCGTTGCAGATTCAAAAACACTTTGGCAAAGCGGAGATTTTTCATCTGTCACTACGTCCAGGTTTGGATATGGCAACAATCCTACTACACAAGTAAATACAGGAGTTTGGTATAAATCGGTTAATGGAGTAGGAGGCTACATAGGCGGATATCCTCGGGTAGGAAACGCTGCAAAAATTATTGAAAAGCTGAGACCCTTCTTGACACCAGTGAAATTCAGGAAATTGGAAAAGAAAATGGAGAAGATAGGACCTGAGGAGACTCCAATAAGACTTTTACTTCCACCGCCAAGCCCTATTGACGATATAGGACCACCACCTGAAAATGATTAAACCTTATGAATATAGTATTAGTACTTATTACATGCCTGAAAATAAATAACCTGGAACAGATTGTTTCAGTAGGTCAGACTGATACTATCGAATATTACCGGAACATTGATTTGATTAATCTGGAGCCCCAACAGCGAATTGGGGCTCCAGATAATTATCCGCATGTAAAAGTCACTAAAGACACGGCGGGGGTGAAAAAAATGGAAGTATTTTTTAATAATAAACGCAAGGCACCCATCAAAACATATGACCGGATTTCTTTCAAAGGATTAAAAGCTTACAGGTCAAATAGTGGCGGGTTGGGATGGACATCAATAGATACCTTGATAACATTCAACAATTCAATGATCGAGTTTAGAGCTTGTTATTCCACTACGATTAAAAGACTAAACGAACAAACAGTTTTATACTATACGCCAGCGGGAAAAGATAGCATCCAGTTTAGCTACTTGACGCTTATCAACCTGGTTGAAAATCCACATGGATACCAGGCGGCAGATACCAGCCTGCAGGTATTCAATATTGATACCAATGAAAAGTATGTTAGCCTAAGAGAAGATTTATCCATTGTTAAGAACAATGATAGAATCAAGTTGGTATGTAGAACGCGAAGAACACCCTGGTGTAAAACCGGGTACCACGAACAATTGTCCTATCCCTTTATAATAAGCTTTTATTGGTCTTTATTCAATGCACCTTACTGGGAAATAGGCAAATAACATTTCAACTCGTCCCCACCACAGCCAGCCCCTGAAAACTCCTCGACTCATGTTGTTTATGCAACATCCCCATGATCCCTAACAAAAGAATGTAAGGAGCTTTGGCCGAAGGAGCCGGTAATTCAAATTCAACAGGAGCCAATGCAGCATCCAGCGGGATCAATGCACTCTGTGCCACCTCTTTTGTGAGCGTGTCTTTGGTAAAATTTGGATACAGAACGATCACATTAAGATGATAACCCGTTAGCTGCTTCACATCTTCACACGAAGGGTGCTTTTCAAGCACAACAGTCACCCGAAGTTTCTTTCCTTCCCGTACAGTTTCCACTTGATACCTGCCCTGAGTCAGCGCGTCCAGTGTGCGTACCGAATGACATTCCAGGCCGGCAAACATCTTCACATCAGGCTTCAACCCTTCCTTGGCCTGCTTGAAAAATTTAGACACCAACGTGCTCCACAATTCCCCGTCGCGGTGCTCATCACGCAAAGCATTAAAAATGACCCGTGCGCGTTTATTACAACGCATCAGCAACTTCTTGCTCTCTTTAAATGTCTTATTAATAGTGATAGGAGTGAAGGTGCCTCGTTCAGGTCGCACATGAGGTTTGTAACGTTTACTATTTACAAACGTTAAACCAAGGATTGTTCCCTGTAACTTGATCAGTTTTGAAATATTTCTGGCCATTACATAAATATTGGAGTGAAAAAATATGGTTAATACAAGCCTAAACTTGCATATCGAATATACGAAAAAAAACATACATACAGAGATATTATAGAGACATTTCAGAGACCTTATAGAGACCTTATAGAGACTTTGGTAAATGGCAGGCAAATAGACGCATAAGGGGTGGTTAATGTAGGGTGTATGGCCGATGCAATACTTCCAGACTCCAGACAAGAGTAACCGCAAACCTTCCGTCTCTGCTCCCCTTGCTATATTGACACTCAACGACTTCCCTTTTCAACCCATCAACTTGTCAACCTGTCAACTTTCCTGAAACTCACACTCGTCCGCAACTCATCCTATCCATTTTATCCTTATCTTGACACCTTTCAACACCAACTATCGGCCCAGGCCGGCTATTTCTGATTATGGCTAAGAAACACTTCCTCTCCATTGCCCTGTTTACAACAACAGCGATCGCTCAAGCGCAACAAAAAGACTCATTGACTATCAAGGACTACCAGCATGCGGCCAGCTTCCTCAGCACTGGTACAGAGTCCCTGGTATATCGTAGTAGCGTTCGCCCGGTATGGTTGGCAGGAGACCGGTTCTGGTACACGGTCATGACAGAAAAAGGAACAGAATTCATACTGGTAGACCCGGCTAAAAAGACGAAGGCAGCAGCGTTCGACCAGGAGAAACTCGCGGCTGCACTGTCCACAACCACAGGTAAGCAGATAGCCCCCTACCGTTTACCCTTTCAAACATTCATGTACGCGCCCGACGCCAAAAGCATCTCCTTTGCGGTCGACGGGAAAAAATGGAAATACGACTTTAAGACCAGTCAGGTGCTGTCCGACACAGGAGCCGTCATAGCAGAAGCCCCCGCCCCCGCTATGGGAAGAAGAGGCGGTGGAGGTAGTGACGTACTTTCTCCCGATGGAAAGCTGGCCGCATTCATCAGGAATTATAACCTGTGGGTGCGTGACGTAGCTACCAAAAAAGAAACACAGCTCACGACCGACGGCATACAATACTTTGGATACGCCACCGACAATGCCGGTTGGAAATCCAGCGATCGACCTATCCTCAAATGGTCACCCGACTCTAAAAAGATAGCCACCTTCCAGCAAGACGAACGCAAGGTGAGCGATATGTACCTCGTCACCACCAATGTAGGAAAGCCCACATTGAGAGCCTGGAAATACCCTCTCCCTGGCGATAAAGACATTGCGATGATACACCGCGTTATCATCAACGTCGAAACCCCGGCCGTTATCCGTTTGCAGATTCCTGCCGATCCCCACAGAGCTTCCCTTACAGATGATATATCTGGCACTGGTGCGTTGGATGACGTGGATTGGAAAGCAGATGGTACAGAAGTAGCCTTTCTATCTACATCGCGCGACCACAAACAAGCCAAAATGCGCATCGCCAATGCAAGCACAGGAGCAGTGCGCGAAGTATTTGAAGAAGTCGTAAAAACCCAATACGAGTCTGGCCGTGGAGCCATCAACTGGCGCTACCTGCCAGCTACATCCGAATTCATCTGGTATTCTGAGCGCGACGACTGGGGACAGCTATACCTCTATGATGCCCAAACAGGCCAGTTGAAAAACCAGATCACCAAAGGACAATTCGTAGTAGCGAGAATAGTAGAAGTAGATGAAAAGAAAAGAGAGATCACTTTTACAGCAGTGGGCAAAGAGCCCGGCAATCCTTACTACTCACACTTGTACAGGATCGGTTTCGACGGAAAAAACCTCGTTTCCCTTACACCCGACGAAGGCAACCACCAGGCAGCATGGTCGCCCTCTCAAAAATACATTATCGACACCTGGTCACAACCCAATGTGCCACCGGTAACAGCATTGCGCGATGCGAATGGAAAACTGCTCCTCGAACTGGAAAGAGCCGATGTGTCCAAACTCAAAGCGAAAGGTTGGCAACCACCTACGCCGGTAAAGCTCATTGCACATGACGGTAAAACTGATATCTACGGCCTTGTATTCACACCGACCAACATGGACCGCACAAAGAAATATCCGGTGGTCAACTACATTTATCCCGGACCACAGGGAGGAAGTGTGGGCAGCTGGTCATTTGCTGCATCACGTGGTGATCACCAGGCACTGGCCGAGTTGGGCTTTATAGTAGTACTCATCGAAGGCACCAGCAATCCCTTTCGTTCCAAAAGCTTCCACGATATGAGCTATGGCAACATGGCCGAAAATACCCTGCCCGATCAGATCACAGGCATCCGGCAGCTGGCAGCACAATACCCCATCGACACAACCCGTGTAGGCATATGGGGCCACTCCGGCGGCGGCTTCGCTACCGCGACTGCTATGTTCCGGTATCCCGATTTTTACAAAGTAGGCATCTCCGAATCAGGCAACCACGACAACCGCAACTACGAAGACGATTGGGGCGAAAGATACAATGGCCTTGCGGAGAATGCTAACTATGAGGCACAGGCCAATCAGAACTATGCTAAAAACCTGAAAGGCAAACTCATGCTCGCCCATGGATTGATGGACAACAACGTGCCACCCTACAACACCCTGCTGGTGGTGGAAGCACTCCAAAAAGCAAACAAAGATTTCGATCTCATTGTCTTCCCCAACAGCGCCCATGGATTTGGACCCTATTCACCCTACATGATGCGCCGTCGCTGGGATTATTTTGTTCGCAACCTGAGAGGACTGGAGCCCCCTAAAGAATTCGACCTGGGCAGGTAACCAACCATATTCTTGCGATAAGGTGGGTCTCCCTGCCGTCCGGCATAGCAGCGCTGCCGGAAGGCTCACCTTAGCTCCTCCCCGCAACCCGCTCACTTTCAACCACTCGATTCCTCCTAATCAATAAAATCCTAAAAATCCCGGTTCAGACATATTTATACCAACCCCGCCGCTTTTTTCGTTTATTTGCTGAAAATTCGAAACATATAAATGAAGCCTGTCATTGCCTTTGTCACTGGAGGGTACTCGTCAGAAGCAGCCGTATCCTATAAAAGTGCACTTACCATTGAGAAACACATAGATACCAGCAAATATGAAGTATTTAAAATAGACATCACCCCCGAAGGGTGGTGGTACGAAACCACTACCGGCCGTAAAATAGCCGTAGACCGTAGCGATTTCTCCATAGCAGCGGATGGAAGGAAAGTGACTTTCGATGCCGTGCTCATCGGTATCCACGGCACACCCGGCGAAGATGGCAAACTCCAGGGATACTTCGACCTCCTCGGCCTTCCCTATACCTCCTGCGATGCCGCCACATCGGCCCTTACCTTCAACAAACGATACACGGTAGCAGTGGCAGCCTTTGCAGGCATACATGTGGCCAAATCTTTGCATATCTTCAGCCATACACCCATTGCCCCGGCAGAAATACTGAAACAAGTTAGCCTGCCCGTATTCGTAAAGCCCAACAATGGCGGGTCGAGTATCGGCATGAGTAAAGTACACAAAGCCGAAGACCTCGCCGCCGCCCTTGAAAAAGCCTTTGCGGAAGACGACCAGTTGCTGATAGAAGAGTTCATTTCCGGCAGGGAGTTTACAGTAGGCGTGTTCAAAACAACCAAAGAAATAATAGTACTGCCTATTACAGAAGTAACTACCCATAAAGATTTTTTCGACTTTGAGGCCAAATACCAGGGCAAAAGCGAAGAAACAACGCCGGCAAACATTGACGAACACATGGCCAATACCATTCGGAAAACGGCCCGCAAAGTGTACGAAACCTTTAACTGTCGTGGAGTAGTGCGGATCGATTTTATATACAATGAAGCCAAAAATGCGCCATACATGTTGGAAATAAATACGGTGCCCGGTCAAAGCGAGGCAAGCATTGTACCCCAGCAGGTACAGGTGATGGGATGGACATTGAAAGATTTCTATTCCTCCCTCATCGAGGATGCCCTGACACGTAAAACGAAGAAGTAAAAGTAATTAGTTGGGCGACGAAACAAAAACACCCACAGCTAATTGCTAACAGCTAATAGCTAAATTCTGTATTTCAATGTTCAAATTCATCACCACACGACCCCTTTGGCAGAACATCCTTTTTGCGGTCATTCTGATCATCCTTCTCCTATTCCTTTTTTTGCAGTCCCTCAACCTGCTGACCAAACATGGCGATACACTTGTCATCCCGTCGGTTACAGGCAAGTCCTATGATCAGGCAAAAAAGATATTGGAAGACCAGGGGTTTGATGTAGAGATCCAGGATTCCATTTACAACGATACTGCCAAAGCCCTTGCCGTATTACGCCAGTTTCCTGACGGCGAGTCGATCGTAAAAGTAAACCGCACCGTATACCTCACGATCAATAGAGCAGTACCGCCGGAGATAGAAATGCCCAACCTCGAAGGACAAACATTCCGCAGCGTACAGCTCGCACTCAAGCAATATGGCCTTAAACTGGACGACACCCTTTACGAAACAAACTTCGCTAAAAACGCAGTGATAGAAGTACGCTACAAAGGACAACGCATAAAACCCGGTACCAAAATAGCCATGGGAAGTGGCATTACGCTCGTATTAGGTAGTGGACTGGGGCAGGAAGAATTGCCTGTGCCGGATCTTTTTGGCAAAACTTATGCAGAAGCCCGTGTACTCCTCGAATCATATGGGTTGATTCTTGGCTCCATAGCGTATGATGGTGCTGTTTCCGATACCAGCATTGCATACATACACACTCAAATGCCAACACCGCTAATGCCCGATGGCACTGTAAACATGATACGTCCGGGACAGTCCATCAATATAAGGCTGGTGGCACAGCGTCCCGTTCGTGCGGCCGATAGCGCCACCGTTCCGGCACAACAACCAGAATAACAATTAATACCAGATAAAATGCAAAACATCACAGCAGAAGAAGTAAAAGCACGTATGAATGCCGGAGAACAACTCAACCTGGTCGACGTACGCGAGCCGCATGAACATGCTGACTTCAACATCGGAGGCACACTATATCCACTCGGAAAAATACAGACCATGCAGGTCGATGAGCTGGAAGCCCTCAAAGAGCAGGAAGTGATCGTATACTGCCGCAGTGGCAACCGCAGCGGACAAGCCGCTATGATCCTCGACATGCTCGGCTTCAAAAACACCAAAAACCTCGTCGGCGGCATGATGAACTGGGAAACCATCTACGGCAGATAAACTGCTTAGTAGGGTAAAACATAACCCCATTTGTCATTTCTAATGGAATGCTCCATTCTTTGTCATTTCTAACGGAATGCTCCATTCTTTGTCATTTCGAGCGAAGCGCCTTCTTTTTTGTCATTTCGAACGGAGCGATAGCGGAGTGAGAAATCTGCTTGCAACGCGAAGGCTTCGAAGCAAACGCAAATTGCCCGGTCCTTTAGGACCGGGATAAAGATCAACCACCTCACCGGGCTTTAGCCCAATTTCATTTTGAACGGAATAAGCATCGGCACACGCCGCTGATAATCCGCATACACCTCACCAAACTCCTTGCGCAGCTTCTTTTCCTCCAGCACAGCCCCCAGCCAGGTATACACCGTCACCATACAACAGGTCACGAGATAATGCATCGCCGGCAGCAACACAAAAAAAGACCACATAGTCAACAACGTTCCGAAATAAAGCGGATGCCGTACATAACGGTTCAAACCACCGGTAGCAAGCCCCAGCGATACCTGCCTTGCAGGAAACAACACATCGATACCACTGAGATAAAAGAAATAACGGCGAATACAAATCCCCATGATCAGGAGACCGGCAAGAGCGGGGATACTAAACACGATCAGTAATACAGGAGAAGTTCGCCACAACCAATCTGCGGGAAGCCGCAGCTCATAAACAATAATGACAACCAGTAGAAACAGCGCGATAAAAGAATAGACAAGACGATAATAGCGGAAATAAACACCAGTTACACTGGCCACCCAACCCTTCCACCATTCCGCTGCCAGCAGGCTATGCGATAGCCCAAACAACACCCAAAGCAATATCAGCGGCAGGTAAAAACCCATACAGCAGCAATTTACAATAAGTATGCCCCCCTTTCAACCTATCAGCTTTTCAACCTGTCAACTATATCTTAACCTTCAACAAGCATCCCTTACCCGGAGACGACACGATCTCCATCTCACCATTAAACACCTCGATACGGTTATGGATATTATTCAGGCCCATGCCAGGCTTCACTTCTCCGGGGTCAAAACCGATACCGTCATCCTGGATCGTCAGATGAACACGCTCACCACAATGCGCCAGCCGGATAACGACAGATTGAGCATTTGAATGCTTCAGAGCATTATTCAATTGCTCCTGGATAATACGGTAAAGGATCAGGCATTTGTTGTCCGGTACCTTCGACTCATCAAACCCTTCATGTTCCACTGTAAAATCGATGGCCTTTACAGGACGGATATCTTCGATCAGTTGATGCAGGCTTTCCAGCAGGCCATGCTCTTGAAGAGCAGGAGGTAGCAGCGAGCGCGATAACTGCCTGATCTCCTCGATCGTTTGAGAAATATAATTGGCACTCTTTTGCAGCAGTTCCTCCCGCATCTTGGGATTCACCAGAGCATGCTGAATATACAACTTCACAACACCCAGCAGTTGATTGATATTGTCATGAAGCTCTTCACCCAGCTTCTTGCGTTCCGCTTCTTCTGCCTGCAACACACTTTGCGCCACCTCATCCTTATGCCTTGTCTGAGCATCGATCAGCGTTTCCTGCAATATCCGTTGCTCCGTTACATCCTGCATGGCCCCGATCAACCGGTAAGGCTTGCCCGCTTTATCGCGGAGGATAAACCCCCGGTCGAAAATGGTCTTATATTCCCCGTTCTTACAACGAAACCGGTATTCATCCTGCCACACAGTCCCGCCCGTATCCAGCTTGGCATCGATGGAGTCCAGCACACGCGCCTTGTCAGCCGGGTGCAGGTTATTCGTCCACCAATGATAATTATCCTGCAACTCATAAGAAGTATAACCAAAAGTCTCTTGCAGCGTACGGTTGGTATAGCATATTTTGGTAACGATATTATAATCCCAGATCGCATCATTGGTAGCCATACCCAGCAACTCATACCGTTCCAGTAGATCCTCCTCCTGTTTGTGCGATTTATCGATATTATCCTGCAACCGGCGACTCACGAAATAGATCAGTAAGGCAGAGAGCGCCACAAATAAAATACCCTTATAATTCTGCAGCTTATTGTAGGAAGAGAGATTATGATTGGTGAACGTTAGCGTGAGGGAATCAGAAAACAATATCCAGGCAATGCCGAATACAAGAAAAGCCAATGAAAGTTTTACAGAGGAGGGCAGTGGATTTCGCATACAATAGGCTATAAACACACAATATTGCGAAAAAAATGCTTGCATTCCATGACAATCGTACTTTTCATAATAAATAAATGCACGAACTGTATTAGTACCTTCCAACCAAACCCTGCAACTATAACCTGAAACAATATCTTCTCTCCAATCCTTAAAATCCAATAAATCACGGTTCAGACATATCTTTGCCCCATGCATTACGTTTCAGCAGAAGCACTCACAAAATCATTCGGCGTCAAGCCCTTGTTTGATAATATATCATTCCACATCGAAGAAGGCGATAAGATTGCATTGGTGGCCAGGAACGGCAGCGGCAAGTCCACACTCCTTAAAATACTGGCAGGCAAAGAAGTGCCCGATGAAGGGAAAGCCTGGATCAATAAAGAAGTCACCGTTGCCCTCTTCGATCAGGAACCGGTATTCCGCGAAGACCTTTCCGTACTTGATAACATCTTCCAGCATGATCACCCCATTATCAACGCCATCAAACAATACGAAGCCGTTAGCGAAGAAGGAACACCCGAACAGGTAAGCGATGCCATCGTCAAAATGGACGAACTCGGCGCCTGGGACTTTGATGCCATCGTAAAACAGATACTGGGCAAACTCAATATACACCACCTCAACCAGCCTACAGGCACCCTGTCGGGCGGACAGCGCAAGCGCGTGGCCCTTGCCAAAACACTCATCGATATAGGGTTTGAACACAAACACGTACTTCTCATCATGGACGAGCCCACCAACCACCTCGATGTAGAAATGGTGGAATGGCTCGAACACTACCTCAATCAGCAACACGTAACCCTGCTACTCGTTACCCACGACCGCTATTTCCTCGACAACGTGTGCGATGAAATTTGGGAAATGGACCGCAGCGAACTCACCATATACAAAGGCGATTACGAGAACTATCTGGAGAAGAAAGCTGCCCGTATGGAAAGCGAATCCGCCAGCATTGAAAAAGCCCGCAACACCTACCGGCGTGAGCTGGAATGGATGCGCAAACAGCCTAAAGCCCGTACCACCAAATCCAAAAGCAGGCAGGATAACTTCTATGTTGTAGAAGCCAAAGCCAAACAGCGCGTGGAAGAACAGAAGCTGCAGCTGGAAATGAAAATGACCCGCCTCGGAGGAAAGATCGCTGAGCTCAAGAAAGTGTATAAAAGCTATGGCGAAAAAGTCATCATGAAAGGCTTCGACTACACCTTCAAAAAAGGAGAGCGGGTAGGAGTAGTAGGTAAAAACGGAGTAGGTAAATCCACCTTTATCAACATCTTGCAAGGCTCCGAACAACCCGATAGCGGCAAGATCAACATTGGCGAAACAGTTGTCTTCGGTAACTACTCACAACAGGGACTTACCATCAAAGACGACATGCGCGTAATCGAATACGTCAAAAACATCGCAGAAAGCTTTCCCCTTGCCAGCGGAGGATCATTAAGCGCCGCGCAATTCCTTGACCTCTTCCTCTTCCCACCCGACCAGCAATACACGTACATCTCAAAACTCAGCGGAGGAGAAAAACGGCGCCTGCACCTGCTGTCCATCCTGTTCCGCAATCCCAACTTTCTGGTGCTCGATGAGCCCACCAACGACCTTGATCTGCCGACCCTGGCCGTACTGGAAAATTTCCTCAACGACTTCCAGGGCTGTCTGCTGATCATATCCCACGACCGCTACTTTATGGACAGGCTGGTAGATCACCTGTTTGTCTTTGAAGGCAATGGCGTGATCAACGACTTCCCGGGCAATTACACCCAATACAGAATAGCAGAAAAAGAAAAAGAAGAAAACAAAACAGCAAGCCCAAAACCTGAAACAAAAGCACAGAACACGGCGCCGGTGAATGATCCAACCAGTAAGCCCGCAGAAAAAAAGAGACTTTCATATAAAGAAAAAAGAGAGTTTGAAACCCTTCAGCAGGAAATAGCCAACCTCGAAAAAGAAAAAGCCGCCGTAACAGAAAAGCTTAACAGCGGTAGCGCACCATTCGACGAATTACAGCAACTGGCCGTCCGCATCGGAGAGATCACCAACCTACTCGATGAAAAAGAGCTGCGTTGGCTGGAACTCAGCGAGATGGAAAGCTAAAGCAAGTCCGGAAGTCCGCAAGTCAGTAAAGTTTGCAAGTCAGAGTGTATTGCTTTTTCTTTCCGACTTTCGGTCTTCCCGTCTTCCCGACTTGTTTTCCACAAGTGGCAACCAAATCACATTCCCATACCCTATTTTCGCCTCTTAAACACAAACAATACATTACATGAGAAAACTATGCCTGGTAATGGCATTGGTAGCACCTTGTGGAATGATGGCCCAAAAAGCTGCCAATCCAACTACCTACGCCAACAGCATTACGGCGGAAGACCTGAAAAAGCACCTCTACATCATAGCAGGTGCAGAAATGGAAGGACGCGAAACAGCTACAGAAGGACAGCGCAAAGCCGCTGCCTACATCGAAAACCATTTTAAACAACTGGGCCTCGCGCCAGGCGTAAATGGAGGATACCAGCAACCATACCCTGTATTCCAGGATTCACTGGTAAAAGCATCCATTGAGGTCAACGGAAAGAAGTTTGCACCTTTCACCGACTTTGCAGTTAACCTTGGAGGTAGCAATACATCAGCCTTCCTGGGCAGTGAAGTAGTATTTGTAGGATATGGTATCAGCGATTCAACCCGCGACGACTACAAAGGCATCGATGCAAAAGGAAAAATAGTACTCGTATTGGCAGGAACACCACCCGCTGCAGCACAACCAGCAGCAGGAGCCCCCCGTCGTGGTTTTGCCGTTAACCCCGTACTCGATGCAGCTGCTAAAAATGGAGCAATTGCTGTATTTCAGGTACAGGCAGGCTTTCCCCGCAGAGCAGGCGCTGCACGCGGATTCCAATACACCAATGGATTCCGGAAAGCCAATTACCCCAACCTCTACGCTGTCTCCGATCAGTTAGCAGAAAGCATCATGGGTACCGACTATGCACCAGCTAAAGAAGCAATGAAAGCCGGCAACCCTGTTGCCAAAGCCTATACAGCCAACGTAGCCGTTGAACTCGTCAAGTACATCACAGCACTCGAGAGCACCAACGTGATAGGATTCCTTGAAGGCACAGACAAGAAAGACGAATACGTGTTCATCACAGCCCATTACGACCACATTGGAAAAACAGCAGCAGGCGTCATCAACTACGGCGCCGACGATGATGGCTCCGGAACAGTGAGCGTTCTCGAACTGGCAGAAGCATTTGTAAAAGCTAAAGCAGCCGGCAAAGGACCACGCCGCTCCATTGTATTCATGACAGTATCAGGAGAAGAAAAAGGATTGTGGGGATCAGCCTGGTATGGAGATCATCCTGTATACCCCCTCGATAAGACAACAGTCGACCTCAACATCGACATGATTGGCCGCATCGATCCCAAACGTACCATCGGCGATTCAACCAACTATGTATATGTAGTAGGAGATGACAAGCTCAGCTCAGACCTGCGCCCGATCAGCGAGGCCATGAATAAGAAGTATATTAAGATGGAGTTGGACTATAAGTACAACGATCCGAAAGATACAGAGCGCATCTACTATCGCAGCGACCATTACAATTTTGCACGCAAAGGAGTACCCATCATATTCTATTTCAACGGTACCCATGCCGACTACCACCGTCCCGGCGATACGCCTGATAAGATCGGATATGAGTTGATGGCAAAAAGAGCAAAGCTGGTATTCTACACAGCCTGGGAAATGGCCAACCGCAATGACATGCTCAAGCGCGACATTCCCCTCGATCCCAACGCCGTTAGATAATATTGTGAACTCAACAATCAAAAGGGTGGGTCGCCTTCCAAAGGCGGCTCACCCTTTTGATTAAATTCGTGTAATTCGTCTTCAATTCGTGTTATCGATCCTTCTCAATCTTATAACACCACCTGAAAAGCTTCCCCTGAAAATCAAACGGCGTAGTCGCCTTCGTAATATCCTTAATCGAAGAAGAATGTATCTTCTCCTGCTCCAACACAAAGCGCCGGAAATTAGTACTGAAGTAGATCACCCCACCGGGCGAAACAGCCTGCAGCGTCTTATTCAACAGCTCTGCATGATCACGTTGAATATCGAGGAAATCAACCATCCGCTTACTATTACTGAAAGTAGGAGGGTCCATGATCACCAGGTCGAAAGAACCCGGCTTTAAAGAGTCGAGATATTGCTTCACGTCGGCATGAACATAAGAATGCTTGTTGGCATCATACAAATTATTCAACACCATATTATCCTCACCCCATTTCAGGTAAGTCTTGGAAAGATCCACAGACGTTACCGAAGCGGCGCCACCTGCCGCTGCATACACGGAAAACGAAGCAGTATAACAGAATAGATTCAGAACATGTTTGTCTTTAGAAGCCTCACGCACCATGCCACGGGTAATGCGGTGATCGAGGAACAGACCGGTATCGAGATAGTCGGATAAGTTCACCTTGAACGTCAGCCCTGCTTCCTTGGCAAGGAAGAAAGCCTCCTCCGTAGCTACCCGCTGATATTGCCCCAGGCGTCCCTGCTTGCGCTGGCGCTGCTTGATATACACATTGTCAGCAGGCATTTCGAGGATTTCACTGATCACTACAATACAATCTTCCAGCCATTGCTCATGCTCCTCTTCCGAAAGCGCATGACGCCGTTTATATTCAGCCAGGTAAATATTCTCTTCGTAGATCTCGATACAAAAAGGAAACTCAGGCAGGTCATGATCATATACCCGGTAACAGGTGATCCCTTGCCGGCGGGCCTGCTTGCCAACATGCCGGTACACCTTCGACAACCGGTTCCTGAACATCTCGAACTTTTCCGTATTCATGACCCCAAAGATAATCTTCTCCGACTACTAACCTCTACTCCCGACTCTGAACTCCCGACTCTGAACTCCGGCTGTTCATCATCCAGAAACCCACACTGGTCACCACACACAATCCCCCAACACCCCACCACAATACGGTCCAGCCCGCGTGCTCAGCCACCTGCGAGCCAAAGAAAGGGCCCAGCGTTTGCGCAATCGACCAGGCGATCGTATACAAACCGGCATATTGCCCGCGGTTATGAGACGCCGTGCGCACGATCCAGAAAGAGTTCATGAAAGGCATGGCCAGTATCTCACCGAAAGTGACCAATACGATCATGCCGATGGCCAGCGTCGCATTCATGTTGAATACATTCAACATCAGGTAAGCAAGACCACATAAAAGAACACCTATAGAAATGTAATACAACTTGCTGCGCTTACCCTCCAGTTTGAAGATGAGCACCATCTCGATGAAAGTAATGATCAGGCCATTTAGCGCATTCAGCAGACCGATGTATTGCTCGGAGAAATGAAGCACGTTCTTGAAATAAGCAGTCAGGTTATTGAACACCTGGAAAAAGCAGGCGGCAAACAAGATGGTCAATACGATGAACCACAGGAACACCTTGTCTTTATAAGCAGAATGACTGGGATCTGGAGCTGCAACGTGCTCCTTCTTGTCACTGTTGGTCTTGGAAGGAGGTAGTAAGAACCACATCAAAATAGCTGCGGAAATATTGGTAAAACCATCCACCCAGAAAAGCAGTTCATAATCATAAGCAGCGATCAGTCCACCGGCAGCACTACCCACGGCCCAGCCGAGATTGATAGCGAGGCGGTTGAGTGAAAAAGAGCGGGTGCGATTCTCCGGGTTACTATAAAAAGCAATGGCAGTGGAGTTGGCCGGACGGAAAGATTCATTCACCATACTCAGTAAAAAACTCAGCACACAGATACCCGTAAAGGAATGCATTTGCCCCAGCAACATGAACAAGATACCCCCACCAATGAGCGCAAACATTTGTACACGGAAAAAGCCGATCCTGTCAGTAAGCCGGCCACCCAGGTAGCCACCCGCAATAGCGCCGAGGCCAAACAGGCCCATGACGATACCGGCATCGCCAATACTATAACCAACTTCAGGACTAATGAGATAAATGGTCATGAATGGCAACACCATCGTGCCGCTCCGGTTGATCAGCATGATGAATGAAAGCCACCAGGTAGAAGGAGACAGACCGCTGTAAGCATTTCTATACAGGGACAAGGTGGTAGATAACATGGCTATGACTTATAATGCGCAGCAAAAATAAGCATCCACCCGCCTAAAAAAGAAAACATCCCCATAATAGAGGATGTTTCTTTATGATATTATTGACTACTGTAATCAGTAAGCCAGTATGTAGTTAAGTATGTCTAAAGAGCAACCATTGCCGATTCGCGACTGCCGATTGCCGACTTCTTACCCAAATACCTTCTTCAACGTCTCCGTCACACGTGCAGCAGGGTCCTTACGGATCTTCTGCTCTTCCTGAGCTACCTGGAAAAACAAGCCGCCCAATGCTCTTTCCGTTACATAACCCGAAAGATCGGGATTTACTTTAGAAACGAGCGGGATCTTATTATAAGCCTCCATCAAGGATTTCCAGTGCCTGGTGGCGCCGGTCTTCTCCAGGGCGCTTTCGATTACAGGACTAAATGCACTTGTAAGCGCAGGCAAAGTTTTACCCCGCAGATAACCCGTAGCGGCAGTATCACTTCCTCGCAGAATACCGAGGGCATCCTGGAAGCTCATATTTTTAACAGCATCCACAAAGATGGGAGCGGCAGATTTGGAAGCCTCTTCGGCAGCACGGTTCATAGAAAGAATAGCATCATCTACGAGTTTACCCATACCGGCAGAGCGCAATGTTTTCTCTACCTTTTGAGCCTCGGGAGGCATCAGCACCTTGATAGCGGCATTGGCAAAAAAACCATCGACGGAAGACAATTTGGTAGCACTGTTTTGAGCACCAACAGACAGCGCCTCTTTCAAACCAGCCACGATGTCTTCATTACTCAGAGAACCACCTTTGCCCTTATTCAATAAGTTACCAGCCTTTTTCAGCAGGCCGCCAGATTGAGCAAAAGAAGCAATAGAAGTAAGCAATAATAGGGGGAGTACTAATTTTTTCATAGCGACATTATTTCGTTAAAAGTAACGTCACTTTCTATAAAAAGTTGTTAACCCTCAGCTATTTAATCCAACATTAAACCCTATTTAATCCCCCATACTATCTTGTCACCCTGAGCCTGTCGAAGGGTGGGGCGCCTTCCAAAGGCGGATCACCCTAACCTTGTCACCCTGAGTCCCCTGGGCGGGATAAACTCTGTCGAAGGCAGTCTTTTCACGCTGCTTCCATGCCTTTCCTCAGTACTCTGAACTCTTGACTCTGAACTTACTTACACGATCCACTCAAACCCCTCTGCCTGAGGCATATTGTTAAAAACGTGCAAAACCTGCTCCGGTGGGGCCGCTAACTTCCGCAGCTGCGTATTGATCCAGGCGCCATCAACGGTGAGAATGGCAGCCAGCGTATCCGAATTTTTATAAATATGATGCTGAATACTCCAACGGGATTGATCTTCCTTTGCCTTTAGCAAGTGCAGATCGATAGAAACAGTATCACCCAATTTGATCTCTTTGCGAAACACACATTCTTCCCGGAACAGGATGGGACCAAAATTGTTTTGCGCCATAAAAGCCGCGGTGAGGCCATGCGCATCGAGAAACGCAATGCGGCAATAAGCCCCATAATCATAATAAACGGAGTGGCGCACGTGAAAATTGGGATCAAGATCCGACCAACGAACTTCGATTTGCTTTACATAACTACTCATAAATTATATTTTAACAACCTTATCCGTAAAATTATACGATACCGCAAATATTATCTAACTTTCAGTAAAGCCGTTACACATAGCAGGGATGTCACCCTGAGCCCGTCGAAGGGTCTTTATATGCGCAAGCTGATCACCATAATATGCCTTACCGCCTTCGTTGCCTTACAGTATGGTAAGATAGTCAGCTATTGGCATTGTAAGCTCATTGCGCCACCCGATTGCGATTGCCAGAAAACACTATTGGCCGGCCACACAGATAAAGACCATCCACACATCCCGATCACCACTGCCAAAGAAAAAGCCGAAGAAGTTTACCTGACCCATGAACACATCATCCAACTGCCTGTTGTAATCATCACAGATAACAACAAACTGAGTTTCTACGATCCGCAGATCCCCACTGGCCACACCGCCTCCATCTTCCAGCCTCCCCGGGCATAGTTCCACATATCGCATTATATACTTCCGTTAGTCAGCGAACAATATGTCGCTCGGCATCGAATGCATTTGTCGCTAGCATGCAAGCCCGGCCTGCAGAATAAAAGCGTTAAGCAATTCAGCGGATGGCGCGTTAAGCAAAGAACGATGATGATAGTTGCTATATCGCTAAAGGGCAGCCACGCTGAAAGTAGTACTAAAGCCCGGCCTTAGCCTTCGTTCTTTGTAGCGCCATACGGTGAATTGTAGCTTTTATTCTGCAGCCTTGATTTTTTGGTTCTTTTGCATCAAGGCAAAAGAACGACGAAGCAAAGGCATTGCGAAGAAAAGAACATCGAAGAAAAGAAAAACAAACACACAAACCTACAATCATGAAACTCATACACATATCACTCATAATCACCATCACATTTATAGCCTGTAACAGGCACGCCGCACCCACAGCCGCTGCACAAACCACGGCACCTGTCCACGCAACCGAATACAAGGATGCCGCCGGCAACACCAACCTCTTAGGCAAAACTCCGCGCGAGCGTTTAACCCAATCCCCCTTCGACACCTGGTTCAACAAAAACTACACAGACTACACCATCGACACCAACACCGCCAATCAGCTAAAACCCCTGTTGAAAAACAAGCAGTTTGTTATTTACATGGGCACCTGGTGTGGCGATAGCCGCCGGGAGGTGCCACGCATGTATAAGCTGCTGGACTATTGCGGCGTGAAGCCATCACAGATACAGGTGATCAATGTAAACAACCATGATACGGCCTACAAACAAAGCCCGCAGCATGAAGAAAGAGGGCAATACATATTTAAAGTACCGGATCTGTTGGTATATGAGAACAACAAAGAAAAAGGCAGGATCGTGGAGACACCGGTAGCTACACTCGAAAAAGACCTGCTGGCAATAGCAGACAATAAAAGCTATGCACCAAAATATCCCGGCACGGCGTATTTGATCAACCTAATGCAATCACCACAATGGATGCCTACCAAAGCCACACTCGAACAATCAGCCGAACAACTCAGGACATTCATTACAAACTGGGGAGAGCTGGCATCCTTTGGCAGGGTACTGCTCACAGGTGGGGAGACAGACAAAGCGATCGACGCCATGCGCATCAATACGATCCTGTTTCCTGCAGAGCCAGGCGCCTACAACTACCTGGCCACTGCATACATCAAAAAAGGCAATACCACAGCAGCCAAAGAATGCTGCCAGAAGGTGTTGCAAATGCAGCCCGGCAACCAGCAGGCCATTGCCATGCTCGACCGGCTCAATAAACAATAATTCCCTAAATTTGGGCCCATTAAAAACAACGGAATGAAAAAAACGAGTTTATTGATAGTTACGTGTTTCGCTGCCGCTACCACGATCGCACAAACCACAAAACCTGCAACCGCTAAACCGACCCCTAAACCAGCTACAGCCAAACCCGCTACCGGCGCAAAGCCCGGCGGAACAGCAGTAGCGATGAAAAGCTCAGTAGATTCATTCAGCTATGCAATAGGATTGAGCATAGCTAATTTCTATAAACAACAGGGCGTTACCGGTATCAACAACCAGTTGGTGCTCAAAGCCCTCACAGATGCAAAAAATGGCAAGCCCGTGCTGAACGATGAGCAGGCCAACATGTGCATCATGAACTACATGCAGGAAGCCCGCAGCCAGAAATCATCCGGCACAAGAAAAGCAGGACAGGCATTCCTGGCACAGAACAAGACCAAAGCAGGCGTGGTAACCTTACCCAGCGGCTTGCAATACCAGATATTACAGGCAGGAACAGGACCCAAACCAACACCAACCGATCAGGTAAAATGCCACTACGTAGGATCATTTATCGACGGACAGGTATTTGAAAGCTCCTATGCCCGCAATGAGCCCGCTACTTTCCAGGTAGGAGGCGTGATAAGAGGTTGGACAGAAGCCTTGCAACTGATGCCCGTAGGCAGCAAATGGAAATTGTTCATCCCTTCAGAACTGGGATACGGTGATGGCGACAATGGCCCGATAGCAGGAGGTTCAACCCTCATCTTTGAAGTAGAACTGCTGGAGATCATAAAACCACAATCCACACAACCTACCCAGCCCACACAACAATAATTGAATTATTGTCAATAAAAGTAAAAGCCGGACGCTACGCGCCCGGCTTTTACTTTTATTACTCTCGACTCTGAACTCTATACTCACGACTCTAAACTACTCCTTCACGAACTTATACTGATGGATCTTCACTCCCTTCTCGTCAGTCACCACCAGCATATACACCCCACTGGCAAAAGAACGTACATCCAGCAATGTATTACCTTCCGATACAGGCTTATTGATCAGCAGCCTGCCATTCACATCCACTACCTTGATCACCGACCGGTCAGCAGTACCTGAGATATTCACGTTCAGTGAGCTCACCACTGGGTTGGGGAACACACGCACCTTGGGAGCGCCGGTAAACGCAGGAACATCATCACCCCTTGAAGCTGTACCCGTAGCTACACGTAGCGTATAACAGTTGGTAGCATTGTTGGCATTGCTATAACCATATACCCGTATATAGTAGGTGCCGGCAGCAGCCGTATAATTGATGGTCTCACTGCTGGTGCCGCCTGCCTGAGAAATACCTACCTGCGTTTGAGCACTGTTGAAAAGGCGGATATCATAATCAGCCGGCAATGTACCCAGCGTAATAGTGATGGTGCCACCGGTAGTGATGACAAACCGGTAATAATCATTATCACCACTCGGGCTGATCAAACCGGTAATATTCGTATTCAGCGGAATTTGCGGAGCACCTGAGAAAGTGCCATTACTACTATTGTCATAAGTGCTGGCACAGCCGGTCACGGTAGTAGCCCCGATGTTCAGGCTATAACATACAGAAGTACTGAAAGCGCCACTATACCCGAATACCTGGATATAATAAGTACCGGCCGCAGCATTAGTGCGCGTAATAGATTCACTGGAGGTGCCGCCATTCTCAGAGCGTGCCAGTTCAGTACCGGCAGCATTATACAGAACGATATCATAATCACCTGGTAGGTTACCCAGCGTAATATTGAGATTGCTGGTGCCACTCAAAGTGAAAGAATACCAATCCTTATCAGTGGCACTGCCAATAGCAGCCGAAATAGCGGTGTTGGTAGCAACAGCCGCCGCCGCACTAAGTATTTCATTAGGTTCATAAGCATTCGTACAACCAACGATCGGAGCTGTAGTGAATTGAGCAGCGGAATAAGAACTACTGCCCGATGCACAATTGGCCCGTACACGCCAATCGTAAGTAGTATTAGCAGCTAAACCACCCAGGTTGGCAGCAGTAGTGGTAATGCCTGCTGCACCACTTGACCAGGTAGAAGAAGCAGTCGTTTTATAATCCACATCATAACTGTTGGCGCCGCTTACCGCTGTCCAGCTTAAGGTGGCCCCTGCAGCTGTAACGCCCGAAGAAGTTAAGCCGGTAGGAGCAGAGCAGGCAGGCGGCGTACCGCTGATCGTAAAGTTGACATTCGAAATATCATAGAAGATATTACCTACAGCCTCGATCTTCACCCTTGCCTGCGTAGTAACATTATTAGGCACGGTAATGCTCTCCGTACCATCATTGGCGGTGCTGGCAAGCAATACGATGGGGAAACTATTACCCCCGTCAGTCGATAAGCTGATCTTCACATTGGCACAGTTAACCGGAGAAGCATTCGTGCCGTTTACGCTCCAGGTGATCGTTTGCGATGAACCCGGCGCCCACGTCACAGCCGTATTGGGAGCAGAAACAGCAAAAGGCCCGGCCGCGGCAGAAACAACCACCTGCATATCATCACTATTATTATTACCACCGCCACTATGATTATCCCGTACGGTAAACCGGAAGTTAAGCGTACGTGCCACAGAAGGCAATACTTCCCACTTGTTGCCATTGGTGCCACCGAGTACAGAAGAGAGGTTGGGAAAGGCACGCGAAGGACTGATGGAATAAGACACACTCCTGAACTGCGGGCCCGAAGTAGCCGTCGCAGAAGGAACAGTAGCCGAGCCGGAAGCATAATTATCATACTGCTCCCAGGTATAAGTCAGCACATCTCCCGCATCTGTGTCGGCGCCGGTACCGGTCAATACAAAAGGCGTAGACCTTGGAATAGTATAATTAGCGCCCGCATTGGCGGTAGGAGTGGAGTTGCCGGTAACGGTCACTACGGCACAGCCACCACCAGTAGAACCTTTGATATAATCAGTTACCTGCTCGATACTTTTAGCATGGAAATAATCATCACTATGCGGTTGCACATCAGTCGTTGAACCGGTTATACCGGCATATCCCATGATGGTGCTGCCACTGCCCGGTTCCATATTGGCGCCGGTACCTTCCGTCTGGAAAGAGAAAGTATGATTAGCGCCAAACTGGTGGCCCATCTCATGCGTAGAATAATCCACCACAAAAGGATCACCCTCCGGAGTTGTGTGAGAAGTAAAGCCGCTGCCCTTCTGACCAGCTACACAAACACAACCAATACAACCCGCATTACCATTGTTGGAGCCGCGGTGCACGAGGTGCCCAATATCATAATTGGCATTACCGATCACGGCATCGATGGTTTGCTGCGTTTTATTATTATACTCGTTGGTCCACGGGTCAGAAGAGGCCGTGAGATAAATGATCGCATCATTATTGGCGATCAGGTTCAGTCGAACGCCAAAGTCTCGCTCATAAATACCATTCGTTCTGGTCATCAGCGTATTCATGGCGGCCAGCACCTTGGCCTTCCGCTGCGCGTCGGTGGTTTCCGTACCATTCAGAAAGTAAGCGCTATACTCACCAGTACAGGCCAGGGCCAGGCGGTAAGTGCGCAGCCTGCCATCATCGGCACCCCGCAACACTTCGCCGGGTATAGCGGCAGTTGGCTGTTGGATCTTGTTGTTCTCCTGCGTGAAACATTGAAACACATTCCGGTAATCGATCACCTCCTGACGCGAGAACACAACATAGTATTTAGCGTCACGGTCTATGGGATCGATGTAGATCGTTGGCCGGTCGGCCGACAAGATCATCCCATGAAAGCCCCTTGGCGAAACATCAAACCGGATAGTGGAACCAGGGTGATCGATCCCCTGGCCGGCATACGATTGAATATCCGGATAGCGGGCCGCCAGAGCCGGGTCCATGACAGGAGCCGACACAACACTAAACCGTTCCAGTTGATTACCAACAGGAACAGCAATAATAAAGGACGATTGAGCAGCCGATACCCTTCTTTCAGAAGGGGAGTTCCGCAAGGTGCGCGTTATTGAAGGTTCGTCCAGCCGGTACAGCTGGTAGGTTGAGGGCTTAATGTGGGTGGTGAAGAGATTTTTAGTGATGGCGGATTCATTGACAGGCGCCCAGAAATTAGCTTGTTGGGACAAAGCGCCATATCCGACCAACACTAATGCAAAGAGTAGTGTGATCTTTCTCATGAGACTTGGTTTTTGGTTATACCTAAATTAAACCAAAAAAGAATCGTTTGCGCTAAGGCGTTTGGGTAAATACTTAGCGCTATTTATACAACATTTAACAATCAGCCATTTGCAAAACAACTTGGCTACATAGTATATTTGGTATAACGGCAGCAACCTGTAAAATGTGGCACCGCCTGTATGACCCCTCTCCGGTTTACCCACTTCTTATTAGTAGCATTCTTTCCTGTATTCCTCTTTTCCTGTAAAGAAAAGCAAGTAACCCGTGCCTATTATTACTGGCGCAGCGGTACTTACGTGAGCGATTCAGAAAAAAGCTTTCTCCGGCAGCATGCAATGCAAAAGCTGTACGCCAAATGCCTCGACATAGATTGGAACGAGGTCAACCAGGCACATCCTCTTACCATTACCGATGTGCATGAGATAGCTTATGCCTTGCAGACTTACGACAGTATGGCGATACAGGTAGTACCGGTCGTATTCATTACCAACAAAACATTCCGGCATACCGACTCTGCAGACATCCCCTTGCTGGCCACCCGCATCCTGCGCAAATGCCTGCCCGGGTTCGACGAGCAAGCCATTCCGGCCGAACAGTGGGGGAGACGAAATCCAGTACCCGTTGAGATACAATTCGATTGCGACTGGAGCGCTACCACAAAAGATAAATACTTCTACTTCCTGCAGGAAATACGCCGGCAACTGGCTGGCGAGTCAATATCCATTACAGCTACCATTCGTCTGCACCAATACAAGTACCCCACTAAAACAGGCGTACCACCGGTCGATCGCGGGATGTTGATGATTTACAATGTGGAGAAGCTTACCGACTACGCTTCCTCCAACTCCATCTTCGATTACAAAAAGGCCAAAACCTACTTTACAGACAACAGACCCTATCCGCTGCCATTGGATGTAGCCCTGCCGGCATACTCATGGGGCATCATATTCAGGCAGGGAAAATTCTACCAGATAGAAAACAACCTTAACCCCGATACCCTGCAGAAAAGCACTTTCCTCCGCAATACCCGGGGCAACACCTGGAAAGTAACAGCCGACACTGTTTTCTACGACGTCTTCCTCCGGCCGGGCGATGAGATCAGGCTGGAGAAAATAGACGAACAAACATTGCGGCAGGCAGCCCAGCTGGCCGGGAAAGCCATCAATACAGATTCCTTCACAGTAACACTCTTCGAACTCTCCGACGCAGAAATAAAAAACTACCAACATGAAACCATCGAGCAGGTGTATAATGGTTTTGTGCATTAGCACATTACTGATACTCCCCAAAAAAGTAGCACGGGCCTGCGGATTCTATATCTGGCCCGGCGAATACCGGTTCTGGCTGCTGCAACCCGACCTCTCGAATCAACCCGGGTTAAGCCCTTACTATTTTTCTACGTTGGCGTTCTTCCCGGATGACCAGCCCGAAAGCGCACCACCCCATTACCGGCAGAACGTGCAGGAATGGATTGCCCTGATAGGCGGAAAAACCAATGAACAGGATGTTGATGCAATCATATACGATACACCACCCAATGATTTCCTGACCAACCTGGACCAGCTATCCAAAACGAATTCCTTTGCCAGGCTATTGAAGCAGCCAGGTAACAAAGAACTATTGAACTACATGAAGCTGGCAAAGAAGATAGAATTGTACACCGCTAACCCCGACCCCTGGCAGGAAAATAAGTATTCCGATCCCAACCGCGACAAATTGATCAGCGAAGCAGAAGCCCGGTATAAATCCTCCACCAATCCCAACCTGCGCATGCGCCTGGCCTACCAATTGGTGCGCCTGTATGGTTACGACTATTCATACAACACAGCTGCGAAATGGCAACAAAAGGTAGCTGACGAAAAGATCGATAGCTGGATACAGTATGCCGCTCTGTACGACCGGGCACGATCAGCCCCTGAACCGGAGAAGTATTACCTCATGTCGAGGGTGTTCGATCAATCAAACTTCAATCGCAAATATTGTCTGTGGGGATTCAGGGAAGTGAACCTGAAAAAAGTGTTGCCATTCACCACCAGCGAACATGAACGCACGGTACTATATGCCATGAAAGCCTTCAGGGATCCGGGAAGAACCTTGCACAACATCAAATACATTTATAGCCGTGAACCCCATTACAAGGAAATTCCCTTCTTACTCTTGCGGGAGATCAATAAAGCAGAAGATTGGCTGCTGACCAACAAAGTAACCGGATTTGAGCCTGCTACGGCAGAAAGCTGGTATGCTGAGGCTGATGGAGACAATGTGAAGAATTACAAAATGGACCAGCTCTATGCCAGACAGCTCTACGATTTTGTAAAACAGCTACTGGCAGAAAGAAAACAGCAAGACCGGCCATTGCTACAACTGTGTGCAGCCCACCTGGCATTTATACAAGGAATGCCATCAGTATCCCGGCAGCATTTGGAAGCAGCTTCCCGGATGTCCAACCTGCCGGCGAAAATAAAGACCCAGATACAGATAAACGATCTCCTGCTTCGCCTCGAAGCAGATTCCTCATTTGATAAAACAACAGAAGATAAACTCATGCGCCTGTTGCTGGCGCCGGCTTCCCAATTGGATGTGCACAGTCCCGGATACATGAAAGACCAGCTGATATTGTACACCGGTAAAAAGCTCATCCGCAACGGACAACGCGCAAAAGGCCTCTTACTGTTGGGTAAAACCCGCCGTGCACTGGGGCTGCTATCGATCGACACCTACAAAAGCGTGTACGAAATGATGTGGGAAACAGCTACCGCCAATGATTATAATGAAATGCTCCACCTGCTGCAAAAACAATCGAAATCACCATTCGAAAGGTTTGTAACACAAGGAACAGTAGCTACCCCTTACGACTACTACGATTGGGCAAAAGACGATCCCAAAGCAAAGTGGAATATCAACAAGCTCATGGACCTTAAAGCAGGCTGGTACATCCGGCAGGACAGTCTGGAAAAAGCACTGGCAGTACTCAAGCAAATACCCGATACCTTTTGGTTAAAATATCCCTATGATGAATATGTAAAAGGAAATCCCTTTTACCTCAACATCAATCATCCCCGCAAGCGGGAAAAAGGAGAAGAGGACTATGATAAGATACAAGTAGTGGCAGGCATGATCAGGCTGAAGCAAAAAGCTGTAGAGGACAAAAAGAACGCCGCTTTGCATTATTACAAACTGGCCAATGCCTATTATAACCTTACCTGGCATGGTAAACTGTGGATCTTGTCAAAGCCCTGGTCCTCGATGTACGATATAAGCGACTACAGTAAAGACCTTACGGTCAGCCGGTTCAACGATGCCTACTACGGTTGCATCCGGGCAAGAGCATACTA
>JAGIBF010000102.1 GCA_017744515.1 Niastella sp.
GTTGGTGGGGTCGTCTTCTACATTCAATATGATCTTGTCATCCGATTGTTCAACCATCGGTCTTTGGGCATTTACCACCACTTCTTTCAGCATGCCTGTGGCTTTTGATAGTTGTACCGGATCGATCTGCATATCGCCGGCTGTGGCAGTAACTGCTATCGGAATCCGCTTCTCTGCAAAACCGGTATGGGTAAAGGAAAGGGTATAAGTGCCGGTATCCGGCTTATTGAGTTGAAAGCTGCCGTTATCCTTTGATAAAGCAGTTTGCAGGGGAACCGTATTGTTCTTTTTGAAAAGGCGCACAGTAACGAGTGCAAGGGGTTTACTGCTGTCTGAAACTGTTCCGCTCAACTTCATCGTTGTTTGCGAAAACACTTCGTGCCCTGGCATAATAAGCAGGGTAACCGCTACAAGAGCGGATAGCAAAAACTTTTTCATGGCTGTAGTTTTGCGCGTTACTGTGTGTAAGATTAACGAATTTATTCGTAGTTAAGTGGTCTATATGTCGAAAGGCACCAGCCGGATACAAACTTTCTCCTGGTCTTGATAAATTTCCCGATTGTGTAAATGAAACACGCAGGTGATGGCTACTTTTGCTGACGGATCATATTGGCACGCTTGCTTGTTGGTAAATGCTTCATTTTCACCCCATTATCGGTAAAGTATATACAGATGAAACGATTATTGGTAACTCTTTTAGTACTGACATCTTTCCTGGCGCAGGCCCGGCAAAACACATTATTGGATGCGGCTTTCTGGAAAAACAATCCGGATGTGGCTGCTGTAAAGGCCGAGGTCGCCAAGGGCAATGATCCTGCCGCGTTCAACCGCTCGTCCTTCGACCCGACCGTGCTGGCTATCAATGCCAATGCTTCTGCAGAAGTGATCACCTACCTGCTGGAGCAGGAAGGCAATGATGTCAATAAGATAACGCATGACTCACGCACTTATATTTTCTGGGCTGCCGCCCGCGGCAATCTCCCCATTGTAGAATACCTGATCAAAAAAGGAGCTAAACTGGACCTGCGCGACAGCCATGGCAGCACTGTTTTCGGTTTTGCTTCTGGCGGCGGCGCAGCTAATATACCTGTGTTTGAAGCTTTGGTCAAAGGTGGTGGCGACATCAAACAAAAGAACCAGGACGGCGCCAGCTTGTTGCTGACGGGCATCGCCAGCGACAAAGACCTTGCACTGACCAATTATTTGATCTCGAAGGGGCTTTCCCTGCAAGAGACCGATGCCGCCGGCAATACAGCTTTCAATTATGCAGCGAGAAGCGGTAATATCGAATTGATGAAAACGTTGCTGCAAAAAGGCGTTAAATATACCGACAATGCCATGATCATGGCCAGCCAGGGTGGCCGTGGCGGCGGCAATGGATTGCCCGTATTCCAATACCTGGAGAGCCTTAATATCAAGGCTTCAGCTGTGAATAAGAATGGCGAAAATGCGCTGCATAACCTGGCCCGCAGGCCCAACCAACAGGAGATCATCAGGTACTTTATAGCCGGTGGCGCTTCGCTGAAGCAGGCCGACAATGAAGGCAATACGCCTTTCATGAATGCGGCCGCCAGCAACAGAGATACTGCCACACTGGCTTTGCTGTTGCCCGGTGTCAATATCAATCAGCCCAATAAACAAGGTGCTACTGCTTTGACTATGGCTGTGCGGAGCAATTCTCCTGAGATCGTTCAGTTTCTGGTGCGCAATGGCGCCGATGTGAAGGTGAGCGATGGGGCAGGCAATAACCTCGCTTACTATCTCGTGCAATCTTACAGCGCTGGTGGTGGCGGTACTCAAGCGGCACAGGATCCGTTCAGCGCCAAGCTGGCGATCCTCAGTCAGGCTGGTTTTAACCCTGCCGCACCGCAAAAAGATGGTAACACGCTTTATCACCTGGCTATTATAAAGAATGACCTCTCCCTGTTGAAACGCATAGAAACATTGCAGGTAGATGTAAATGCAAAGAATAAAGAAGGCATCACGCCGCTGCACAAGGCTGCGATGGTATCGAAGGATGACGCCATCCTCAAGTACCTGTTGTCTATCGGCGCCAAAAAGGAAGCGACCACTTCTTTCAAGGAAACCGCCTATGACCTGGCTAAAGAGAACGAGCAATTGTCTAAAACCAATGTTTCAGTAGATTTTTTAAAATAAAGATGATGAAGAGTTTTTGTAAGATAGTACTTGCAGCAGCGATCCTTTACTTCCTACCCATTAGCGGTATGGCCCAAAAGGCGGGCAGCACGCAATACAAATGCCTGGTACAAATGACGAATTACACAGGACAGGGTGCTTATATCGTGGTATCGCTCATCGACCCAAAAGGTAATTATGAAAAGACGTTGCGGGTGATGGGGCCAGATAAGAAATGGTACAACACGCTGGTGTCCTGGGACAAATTCCGCAAGAAGAAGCCGGCAGATGTAGACGCCGTTACAGGTCCTTCCGTAACCGGTGGTGATCGCTCGGTAACAGTACTCGATATCGAGAACACAAAGATCAATGCTGGTTACAAACTCCGATTTGAAACAGCAGTGGAAGACCAGAAATACCACGAGAAGGATGTGGAAATACCTGTCACTACAGAAGGCCTCGCCAGTAAGGTAGATGGCAGCGGGTATATCCGCTATGTACGGCTGGCTCAAAATAATTAAGCGCTCATGACGATCTCTGTATGGAGATACAGCCATTTCGCACTGGCCGTATCTTCTTTTCTTTTTATAACCCTCGCTGCCGTAACCGGTATTGTGCTCGCCTTCGAGCCAATCACGGGGAAGATGCCTTCCTACAAAGCAGATCGCTTCGATGAGCTTACGCTGGCGCAGACCATTCCGGCTCTTCAGCCATCTTTTAAATCGGTCACCAAAATTACGGTCGATGCGCATCAGTTTGTGGTAGTGCAGGGCACAGACAGCAGCAAACAGGCTGTGGAAGTATATGTGGACCCCGGCACTGGCAAGGTGTTGGGCAAGCCTGCCAAACAACATGCTTTTTACCAGTGGGTCACGGCCTTACACCGTTCCTTGTTCCTGCACGAAGCTGGTCGCTTTTTCGTTGGCCTTGCCGCTTTTCTTCTTTTGCTCATTGCTGTTTCGGGAACCATTCTGGTGATACAGCGCCAACGTGGCTGGAAACGTTTCTTTACGCGGATAGTAAAAGAGCATTTTGCTCAATACTATCATGTGGTGCTTGGGCGCCTGATGCTGATCCCCATTATACTGATCGCGCTTACAGGTACCTGGCTGTCGCTGGATAACTTCCACCTGCTGCCCGAAAAGAAGATCACCCACCGGATCAACGAAGATTCTATAAAAGAAGAGCCTGCGCTGCAGCCTGCAGACTTTCCTTTATTCAAACAGATCAGGCTATCGCAGGTACAAAGTGTGGAGTATCCTTTCTCTGAATTTCCGGAAGACTACTTCATGCTGAAGCTGAAAGACCGGGAAATAGCCGTGAACCAGTTTACCGGCGAAACGCTCAGCGAAGTCGTGTATCCCATGACGAAGGTATTGTCGCAACTCAGTCTCGACTGGCATACGGGTCGTGTGAGTGTGATCTGGGCCATTGTGCTGGCTATTGCTTCCATCAATATCCTGTTCTTCATTTACTCTGGTTTTGTTATCAGCCTGAAACGACTGGCCAACCGTGCCAGCAATAAATACAAACCGGAAGATTGCCGGTTCATTATTCTTGCGGGCTCCGAAAATGGCAGCACCATGGGCTTTGCCAAGGCGCTGCATCAGCAACTGATCACGCAAGGGGAGAAGGCCTATTTTACGGAGCTCAATAATTACAAAGTATTTCCCAACGCAGAACATCTGATCATACTAACTGCGACCTATGGCCGTGGTGATGCACCTGCCAATGCAAAGCGGTTCTCCTCGCTTGTAAAAAAATATCCGCAGCAACAGGGCGTTCACTTTTCCGTAGTTGGGTTTGGATCGCATGCTTATCCCGACTTCTGCCAGTTTGCTTTCGAAGTAAACAACCTGCTTTCCGTACAAAGCTGGGCGGTGCCTTTGCTGGAAATACATACGATAGAAGACAAATCGCCTGACCAGTTCAACCAATGGCTGGTGACCTGGTCGCAAAAGACAGGACTTACCGGTATAGCCTTGCCGGAAACCTTACGACAAAAACCAGCAGGCCTGGAAACGATGGTGGTAGTGGAGAAAACGGAAGCGGCACATGCTGACGAACCATTTATTGTGCGGCTAAAACCTTCCTGGAGGAATAAGTATACTTCGGGTGATCTGCTGGCTGTGTACCCCGCCAATGATTACCGGGAACGTCTTTATTCTATCGGTAAAGTAGATGGGCTTATTCAATTGAGTGTAAAACTGCATCCGGAAGGGCTGGGGTCTAATTACCTGTACCAGCTTGCACCAGGCGATCGCATAGAAGCAAGGGTGGTACCCAATCCACACTTCCGGTTCCCGGCCAAAGCACCAGCGGTGATCATGATCTCCAATGGTACAGGTATTGCGCCTTTCCTGGGCATGATCGAACAACACTCGCCGGCAACAGCCTGCTATCTGTACTGTGGTTTCCGTTACCGGGCATCCTTTGTACCCTTTGCGGCAGCCATGGAAAGCGCGCTGGCCAATAAGCAGCTGAGCGGTTTGCAGGTAGCTTATTCGCGGGAAGGGGACAAGCAATATGTGAAGGACCTGCTGACGAAAGATGCTGGTTTTATAGCGCAAACGCTTGCACAAGGCGGTGTGCTGATGCTGTGCGGCTCACTGTCTATGCAGCATGATGTTGTCGAATGGCTGGATACTATTTGCCAGGCACAAAACAACAGATCCATCAGCTTCTACCAAGCTCACGGGCAGGTACTGATGGATTGTTATTAGAGTGCATCTCAACTTGTCACCCTGAGCTTGTCGAAGGGTTTGATTCTGTTCACAATCCTTTCTTTCCATCAGCCCAATAGGCATCTGTTCGTATCTGCTTTGCCTCCACACCTTTATCCAGCAAATACTTTTTAAACCTGCTAATGGACATGGCCCTGCCTGCAAGGTAGAAGGTTGCGCCCTTCCAGTTGGCCCAGCAATCGGGATGCATGTCTTCCATCCAGATGATGGCATTCACTGCAGGTGCATCCATCGTAGTATGCACACTGTCTACCATGATCTTCAGGGCAGGTAATGCAGGTTCATGTTGTGGCTGCAACTCCAGTACACCAAAGTACTCATGGCTGCAGGCAAGGGCTGTGGTCTTGTACCAGTTGAACAAACCAATCGATGTTTCATCACCAAAAAAGAAATGATGTTTAGCCTGCAAATTGTATTGCAGCTTCCCTTCACCACTTCTGAACTTCACATGCTGCCCCTCTTGTAAGCTGGATGCCCATTGACTTCCGGGGCCTTTGCCATGCAGGTAAAAGAGCACCGTGCATAGTCCCTGCTGTTTGTTGAATGAGGAAAGCGTGTAATGTCGGAAACTGGTATCGTCCACCCTAAACTGGACAATCTTTCCGGGTAGAAAGTTTTCGTGATCGAAGTCACCCTTGAAGGTGACTTGCTTTAACTCGTCTGTTATCATGGCTATATTGGCAACTACGGCCTGACGTAACCAGGGATTGGCTACAGTGATCATCGTATCAGCCAGCCATTTTGGAATTTGTGGCATGGAATATAACGGTATTAATCAATGGATGGTTAACTTTACAAAAGTATTTACAACCGTAATGGACATTGTTATGTTAAACGGATAAAGATTTACACCAAACGGATTTTATGCGTATCAGTATCAGAGATGGTGATGGCGAGAAATTCATTTTCAGTGATGACTTTTACCGGGATGCTATCGGTCAACCGCTGGTAACGGAAAAGCGGGAGATATTAAGTTTCCCTTTTGGTGATGCCGAACTGGTGCGGGTGGCGTTTCCCGGTGTGTACATCGTGTATGGCGATATGCAATTGTATGAAGCCCGTTTACTGTATTTTGAAATGCTGGACCATGACGATTTGGTAGAAATGCATTTTACCCTGGCAGGCAGCGGTATTATGCAGGATGCCGTGACCGGTAGCCAATATCACTTCCGTGAAAACCACCACAACATGCACTACATGCCCATTTTCATTGGCAGTGGTGATTATGGACAGAATGTTCGCTACAAATTCTTCGAAGTACACTTTACCAAAGACTTCTTTATGGCACTGGCCCGGCAGGGTAGTCCGGGGCTTATGCGTTTTGCAGAGATCATACAGAGCGATAAAGCAGCCCTGCTCAGCCAGCAGAATCTGCCCATCTCATTTACCATGCACCAGTGCATCCGCGATATTATGCATGGAGGTTTTGAAGGCGGGTTGAAACTGTTGTTCCTGCAATCCAAGTGCATCGAGCTATTGACGCTACAAGCACAGATGTATGAGGATATTGCAAAGAGATCATCAGGAGGGCAATTGTTCACCAGCATCAGCAGCCACGATAAAGAAAGTATCCTGTATGCGCGGGAGTACCTGCTACAAAATGCCTTACAGCCACCTTCCCTTACTGAGCTGGCGCGGATAGCAGGCATCAATGAATTTAAACTGAAGCAGGGGTTCAGGCAGGTGTTCAACAACACCGTGTTTGGCTACCTGAGCGATTACAAGCTCAACGAAGCCCGCGACCTGTTGCTGCAAGGTGATACTACTATTAAAGAAGTGTCTGATAATTTAGGCTACTCATCTGTACAGCATTTCAGCAATGCCTTCCGCAAGAAATTTGGCATGCCACCTGGTAAGCTGAAAAAGTAGGTACTTTATTCATACCCATATTTCTTCAGGAAAGCAGTACGCAAGGCTGATATTTTAGGGGTAAACCTTCTGTCGAACCATATTGCATGGCCGGCGCCTTCCAGCGTGTGAAACTCCAGGTCGTTACCTGCTTGTTGGGAAGCAGTGGCAAAAGCCTGGGCTGTTGAATAAGGTACGCTTTGATCGCTGGTGCCATGGATCAGCAACATCGGCGGTAAGTCTTTTCGCACCAGGTGAAGGGGTGAGATCTCTTTCACGGTGTTTTTATCTTTCAGGTCTTTGGCAACCCAGGCAGTGTTCTTGTCAGCTATAAAGTCATATACCCCGGCATTTACCAGCAGCAGGTTGGGAGTGGGGCTATAATGCAGGTCATCTGTCTTTTCATTCCATTTATTGGCCAGTGCTGTTGCCAGTACAAGGTGGCCGCCGGCAGAGTTGCCGGTTGCTACGATCCTGTTTGTATCGATACGATACTTGGCAGCGTATTGACGCAGCCAGCGTATGGCCGACCGGGCATCTTTTACCGCTTCGAAAGGCGTAGTACCATGACTGTCGGCCAGCCGGTATTCTACCGATGCTGCTACCCAGCCTTTCTTTGCATAAGCTGCACAGTTATAAAAAGCCCATTCAGGATTCCCTTCCGTCCAGCTGCCGCCACTGAAATACACGATCACGGGTCTTGGTGTGGTCAGTGTGCTATCGGGCAAAAACAAGTGAATATCCAGCTTGAAGCCATCTACTGTTTTGTACGTTTCTACCAGGTGATTACTCCGCTCTTGCAATCCTTCCCTGTAAGCGGCGTTGAGCTTTCTGAAACGTGCAGTATCTCTATGGGTAAGGCCATAGGAGTGCATCAACTGATCGAGGTGCTTCACGCCAAAGTTCTCGATATGATTGCTCAGGTAGTCATACTTCCAAAACTCACGGCAATCTTCGTTTTGAATATAGCGGGGCATTACCTGCAAGGTGGCCATGAGCCGTTGATTGTCGGATGCCTTGTAAGAAGGCATGGTGAGCTCGATAGACGATTGATGGCGCAGGAAGGCCCTGATGTAAGCTTTAACGTCTTCGCTTTTAAGAAAGGAAGTATCATTAAAGAAGGCAAGGTTGGCGTCCAGCCGTTTTTGTGTAGGTGAAGACAGCTTTATTTTCTTGCCGGTAACCGTTTCATGAAAATAGGGGTAGTCCAATATAAACCTGTCGAAGAAAAAGCGGATATCTGTTGCTTCTGCAGTAATGAAGTGTTTATCGGGATGATTGCTTTGGGCTTTATAGCGATCGAGCCCGGCCTGAAAGGTTTGCCGCAACGAATCGACGATATGGATAAAAGCCTTTTCCTGCAACGCGTACAGCTCATTTCTGTTGGGGTAGAAATAACCGGCAAAACTGCGGCTTACGATCCTTTGTCCTGCCTGGTATTGCTGGCGCAAAGTGTCTATGGAAGTAGACTGAGCGATACTTTGATAGCAAGTCAATAACAGGAATACATACAGGTAATTAATTTTTCTCATGTTTTGGCCGGCCTGGGTTAAGTAAAGGGAGCCGACTAAAGATAAAGGATTACTTCATTACCTGGAACACAACAGGCTGTGTCATTCGTTGCGGCACTTTGACGCCGAATACGGTAGCGGGTTTCCATCGGGGTGATTCGACAACAATACGTATCGCCTCTTCAGCGAGTTTGGCATGTACTTCTTTTTTGTTCCTCACTGATGCGTTGGATACCTGCCCTTGTTCGTCGACAAGGAAGTCAACGATCACCTCCTGCGTAGCAGTGTTTTGATCACGAGGTATCTTCAGGTACTTAACTGCCAGATCTCCCTTCAGGTTATTCTGCAGGTATTTGTTCCAGCCACCGCTGCCGGAAAATCGTGCCGGCACACTGATGGCCTCATACGTAAACTTTTTCTCCGGCAGTGCCGGCAGGTTGAACACTGCATCATCTACAGGCGCTTGTTTGATGGAGGTGCATTGGTGGTTTAGCGTATACACCTTGTTTTCCTCCGTATATCCTAACCATATGGAACCGGTTTCCCGGGCAAACACATCATAGCGGCCGATCTTATTATCCTTGTTGTACCCGGGATTCAGGTATAGTGAAGGGGCATAGAAGTATTTAGTGTTTCCCCTGCTTGTGGTAATGACAATCGCTTTACAATCTGTGCCGGCAATCGTCTTTTGTTCAGTCTTTTTTTCAACATTGATCACCTGGGTGGTATCGCTATCGTAATCGAGATAATATAAAGTATCGATCTTATTGAACTTGAGGTATACCCGCTGCTTTTGCGGAATGTAATATTCATTTCCATAAACCGTCGTACGAAGGATATTCCCTTTCTTGATCACTATCTCCAGCTTATCGCCCAGCCCCAGCATCGTTTTCCAGATCTGGTCGCTGATGCCTGGCATGTTAGATTTTGTTTCTACTGTGTAGGTAATAGTTCCTTCGAAATCTTTTTGTTGGGCCAATAGGCTATGGGTGGCGGCTATCAGCAGGCAAATAAGACCGAACTTCTTCATAACGGGGTGATTTAGGAGAGGGGAAAATTAGCAAAGTTTGGGCAGATGCCGGAATTCTCTTGTAATATGAAAAAGTAAAATCCTGATATGTCTGTATTTCGTATGTCTACAGACGTATGAATTACGAAAGGTATACTAAATGGGAAATTTCACCAGATTCATTAGAATATCGATTTATTAGTAGTGGCCCTATTGGTGATATTCCCAAAATAATTCAATTCCAGGCAACCTCTATTCCTGATATGTATAACTTGTCTTTTGGCGACATATGTCAGGACGGTTCCATTGATGATTTAGTAGTGAACAATAATAGAGACAGAAATAAGATACTTGCTACTGTTGCTGTAGCGATCTATGAGTTTACCCGTAACTATCCCGAAAAGACTGTATTTTTTTCGGGCAGTACTCCTGAAAGGACAAGGCTTTATAGGATGGCTATTACTCTTAATTATGAGCGATTAATGACTGATTTTGAAATACTTGGAGTAGTAAGGGATATGAATGCCTATCTGGATGTACCATTCGAAAGAGGGATAAATTACTTTGGCTTTTTATTGAAACGAAAAATCAGTAAATTTGAACAATGAAAAAGAAAGCTAAGTTAAAGGGCGCTAAGGATTTCGGAGTAACTCTAACGGTCAACAAAGAACTTGACCCGCTTTCGCGAAAGGTTCTTTTTCCGGAAAAGTTGGAACAGGCCAACAAAATCCTTTCCAACACCAAGTTCAGGTACGTGAAATAACTATCTTTATATAGCATGCAAAAGCCACCCACGGGTGGTTTTTTTGTTTATCCACAATTAGAGTAGCTGGATAGTGATTAAAAAAAGTTTTGATAAGTAAGTCCCGATTGGGGTCTATTGCGTATATTTTACCAACCAAACTAACAAATCCAGCCCCTTAACGACATCTTTCGCTTATGAAGTTTAACAACCCCTCAGGCAACCTGGCTGCTAACGGCTACCAGCAATATGAATTCACCAGCACTGGCCCCAAAGGGGCGATCTCCAAAGTAATTCAGTTTGAACCTACGCATAACGATACCATCGTCAACCTGTCATTTGGCAATAAACGGGCTGATGGCAGTATCGATGATATGGCCAAAAATGGTAATAAAGACAAAAATAGTATCCTGAATGCTATTGCATCGGCCCTTATCTCCTTCTTCGAAGCACATCCCGATAAATGGGTGTTCTTTGCCGGCAGCACACCACAAAGAACAAGGCTCTACCGCATTGCGATCACTTATACATTTAAAGAGTTGGCTACTGGATTTGAGATCATGGGTGTAGTAAGTGAAAGAGGCAACTACTTCGATACCCCTTTCGAGAAGGGAGTCAATTATCCTGCATTCTTAGTTAGACCCAGGAAAGCTTAACTAAAAAGTTGAGCACCGACTATGCCCGTCCTTTCAACCTGTCAACTTGTTAACCAATCAACCTTCCTCGTCACCGTATCACAACCGTCTGCAGATAATGATGCTCACCGCAAAAAACAGCCACTTTGTAGATGCCGGTGCCTATTTTGGCGGGTAACCAAATGGTGTGTGTGGAGAAATGATCTTTATGTGCCAGGAAAGTTTTGAACAGCAGTACGCCGCTTAAAGTATAAAAGTAAACTGCAAAAACACTTCGCTCGATATTATACAATTGAAGCCAGAAACGCTTTTCTGTCACCAAACTGGGGTACAACGTAATACGTTGAGACAGCTGTAAAAACCGCGCAGCAGGTAGTAATGACTGGTTCATAGGATAACTTGTTATAAGTAAATACGGAGGCCCTACTGTCCGGACTTTCCGGTGAAAGAGGGCGATGATAAAAGTAGCCACTTTTTAAAAAGACTGCAATAGTAGAGTTATGAGCCTGCGCGGTATTTTTACCAGCAGTTGCTATTCGTCGACACCAGTGGGCCATTCATCTTCCATTTTGTTCCATCGGGCCTTTAACGTCCGTTTAATATTTTATGGGCTATCTTAGCTGCGTTGGATGAGCCTGCTTATGCCGAAATTTTCTACTATTTGCAACGATCACCTATTAATAAAGGTCAATACTCCTATGCAATGGAGAGTAGTTGTATGGGTATTGATCATCCTGTTTCCCAATTATTTACTGGCTCAAAACTGTACCGCACTGGGGCAAAGCCCTGCTTCTGCTTTCCCCGTTTGTGGTGAAAGCACCTTCACACAAACTACTGTTCCCATTTGCGGAAATACGCCAGTGTCCGTTCCCGGATGTCCCGGCGGCGGTTATTCCGATAAAAACCCTTTCTGGTACCAGTTCACCTGCTTTACAGCCGGCACCCTCGATTTTCAGATCACCCCCATAGATCTGGGTGATGATTATGATTGGATGCTGTATGATATTACCGGCCGCAATCCATCAGAGGTATTTACCAATACCAGCCTGATCGTTACCGGCAACTGGTCTGGTTCTTCCGGGGTCACGGGCGCCTCGTCCAGCGGTATAACTTCTATTCAATGTGGCTCCGATCCCAGTGAGAACAAGCCCACGTTTGCCAGATCGCCCACCCTGATAGTAGGACATACCTATCTCCTGTTGGTAAGTCACTTTACGGACTCCCAAAGTGGCTATAAATTATCGTTTGGTGGTGGTACTGCCGTGATCACCGATCCTAAACTGCCTGCACTGGCAAGCGCTTCTGCAGCTTGTGGTGGTACGATCCTGCGGGTGAAGCTCAATAAGAAAATGAAGTGTAGCAGCCTCGCGGCTGATGGCAGTGATTTTACGCTGACACCCGCTGCTGGCACCATTACAGGCGCTACGGGTGTTGGTTGTTCGGCCAACTTTGATCTTGACAGTGTAATATTGACCACAAGCGGTGTCATTGCCCCGGGTGTATATAACCTTTCCATGAAGAAGGGAAGTGATGGCACAACGCTACGAGATAACTGTGACCGCGAGATCAACGAAGGCGATGCGCTTCCGGTGACGGTGTATCCCCTCGTGCCCACACCGATGGACAGTCTTTCGCTGCCTGTTCTTTGCAAGCCCGATGAGATACAGGTCTTTTTCAGGGGCCTGATGCGTTGCAATTCTATTGCTGCCGATGGAAGTGATTTTGTGATTCCCGGCCTGCCGGTAGGTATCAGGAGTGCTGCTGGCGGCAACTGTACCAATGGACTTTCTCCTGTGGTCATTATAAAGTTGACAGCACCTATACAAACGGCCGGCAACTGGAACATACAGCTAAGGCAAGGTAGTGATGGCAATACGATCATCGATGAATGTGGTATGCCTACACCTGCCGGCGCCAATCTCAACTTTGTGACGCACGATACGGTCAATGCCGACTTTACTTACAACGTGCTATGGGGATGTAAGAAAGATACGGTCGAATGCTTCCATCCCGGTGGTAATGGCGTGAATGAATGGGCCTGGAACTTTGATAATATCGGCAGTAGTCAGTTACAAAACCCTTCATTCATTTTCCCCACTTTCGGCAACAAGAAGATTGTACTGAATGTAACCAATGGCGTGTGCAGGGACAGTGTAGAGACCATTGTAGTACTCGATAATGCCATGGATGCGCGCTTCGGTGGCCCTGTGTTCCAATGCCCGGAAGACCTGGCTGTGTTTACAGACAGCAGTACGGGCAAGATCGTTTCGTGGAACTGGACCTTTGGCAATGGCCACACCAGTACGCAACAACTGCACGAACCACAACGATATCCCCGGCCTGCTGCCAGAACGAGAAAATATACCGTGCAACTCATCGTTCAAAACGATAAGAATTGCCGGGATACAGCTTACCATCAAATAGAAGTGGTCACATCCTGCTATATCACCATACCCACAGCCTTTAGCCCCAACGGCGATAACAACAACGACTACCTCTACCCAATGAATGCCTTCAAGGCCACCGACCTGTTATTTAGAGTGTATAACAGATATGGGCAGCTGGTATTCGAAACAAAAGACTGGATGAAACGGTGGGATGGCAATTTCAATGGACAAAAACAACCTTCCGGCACTTACGTGTGGACCCTTTCCTATATCCATACGGATACCAAACAAAAGATTGTCCAGAAAGGCGCCACGACCCTTATCAGGTAAAAAAGAAAAAGGGAGCCATATCCGGGCTCCCTTCGGGTTCACATATTACAGCACTAATAAAAATTTGACCTGCTCGCGTCGTTACCCCTTGACCGCGACTCGCTTACTTTGATAAGCCTGCCTTCCAGCATTAAACCGTTCAGGCCATGAATGGCTTTTTCTGCTTCTCCGGTTTCTGGCATATCCACAAAGGCAAAACCCCGGCTGCGATTGGTGATTTTATCAAGGATGAGGGCAACGGAAATAACGATCCCATAGGTAGAGAATAACTTTTTCAAGTCATCTGCCTGTACTGAGAGACCCAAATTCGAAACATAAATGTTCATGACAAAGTATTTAAAGATGATAATGCAATTGATCAGTTTGCATGGCCTGATTGCCATAAAAACTGCATAGATGAAAAAAGAATAGAAATGGCGAAAAAAAGGAATTATTACAAAGTCACTTACTTAGGAAAAAGCGAGGTGGTAAGAAGAAGATTAATGCGCTACTTTCTATAAAGGACAAGATAGTCTTTATAATGTTAATAAATGCATAAATTGGCGCTATGATGAGGAGATCATTACTAACATCCTTTTTAGGGCTGGTATTAAGCCTGGTTATTTATCAACCTACACGCGCACAGGTACATATTTCCCCGGATTCCATACGACCAAAAATGCAATGGTTTGCCGATGCCAAACTGGGTATATTCATACACTGGGGTATTTATGCAGTGAACGGTATCGATGAAAGCTGGAGTTTCTATAACAAGAAGATCAGCCATCCTGATTATATGAAACAGCTGGCCGGTTTCACTGCCAGCCGGTACAATCCCGACGCCTGGGCTGCCCTGATCAAAGAAAGCGGCGCCCGCTACGCGGTTATCACCACCAAACACCATGATGGTGTAGCCCTTTGGCCCACCCGCGAAAATCACTACAGCGTAATAAAAAATACACCCGCCCGTCGCGATGTACTAACGCCTTTTTATAAAGCGCTCGACAAGCAAGGCATCAAACGTGGCGCCTATTTCTCCCTTATCGACTGGAGCCATCCCGATTACCCGGCATTTACAAAAGATAGCAGCCGCTACAGCATGGCTGATGAACCACAGCGTTGGGAGCGCTTTCGTCAGTTTTATCAGTCGCAGATCAATGAACTTACCCAGGCTTATCATCCAGACCTTTGGTGGTTTGATGGCGACTGGGAGCATAGTGCTGCAGAATGGGGCGCTGCTACGGTGCGCAGCAGTATATTGAAAGAAACACCAGGCGCTATTTTAAACAGCCGCCTGCAGGGATACGGTGATTACGAAACGCCTGAACAAAACTTTCCCGTTACAAGACCGGCCTTCAACTGGTGGGAACTGTGCATGACCATCAACAACAATTGGGGCTATCAACCGCAGGATACTGCCTGGAAAACACCTTACGAAGTGATCACCATCTTTGCCGATGCCATCAGCAATGGCGGCAACCTGCTGCTGGACATTGGTCCCAAAGAAGACGGCACTATTCCTGCACAACAGGTACATGTGCTGAAAGAACTTGGTAAGTGGAACAAGAAACATGCACCAGCCATCTTCAATACCCTGGGTGGGATAGCGCAAGGGCATTTCTATGGGCCTACTACTTTGTCCAAAGATTCATCTACTTTGTACCTGTTCATTCCTGCCAAAGCCACAGGGCAGGTAATGATCAAAGGACTAAAGAACAAGATACAGGAAATAAAAGTAGTGGGAGGCACACAAACCCTCACACACAAGATCGTAGGAAAGATATCCTGGAGTCCGGTGCCGGGTCTGGTGTATATACCGGTGCCTCCGGCTGTGCAGGATGAATACATGACGGTGTTGGCTGTAAAGCTCGATGGACCTGTACAATTATATAGAGGGCGGGGAGGGCTTAATTAATATCGGCGTATCAAAACTGCTCCTTCGTTGCTTCATTGATCTCTTTTCGCAGTTCCGATAATTTGATGGCATATTCCTGTAGCTTCTTCTCCTCTTCCGATTGAGGGGTCCATGCCGGAACGGGCACCGTTTTGCCTTCGTCATCCACAGCTACAAATACGATCACGCAGTGCGTGGTCTTGGTCTCCACTTTTGTTTTGGGATTGATGGCTTTGATGTCAACGGCAATATGCATGCTGGTCCTGCCGGTATAAATGATCTTGGCCTGTACCTCTACAATATCGCCAATGTGGATGGGGTTGATAAACCGGATGCCGCCTACATACACGGTAACACAATATTGACTGCTCCAGTTAACAGCGCAGGTATAGGCCGTCTGGTCGATCCATTTCATTACAGCGCCACCATGTACCTTACCACCAAAATTTACATCAGCAGGCTGACTCAAAAAGCGAAACTTGACAATATGATCTGTCATACGACGTTTATTGGGCAGGGAAAGGTAAGCAGAATTGAGTAATTCTGCCTTAAGTCAAAAAAAAATCAGCACATAACATCCCTGTTCCTTTTTACCTATATTTGACCACAATTTTATCCGCTATATCATACTGAGAGGTCCGGCACCCAATATCTCCACTTCCGGCATCAGTACATAAAAAACCATCAACAAAACAAACTCCCTAATTGAACTGAATATGAAAAGATTGAATCTTTGCATGGCTTTGCTGTGCCTGCTCCTGACCCCTGCGGCTTTCGCCAATGTTTTCCGTGTCAACAATACCCTCGGTACGGATGTGTCTCAAAAGCTATTCAACTCAATCAAGGAAGCGCATGATGCCGCCATAGTAGCTGCCGGCGACACGCTGCTGGTAGAGGGTACCAATATCGTGCATCCTAACATTACCCTCTCCAAACGGCTTGTATTGATCGGGACCGGCTATTTGCTGACTGCCAATCCACAAACACAATACAATACCGTACAATCGGTCGTTTCCCAGATCACCATCAAGCCGGAGGCTGCCGGCAGCATACTGGTGGGACTAACGTTCTCCAACTCGTATACCAATAACGCACCTTATATCGAAGCCAGCAACGTAATTGTAATGCGGTGTTTCATTCCTAACTACCTCCGCATAACAGATGGCGCCAACAACGTGCAGATCATTCAGAACTTCATGCAGGATGGAGGATTGAGCAACCCGTATACCAGCGATAAGTTTACCAACATAGTATTGAAGAATAATGTGATCGGAGGCAGCCTCAGCATTTCTTCCAATACAACCTATCAGCGGCAGTTTGCTGCCGTGGAGAACAATATTTTCCTGAGCCATGTAACACTTACGGCCAATTCCTTCCGGAATAACATCATTGTATATAATAGCGCTACCATAAACATCAGTTCAACACTTGTGCAGAATAACCTGGTTAGCAATGGGCAGTTGCCTGCTGCCAACGGCAACCAAACCTACAACACCGCCCAATTATTCATGGGCGCCACCGGTAACAGTCAGGATGGACAATATAAACTGAAAGACGACTCACCTTATCTCACGGCCGGGTACAACAATGCCCAGCCAGGCATTTTCGGTGGCACCATGCCATACGTATTATCCGGCATGCCGGCTATTCCATCCATATATGAACTGAGCGCCGATGGATTTGGCAGCAAAGAAACCGGGCTGAAAGTAACCATCAAAGCAAAGACAAACCAATAAACCATGCGGCACCTGCTATCACTGGCCCTGTTATTACTGGGCCTGCTTCAGGCGGCTGTATGCCAGGTAAGCCAACTGGAGTATTTTATCGACAATGATCCTGGCCATGGCAGAGGAAATGCGTTGACCCTTACAGCGGGCAACGATGTACAACAGCAATATACCATACCATTGGGCAGCGCCACGGCAGGCTACCATACCCTGTACATGCGTGTTCGGGATGTCCAGGGCAACTGGTCGCTTACGGCACAACATGTATTTTATCTGCTGCCGCCCGTGGCTGCGTCCATTACAGCTGCGGAATATTTCTTCGATACAGACCCCGGCATGGGCAATGCTACCGCTTTGCCGGTAACCAATGGCGCTACGCTGGAAAAAGACGTGACCATACCCCTCGATGCTTTGCCGGTGGGGTTTCACACGCTGTACGTGCGTACACGCGACAACCAGCAGCGCTGGTCTCTTACCCAACAACAAGTGTTTCTGCTGCAACAGTCTACAACCAATGTCAATATAGTCTCCCTGAAGTATAACTTTACTGCGGACGCTTATGTATCTCCTACGTATACGCACAGTATTGCAACGCCTGCTCCGGCTGTTGACCTCAACTTTACGGCCAATCTCAGTGAGCTGGAACCGCAACGGGAATATACCCTTTCGATATGGGCTGTTACCAATACCGGCCTGACAAGCCTCATACAAACCAAAAAGGTAAAGGTATGCGCGGGCAGCGTATCCAAAGCCGGCTTCGATTTTGTGGCAATGGGTACAGAGGTGAGCCTGGTAGACAGCTCGACGGGGGCCAGCAAATACGTATGGGATTTTGGCGACGGACAGATAGATTCCGTGTCGAACCCTGTACACAAATACCAGACGGGTGGTAACTATAATATACGGCAGGTGGTATCGAACTTCTGTAACAGCGATACAGTCCGGAGATCAGTAACAGCCTTATCGTTCCAAAGCATCTTCCCTGCCAAAGGCGGGCAGAACGGGACCGTTAGCGTCACCATCACCGGCGGCGGGTTGATGGCCGGCACCACTGCCAAATTGGTAAGAGCAGGAACTGAGGTGCCGGCCATCAACCTGCTTGTAAAAGACGACGGCAAGATTTTGCAGGCATCTTTTGAGTTATACGATAAGCCAACCGGCGCATGGGACCTGGTGCTTACCACTGCGGGCAATACGCAAACCATTCCTAATGCCTTCACGGTCGAACCGAAAGCAGCTCAGGATATCCAACTGCAGATCGAAGGCCGGGACGCCATCCGTATAGGCCAGTTTCAGGAATACAGGTTTCACCTGACCAATCCCGGTAATATCGATGCTAAAGTAGTTCCACTCTTTATTACGATCGAAGGAGATTCAACTGCGCAATTGGAATATGGATTTGAGTGGGTGGCCCCTGAAGAAGCACCGATGTATGATTCCATTCCCTATTACTTTACAATCGACTCCCTCGAAGGAAAACCCACGCAGGGCATTATGCTGCCGGTCTATATACCGTTGATAAAGGCCAATGGCAGCGAGATTGTCAGCATCAGGATAAAAACAACAAAGGATATAAAGATATGGGCCAATACCGGCAGTGCCTTTTACAATTCACCGGTTGATGAATCAGTGGTGAATTGTACAAAGGCGATTGGTCAGGTGGCAATAACCACCATGAATGCGCTGAATGAACTGAATGGAATCGTGAATCCATTTGCCAGTTGCGGACAAACCCTCGTCAGCAAAGGATTTGATTTTATGCAAGCCAAATTAAGCAAACCCGAAGGTTTTTGGAACAACTCGAAACGATACGTCAGTATGGTATGGGCCGTGAGTTCAGCAGTGGCAGGATGTATCACGGATTTCGTTCCGGCGGCAAAAGTTTTCAAGATATCCTACAAAATGATCAAAACCGGTTATGAAGTGGCCCGGTATATCAAGTTTGCAGATGGATTGTATACAGCAGGAACAACCATTGCCGGCCTGAAAGAATGTCCCAATGTATTCTTTGGGAAGAAAAATGCCACGGCGCAGAACGTACGTGCCGTCACCTCTGTCGACCCCAATGAAAAAGTGGGACCACAGGGGCTCAATGCTTTCAATTACAGCCGGGGTACTTCTGCATTCAATTACGTGATCCATTTCGAGAACCTTGCTACCGCTGCCGCCGCCGCACAGGAAGTGATCATACTCGATACGCTCGACAAGACTACTTTCGACCTGGGCACATTTGCGCTTCGTTCCTTCGGATTTGGCGATACGCTCAGAAGCTATATTCCCGGCAACTTTACCAGCTATGCAAACAGCCTGATCGTAAAACGTACTGGCAAAAGCGATCTGTTGGTGCGGGTGGACGCCCAACTGGATACTGCCACCGGCATCCTGAAATGGCGCTTCCTGTCACTCGATCCCCTTACCAGGGATTGGCTCAGCGATCCATTCGATGGCTTCCTGCCACCCAACAAAACAGGCCAGGAAGGGCAGGGATTCGTTTCTTACACGGTGCATCCCAAAACAACCCTGGATAATGGCACGTTGATAAAGAACAGAGCATTGATCTATTTCGACAACAACACACCCATTGCCACCAACGAGTTTGTCAACATCATCGATAAGGTATCACCCACCAGTAAAGTATCTGCCCTGCCATCACAAAGCACCGATACCAATTTCGAGATCAGGTGGAGCGGTGCCGATGCTCATGCAGGTGTACGAAGCTATGACATTTACCGGTCGGTCAACAATGGGCCGTTCGAGCTGTGGCTGTATGATATTGGCGCTACAGAGTTGTCATATACCGGCGATAAAGATTCCCTGTACAAGTTCTACAGCATCGCCAAAGATTATGCAGGCAATGTGGAGCCGGCCAAAACACAGGCGGAAGCAAGTATTTTCATTACCGGACAGGTGACCGGTATCCCGGGTGTACAGGGAGATGGGTTTTACTTCCGGCAAAACTATCCAAACCCCGCTCACACTTTTACCTGGGTGGACTTTAACCTGCCACAGTCGCAGCATATATACCTTGCATTGCGCGATATGCATGGTAAGTTGATAACCCAGGTGAGCAATAAAGTATTGATGGCTGGAGAGCACAAAGTGCGGATCGATATGGTCGGCCTTTCTGCTGGCATGTACATTCTTGAATTGAACAGTAAGAAGTATAAACAAACCATTAAACTGGTAAAGCAGTAATCCATAATAAGCAACAAATAATTGAAGGCTTGTTGCTTCATCAACCTGTTGCCTCATTATGCGATCGACTGTACAAGCTCCGGTGACGTATTGACTATAAATTCATTCAGTCCCGTATCTTCCAGGAATTTATTGGAGAATAATTTTGCGCCCTTCTCACCAAGCAAAGCGCTGCGATACTCCTTCCAGGTAGTAGCTTTATCGCCATACATGTATTGCACAAGACCGGGAAATGACCAGTCGGCAGTTTTGCCCCAGTGAATGGTAAAAGGAATGTTGTTAGCTTGCAGCACTTCGATAGTGCGTTTGCAGAACTGCTCCATGCTGATGATCTTATTCTTCTTGGCCTTCCAGATCAGGCCATCGATCTCCAGCATACAGGTAATCGGGAATTGGGTAAAAGCAAGCGTTGCTCTCGATTGTTTTACAAACCGCATCGCATAAATACCGGGAATAGGCCCTTCATCCTTGGCGAGCCTTGTCAATAGTTCCAGCGCTTTGCCTGAGTTGGTGTGATCAACACCAACGGCAATAGCATAAGCCGGTCCCTGGTAAGGCGCATCCCAGAATATTTCAGCCAGCGTGCCGGTAGCTTCAAGGTCCACCGCTGGCAGCACTGACTTTTCCAATACCTTGATCAGTTTGGGAATACTGTTCTTATACTTCTCTGCAATTTTGGTAAACAGGATAATGAGGTCGCGGTATATAGCTGTTTTTATGCGGGGCAGCGGATCGGGATACTCCGCTACATAAGGCTTTTTATAAATGGCTTCCACTACGTATTCCGGATCATTCACATACGGATTGATAAACACCTTATAATGAAAAGCTGTGTTGCCCTTTCCATTCACATCCGTTTCGCCGGGAACGGTAAAGCCAGAGTTGGCAAAGTCAAGCGTCCTGGACAACTCCACAGCCAGGTCCTTATTGATCTTCTTTACATAACGCTTCAATAAAAAACGGTCTTCCGTCTCGATAACAGCCCCATGAATAAAACCAAAAGAGCCAAGCCCTACCAGGGCTGCGTTGAATAAGCCATCATTGCGGATTACTCTTGCCTTGATGCGCCCTGCAAACACCTCATTCAAAGCAGGCTCCGTATGACGCTCCAGGTAAACGATATCTTCGGGGTTGGGGCCAATGATCAGGTTTAGTCCTACCACCCAATCCTGTACAGCACCTACACCAAGCGCCGAACCATGCACACCGGTTGATATGCAGCCCGCAATAGTTTGTCCATTGCTGGCCCCGGTAGCCTTTAAAGACTTGCCATGATCGAATACAAATTTGTGGATCTCTTTGATCACATTACCGCATTGTACGAAAAATAAGTTTTCACGCTTGAATGTCGAAGCAGTGTGCATCTCGTCATCGAGGATTGCTTTCTTTATATTCATCTCGGCATTGAAATGCATATTATCCTTCTGGTGCGCTACATGATTCATGGACCAGGCAGATCCATAAGCCCTGAAACCTTCCTGCTTGTCCAATGCGTCTTTAAGAAGGCGCTGAATCTCTGTAGCAGCATCATTATAGCGGTCAATCAGGGAAGGCATATTACCCTTTCCTTCAAGAGAGGTTTTATATAATACTTTAGTAGGGAAGGGGCCATTGTTGTGAAACGTGTCCCAGTTTCCTATTGCATGTTTCGTAGTTGTAGCCATTGCATCTTACTTTAATTTCGTGTAATTCGTACAATTCGTGTAGTTGGTGTTATTGCTCTTTCAGGCACACATACTTGATCTTCACCTTTCGTTTTTTGCCAAAAGTGATGGCGCTCAGCAGCACGCCACCGAAAGTAACGCGGTACTCGACAGAGTAAAAGCCACCCGACGGGCACTTTTCAATGAGGTAGAAGTCCCCTTCATGCAGCTTCAGGGAAATAGTGGTGTCGATCACATGCACCTTCTTGCCCTTGTAGAAATTGCCGCTATTATTCAGCGGGTCGGGCTCAGGCGTACCGTCCTTGTTGACGATGCGGACAGAATAGCAGGAGGAGAGTGAAAACAGGATAATAAACGAAAAAAGTAACAGAACCGACAGGTTCTTACGCTTGCAAATCCGGATGGTCATGATATAGTTGTTTGGGTGTAAGTATATAAGGGCCACGGATTTGACGCTAAGATCAGGATAAAAACAATACCGCCACATACCACAAAGAGGTGATATCCGGCATTAGGTGGCCGGAAACAGGCATTCATACATCGTCAGGAGGTTGTTTATAGAAAGGGGCCAAACAGGCAATACTCAGGGCTAATTCGGACAGGCATTCGACGTAACTTTATAGCAAATCATAGCCATGAAACATGTATCCATCCTGGTGCCGGAGGGAAAGAATAACGTTAGCAGCATCATCGGACCCTACAAATTTTTTCTTAAAGCCAATGATTACTGGCAGCGGCTTGGCCATGAACCGGTTTTCCGGATACAGGTAGTTGGCCTTTCCCAGACCATCGAATTGTACGATGGTCTATTTACCATACGGCCACACGCCTCTATTGCAGACATCAAACATACCGATCTGATCATCATACCGGCCCTCAGTGGAGATTTTGCCTCCAAGATCCCCCTCAATACCGATTACCTGGCCTGGATCAGGGAGCACCGGGAAAAAGGAGCGGAGATCGCCAGCATCTGTACCGGCGCATTTATATTGGCTGCTACCGGACTGCTGGATGGCAAACAATGCTCCACTCATTGGAATGCTGCCAGTTCCTTCCGGAAGCTATTCCCGCAGGTAGAGCTGGTAACTGAAAAGATCATTACCTATGAGCAGGGCATTTACACCAACGGAGGCGCTTACTCCTTCCTCCACCTCCTCATTTACCTGGTAGAAAAATATTATGACCGCTCTACCGCCATCTTTTGTTCCAAAGTATTCCAGGTAGACCTTGACCGCTTCAGCCAGTCGCCTTTCATTATCTTCTCCGCACAGAAGGAACACGAAGACGAATTGGTGAAAAAAGCACAGGCATACATGGAAGAGAACATGGCCGAAAAGCTGTCGTTCGACCAATTAGCATCGTACTTCAACATCAATCGCCGCAGTTTCGACCGGCGCTTCATAAAAGCAACCGGCAATACACCGTTGGAATACCTGCAGCGTGTACGGATAGAGGCGGCCAAGAAAGCACTGGAAACATCGCAGCATTCCATCAACGAAGTGCTGTATGATGTAGGCTACGCCGATATCAAGTCCTTCCGGGAAGTATTTAAAAAGATAACGGGCCTGTCCCCGCTGGAGTACCGGGGCCGGTACAATAAAACTGCGATACCGGAAAAGATGGAACACTGACTAAACTTCCTGATGATTTAAAATTGTATATTCATGGTGAGGAAATAGAAACTGATCTTTCCGACAGGCTATGAAAAAAATAATAATCATATTGAGTGTTATAGGCCTGGTCATAATAAGCAGGCTGCAGGCCCATGATAACGCAAAACTCCGGATAGCATACACTCATAAAGAAGAGTTCAAAAACGGAGACCTCATTTTTCAAACCTCATTATCGGCACAAAGCAAAGCGATACAGTTGGCAACAAGATCAAAGTATTCGCATTGTGGAATAATCTATAACGAGAAAGGAAAGTGGTATGTTTTTGAAGCGGTGCAACCAGTAAAGATGACGCCTCTTGACAAATGGATTGACCGGGGACAAAACGGACACTATGTCGTCAAACGACTTAAGAATGCTGGTCAGGTATTAACAGTAGATGCACTTCGGAAAATGAAGCAGGAAGGAGAAAAGCTGAAAGGCAGGAATTATGACCTGACATTTGAATGGAGTGATGACAGGATATATTGTTCAGAACTTATTTGGAAAATATACAAACGGGCGACAGGTATTGAAATTGGTAAGCTGGAAAAACTAAGTGATTTTGACCTGACAAATGAAACTGTCAGGAAGAAAATGAAAGAGCGGTATGGAGACAACATCCCCATGAACGAGCAGGTGATCTCGCCATCCTCGATATTCAATAGTAATCTGTTGGAAACAATAGTAACAAAGTAACTCCGCAAACGCTTTAACAGGTTTTCCCCCCTTTTTAATAGTAATACAACCAGTTTCAGGGAATAGGTCATTCTTTATATAGCCACAGGTTGTACATTTAATTAATCATGCCTGACCTTAAAATATCTATTGACCTATTAAACCTTGTATTAAATGGGACTCTTCAGCAAAAAGACACCGGCAAACACTCCTGTAAATAATGGTCCTTACCAAGACAGTTCGACAAACTTCATTTACAACCTGCTTTTTTGTGACGACTTAAACCTGTATGTGCAAAACACAAAAGAGCCGCACATATACCCTTTTGATATTCTTTTTGCAGATGATAGTTCCATTTCAGATTTACAGAGAGTGATTGATGATCCTGGCGCGGACCCAAGAGTAAAAGTACTGGCTTATAACAAACAGCTTGCTGCCGGACACAAGCCCGCCAACAAAGAATTGCTGGCAGTGATTGTGGAAATAGGACTTGATGACGGACTGGTTGTTTTGGCATCCTTCCATGACGGAACAGCCAGATACATTAACCACACAGGCAACGTCTTGGTTTGGGAAACAACCGATGACACCAATGCAAACGCGATAACAAGGCAGCTTTTTAATGATAGTGTAAAGATTGTCAATCAGATCGGTCCCTGGGATAAACCCAGAAGACCGGCTCCAACAAGAGGACTTATGAGAATTACGTTCCTTGTTTCCGATGGACTGTATTTTGGAGAAGGCCCTATGGATGTGTTGTTCAACGATCCATTGGCAAGTCCGGCCTTGACAAGCGCCACCCAACTGATGCAATACATAACATCAATGTCTTAGAAGAAGAATAATACAATACCTAACAGGCTGGCATGACCTGCAATACGCCATTGCCAATTCACTTTAACAGAACTTTTACACCTTTCAGTAGCGTCTGCGGCCCCCTCCATGCAACACGGCAAAAAAATACAGTACATTAGGTGAGAATCTTTTTTCCTCACCCAACATGTATAGTATGAAAAAGACATTGACTATTGCTGTAGCCCTTAATCTCCTTATGCTTTCTTCATTTGCCCAGGTCGGTAAGCTTTTTGCCAGTTACAACAAGCTTACAGAACTCAAAGGAACGGACTATGTACTCGCCTCTGTAGAAAGCTGGGGAAAAGTGATGCAAGCGGAAGAGAAGCGCCTGTTGTTTATTAATACCCGCAACGGAGAAAATAAACAGATTGAATTCCCCAAAGACGCCTACATCGAAGGCATTGAACAGCTCAAACTCGATACGCTCAATATCAATAAAGTGCTGGTTACAGCGAGGACGGTTAACCTCAATGGTAACAGGTCAATTGACTGGTATGACCCTAAACAGGTGATCATCTTTACTCCAGATGGAAAACAACAAACCCAGATCACCAATAATGATTTCTTTGTAAACAACTGGACTCTCAATCGTCAGACAGGTGTGATAGTTGTAGCGGGTCGTATAGACTCCAACAAAAACGGAAAGCTCGACAAGGAAGATCAGCCTGAAATATTCCTGTACGACCTGAAAGAAATGAAGCAGCTGGTTAAGCAATAAGGTCATTGTATATTTGTCTGCCGTATACGGGCTTACAATCACTTTGAATTACTACAAGCGATATTGGGACGATACAAGCGGAGATACCTCAACGAATGATTGGGGTACCTCCATTTATTATTTTGAAACAGACCATGAAGGGAATGCAATAAGGCAATTGCAGGTGTTTCAGAATGGAAATGTGTTGAAATACGACACGGGCTATCCGGAGGATAAACTGGGCGGCCTTTCAGCTTTTCCGCTTGATGCAGATGAATATGAAGCGTATAGAATAGCAGGAAAGGAGTTTGAACGGCTTTGGCTCACTACCATGTATAAAAAGTTTCCGGAGATCGTTTGTACGGAAGATACATTGTGGGGCCAGCCACAGTTGGAGGGCCGGCGCCTGACAGTGGGAGATATTGTTAGTCAGGTAGATGTTAATTGAAGTGCTTACCTCGCTGCAGAGGATTACGAAATTTCTATACTGCAGGTAAAACAGGCATTAGGCTATTGTAGTAGTTTACAATGCGTAAAAGATAAGGTCTTGAAATTCTGCCACAATTGTACATTACGAGTGAGGCAGGATGGAGAAAGTTATGGTGAAGAGCGGGATAACTGGACAAGAGCAGCAAGGTTATTAAAGGAATATTTTACCTGGCCAGTTTGACCGGTCCCATATATCCATCCATTAAGACGGCCTGTCCTTGGTATTTTTGATCAATCCCATGCCGGCAAAGAAGAAAATAGCGCCAAGGATTGCATAAATAATAACACTTTTGACATTTTGTGTGCTTCCCCTGCCATTCATAAAGCTGATGCCCGCCAGTACCAGCCCAACAGCGCCCAGCAACGAAAAGATGATCCCCAATACTCGTTTTTCCATCGTTGGTTTTTTACAGAGCCCTTTCAAATCACGTGCCCGGGGTGAGGATTTGACAATGTAAAAAGAGACGGCTGACCAAGATGATATTAATTATCAACTCGTTATCAGCATGGCGATTATTGCACAATCGCCTGCTTTACGCTAAATTCGGCGACAGGAATGCTATCTGAACAGTATAACACACACTATGGGATTAGATATTTATATTAAAACAGACCGGAACGATATAATAATAAGCGAGATTCAATCAGATAGCTCGAATACACTCAACCCTACATTAAGCCGTAATTTTCTGCGGCTGATTTTAAGACAACATGAGCCTGATGACCAGGAGATACTCCAACTATCGGAGCTAACAGGCATAGACCTGGAGCCTTTGCTTGAAATGGGGATGTACCCTCACCAGGATGACGAAGATTACCAGCTTTCAAGGTGCCGGAATGAACAGGAAAGGGAAGACGCAAAACTGATATTACAATTCCGCAAGGAACATGCAGCAAAACCAGTTGCAAGTGTAATAGATATTTTACAGCGACTTGATAGACATACGGGCAATGATTAAATACCTTGAATT
>JAGIBF010000103.1 GCA_017744515.1 Niastella sp.
CAATTTTGTAAGAACAACATGGTTAATATCTGTTGCTCGCATTTACAACTTCCCAATATGTAATCTTATTGACTGGATCATATCCGGTATTAACTTCTTATGGTGGTTATACCGAGGGTGTTCACCTCTTCCCATCCCGAACAGAGTAGTTAAGCCCCTCATGGCCGATGGTACTGCACAACAATGCGGGAGAGTAGGTAGCTGCCATATTTATTGAGCCTCGTAGTTTCCAACTACGGGGCTTTTTTGTTTTATACCCTACTCAACCGGTTGCCAGACCGACTCCCGACTCCCGACTCTGAACTCAAGACTCTCAACTCTGAACTCCTCCAGCCACTCCCTCATCCACTCCCCCCTGCCTCAATCCCCCTGTCGTTTTACCGCCCTGATTGACTAATTTTAGACATTACCAAACCTAAACAGCCTTCTTGCAAAGGACCAGCACATGCCGCCGCTTATGCCTGCTATTGATATCCCTGTGCTGCCTGCAGGCTAATGCCCAGCATACCGTAAGTCCCTATGCCCCTGTAAGCTACCAGATCATCGAATACACCGCCCGCAACGGCCTCCCCTCCTCCGAAATACTGAGCCTCCACCTCGATACCCGCCAGCTCCTCTGGATAGGCCATACAGCTGGCCTTAGCCGCTTCGACGGTTATACCTTCACCAATTACTTATTCGCCCAAAACAAGCGGATAGGACGTGTTTTCTGCTTCCTCGAAGACTCTACAAGCCATACACTATGGATAGGTTCCACTGCAGGCTTGTTTTACTTCAATAACAATGAGGTGAGATCCGTAAACTTCAGTGAAGGAGTCGTGCCTGTTTTTAGTTTACTCAAGGAGGGCAAAGGCTTGTGGGTGGGAACTGGTATTGGGCCGGCCTGGCTCGACAGTACAGCTGTACTGCAAGTCACACAGCATGAGACTACTGCGGTGGCTCCACGCATATTACCGGCCTGGCGTACACTGAACGACGACAGGCGCGTCAGGAAGATGGCCTTGCACAAGAATGGAAAACTCCTCCTCGGTAACTTTTATAATGTCTATGAATCAGACAGGCAGACCTTACATAAAATATGGACTGCCAGCGACAAAGCAGATCTCGTAAACGGTATCGTCTGTACCAATGAAGGAGAAGTGCTGATCTGTGGCAACTTCAGCGGCGTGAGCTATCAAAAAGAAGGACAATGGAAAAGATTGCCTATTGAATACCTCACCGGAATGGACTTCCACCAGGAAGGAAACAACTGGTATTATTATAATTCAGAGGCAATCTATGAAGTAGACATCGTTACCAAAGCAATCCGTCTTGCTGTAAACATCCCTTTTGATCATAGAGAGTGGGGGGCTGCATTTACACGCGATAAAGACGGCAACTTTTGGATCGCTACCCACGAAGGGCTCCTCTATGCCAAACCCGAAATATTTAAGACCCATCTACAGGAAAAGCCTGAAGGCTTTAATGAACTATACAGCATTTATCAGTTAAAAGACGGCAGCATCATCGCAGGCGGTAACCGTGGCAGGGTATTTAAAAAAGTAAACGACCATTTTGAACCGGCACTGGCAGACAATAAAACAATCTTTCCCAATGCAGAAATCAAAAGTATTTGCGAAATGCCCGACGGCGATCTGTGGTACGGAAGCGGATACCAGGGATTGGCGCGGTACAGTAAAAACAAGTTCCAGTACTTCTATGGGGAAAGTTCAGGGCACGGAGACAAAACATTCCTTCATTTTTACCAGGGAAAGAATGGTGACCTCTGGGCTACAGGGGATAAAAATGTAACACGTATAAGAAAACCAGAAAAGAGCAACAGTGATACACTGGAGTTTACACAGTATACCTACACGCTGAATGTTACAGACAATCCTATTATCCGCAGCCTGGTAGAAAGCCCTGGTGGTAAAATATATGTTGGCAGCACCTGGGGATTGGCTGTCATCCGCAACAATGCCCTTGAGTTGGTGCCGTTAAAGAAAGAACAATCCTTTGCCATTGCTGACATGGAAATGACAAAGGAAGGGAAAGTATGGATCGCTACACAGGCAAGCGGAATATTACTATGCAAGTTTGTACAGGACAGCCTTGTTGTAGAAAAACAACTTACGGCAGAAGATGGCCTGTCATCCGATATATTTATAAAGCTATTGGTAGATAAAGACAATGTTCTATGGGCTGTGGCTTACAATGGCGTCAATCGTGTAGAACAATTGGGTAAAGAGTACAGCATTGTGTCCAAAGCAATTGACCGGACCCTGCTGAAAGGCGATTACCAGAGTGCGGACATGATGCAGGATACCAAAGGGACTATCTGGATGGCTACCTCATCAGGGTTGTTGTCATTTGATCCGGCAGTGTATGCAAAAACAATTACGGCGCCCCATGTACTCATAGATAATATCATCGTATTGCAGAACGAGCAACGCATCCCTTTGTTGCAACAGAACGGCAGCTTTGCACATACCTCGCTCTCACATGAACAAAACTCCCTTGAGCTGTTGGTTACAGGAATACATTATACTGACCCGACAGCAGTACAATATGAATACAGATTACTGGGGCAGGACAGCAGTTGGATAAAAGCAGGTAACACACGGCAAATAATAATAAGGAGTATACCAGCAGGAGATTATACACTCCAGGTAAGAGCGGCGGCAGGATCAAACCAATGGAGTAATATAGCAGCCTGGGCCTTTACTGTGCGGGCGCCTTTCTGGAAAACATGGTGGTTCCAGGCATTGGTGGTATTAACAATAGCAGGTATTGTTTATTATGGCGTTCGGCAGCGCATAGCAGCCCTGCGCAAAAAGGCCGCCACCCAGCGGGATTTCGAGCGCCAGATAGCCCGTGTAAAAATGAATATGCTAAGGGCGCAGATGAACCCCCACTTCATATTCAACAGCCTCAACTCCATCAATAACTTTATTCTCAAGAACGATCCGCAGAATGCATCGGGATACCTTACCAAGTTCTCCCGCCTTATGCGCATGATATTGGACAACTCCCGCAGTGAATGGGTAACATTGGAAAATGAATTAAGCGCACTCGACCTGTATATACAATTGGAAGGCATCCGTTTTGATAATGTATTTCAATACAAGCTGGTTCTTGATGAAGACATCGATCCCACCCAGGTGATCATTCCACCCCTTATCATACAACCTTATGTAGAAAACGCCATTTGGCATGGCCTCCTTTACCGGGAGAAACCGGGAGGATTGCTATTGTTGGAAATAAAGCGGGTAGGGGATCAGCTCACGATTAAAGTAGAGGACAATGGAGTAGGGCGGCAGGCATCAACAGATCTGCGCAGCAGGTCGGCATTAAAAAAGAAAAGCCATGGCATGAAAATAACAGGAGAAAGATTGGATATCGTCAACATGACCTACGATGCCAATACCAATGTCAAAGTAGAAGACTTGTACGATGAAAACCAGCAGGGATCGGGCACGCGGGTGCTCATCACCCTTAATTATATACAGAATAAAGTGCTTTGACCATGAAAGCCATTATCGTAGATGACGAAAAACATTGTCGGGAGTCTTTGCAATCCATGTTGCAGATGCATTGCCCGGATATCTCCATAGAAGCTGTTTGCGCCGATGGCCTGTCGGCCATTGCTGCCATAGATGCCAATAAGCCTGATATTGTATTCCTTGATATCGAAATGCCCAGGATGAATGCCTTCGACCTCTTGCAGCAAATTCCCCGCATAGACTTCGAGATCATCTTTACAACAGCCTATGACCAATATGCTATCCGTGCGATCAAGTTCAGTGCGCTCGATTACCTGCTGAAGCCAGTAGATGCGGTAGAGTTGAAAGAAGCGGTAGAGAAATTGAAGAACCGCCCCCGACACTATATTGAAAAGGAGCAGCTACAACAAGTGGTTTCCAACCTGAGTGATACAACACAACATGACTTTAAGCTGATCATATCTACTCTTGACGGTAACTATTTCCTGATGCCCGATGAGATCGTTTATTGTGAAGGCAATGACAATTATACCCATTTCAACCTTACCAAAGGGCGTAAGCTGGTGAGCGCCAAAACACTGAAGGAGTATGAGGAAATGCTTGCCGGGCAAGGATTCCTGCGCATACACAAATCTTATCTTGTGAACCTGAAGTTTGCAGTGAAGTTCTCTAAATCCAACTCAACACTCATCTTACAGGACTATACCACGCTCGAAGTATCACGACGCAAGAAAGAAGCCGTGATCAACGCCTTATTTAATAAATAGATAATCGTTTTACGATGTCATCCTAAGCCTGTCGAAGGAGGCTTCGATGAACTCAGCCTGACAATGCCGTTTACTCATTTGGGCTCCGTTCACTCGCTCAATTAGGATTCCCCTAAGCATTTACCTTTACTTTAGGTCGTTAATAAAACCTGCCATCCATCCGTATACCCCACACTTCCTGTGTTAAATCCACTTCGCTTCTGATTAGCAGTACAACCTTATAGTTTCTACCATAACCTTAAATAACAACTATGAAATTAAAAGTTGCGTATCTGCTTTTGTTATTAACGATGCTTTGTTCCAGTACGATGAATGCCCAGGATTTCTATTCGGGTGTGTGGCGCAAAGGCAATGGAAGTACCTATTTATGGTCGGGTGTAAGTTGGGCCGACTTCAATAAGAAATGGGATGAACTGGCTAAACAGAACCTGCGCCTGATCGACATTGAAACGTATGAAACAGGAGGTAAACGTTATTTCTCCGGTGTGTGGGAAGGTGGCAGCGATGGATATGCCCTTACGCCAGCAGGCCTTGACTGGGCAGCCTTCAACAAGTTCTGGAGCGATTACAGCAAAACCTTGCGGCTGATAGATATTGAAACCTACACAGAAGGAGGTAAGAGATATTTCCTTGGGGTATTCAGGCAAGGGAAGGACGGGCATGCCCTTACGCCGGCAGGTCTTGATTGGGCTGCTTTCAATAAGTTCTGGAGCGACTATAGCAAGAACCTTCGGCTTATCGATATTGAGACTTATACAGAGGGAAGCAAAAGATATTTCCTCGGCGTATTCAGGCAAGGGAGTGACGGCTATGTGCTATCTCCTTATGGAATGGATTGGTCACAGTTCTCCAAATATTGGGAAGACAGGGCCAAGGAGAACCTGCGATTGATAGATATAGAATCTTATGTGGAAGGTGGCAAGCGCATTTTTCTGGGTGTGTGGCGACAGGGTTCAGATGCTTATGCCCTTTGGCATGGAACCGACTGGCAAAGCCTCACTTCCAAGTGGGCTGAATACAATGGCGCCAACATGCAGTTGATAGACCTTGAAACCTATGATGGGGATTGTCCAGGCAATTGTCTTAATCAGGCGTTGATGGCTGATAATCCTTCCACTTCAGGGCGTGATTCTTATGATTATGGCATTTATGCAAGTTCACAGCATTGCGAAGGTGAGCCCGGTAGCTGTCCGGCTAATCCTTCATCCGGCAGCAGGGTGTACTATCGCTGGCCCAACCTGAAGTTGGGCAATGATTACTACGTGCGCAACTCGGTGCTGTATGATGCGAAGGATAAGATATTTACGCTGCCCTTCAAAGAGAGTGCTTCCAATATGTCGAAGAATGGATGGTTGTATAGCCCCGGCGCCTGGCACCATGCGCTGGATTATTCAAGGAAGGATGGCAAGACATTCCAGATCACAGCTGCTGCGCCAGGGAAAGTGGTCTATGCAGGGTATGATGAATGGTCTGGTAATACGATCATCATCAGCCATAACGTAGGAAGAGAAACAGACGTTTACAGAACGATTTATATGCACGTGCGAAACGGCGCTGACAATGATTGCGCCGTGGCATGGAGCAAGAGCCAACCTACTTTGAACCAGGCAGCCAATGATCCCACAAGAGTCAAGTACGAAAACCATTTGAAGAATACAGGGTGCCCTCTGAAAGCATCGGACAGGAATCCAGACGCGGGGTGGTGGGGAACCAATTCACAGAAGATCAGCAGTGATTTGGTCGGCAAAAATGTGCAGGTGATTGGCCGCCTGGCCTCCGGGGCCGGTGCTACCAGCCCACCCTATCACGTCGCCAGCCTGCACATTTTCTTTGCACACCGTGACCCGGTCGACAAGCGTTGGTATTTCTTTGAGCCGTATGGTATTTATGGAACTCCAGATTGTTATCCGGACGCAGTAGATGGGGCGATTAATACCCCTTGTGCAAGGTATCCCGTAGCCTGGAAGAATGGCAAACCGGGGTACGCGCAATAACAGCCTGATAGCGAAATCGTTTGCATAAATTTAAGGCAGTTTCCTCATCCGGCAGCCGGGCTTTTTTTATATTTGTCAGGATGAGGAACCTGCTTTTTTTCCTACCCCTTTTTTTGTGCGGAGCTGTTGGCCATCATGCAGAACCCGTAAGAGCATACCGTATTACAGGACAGGCGCAGGGCACCACCTACCAGGTGACTTATTATGCCACCGATAGCATCGTCACTAAAGGCCAGGTCGACAACCTGTTGGCTGGCATCGACAGTTCTCTCTCCATTTACAAGCCATACTCCATCATCAGCCGCTTCAACCAGGCTGCAACGTCCATCGATATGGATGATCACATGACACGTGTGGTCAACAAAGCCATAGAAACTTACCGTCAAACAGAGGGTATTTTCGATATTACCGTCCAACCATTGGTACAGGCCTGGGGTTTTGGACCTAAGAAGATCGATCAATTGCCCGATTCTGTTACAATACGTGAGCTGAAGCAGTGTGTAGACACCCGTTTTCTATCAGTGCAGGACCACCGGCTTGTAAAAGCGAAGCCTTGTGTCAAGATCGATGTGAATGGTATTGCGCAGGGGTATAGTGTAGATGTAGTGGCAGCCTTTTTGGATAATAAGCAATTAAAGAATTACATCGTTGAAATAGGTGGGGAGATCAGGGTGAAAGGGCGCCGACAGCCTTCTAATGAGAAAATGAAGATCGGTATCGAGGCGCCTGGTGAAGATGAGTTTCAGTTGTCATTGTTGCAGAAGATCATTTCACTGGATAGCGGCGCTATCACTACTTCGGGCAGCTACCGGAAGTTTTATGAAAGCGCAGGCAAGAAGATATCGCACATCATCGATCCCCGCACTGGTTATTCCTCACAGGGTGAACTGATCAGTGTAACAGTGTATGCAGCTGATGCTATGACGGCAGACGCCTTCGACAATGCCTTTATGGTAATGGGGTTAAAACAATCGATAGCATTTATTGAAGCAAAAAAGGATATGGCGGCTTATTTTATTTACCGCAATAAGCAAGGGAAGATAGTAGATTCAGCGACGAGCAGGTTCTATCATTTTATTACAGAACATTGAAAATAGAGCGGTCTGTTGATTACCGATCGCTTGCCATTTACAATTATGAGCAGAAGAAAATTTATACAACAGGCTGGTATACTTACGGGTGGTTTCCTGTTGCATAATCAGTTGTTACAGGCTTTTGGTACCACGCGCCAGGAAAAGATCAGTGTAGGTGTCATTGGCTGCGGCGATCGTGGCACAGGTGTCATGTCCATCATGCGGCAACTGCCTGAGCTTTTCAATATTGTAGCTATTTGTGATGTGCTGGATTTCCGGCTTGAACATGCCCGTAAAGTAGCTGGTTCTGCTGCTCCCAAAGAATACAAGGACTATCGCCAGTTGCTGGAAGATAAAAGCATCCAGGCGGTGGTGATCGCTACGCCACTCAATATGCACTTCCCCGTTGCCTCTGATGCGCTGAATGCGGGCAAGCATGTCTTCCTGGAGAAGACCATGACCTACAATATTCCCCAGGCCATGAAGCTGGTGAAGCTGGTGAAGCAGCATCCTGCGCAGGTATTGCAGGTAGGTCACCAGTACCGGTATGTGCCCTTATATTTCAAGGTAAAGGAAATGATCGAGAAGGGCTACCTCGGTAAGATCGTTCATATCGATTGCCGCTGGGACCGTAACTGGGATTGGCGCAGACCTGTGCCAGCTGGTTATACCGACAGGCAAGTAAATTGGCGCATGTACAAGGAATATTCAGGTGGATTGGTGGCAGAGCTGTTATCACACCAGATCGATTTTATCAACTGGGCATTCAATACGCATCCTGATGAGATAACAGGTACGGGTGGTATCGACTTTTACAAAGACGGAAGAGAAACGTATGATAATGTGGCGGTAGTGTTAAGATACAATAAGGATGGCATGATCGGGAATTTTGGTGCTACCTGTGGTAATGCACGGGAAGGATATATATTCAAGATCAAAGGCACTAAGGGAACTGTTGCCTTGCTGGTTAATGAAGGTATCTTCTATCCTGAAGCTACAACCAGGAAAGAATTGGAAGTGGTGGATGGTGTAAGCAGTGCTACCAAAATAGAGTGGAACAAAGACGGCGGCATTCCTATTATTAAGGAACCAATGAAAGATGGTACCTGGTATGCCGTGCAGGATTTTCATAAATGCATCATCGAGAAAAAGCAACCAACATCTAACGTAATCACCGGCGCCACTACCGCAGTATGCGTGCACCTGGCTAACGAGGCTGCTTATTCCCATGCTACCCGGCAATGGAAATCGGCTTATAACTTTTCTTAATTATTACTAAGCGATATGAAAAAACTCCCTTTCCTTTTGGCAATGACAATGGTTGTCCACGGTGCGTTTGCACAGAAGCAATCTGGTGGATGGACAAGCTTATTCGATGGCAAAACGCTCAACGGCTGGAAAAAGCTGTCGGGCAATGCAGAATACACGATAGAGAATGGCGCCATTACAGGCATTACATCTTTGAATACGCCCAATACTTTCCTCGTAACAGAAAAAGAATTCGGTGACTTCATATTGGAACTGGAAGTGATGATGGAGGATACTACTTCCAATTCAGGTATACAGTTCAGAAGTCACCTCAACCCGGCTGGTAATAACGGCAAAGGCCGTGTATATGGCTACCAGTTTGAAATAGATCCATCTGCCCGTCGTTGGTCTGGTGGCATTTATGATGAGGCGCGCAGAGACTGGCTGTACCCATTGGGATTGAATCCTGCTGCACAATCAGCTTTTAAGAATGGGCAGTTCAATAAAGTGCGTGTTGAATGCATCGGCCACAATCTGCGTACCTGGGTTAACGGTATCGAAGCTGCTTATGTGGTAGATTCTCTCGATGCTTCGGGCTTCATTGCCTTGCAGGTGCACAGCATTGGTAAACCCGAGCAGGCTGGTAAAAAGATCTACTGGAAGAATATCCGTATCAAAACAAGTAAGCTGGTACCCGCTCCTCACTTGAAAGAGACTTTCGTCGTGAATATGATCCCTAATACTTTGTCTGATGCAGAGAAGAAAGCAGGAACAGTGTTGTTATTTGATGGCGTAAGCTCCAACGGATGGAAAGGCGCTTACAAACCCGGCTTCCCTGAAAAGGGTTGGGAAATAAAGGATGGTATATTGAGTGTGCTTTCCTCAGATGGGCATGAGTCTACTAATGGTGGCGATATCGTTACTACCAAAGAGTATAGTGCTTTCGACCTTACGTTTGAGTTTAAGATAACACCTGGCGCCAACAGTGGCCTAAAGTATTTTGTGACGCTCAAGGAAAACAATCCCGGCTCTGCTATCGGATTGGAATACCAGGTGCTGGACGATAAACTGCACCCTGATGCCAAGATGGGACGTGATGGTAACCGTACACTTTCTTCTTTGTATGATCTGATCCCTGCCAGGAAACAGGATCGTTTTGTACGTGCCCCAGGCCAGTGGAACATTGGCCGCGTGGTAGTGTATCCCAATAATCATGTGGAGCATTACATCAATGGTCTTAAGGTTTTAGAATATGAACGCGGTTCTCAGGCTTTCCGTGACCTGGTGGCTATCAGCAAATACCAGAAGTGGACCAACTTTGGTGAAGCTAAACAGGGCCGTATCCTGCTGCAGGATCATGGCAATGCTGTTAGTTACAGAAGTATCAAGATCAGGGAACTGAAGTAACTGTTTTACATAAGCAAACTGGCTTTGGCCAGGATAATGAATAAACCCGGTCTGTTTTGATCTATCTCAAAACAGACCGGGTTTCGCTTTTGGCCCCTGGATAGACCATTATGAACCAATCACATGATAATTTTAATAATCATTGCATAATCGTGGAATCTTGTGTAGTTTAACGGCCATTTTAGGTGCTGCGTCAACATTATGAAGGAAGATAAAGCCAGTAGAACGGCTCAATATATGGCCTTATTCAGGGCGCTGGAAACTACCCGCCCCGCAGGGAAACGATTGTTCAACGACCCTTATGCTATTTCTTTTCTTGACAGCAGGCTGAAGCGGGCTGCTCAATTGTCGAAGATCCCTTTTATCAGGACGCTGGTACAAAATATCATCCACCGCAAAATCCCAGGTGCTTATTCGTCTGGTCTTGCCCGTACAAAATATATCGATGATCTGTTGCTGTATGCTATTAACCATGGTGCGCAGCAGGTATTGATACTGGGTGCTGGTTTCGATACCAGGGGGCTCCGGTTAAGCTTTTTGAGGAATATACCTGTAATAGAGATCGACCATCCCAATACTTCTTCTCAGAAGACGAAAGTATTAAGGGCAAGTCTGCCCAACCTACCCGGCAATATCTTTTATTATCAGCTTGACTTTAACAAGGAAAGCCTCGATGATATGATCTCCTGGAATCCTATTGACCTTGATAAGCCTACTGCTATTATATGGGAAGGGGTTACGAACTACTTAACGGCTTCGGCCGTTGAGAGTGTTTTCCGGTTCCTGAGCCGCTTTGCCGGTGGTTCCTATGTGATCTTTACCTATGTGCACCGGATGGTGCTTGATAACCCGCAGCAGTTTTATGGTGCAGAGAAATTACTGCAAGACCTGGAGAAGATCGAAGAGCGCTGGACTTTTGGTTTCAAGCCAGAGGAGTTAAAAGATTACCTCAATAAATTCAATTGGGCTTTGTTGGAAGACAAGGGCGCTGTTGAATACCGCCATAAATATATGCCGCGTAATACTGAGAAAGGATACGAGTTTTATCGTGTAGCTATCGCCAGGAAGAGAAAGGAATTGTGAGTAGTGAGGGCCTTTAATTCGCGTGAGATGCGAAATCTCGACAAGCTGTGAAAGTAATTAAATTTTCCACAGCACCTCCTTTGGGAGGCGCTGCGGAAAAAGTATTCTACCGGCTGGAGGAATGATTACTCCAACGTTTCTTAAACTTATTTTGTCCGTTATTCCTGTTGCCACTTGCATTACCATTGCCGGCTGATCTCTTTTGAATAGCTGGTTGTTGGTTAACAAAGGTCTTAGCAGGATGGAAAGGATGTTCATCCACTACAGGGATGGATTGCTTGATGAGCTGCTGAATGTCTTTCAGGTAAGCTCTTTCTTCACCATCACAAAAGGAGATAGCAATACCGCTGGTGCCTGCACGGCCTGTACGGCCAATGCGGTGTACATACGTTTCGGGCACATTGGGCAGCTCATAGTTGATAACGTGCGTAAGGTTATCTACGTCGATACCACGTGCTGCAATATCCGTTGCTACAAGGATGCGTATTTTGCCACTCTTAAAGTTGTTCAACGCATGCTGACGTGCATTCTGTGACTTATCGCCGTGAATGGCATCTGCTTTAATGCCTGCGCGTACTAACGCTTTAGCAATTTTATCAGAACCATATTTGGTACGGGCAAATACCAGTGCACGTTCGATGGCTGGGTTCTCCAATACATGGATGAGCAGGGAGCGCTTGGTATCTTTATCAGTAAAGTATACTTGCTGCGCAATCTTTTCTGCGGTAGATGACACGGGTGTCACTTCTACTTTTACCGGGCTCTTCAGGATGGTATTGGCCAGTCCTGCGATCTCGGGGGGCATAGTAGCAGAGAAAAACAGTGTTTGTCTCTTAACTGGTATGCGGGTAATAATGCGCTTTACATCATGAATGAAACCCATGTCCAGCATGCGGTCTGCTTCGTCCAATACAAACAATTGTAACTGTTGCAGGTTGATGAACCCCTGGTTCAGCAGGTCGAGCAGACGGCCGGGTGTAGCGATCAGGATATCAACGCCATTTCTCAATGTATTGACCTGGCTGTGCTGGGATACTCCACCAAAGATAACCATCTGGTTCAGGCCAGTATATTTACCATAGGTTTTAAAGCTTTCTTCAATCTGGATGGCCAGCTCACGGGTAGGCGTAAGTACCAATGCCCTGATGGGGCGTGGGCCTCTTTGTGGCTGTTGTCCATGCAATAACTGGAGTACGGGAATAGCGAATGCGGCTGTTTTGCCGGTGCCTGTCTGGGCTACGCCCAAGAGGTCTTTTTGTTGTAATACGACAGGAATAGACTGCTCCTGGATGGGAGTAGGCGTACTATAGCCTGTTTCCTTCAGTGCCTTCAATAAAGGCTCCTGGAGGCTCAATTGATCAAATGTCAAAATGATAGTTTTAAATAAATAAAGTGTTAACTATCAACTGCGTAGATAAAAAACGGAGAGAGAGTTAACCTGCTCCTCATCAACTTATGACTTGATGAGCTTTCTGGGAGGGAAAAGATAATCGAGTCTATTAGAGTGAGAATGACGGGGCAAAGATATACCTATTTCCTGTAATATCCTATAATGATACGTTAAAGGCTAAAGTGAGGTCAGAATTGCTTTCTGCAGCGCTTACTGTATTCTGTGGTGTATTAATTAAAATACAGTAACTTAGTTGTAGGTACAACTAATATGAAGCCGGAAGGATTAGACCAGAATATTATCTATTTGTGTGCTGAGTTTTCTCACCGTTTTAGCCAGGTGCTGGCGGCTGAGTTCAAGCAGCATAATATCGATGTTACGGCCGAGCAGTTTTCCATATTGGTGGTGTTGTGGTACCGGGATGGGATAAGTCAGAAAGAGATCAGTGAACAGCTGAACCGGGATAAAACGACTATTACAAGGGTGTTGATGAATATGAAGAAGAATAAACTCATCAGGCAGGTAACCGATGCGGAAGACAACCGTTCCAATCTTATATTCTTAACTGCCAAAGGAAAGGCCATACAAAAGGCAGGTGTACAGGTATCGGGACAGCTGTACATGAAGGTGCTCAAGGATATTCCACAAGCTCAATTACTTACCGGCATCCAGGTTTTGCAAAAGATGCTACTGGCTTTGTAAATTAAAAATAGATGTATATACAACTTATTTAAACTGCATAATATGAGAACCCGATTCTATGTCTCCCGATCCTTGTTGTTACTTGCTGGTATTTTTATCGTTACAGGGCTGTTTGCGCAGGACAAGGCTGTGGCTGGCAAGCTATTTCCCCGGAAGTACAAAGTGGGTGACACTTACCGCTATCGCCTAACGACTGAGCAATTGTACAATGGCAAATGGAATGCAACGACCATAGTGGTAATGGAATTAAAAGTGGTACTGGATAGCACTGGTGTACCGTATGATGAAGTGTACAGTGTTTCGCAAATGGTATATACGCCTAAAGATACCACCAATGCCGATGGAGAGGCCCGTGCTGTAAAGCCTTATCGCATTTCCCTGCACCCAGCTGGTACTGTGGATATCCCAAAGATCGATGTGCCGGGTATGACGGGACCGATTACTGATTTTATCACCTTCTTTGTAGCGGTGAGCCCGCAATCGCGCATCACCACGTTGGAAAAGAAAGGGGATAGTTTGATCAAGAAGGAAACGGTAAAAGGAAATTTTGCTAACGGTAAGTCTATACTGTATGGCGAGGACTGCCTGGCCATCAAGGGTTATATAACTGATGTGACCAATGCTTCTGTGAAGTTGCGTACGGTGTTCCTGCCACCGACACAGCCTTGTCTTTCATTTTTATCGGACGATATGAATACGGCAGTAACAACTGATGTACTCAATAATTTTCAGATGGTACAACCGGCAGGGGGTAAGGTCAATGTCCTTTTTGGCAATGAGGTGTTTACTATCAATTCTGTGGTGAGCAGGAAGGATGGGAAAATAACAGGGGCAGAGATGTCCAATACCTTACACCTGAAAATGCGCATGGGTTGTGATAGTGCTTACAAAAACCATCAGATGGAGGTGCCGTTTCATATTCAGCGCAACCTGAAACTGGAATTGTTATAAGAGACGGTGTCCGGCTTTAACAAATAGTAATGCTTAAAGAGCATTAAATTAGTATAGTAACTGTCTTAAAAACTATACTATGAAGAAGTTCTACCTACCATGTATCAGCTGCTGTGTGTTATTTACTGTTATAAGCCTGTCTTCTTTTGCGCAAACTGAAACCGAAGAACCGCCTGAGTTTAAAAGGCATCAGATTGCGATCGGGTCTCCCGTTTTTACCGTGCAGGAAATTGCTACAGGGCTATCTGCCATCGTTTCTGATATCGTAGGTCAGGATGTTGATGATGTCAAATCGAAGGGGGCTTTTAGTCTCTCATATCGTTATTTTATCAGCCGGCGATGGGGCGTGGGTGTTACTGGGGTATATGAACGCATCGAGGTCAACTACAAGAATCCTGCTGCTAAAAGTACTTTCAATACTATTGCTGTAATGGCCAATGCTCAGTTTAATCACGTTATAAGGCCACGATTCGATCTGTACTCACGGCTGGGTGCGGGTATCTGTAATTTCAATCAAAGCGGTGGAATGGGCAATTCGAGTGATAATGTCTTTGCTTTCCAGGTTACTGCCCTGGGCATGCGTGCCGGTGGCGTATTCAATGCTTTTGCTGAACTGGGCTTTGGTTATGAAGGTATTTTACATGCAGGCTTCAGTTTACAGCTTTGATGGCTGAAGCCTGCATGTGGTGGGTTATATCTTAGGTTCCCAGCCTTTCTCGTAGTCTCTTCTCCATAGTTTCATGGCTTTCTTATCGCCCAGAATATGGCCGTTGGTGGGATCAGTGATCAATGTCCTGCCCGTACGCTGGGCAATGTTGGCCAGCAGACAAAGTAGTACGCTTTTATGTCCTTCGCTCACCGGTGAGTTCAGTTTCTCTTCACCGCGTATGCTGTTGACAAAGTTGTTGAAGTGGTAAAAGTCCAGGTTGCCCGTAGAGCTTACGAGGTTACCGGAATCGGCCTTGGCTTCTGTTTTCACTTCCTTGACCAACTTCTTATTGTTGTCGAATATTTTATAGTTGTCTGCGCCATAGTTGACGAGCGTGCCTTTATCGCCGTAGATGATGAAGCCTCTGCCAGCGCCTTCCACCGGGAAATCACTGCAACTCCTGCTTTCCCAGGTGATGGCTTTATCGTTGCCAAATTCGTAGGTGGCTATTTGTGTATCGGGTGTTTCCCAATCGTCTTTGAAGGCATAACGTCCGCCGGCGGAAGTGACTTTGGTAGGGAAGTCTACGCCGAGAAACCAGCGGCAGCAGTCTATTTCGTGGGTGCCATTGTTGCAGGTTTCGGAAGTGCCCCAATGCCAGAACCAATGCCAGTTGTAATGTACGAGGTTGTCCTGGTAATCTCTGCGGGGAGCGGGTCCTTGCCAGAGATCAAAGTCGAGGGTCATGGGAACTGCTACTTTCTTACCATAGCCAATTGATTTGCGGTTGTTGGCATACCAGGCTTTACCAAGGTATACATTGCCAATGATGCCTTCGCGCACTTCTTTTACCGCATTGATGAGCGTAGGGAAGGAACGACGCTGGTTACCCATTTGAATGAGCTTACCGTGTTTGTTCATGGCCTGTACCAACAATTCGCCTTCATAGGGATTGTGTGCGCAGGGTTTTTCCACGTACACATGTTTGCCATGTGTAACGCCGAGGATGGAAGCAGGTGCATGCCAGTGGTCGGGTGCGGCAACGACCAGTGCATCGAAGTCTGTCTTTTTCACCAGCTCGCGGATGTCTTTTATTACCGTAGGCTTTCTGCTGGCTTTGGCAAATGGTTTTAAGCCATTTTCAATAGCTTTTTCTTCCACATCGCACAGGTAGGCTATTTCTACATTGGGCAGCCTGGAAAAGCATTCTGCCAGGTAAGCGCCGCGACTGTTGACGCCCATCACGGCCAGCGTTACTTTGTTGCTGGGGGCGTTTTTGCCAAATACCGGGAAGTTGAGGATGGTGATACCGGCTGTGGCCATGGAGGCATTCTTGATAAAGTCCCTTCGTTTCATGTGCAATCCGTTTGTGTATATGTTGTAAAGTTGTTAGGTCTGTGCAATCAAATAGCTTATCTTTTATGCGCATTGATTGCTGCTTATGATCCATTCTTTCAATATTGCCATCGTTTGCAATTCATTGGCCGGTAACGGCTATTCTGAATTGCTCACCCACCAACTGCAGGAGTTGCTGGATACTCAGCAAATTCCCTGTACAGTTTTTATGAACGACTGGCCTGCTCAATTTACCGGCTTTTCCGATGTGTTCATACTGGGTGGTGATGGTACGCTAAATCGTTTCATCAATCAGTATCCAAATATATCTATTCCGTTGTCAGTTTTTAAAGGTGGTTCCGGAAACGATTTCGGGTGGAAACTTTATGGGGTTACTTCTTTTGAGGCGCAGGTAAGAAGGGTTTTGTCCTCGTCGCCGCGACCGGTAGATGCGGGCAATTGTAATGGGCGCCTGTTCCTGAATGGTGTAGGTATTGGTTTCGATGGGGAAGTGGTAAGGTCGATGGGCCGTAAAAAGATTATAGCGGGGCATCTGGCTTACCTTGGCACGGTGATCAGGAAGATCTTCTTTTATAAGGAAAAGGTGCTCGAGCTGGAATACAATGGGCGTAAGGAGCAGGACCGGTATTTCATGATCAGTGTGGCTAATGGCTCGCGGTATGGTGGTGGATTCATGGTAGCCCCGCAGGCCGTAGTGGATGATGGATGGCTCGACCTCGTGATCATCAGAAAGATACATCCTTTAAAACGCTTCTTTTACCTGCCCAGGGTAGAGAAGGGGAAACATATTGTGCTGCCTTTTGTGAAGGTGGATAAGGTTAAGCAACTAACTATCCGCGCCAGCCAATCTGTTGCGGCACATATCGATGGGGAGTTGGTGGAGGAAAAGGAATTTACTATTGAATTACTGCCTGGTAGGTTTTTGTTCAGGGGGATGAAATAAAATGCCCCGCCTAATCAGGCAGGGCAGGTAAACCTCTAAAAAAACGATTTATGATGCTGATACTGTCTCGTTCTGTTGATCAACTGTAATAACAGGAATGTTTGACCCGTATGACAGTATCTTCTTCGTGATCCTATTCCACCAACCAGGCATGTGAAATTCTTTGAAGGGGTTGGCCATGATCAGGTCTGCATTGATACGTTTTGAGAACTCAAGTGTACTTTTCGCAAGGTTCTTTCCTTCCAACAGAAATGACTGCACCGGTATGGTCGACAGGCTTTGCACTACTTCGAGTGCTTTATCCATAATATTTTCGGCTGTGTTGCTTTCACTATCACTCCGCAGCGATACTAGGTATACCGTAGATTTGAAAGAGCGCGCCAGCATGGTGGCCAGTTTGATGCGGTGCATCGGCAACTCGCCGGTAAGTGGCAACACGATCTTCTTGAAATGGCTCACGAGTCCGCTGGAGCGCACTGCCAGTACAGGCACATTTGCCTTGCGGGCCAGGCTGCTAATGGATACGGATGAAAGGACGCGATGTAAAAGGTTGAACTTGGCCAATCCTACTACTACGAGGTCCATATTGTATTGCTCGATGTATTTAGTCAATTGCTGGCTGGGGTTTCCCTGCAGCAGGCTGATCTCTATTTTACCGCCTCCGCAGATGTGCTGGCGATACGTGTTTTTTAAGGCTTCCAGTTTTTTGCTGGCATTGCTCATCTCTGCTGCGCGGCCAGGCATGTTAAGACTGGTTTCGATGGGCAGCAGGGGCAACAGGTTGTTGGACACCACATGCACGAGGTGTATGTTGCAATGGAAAGTATTGGCCAGCTCTATGGCTTTGGAAATGGCCCATTTGTTCTTTCCGGTAAAATCTACCGGCACCAGAATATTGTAAAAAGTCTTAGGCATGCACAACGTTTTTTAAGGTTTACAATTAATTAGTCGGTTACTAAGCGAGTGCCAATAGTGGCTGAAAACTGTTTTCACGGATATTCTTCGTTGCGATGGCTTCCAACAGCTCATCTTTTGTACAGAATGCCACTCCTTTTCCTGCGTGCCCGATCATGCAACGGTCGTCGCGGCTATCGCCTACTGCCATACAGTTCTTGAGCTGTACGCTGTATTTTTCACAGGCGTACTGCAAGGCGTTGGTCTTACAATAGGAATGGCCGCAAATGCTTTCCGGTGAACCAAAGAAATAGAAGGGCAGGTTTACTTCGCCGGTAGCTTTTCCTTCAAAGAACTCCAACTGGTTGGCGTAGGAGAAGTCTGCATCTATTTGCTGGCGCACGTAATTGGTGATCAGCGTATAGCTGTTGCTGATGATGCCAACGATATAGCCTTTTTCTTTCAGTGTTCTTACTACTTGTTTTATATCGGGCACCATTTCTATTTTGCTGGCTACATTGAGCAGGTCGTCCATCGTACGGCCTCTGAGCAGCATTCCAATGCGCTTAGTAAGGATAATGGAATCTTTTTCCTGTGCCCGCAGGTCTTCCAGCTTGCCCGTAAATCCAAACTCCTTCGCACAGGCATCGATGGTACGGCCCATCAGAATGGTGTCATCCATATCGAAGACCACCATTTTGTGAAAGCCACTCAGTTTTTCTTTGAGGGTCTTGTTCATTTCGCTGTTGATGGCTTGGAGGGAATGTATATCTTCTTCGCTGATCTCTTCCGGATGCTGCCGCTGTGCTTTGCTGATGATGGCGCGGGATACTTCCTTGCTCATTTTGCCCAGTGCCTGCCAAGGTTTGCTTTTGTTTTCTATATAGCCAATGTTGACTTCTTTGATACGGGCTTTCATGAGGTACATGTCTATCAGGATACCAATGTCGACTCCGTAATCGTTGAAGAAATCAATCTTTTTGAAATATGATTTTTTACCGGCGATCATGCCACTGAGTGGTTGTGAGAAATAGGATAATCCCGGATAGAAGATGTTGAGTAAGGGTTTTGCTACCAATTCTGTTACCCTGCCGGCATTACGTGCAAAGCTGCCTTTTACGAAATCTGCTTCATCATTGATCAATGGTTCTGTGAGGCCAGTAATAGTGCCTTCAGGGTATGGATCAATGTCACCATCGAGAAATATGATGATCTCATTGCTGGCTTGCTGTATTCCATCCTTCATGGATATGCCTTTTCCGCGTACCTGGCTGGTAATTACTTTAGCGCCTGCTTCTGTGGCTACTTTGGCTGTATTGTCTTCTGATTTATCGTCTACTACAATGACTTCTGTTACCTGCTCATGTTGCCGACAAAACTCAACAACACGGGCAATGGTTTGCTCTTCATTCAGGACTGGAATTATGACAGTTAGCACATGTACCTCCTTTTATTCTACGTTTTAGATTGGTGTTTACTGCAGCTTTTATTCCACACTGCTGGGGAATAAACCGAGGTCATGGTATATTGACAAAAGCCGTGCCCCGACTGTGGGTAAACGCATTAATTTTCTGTGTTCAAAAAGCTCTTTTTCAGCACTTGTTTTTGAGGGGTCTCCAAAGGAGTAATAAGATCAGTTACCGGTCTTTAGAGGGCATTAAAACGATGTTAAAAAGGTATTAATATAAGATGTAAGAGGTAGGAAGTAAGAGGTAGGAAGGGAATGGTGTAAATAAAAAAATCCTTCTGAAGGATCAGAAGGATTTAGTGTATACAAAGAGATGGTGTTATTAATAATCCCTGTTGTAACCACCGCCGCCGCCGCCACGGTTGAAGCCACCTTTCTTGTAGCCGCCACCGCCACCGGAGCCGCCGCCGAAGCTTCTTTTCTTGAAGCCTCCACCGCCGCCACCTTGTGGTTTAGGCTGTGCTTCGTTAACGATGATCTTTCTGCCGAGTACTTCTGATTCGTACAGGCTGCTCAGTGCGTTTTGAGCTTCGCCGTCCTCAGGCATTTCTACGAAACCGAAGCCTTTGCTACGGCCGCTTACTTTGTCCTTAACGATTTTTGCAGAAGTAACAGAACCGTATTGTTCAAATAAGGTTCTCAGATCCTCGTCGGTCATTTGCCAGGAGAGGTTCCCTACGTAAATGTTCATTGTAACTAAAATTTTTAAAGTGCTGAAAAAAACCGATAATGACAATAGTTACTGCAATGAACTGAGGAAACCAGGATATTAGGTAAGACACTTCAGAACACGAGTACTAAGTACATTAATCAACTGTGAAGATAGTGAAATAATTATTTAATAAACAAAAATATTCCGCTGTTCCTTTACTGGGGCGGATTTGGGCGATTTGGTGCTTTTAAAACGTTGTAAACCTGTGGAAATTGCTCCCGTTAGTTATATGACGTATAAATCCTATAGGACTATCCCTTTTTTCAAAGAATTGTCTTCGCCAATCTGCTATCCCGGTTATAAACGTCCTGCCTGAAGTTGAGCTTTCCATCTGATGAAACGAAGGCTGTAAAGTAGGCGATAAATACAGGTACCGGGTCTTTGAGGGTAATGTATTGTTCTTTGCCGGCATTCATGGCCTGGGTGATCTTTTCGCTCGTCCATTGTGGCTGATCTCTGAGGAGGTATTCGGCCAGTTTTTTGGGTTCTGCCAGCCTGATACAGCCATGGCTGAATGCGCGGTTATCGCGGCCAAAAAGGTCTTTGGCAGGGGTATCGTGTAAGTAGATGTTATAGCTGTTGGGGAAGAGGAACTTTACCAGTCCCAGGGAGTTGTTGGCTCCAGGTTTCTGGCGATAGTTGTTGCCCACTTTTTCCATCCTGTGTTTTGCGAGGTAGTTTGGATCACGGCGTATGCCGGGTAATACTTCGTTCTTCAGGATGCCGGGTGGCACATTCCAGTAGGGGCTGAATACAACGTATTTGAGGTCGCCATTGAAGATGACAGTCTTATGTACGGCTTGTCCTACCACCACGTTCATACTCCACAATACAGAGTCTTTGTTGAACACGAACAGTTTGTAATCCGGAATATTGATGGCGATGTATTCCCCACCGAGTTTTGCCGGTACCCAGCGGCAACGTTCCATGTTTACCACGATCTGTTCGATGCGCTGGCTTACCGGTACATTCATTTCTTTGAGTACAGCTGGTCCTATTACGGCGTCTTCATTCATGCCCAGGCGGCGTTGAAAGCTTTTGACACCTGTAACCAATGTTGAATCAAATGAGGTGTTGCTGCTATCATTGGCTGCAAGATCGCCAGTAATGTAGAGGTATTGACGGATCTGGCGGATGGCCACTCCTGTGTCTCCTGCCTGGTATTTTTTCTTATCGGCTTTGATGGCAGGCCATCCTCCCCTGGCGGCTATCTCTCTGTACTTTTTCAATTGGTCTTTGAGGAGGTAATACTGGTAGTATAATGGCTCATCGGCGAGGAAGGAATCTGTGGGCGACCGCAGCAGGGAATCGAGCAGGGCTTCCTTTTCTATCTTTTTGCGAGGGAGGAACCAGTCCATGGCTTTTGATTCCTGTTCCGGTATGCCTTGCCATACGTGGCGTGCGTAGTAGAAGTATTGGGCAGTGAGCATCAGCTCCGTGTTTACGTCTACTGAAGGGGCAGTGGTCTTATTGTTGGTTTTATTTTGTTCTTCTGTTACCAGTGTGTCGAATGCTTCTTTGTACAATACTTTTTGGGAAAGGCCTTCTTCTGCAATGTTCTCAACGCGGTTGAGGAGGTTTGCTGCCTGCTCGATGATGCCCAGGCTATCAAACCAGGCAAAGGCGTATTGGCGGTTGCTGTAGAATTTATGGATATCGGCGCTGTATTCCTTCAGGAGGGGATATTGGGCTACGAACTGGCTTATCTGCGCGCTATCAAAGTGCATGATGCGCTGGGTGCTGAAGTTGCCGGGGATGGAGGGGTCGATATTACTTTTGGCCGGCAGGGTATCCTGTTTGCCTCTTACGTAGGGTGGCTTTTGGGTATCGCGGCAGGCGAGGGCAAGGACGAAGAGCAACAGACATAAAAGATAGCGTATACGCATGGTGAAGGATTGTTATATAAAGATATAAGAAGAATACAGAATTCAGGATACAGAATACAGAAGGAAATACAGTTGAAAGGTTAACTGGTTGACAGGTATCGGGATTGGGGCAATAAAAAAACCTTCCCGGATGGGAAGGTTTTCAACGATTTGTATAAGACGAGCTTACTCGGCTACTACTTCGAATTCTACTTCAGTGCTGTTGCCATTACCGAAGTCGATGGTAGCTTTGTAGGTACCCAGTTCTTTCACTTCATCAACGATAGTGATCTTCTTGCGATCGATATCGTATCCTTTTTGTTCGCGGATAGCGCGGCTGAGTTGTAAAGAGGTAACGCTACCGAAGATCTTACCGCTGGTACCGGTTTTAGCACCGAGTTTCAGAGCGCCATCTTTCAGTTTAGCTATTACTGCATTTACTTCTTTCAGCATTGCCTCTTCCTTCTTACGGATCTGCTTCATCCTTTCTTCCAGTTGTTTCAGGTTGGAAGGATTTGCTTCTACCGCGAATTTTTGCGGGATGAGGTAGTTACGGGCATAACCGTTGCGAACTTTCACGATTTCGTGAGCGCCGCCAAGGTTGTCTACGTCTTTTATCAGGATGATGTCCATGATGTTGTTTTTGTTCACCGTTTCCCAATCGATCCAGGTTATTGCCGGGATGACTGTCTACCCGTTTATCACGGGATTAGGGTGAGGTTTACTTTAATAGATCCGTTACATATGGCAATAATGCCATCTGGCGGGCTTTCTTTACTGCCTGCGCTACTTTACGCTGGTACTTCAGTGAGTTACCGGTAATGCGGCGGGGGAGCATTTTGCCCTGGTCGTTCAGGAATTTCTTCAGGAACTCTCCGTCTTTGTAATCGATGTACTTGATGCCATATTTCTTGAAACGGCAGAATTTCTTCCGGGGTTTCTCGGTTTTAATGGCGGTCAGGTACTTTATTTCATTTGCTTTTGCCATGTGTTATCCCTCCACTGCTTTTTCAACTCCTGTAGGTACACCACTTCTCTTTCTACCATTGTACTCGACGGCGTATTTATCGAGTGCAGTGAACATGTGACGGAGCACATTCTCGTCACGAAGCAATTGAATTTTCAATTGCTCATTGAAGCTGGATGGCGCAGTATATTCCAACACCCAGTATAAACCAGTGGTTTTTTTCTGGATGGGATACGCCAGTGATTTCAGACCCCAGGGATTGGTGTGCACCATTTGACCGCCGTTATCAGTGATGAAGGCAGTAAATTTTTTCTGAGCGGTTTTGAAGTCCTCTTCAGAAAGCACAGGGGTAAAAATCACCATCAATTCGTAATTGTTCATGATCCCTGTTTAATTGTTTTGAAAAAATTGATTTAATCCCCGTCGCTACTGGATTACAGCGGATTTGCTGTATTTTTTGGCTAAGGGGCTGCAAAGATAAGTAGTTACAGGGAACTGGCAAAGTCTGAACCAAGATTAGGAGGATTATATGGATTTTGAGGAAATTTTAATGATTATCAATGTTTTAGAGTCCCGTTTATGTGTGTAAAATAGCTAAAAGTTATAAAATAGTGATGTCAGGCTGCAAACCTCGCAGAGCGCTGCAAGCCTTTTATATCGCGTGTGCCGCCTTCGCTGAAGGTACGACGGCCAAAGCAGGTCAGTACAGTATGGTTAAAGGCTGAAAATGGCTGATCATCGTGGTTTGCTATAACCTTTTAGTTGTTTAATAAGCTTTATTTTCACGGAGTTAACTATTGAAAATTGACGATCTATGCGAGTCTTGCTATCATTTTGTTGTATGTCTTTGTTTTTCCTGTTTTGTGTAACCGCCGGTTATGCCTATTCTCCTGCTCAACCCGTTGCGCTTAAATGTGAGCACCTGGTAAATCCCCTCGGTATCGATGCTGCCCGGCCGCGCCTTTCATGGCGGATGGTAGATGAGCGGACCGGCGCCCGACAAACGGCGTATCAGCTGTATGTTTCTACTGATTCTTCGGATATGAAGAAGGATATGGTGTGGCAACCGGTTAAGGTGACCGGAGGTGCGAGCCTCGTTACTTATGCGGGTAAGCCGCTGCAACCTTTTACGCGTTATTACTGGCGGGTAGATACCTGGGATAAGGATGGTATCAAATCGTCTTCTACTGTTGCCAGCTTTGAAACGGGTATGATGAACCAGCGCAACTGGAAAGGGACCTGGATCAGTGATCTGAATGATGTGACGGCAAAGCCTGCCGGCCAGTTCAGGAAAGTTTTTGAGGCTAAGAAGAAGATCAGGTCTGCAAGGGCTTATATAGCGGTGGCCGGTTTGTATGAATTATATGTCAATGGGCAAAAGATCGGCAACCACCGGCTCGATCCTATGTATACGCGTTTTGATCGTCGTACGTTGTATGTGACGCACGATGTGACTGCACAGCTTCAGGACGGTAAGAATGCCATCGGCGTGTTGCTGGGCAATGGCTGGTACAATCATCAATCTACTGCTGTATGGTATTTTCATAAGGCACCCTGGCGTGGACGTCCTGCTTTTTGTCTCGACCTGCGCATTACTTACGAGGATGGTTCCACAGAAACGATTACTTCCGGCAGGGACTGGAAGACGGCGCTGGGGCCTGTAGTCTTTAATAGTATCTATACTGCTGAACATTATGATGCGCGTCTTGCGCAACCGGGTTGGAATACCGTGAATTTCGATGACAGTAAGTGGAAGGGTATCTTTTTACGGGCGGCTCCTTCTAATAACATAGTTGCGCAGGCTTTGCACCCGATCCAGGCAGTAGAAGAGATTGCTTCGAAAACGATCAATAAGTTCAGTGATACCGTATATGTGTTTGACCTGGGCAGGAATATTTCCGGGGTGAGTCAGTTGAAGGTGCGTGGTGAAGCGGGTACGACCATCCGGTTGAAACATGCCGAGCAGATCTACTCCAATGGACGTGCAGATATTTCGAATATTGTTGTGCACTACCGGCCTACGGATGATAAAGATCCTTTCCAAACGGATATTTTTATTTTGTCGGGCAATGGGGAAGAGACGTTCATGCCGCGCTTTAATTACAAGGGTTTCCAGTTTGTGGAGGTTACCAGCGACAAACCCATAACGCTTACAAAGGAAAGTCTCACCGGTTATTTTATGCATAGTAATGTGCCTCCGGTGGGTAAGATCAAATCTTCTAATCCTACTATCGATAAGATATGGTTGGCTACGAATAATGCTTACCTGTCTAACTTGTTTGGCTATCCTACGGATTGTCCGCAGCGGGAAAAGAATGGCTGGACGGGTGATGCGCAGATCGCTATTGAAACCGGCTTGTATGGTTTTGATGGTATTACTGTTTATGAAAAGTGGCTGGCCGATCACCGTGATGAGCAGCAACCGAATGGTGTGTTGCCTTCTATTATTCCTACCGGTGGCTGGGGTTATGAATGGGGCAACGGTCCAGACTGGACCAGCACTATTGCTATCATTCCCTGGAACGTTTATTTGTTTTATGGTGACAAGCAGTTGCTGGCTGATTGTTATGATAACATCAAGTTGTATGTTGATCATATCGATGAGCTGTATCCTTCCGGCCTTACTACCTGGGGATTGGGTGATTGGGTGCCGGTAAAGTCGAAGAGTCCTGTAGAGTTCACGTCTACGGCTTATTATTTTGCTGATGCTACTATTCTTGCCAAGGCTGCCAAGTTGTTGGGCAAGGATGCTGATCATAAAAGGTATACTGCGCTGGCTGCAAAGATCAAAGATGCTTTCAATGGGAAGTATTTCAATAAGCAAACCAATATTTATGGTACTGGCTTGCAAACGGAAATGAGTGTGGCTTTGTATTGGGGGCTGGTACCGGCTGAGCTGAAGAAGCAAGTGGCTACCAACCTCGCAAAGCGTGTGGAGCAGGATAACTTCCATCTCGATGTTGGATTGCTTGGCACTAAAGCTATTTTGAATGCGCTGAGTGAAAATGGTTATGGTGATGTGGCTTATAAATTGGCTGCGCAGGAAACTTTTCCTTCGTGGGGCTGGTGGATCGTGAACGGGGCTACGACGTTGTATGAAAACTGGGACATCAATGCCGGGGCTGATCTCTCGCGTAATCATATCATGTTTGGAGAAATAGGCGCCTGGTTTTATAAAGGTATTGGGGGTATCAGGCCTGATGAGGCGGCTCCTGGTTTTAGGAATGTAATTCTCGAACCTCAATTTGTGGAGGGGCTCGACCATTTTGAAGCAGCGCATGAAGGGCCTTATGGTAATATCATCACTTCCTGGAAGAAGGAGGCTGGTATAGTTCACTGTTCGGTGACTGTGCCAGCTAATTCTACAGCTACTTTGTTGCTGCCTGTTGCTGAGGGGCTTCAGTTGTATGAGAATGGGAAAGTTGTTGCCGGTGTTGCGGGGCCTGTGCGCGTAGCTGGTAAAGATGCTTCGGGGAAACAACGTTATCAGTTGCAGGCGGGGACTTATCAGTTTGTGATAAGGTGAGAGGTGAAAAGTGAAACGTGAGAAGCGTTTGCTTCGACAACTATTGCCTGGATAGCAGATTTCTCACTCCGCTATCGCT
>JAGIBF010000104.1 GCA_017744515.1 Niastella sp.
ATATCAGACGCTGGAAGATCGCTCCCCAGGTGATGGGCGCCATGCATGGCATGAACATCAATAAGGACGACAACAGTTTTTATACAAGGGTTGTTGCGAGTGATCATAAGTTCCTTACCCCGGCGTCTTATTGGTTTCCCATCAGCCAGTATGATATTGACCGGTCGAAGCTCGTGGTGCAAAATCCCGGATGGTAAACTCTATTCAATCACTTTCATGTTATTACTATGAACAATATGCATAGATATATACCGGCGCTGCTGATAGCTGTTTGTTTATCTGTTGCCGGATGTAAGGAAGACGATCTCAACCTGCCTTATCAGCCTGTTGAAAGTTACAATCGAGTGTATATGCCGCAGGCTGTAAATGGGCCTATTGTGCGCACGTTGAAAATCACCGATAGCGTACAATCGCTGGTATATGGCGCCAACTTTGGCGGTCAGGATTATCCGGCTGAAGACATTTCCGTAAACTTTACGGTCATCCCGCAGAAAGCTGACAGTTTCAATAATGCGAACAGGACCACTTATCCGCTGTTGCCCGCAGGCAGTTATACCTTGTCGGCCACCGAAGCCGTAATACCCAAAGGCAAGCTCAGTACAGATCCATTGCTGATCACCTTTAAAACAAATGGGGCCGGAGCGATGGTGGCGCTGAAATCTTATATATTACCAATAACGCTGACTGCCAAAACAGGAACTGTGAATGAAGGGTTGCGCACTACTTTCTATATTGTAAAAGCGCAGCCTGATCTTAAAGATTATCCCAACTACGACAGAGCTGCCTGGGCAGTTGCTGGTTTCTCTTCGCAGGAAGCCAATGGTGAAGGGGCCAACAATGGCCGTGTGGTCCATATTCTGGATAACAACACCGGCTCCTTCTGGCATACACAGTGGCAAGGTGCGTCTCCTGGTCCGCCACATTGGTTCATTATCGATATGGGGGCTGAGAAAACTTTGCATGGATTGGCTTTTCTGGCACGTCAGGGAGATAATAGTGGAAAGCCCAATGAAGTAAATGTACAGGTTAGTCTTGATAACAACACCTGGACCGATGCAGGTACCTTCAACCTGCAGAACAGCAAGGAGCTGCAATCTGTATTCCTGCCTGAAGGATTCAGGCAGGCCCGGTATTTTAAAGTAATCGTCAACTCCTCCTACAGTGCCAGCTATACGCACCTGGCTGAGTTGAACGCTTTTTAACACAAACAATTATGTTCAGGAGAAAAGTAACAGTATGGGCAATAGCGCTCATGGTGAACGGAACCTTATTGGCGCAGTCTGGTTCATCCGGCAATTTTAAGGCACCTGTACCTGCCGAAATCGAAGATCCCGAAAACATTGGCATCAACCGCGAAGCGAATCATGCCACACTGATGCCGTATGCAACGTTGCAAGAGGCATTGGCAGGTAAGCGGCATGCCTCTGCGTATGCGCAATCATTGAATGGTTTGTGGAAGTTCAATTGGGTGGACTGGCCGCAGAACCGGCCTGTTGATTTTTATAAACCGAACTACGATGTATCAAGGTGGAAGGATATCAAAGTGCCTTCCAACTGGCAGCTGGCAGGATATGGAACTCCTTATTACAGCAACTTCAATTACATTTTCCAAAGTGATTTTCCGCGGATCATGAGCACGCCGCCTGTGCGGTTCACTGCCTATAATGAAAGAAACCCGGTAGGAAGTTATCGTCGCGACTTCAACCTGCCGGCCAATTGGAAAGGCCGGCGTGTCTTCATCACGTTTGATGGGGTAGACGCCGGTTTCTTCCTGTGGGTGAATGGCGAGAAAGTGGGCTATGGTGTGAACAGCCGTAATGCCATGGAGTTTGACCTTACAAAATACGTGAAGCCCGGTAAGAATATGATTGCCGTAGAGGTGTATCGCTTCACCACCGGCAGTTATCTTGAAGACCAGGATATGTGGCGGCTCAGTGGCATCTTCCGCAATGTGACGTTGTGGAGCAGTCCACAGGAGCATATCCGCGATTACTATATCAAAACGCCGCTCGATAAGCAGTATCGTGATGCCACGCTCGTTGTATCAGCCAAAATAAAGAACTACGGGAATACGCCCGTGAAAGCGCGTACGCTGGAAGTGGTATTGTATAAGAATGACAAGCTTGTGTCCGGCGCCAAAAAACAGCAGGCCGTGCCAGCGCTGCAGCCTGGGGAAGAAACAATTGTAGAGATCAAATGTCCCGTCAACAGTCCGGAGAAGTGGACGGCTGAAACGCCGGTATTGTATACCGCTGTGCTCAACCTGCTCGAAGGTGCGCAACCGATAGAGATATTGTCATCACGTACGGGCTTTCGCCAGATCGAAATCGACGGACGTTTACTGAAAGTGAACGGCGTGCCTGTGAAACTCAAAGGCGTGAACAGACACGAGAACTGGCCGGATGGCGGGCATGCTGTTACGGAAGCGCAAATGATCCAGGACCTGTTGCTGATCAAGCAGGCGAATTGCAACCATGTGCGTACATCGCATTATTCCAATGATCCGCGCTGGTATGAACTGTGCGACGAGTATGGTCTTTACCTCGTGGCTGAAGCTAATGTAGAATGTCACGGCGCTATGAACCGCTTCAACGAAGAACCACGCATGAAGGCTGCTATCGTTGAGCGCAATACGGCCAATACGGAGAACTTCAAGAATCACCCTTCTGTGCTCATCTGGTCGCTCGGTAATGAGAATGGCAGTGGCGGCACCAATTTCAGGGCTGCACTTGCCGCTATTAAACAGATCGATCCTGAGCGGCCCACACACTATGAAGGGTTTGGCATTGGCAATAACAATCCTGCCGATATCGACAGCCGTATGTATACTAACGTGGTGGAGCTGGAACAACATGCCAACAGTCAGCGGCTGGTGAAGCCTTTCTATTTATGTGAATATGCTCATGCTATGTTCAACTCCATGGGCTCGGTTGATATTTATAATGATCTCTTTGATAAGTATCCTGCTTTGCTGGGTGGCGCCATCTGGGAGTGGCAGGACCAGGGTATTTACAATAATCGTGATCCCAAGCATCCTATTACTGCGTTTGGTGGTGGGTTTGGTGAGGTGCCCAATGACCGTTACTTTATTCATAAAGGTGTAGTTTTCTCTGACCGCTCTCTGAAACCACATTTTCCTGAGCTGAAGCATGCGTATCAGTGGATCAGTATCCGCGCAAAAGATGATGGCTATAAAACGTTTGTCATTAAGAACCGCTACCAGTTCCTTGACCTGAGCGGATTGAGCGCAAGCTGGGAGCTGCAGGAGAATGGTGCTGTCATTGCAACGGGGGCGTTGCCTGTTGGTGTTGTTGAACCGGGTACCGAAAAAGAGGTTACAGTGCCTTATGACGTGCAACCCAAACCGGGTGCTGAATACTTCCTGCGTATCTCTTTTAAATTGTTGGCTAATACCAACTGGGCGGCTAAAGGATACGAAGTGGCGTGGCAGCAGTTTCAGTTGCCGGTGCAAACGCCTGCTGCTACAAAGTCCATCACCGGTACACTTGCTTTGCAGGAGGATGCCAATAGCATACAAGTAAAGGGCAATGGCTTCCAACTTGCGTTCAACAAACAGAAGGGAACCTTCAGTCAGGTACAGGAAGGTGGCAGGAACTTACTGCAAGAGGGTGGCGGTCCTTTGTTGCATCTCTGGCGGGCTCCTCACCAGATCGATGATACCTGGGCTTCGCCTGATTGGGATAAATATGGCCTCAAGACATTGACATGGACAGTTGGAGAACTTAAAACTTCGCAGCCATCTCCTGGCGTTGTGGAGATCAAAGCTACTCTTACCGGTGCCGGAAAAGAAAGTTTCACCGTGGTGCACCAGGTTGTATATACTATTAAAGCTGATGGTTCTATTCATGTGGCCAATACTGTCAGCTCCAGTAAAGATGACCTGGTATTGGCGCGTATGGGGGTGAGGATTTTTCTTGATAAGTCGCTCGATCAGTTCAGTTACTTTGGCCGCGGACCAATGGAGAATTATGCTGACCGCAAGCAGGGATTCGATGTGGGCCGTTACAGCAGTACGGTGAAAGCGCAGCTTACGCCTTATGAAAAGCCGATGGAGTGCGGCAACCATGAAGATGTACGCTGGGCCAGCGTACATAATGCAGCAGGAACGGGGCTTACTGTACAACGGGATACTGCTCATTTGCAGGTAGCGGCGTTGCCTTACAGTGATGAAGAGATGGAAAGAGTAGAATACAAAATAGACCTGCCTGCCAGCAAAGGCACCGTGTTGTGCATCAGCGCCAAAACGTTGGGTGTGGGATCGCATGGTTGTGGCCCAAGGCCGCTGGAGCCTTATAGGGTTTATGCGAAGGCCACCAGCTTCAGTTATATATTACAATTGACAAGCAGTAAGTAGCAGCATAAGTAAGCAGTTAGTTAAAAAGCAGCGGCCATCGGTGATGATGGCCGTTTGCTTTTTAACACAGCGTAACTAAACTTTTTCATGGCTATATTTCCCTATCCGATCACTGCTTCGCGTTCAACTTCTATTGCTTGTACTTCTTCTCTTTCTTCTTCTTTAGCTGTTGTTGCCGCTACTTCCGTAACTTCTTTCTTGTTGCCTACTGCTACAAAGCTCAATCCGAACGCCACCAGCAACAGGAGTCCGCTGATCCAGATCACTTCATGTACGCCGAATGCTGTAATTACAAAACCTCCCAGCAGTGTGCCCAGCGTGACGCCTGCGTTACCAAAGGATACCATCAGGCTGGCGGCCAGTTCCGGCGCTTCCGGCGCCACGGAGGTGGAGCGTGTTTGCCCGATCAGGAAACCGCCTGTGTGAATGAAGCCCCATATAGAAATGATGATAGCCATGGGAATGAACAGACCGCCGAAGGTGTAAGCGGCGAAGTGTATTGATATAAGTGATAGCAGGAATACTCTGTTGGTGAGCTGCACATTTTTGCTCAGTGCTATACCAGTAAGCCAGTTGCCTACGATGCCCGTGCCGCCGAATAACAAGAGCATGAGACTGATCTGGCCGCCGCTCATGTGCGATATCTTACCTAAATATTCTGCGAGGTAGCCATAAGTGGAGAACATGCCGGCAATCATGATCAGTGTAGCCGTGAGGTTAACCCACAACTGTCCTTTCTTTAAAATGACCAGTTCATCTTTGATGGATGTTTTTTCAGCCACCGGCATGGATGGTACAAAGAAGGCCAGCGCTGCAAAAGCTACCAGGTTCACGATGCCCGATAGCAGGAATGATGCCTGCCAGTTGAAAAGATCGGCCACATAGGTGGTAATGGGAACACCCAACACGGTGGCGATGCTCAAACCTCCGAGCACCACCGATACTGCTTTAGGCGCATCTTTAGGCTCTACCTGTTTGGAGGCCGCCACCGTGGCTACTGCCCAGAATACCGGGTGCAGAAAGGCCGGCAGGATGCGCGCGATCATCAGCATCGTAAAGCTGGTGGATACAGCCGATAAGAGGTTCGATAAGACGAAGATGGCCAGTACCAGGCACATCATCACTTTGCGGTTGATCTTTGAAGTAAGCAGGGTAGTGAAGGGGCCTGTCAGTGCAATGGTGAGTGCAAAGCCGCTCAACAGCCAGCCTGCCGTATCGATGGATACGTTAAATTCTTTTGCCAGGGTAGGCAGGATGCCGATAACGCCAAATTCAGTGGTAATGATACCGAAGGCGCCCAGCGCCATGATGTAAATTGATCTTTTCATAAATAGAATAGTTGAGCACCCCACATCTTTTTTGCATGCAGGGAGTGTTGTTTGCATCTGATAAAACAGGCAATGGAATCGTTCAGCAAGGATGCCTTCTACGTGGTGTGGCATCCACCGGTTGAGTAGCGGGGACAGCAGTTGTTGCTGTGAAAGACCCCGCAAAGATACATAGAAACATCGAAATGTTTCAATATGTTCAGCGGGTCTCAATATTTTATAGAATTCGTTAACAGTGCCGCCAAGTGCTGGGGCAGGACCGCCTCAAATTGATTTAGCTACAGCTCAATACATCATTTAGCCGTTTCTCTAACATTCTGCTTGTTAATGGCTGGTGTTGCAATACCTTTATTTTGTGGGAGATGACAACAATCATCTTGCACGCGAGCCGATCTTTTATTAATTTGCTTTCAGGTAAAACAGTTTGAAACTAAGGGCTACCATATTATTGCTTTTTCTTATCGTGTACATCGCGGAGTGGGTTGCGGTGCCTTTCTACTTACAGGCCAAACAAGTAGTAGCCGCGACAGTGCCGCCCAAAAAATGTTGCGCCCGGAAACAGCAAACGGGTGAGTTGCCCTGCCAGCAACCTTCGAAGGATTGTAATACAGGCTCCTGCTGTCCCAGCTGTCCACTCGGTTATGTGGCCACGCTTACGGCTGAGCACCTGCCGTTTGGTCAGGATAATACTATCAGGAAAGAATATTCACTCTACCGTGCTCATTATTTCTATACTTACTACGCCACTTCCTGGAAGCCGCCCAACGCTTGCTGATCATTCATCTCAATCATTTTCTCATGTCATTCTTGTCCCGCACAGCGGGATCGGAGAGTGATCACATTTTATTGCCCGCAGCTCGTGGCTCGAAGCTCACAGCTGTATTACTCAATTATTAATTACAAACTCAATATGAAAAAGATATTCGTATTGGCAGCTACTGCCATGCTCCTGACCAGCTCATTTTCTTATGCTAACAATGGTGGCGTAAAACAAGACAAGGAAAAATGCAAAAAGACCTGCACCAAGCCTTGTCCCAAACCATGCAAGGACAAATGCGATAAAAGCAAATGTGCTAAAGCATAACCCAATAGGTTGATAAAAGTAAAGCCCCGGGAACGGGGCTTTACTTTTTAATGGGATTGAGTATCCTACTTTTCAAGGTGAGCCGCTCTTGCAACGCTGCAAGGCAGCGCGGCAGAGCGACCCACCTTTTTCGACTACTGACATAGGGCTGACATTCGACGGCTGTAAGTTTGCTGCAGGCTGCCGGGTGGCGGCTTTTTCACCGGTAAGTGTTATTTTAAATATGAAATAAGAAAAATATATGCCGATCAAAGATGTAGAGTCGTTTTACCCAACCAATCAACGTGCGTGGAGGGCCTGGCTGAAGGCTCATCATGATAAAAAAGAATCCGTGTGGCTGGTCATGTATAAAAAGGAAGCGAATAAGCCTACGATCGATTGGAGTGGGGCGGTGGACGAGGCGTTGTGTTTTGGCTGGGTAGATAGCATCAGGAAGTCGATCGATGAAGAACGTTTCATGAATTTCTTCACCAGGAGAAAGCCGAAGGGTACCTGGTCGAAGATCAACAAGGACAAGGTGAAACGACTGATGGAGGAGGGGCTGATGGCTCCGGCGGGATTGGCGGCTATCGAGCTGGCGAAGAAAAATGGTTCGTGGACGATGTTGGATGAAGTAGATAAATTAACGATACCCAAAGACCTTAGCGCGGCGTTTAAGGCGCACCCGGGTTCGGCAGCTTACTTTAAAGGTTTGAGCAAGTCGGTCAGAAAGGCCATGCTGCAATGGATACTATTTGCCAAGCGTCCTGAGACCCGGCAAAAAAGGATTACTGAAATTGTTACATTGGCTGCGCAACAAAAGAAGCCAAAGCAGTTTTAAATAGCGTCCGGAAGTCTGAAAGTCCGGGAGTCCGGAAGGAATGCAGTACTTCTGCAATCCTTCGACAGCCCTTCGACAGCCCTTCGACAAGCTCAGGGTGACAGCAATTCAGGGTGACAGCAATACAGGGTGACAGCGATTCAGAGTGACAGCAATACAGGGTTACAGCAATACAAGGTGACAGCGATTCAGAGTGACAGCAGGACAGCCATTCAGTTTGACATAAGGGCTCAGGGTGACAGAGGGATACATTTTTACTCTTCATTTAAACATTTGTAGCATCTGGCACAAATGTGTAATAATATCTTGCCTGTCAATTACCAATGACTTGCCTGATGAATTGCAGATGTATTGCCCTTGCCTTTTGTTGTGTGCTATTTGTAACTCCTCTACTGCAGGCCCAGCCCAGTACTGGTGGCGCCGGATCAAACGCCGGAGGTCTGACCGACGCCGATTCTTTGCGTTATTATAATTCTGTCAATACTTATATCAATCCTGTACTGCCCGGTGATCATCCTGATCCCACCTTGCTGAAAGTGGGGGACGACTTTTACCATTGCGGTTCTTCGTTTCATTTCAATCCTTACCTGCCTATTTATCATTCCAAAGACCTGGTGCACTGGAAAGTGATCGGCCGCGTGTTGCCGCCTGGGCAAGCGTCCATGGTGAGCGACCGTCCTTCCAACGGTGTGTGGCAAGGGGCTATCACTTATTTCTATGGCTCTTACTGGATCTACTTTTCTTCAGGTGGACAGTGGTTCTCCAAAGCGCCATCACCAGCGGGACCGTGGACGGCGCCTGTACGTGTGCAGGAAAATCCACAAACCGGTCCTCTCGGATATGACAATTCCATCTTTGTAGATGATGATGGCAAACCGTATATGGTGATCAAGAACGGGCAGAAAGTGAATCGCTTGCAGGAGTTGGGCCGCGATGGTCAACTCGCCGGCGCTGTCATCAACCTCGATTGGATCAACGCCAAACTTCAATATAGCTGGGCCGAAGGGCCGGTAATGTGCAAGCGGAATGGCTACTATTATTATTTCCCTGCGGGCGATGTGTCGGGCGGACAGTATGTATTGCGTGGTACTGCCCTGACGGCTGATTCCACCAAATGGGAGCGGCTGGGCAATTTTTTCAAGCCAAGCCCTGATCCCAACAACACTTTTCCGCGCCCCAATCATATTGCTGCGCCGGTGCAGCTGGCCGATGGTACCTGGTGGACAATTGGTCAAAGCTATCAGCGCCATGGCAACGACGATTGGAGTGGCATGGGACGGCAAACGTCACTGTACCAGGTGGTCTGGGAAAATGACCGGCCCTGGGGGCTGCCTCCTGTGAGCACGCCTGTGCTGAAGCCGGCGCTGAAAAATAATGGGACATCCTGGCGCAGTGTTCACTCCGATCACTTTGATGCAGATAGTCTCGGCGCCTGGTGGCATTTTCTTACGAAAGGAGCGGCCGGCAATTATTCGCTCACGGCACGTAAAGGATGGGTGCGCCTCACGCCGGATAGTGGCCTGACGCACCTGGTACAAAAGGAAACCGATCATTATTATTCGGCTGTAACAAAAGTTGACATCGGAAAAAATCCGGTGGCAGCGAGGGGTGGTATTTACCTCACCAATGGTAATCAGCGTGTGTTTGTGCGGTTGTTTTATACATCAGATAATGATAAAAGCATCGTATTGCAACTGGATTCGGCTGTACGGAAAGTATCTTATAATAAAGGAGCAGCCCTATGGCTGAAACTGGAACGTCAGGAGCACTTGTTGACAGGTTACTACAGTGCTGATGGCAAAAAATGGTTACCGGTGGGCGCACCTGTCAATGCTGTGCCGCTCGATAAGACCCAACCTAATTATAATAGCTGGGTAGGTACCAGTGTAGGGTTGTTTGCTGAAGGTGGGGCTGTTGATTTCGACTTCTTCATTTGCAAAGACGGTTTTTCCCCGATGCCCACTGTTGGCAGCAACAATCATTACGGGGTGCAGAAGGGTGGGGGAGCAGTGACCAATCAATCCACGTATGGCGGCTGGCTCATGATATCGGGTGTCGATTTTGGTAAGGCCGGAGAAGCGAAAGCGATCGAAGTGGAGGCCAATGCGCAAAAAGGAGGCGTGGTGGAAGTGCTGTTGGATGACCTTCAGGAAGGAACAAGGCTGGCAGCCATTCCCATCAAACCTGGTAAGACAGGTACTCATGTGTATTCATTACGCAGGGTGAAAGGTGTTTCGGGTCAGCACGACCTGTTTGTCAGGTTTCCTGCTGGTACTCAACAGGATATATTTATTAAAAGTATCCGGCTAATTCGCGGTTAGACATTATTACTCTCCTTTTGGTAATTCGTACCCTGTGTGTCAGTATGACAATTGTAGATTCGTGCGTTGTTATTTTCGTGTTCAGTGCCATGTGACCATTTTCATACACCTAACGCTTTGATAAAATTGTTTATTTAACTTAAATGATTGCTTTATGAACTGTGAACCCATCTGCGGCCGACATGCTCCCTTCCGGCCATTTCTCCAAACATCATTATTAGAATTACACAAAAGCCAGTAAAACCCTGTAAGGGACCCGGCGCGTAATGCCTGCAGCATTGACCATCATTGGTTAAGGCTCATGGTAAGATAGTCTGTTGTGGGCTTCCGGACCCTTATTGTCCTCACATTAAATATCATATAGCTAATGCTCAACATGAACTCTAAACAAAAGTCCTGGAAATGGCTGGTGACCACAGCGGTAACGCTGTCGATGGCACTTGTCTGTTCACCCTTGCTGGCACAGGATGCCCGCGTTGTGCAGGGCGTAGTGCTGGATGAGAAAAAAGTACCGGTGGCCGGCGCTACCGTACAGGTAAAGCAAACGACCATCAGTACAGGTACTCTGGTGGATGGAAAATTCAGTCTGCGCGTACCTGCTGATAAAAACATCCTGCTCATTAGTTATGTGGGCAAGGTGGCGCAGGAAGTCAATATCCGCAACCAGAACAATATTATCATCAACTTAAAAGACAGTGTCATCGGCCTGGAAGATGTGGTGGTGGTAGGATATGGCCGGCAGAAGAAAGAAAGTGTGGTGGCCGCCGTGTCCACCACGACCGGTAAAACGCTGGAGCGTGCAGGTGGTGTGTCGAACATCGGCGCCGCACTTACCGGTAACGTGCCCGGTCTCATCACTGCACAGAGTACTGGTTTGCCTGGTGAAGAAGATCCACAGATCATCATCCGCGGCCGCAGTACCTGGAACAACAGCAATCCGCTCGTATTGGTGGATGGTGTTGAACGTCCCATGACCAGTGTGGACATCGGATCGGTAGAAACCGTGAGTGTGTTAAAGGATGCTTCCGCTACAGCTGTGTTTGGTTCGCGTGGTGCCAACGGTGTAATATTAATTACCACTAAAAGGGGTAAGACCGGTAAGGCTTCCATCCGTGGAACTGTAAATACCATCATGAAAGTGCCTTCCAAACTACCCGGCAAGGCAGACTCCTACGATGCGTTGCGTACGATCAACGAAGCCATTGAATATGAGCTGGCGCTGAAGCCTGAAAGCTGGAGCCAGTATTACCCACAGGATATATTAAATAAGTACCGTTATCCTGCCAATCTCGCAGAGGCCGAGCGCTATCCCAACGTAGACTGGGCAAAAGCGTTGTTCAAGGATTACGCCATGTCGCAAAATGCCAACCTGAATATCAGTGGTGGTACGCGCTTCGTAAAATATTTTACCAGTGCTGATTTCCTGCATGAGGGTGACCTTTTCAGGATCTATGATAATAATCGTGGTTACAAACCGGGGTTTGGCTTCACGCGGTTGAATGCCCGTACCAATCTCGATTTTCAATTGACGCCTTCTACTTTATTTAAAGTAAACCTGTCTGGTTCGTATGGTGTACGCAAAAGCCCCTGGGGCTTTTCGGGCAACCAATATGGACCATGGATCGATGCTTATACTACAGCACCCGATGTGTTTATGCCTGTGTATGCAGATGGTTCCTGGGGTTTCTTTTCACCCAACGAAGGACGTGCGGAAAACTCAGCGCGTAGCCTTGCTGTAGGCGGTATTCAATATCAGACCACTACACGTATTACGACTGACTTTACCCTCGAGCAGGACCTTGGTATGCTGTTGAAGGGTTTACGTTTCAATGGTACCGTTTCCATGGACAATACGTTCATTGAAAGCGACCGTGGTGTGAATGACCTGTACAATGATGTGCAACGTAAGTGGATCAATCCCGAGACGGGTGCTGCTGTTTATAAACAGGCATTCGATGGGGTTACCGGCTTCGACTTCCAGGAAGGAACCAAGTGGTCGCCAGCCGGTGGCGCCGTAACAGGCAACCAGCGCAGGCTTTTCTACCAGTTGCAGCTGAACTATGCAAAAACCTTTGCGAAGAAGCATGCAGTTACTGCCATGGGATTGCTCAACCGCAATATCACTGCTAATGGTAGCATGATCCCTTCTTATCGCGAAGACTGGGTATTCCGGGCCACTTATTCTTATGATAGTAAATACACTATTGAATACAACGGCGCCTACAACGGTTCTGAGAAGTTTGCACCTGATTATCGTTTTGCTTTCTTCTCCTCCGGTGGTGTGAACTGGATCGTGTCGAAAGAGAAGTTCATGCGCGATATCGCCTGGCTCGACCTGTTTAAGCTCAGGGCTTCTTATGGTCAGACAGGTTTTGATGACGTAGCAGGCCGCTTTCTTTACCTCACAGAATGGGCTTATGGCGGCCGTGCAAGGTTGGGCGTAACGGGAGAAGCTGCTGAGCAAAGCCCTTACAACTGGTACCGCGAAGCGACGGTGGGTAACCCCAACGTGCAGTGGGAGCAGGCAGAGAAATTCAACGTCGGCGCCGACTTCGAATTGTTCAAAGGCTTCATCAGGGGTAAAGTAGATTTCTTCAAGGACAAACGTTCGAAGATCTTGCTGGCCAACCGTACCTCAGTGCCTTCTTACTTCGGCGCAACGCCACCAGTGGCCAACCTTGGTAAGGTGAATGCGCAGGGTTATGAACTGGAATTGCATTTCAACTATTCAACTGCCAATAATATACGTCTGTGGGCCGACCTGAATATGACACATACGAAGAACAGGGTGATCGAGGCTGACAATCCTGCTTTGTTGCCCGCTTATCAGAAGTCGGAAGGCTTCCAGATCGGTCAGGCTTACTCTTATGTAAATGCCGGATATTATAATACCTGGGATGAATTGTATGGCAGCACCATACACAATGCCAACGATAACCAAAAACTGCCCGGTAACTATTATATCGTAGACTACAACGGTGACGGTGTGATCGATGCGCAGGATAACATTCCTTTTGGCCACACTGGCTGGCCTCAAAACACCTACAATGCCACGTTTGGCATAGACTGGAAGGGGCTGAGTGCTTTTGTACAGTTCTATGGTGTGAACAATGTTACGCGCCAGGTAGTGTTCAACAGCCTTGGTTCACAAAACCACGTGGTGTATGATGAAGGCAGCTACTGGTCTAAAGACAATACCAATGGTGATGTGCCCATGCCCCGCTGGCTATCCACACCAGCCGGCTACTATCGCGGCAATCAATACATGTTCGACGGATCATACGTGCGCCTGAAGAACGCAGAGATCGCTTATACGTTGAGCAAAGGACTGGTAAAGCGCTTGGGACTGGAATCTCTGAGGATATACGTCAATGGTAACAACCTTGCCGTTTGGAGCAAGATGCCTGATGACCGCGAATCGAATTTCGCGGGTACCGGCTGGGCATCTCAGGGAGCCTATCCTACTGTAAAAAGATACAACCTCGGTGCAAACATTACATTCTAAACACGGGCTATATGAATAAGAATATAAAAACATTGATGGTGGCTTGCCTGGTGGCGCTTTTGCCCGGCTTCACATCCTGCAAAAAGTTTCTCGACAGGGAGCCGCAATCCATCGTAGGCGGAGAACAAGCCTTCAAGAACTTTATCAATTTCCAGGGATATACGGAAGAGCTATATCATTGCATCCCCGATTTTTCCAATGCTTACTGGACCAATTGCTGGAACTGGGGTGAAGATGAGATACAGTCTACTTCCTACGATTTCCATTTCGTAGTAAAGATCGACAACGGTGATTTCTGGGGCTGGCAGGCGCAGTTCGATGGCTGGCAGGCCGGCTGGATGGACCGCAACAATACCAGCACCAACGATGACCGCTTTGCGAAGTCGCTCTGGAAACTTGGCTGGTATGGCATCCGCAAATGCAATATGGGTTTGGAAAATCTGGATAAGCTCACCGATGCCACGCAGGAAGAGAAAGATCTCATCAAAGGACAATTGTTGTTCTTCCGTGGCTGGTTCCATTTTCAGTTCATCCAGTATTTTGGCGGTTTGCCTTATATAGACAAAGTGTTGGCCGGTGATGAAAAACTCACTTTGCCCCGTCTTAAATACAGCGAGTGTGCTGATAAAGCTGCTGCTGATTTCCGCGAAGCGGCTAACCTGTTGCCCACCGATTGGGACAACACGACTGCCGGTAAAAGAACACTGGGTAAAAACCAGCTGCGCATCAACAAGATCATGGCGCTGGGCTACCTTGGTAAGAACTACCTGTGGGCCGGCAGTCCGCTGATGAACTATGTATCCGGCGGCAGCCAAAACTATAACGCCGATTATTGCAAGAAGGCAGCTGAGGCCTTCGGAGAGTTGTTGCAGCTGACCGAATCCGGTGCAGCGCCTCACAAACTGGTTGAGTTCTCAAAGTACTATACCAACTTTTACTCTACCGGACAGAACTGGCTGATGCCGGGCGCTACAGAAGCTATCTTCCGCGGGCCTTATTACGGTGCGCATGGTACTACTTATAATACGGCCAGGCAATACCAGCCCAATCCGCTGTCGCAGGAGTCGGTAAAATTCCTGCCTACTGCGAATTATGTAGACAACTATGGTATGGCGAACGGCTTGCCCATCAAGGATATTACCCAGGCTGATGCCGTATCAGGTTATGATCCTGCTTATCCCTGGAGAGGAAGAGATCCCCGTTTTTACAACGATATCGTATATGATGGTGTAAAATGTATCCAGGGCGCCACTACCAATGAAGGTGCCCGTTATGCCAGCCTGTTTACAGGCGGTAGCTACCGCAATATTTCCAACGGCAGCCGCACCGGCTATGTGTTGTATAAGTTCATACCCATGACAGCGAATGAATTTGACCAGGGCTGGAGTTATGACAAGGCCCTCAACGTACACCTGCCGTATATGCGCCTGGCAGACATTTACCTGATGTATGCCGAAGCGGCTGCACAGGGGTATGGTTCTCCTAACGGTAAGTCTGGCAACTTTGGTAAGACTGCCGTAGAAGCCATCAATACACTGCGCGACAGGGCAGGGGTAGGGCATGTCAACGCCCAGTTTCTCGGTTCGCTGGATGCCTTCATGCCTGAAGTACGCCGTGAGCGGGCAGTTGAACTGTCTTTCGAAGGACACCGCTTTAATGACCTGCGTCGCTGGATGCTGCTGATCAAGAGTCCCTATACGCTGAAGAAATCTGTTGAATTCGACCGTGCACCGGGATTCAATAACGCTGATCCTAAAAACAACCGTGTTCTTAATATACGTGAAGTGACGATCCTGGAGCGCAGGTACACTGAAAAGCACTATTGGTTCCCGCTGAAGAATGCCGATGCCAATATGTACCTCGAGTTCGCACAAAACCCCGGATGGTAAGAAGCGGTATGAAGTAAGCGGTAAGAGAAATTCATAGCAATATTAATCTTGAATTACATGAAGTATATAAAAATAGTAACGGTAACCTGTGGTTTGGCGCTGAGCATGGCAACGGCGCAGGCGCAGGATACCATCATCAATAATAATACCTCGGCTGTCCCCGATGCAGAGGCTGTACAGGTAGCCTTCCGTAAGGTGAATAAAAAAGACCTGCTGGGTGGTGTGTCTGTGGTGGATGTAGCCACACAAATGAAGCAGAACTACATGACCTATAGCCTCGAAAATATGGGTGCGTGGGCGAATGGCTTCAATGGCAATAGTAACTGGGGCATGGGCAGCTATCTGCTGGTGATCGATGGCGTGCCGCGTGATGCAACCAACGTATTGCCTACAGAAATTGCACAGATCACCTTCCTGAAGGGCGTCAATGCAGTGGCGCTCTATGGTAGCCGCGCTGCGAAAGGCGTTGTGTACATCACCACCAAAAGAGGCGAAGTGGGTAACCAACGGATCAATGTACGGGTGAATACTGGTATGCATGTGCCGAAAGCCTATCCTGAATACCTGGGCTCGGCCGAATACATGACGCTGTACAATGAAGCACGCCGCAATGACGGCCTCGCAGACCTCTACAGTCCTGAAACGATCTACAACTATGCATCCGGTAAAAATCCGTTCCGTTACCCAAGCGTAGACTATTATTCCGACGACTACCTGCAGAAGGTTTTTGGTCGTCATGATGCTACTGCAGAAATTTCCGGAGGTAATGATAAAGCACGTTATTACACCAATATTGGCTACATAACTGCCGGTTCCCCGCTCAACTTCGGAGAGGCCATCAAGAATGACCGGTCCGACCGTCTCAACCTGCGGGGTAATGTAGATATCAACCTCAGTGATTATATCTCCTGCTTTGTAGATGCTTCTGCCATTTTCTATACCGGCAAAGGCGTGAACACCAACTACTGGGGCAGTGCTGCTACGCTGCGTCCTTACCGTTTTTCACCGCTTATTCCTATCGATATGATCGAACCGGAAGATGAAGCATCGCAGATATTCGTAAGGAACAGCAACCACATCATCGATGGTAAATACCTGCTGGGTGGATCGCAGCTGGACCAAACGAATCCCTTTGCAGCCATCTATGCCGGCGGTAACAACAAGTACACCAGCCGTCAGTTTCAGTTCAACACCGGTGTGAATGCCGATCTCCGCAATGTACTGAAGGGGCTTACGTTCCGGACTACCTTTGCAGTGGATTACAATACTTCTTACAATCTCGCTTTCAACAATACCTATGCCGTGTACGCGCCTACCTGGAATACTTATTCCGGTGTGGACCTTGTGAGCAACCTTACCCAGTATGGACAGGATGCTACTACGGGCGTGCAAACCGTGAGTAATAGCTGGTACAGTCAAACCATTGCGGCTACTGCCCAGTTCAATTATAAAAACAGCATCCACGACAAGCACAATCTGTCGGCTATGTTGCTGATGAATGGATGGCAACAATCCGAGTCGGCTGTGTATCACCGTACCAGCAATGCCAACCTCGGTTTGCAATTGGGTTATAACTATAAGAACACTTATTACGCCGATTTCAGCGGAGCGGTGTCGCACAGTGCCAAACTGCCTGAAGGCAACCGGACTGCGTTGTCGCCCACGGTATCACTGGGCTGGCGCCTCAGCAATGAAAACTTCCTGCGTGGCAACAGCATTGTGGATGACCTGCGCTTAACAGCTTCAGCAGGCATCGTGCATACGGATCTCGATATTACTTCTTACTATCTCTACCAGGGTGTGTATACCGCACTGGGTAGCTGGTTTGGCTGGAAAGATGGTACGGGTATCCAGGCTACAGAATCACGCAGGGGCGATAATCCAGAGATGAAATTCCCCAAACGTGAAGAGGTGAGTGTAGGTGTGGAAGGCTCTTTCTTCAAAGGCTTGTTGAAATTCGAAGGTAATTTCTTCGTGAACAAGATCACTGGTAATATCATACAGGCAGGGGTATTGTTCCCGTCTTATTTTACTACCGGTTTCCCCGTTTCTTCCTTTATTCCTTATGTAAACTATAATGACGATAAACGTATTGGTTTCGATTTCAGCCTGGGTGTTCACAAAAAACTTGGTGAAGTAGATTGGAATCTCGGTATCGTAGGTACTTATTACAAGACCACTGCTACCAAACGTGCAGAGGTATATGAGGACCAATACCAATACCGCGCCGGCAAGCCACTGGATGCGATCTGGGGCCTGCAAAGCCTTGGCTTCTTCCAGGATGCCAATGATATTGCTGCTTCACCCGCACAAACTTACGGACAGGTAAAACCGGGCGATATCAAATACAAAGACCAGAATGGCGACAATGTGATCGATTCACGGGATGAAGTATTCCTTGGCAGAGGTGGCTGGTTTGGTGCGCCTATGTCACTGGGCCTTAACCTGAGTGCCAAATGGAAGAACTTCAGCTTCTTTGCACTGGGTACTGCACAGCTGGGCGCTTACGGCATGAAGAACAGTTCTTACTTCTGGGTAGATGGAGAAGACAAGTATTCCATTGTGGTACGTGATCGCTGGACTCCTGCCACAGCAGCAACAGCAAAATATCCCAGGCTCACCACTTTCAACAGCGACAACAACTTCCGGTCATCCGATTTCTGGATGTACAGGGCCAATCGTTTCGACCTGTCCAAAGTGCAGGTGTCTTATGACCTGAGCGGTGTGCTGGGCAGTAAGGAATTGGTGAAAGAACTGGGCGTATATGTGAGTGGGTTCAACCTGCTTACGCTTTCAGCTGAACGTGCGCTCATGGAAACGAACATAGGCAGTGCGCCACAAACCCGCTTCTATAATCTGGGTGTAAAAGCTGTATTCTAAAAGGCTAATACATCCAATCAAGTATATGTATATGAAGAGAAGTATTATTATCCTGTTGGCTTCGGTCTTCCTGTTGGGCAGTTGTAAAGACCTGCTGGAGCCGGCGATAGAAAATAACCGGCAACTGGACCCTGATGGGTTCATACCGAACGATGCCCGTTTTCCTTTTGGCGTATTGCTCAATGGCTACAACCGTATGCCTACCAATGGCTGGACTTTCAGCGATGTGGCTACGGACGATGCCGTGAGCAATGACCAGACGAATGCGTTTTTGAAAATGGCCAATGGGCAGTGGACAGCCAACAACAATCCGTTGAATCAATGGACCAACTCTTATGCCGCTATCCAATACCTCAACATTATGTTGCGTGATGTGGACACGGTGAAATGGGTGGCTGATCCGGTTGTAAGCAAATTGTTTGGCATGCGTGTGAAAGGAGAAGCTTATGGTCTGCGTGCCTACTTTCTGTATCACCTGCTGCAAATGCATGGCGGGGTATCAGAAAGTAATCAAATGCTGGGTGTACCCCTGCTGCTGAATGTGCAAGGCACCAATTCAGATTTCAACCAGCCCCGCACGAGCTTCGATGCCTGCATGAAACAGATCTATAGCGATCTCGATCAGGCAGAAGCACTGTTGCCGCTGGATTATGAGAATATCCCGAATGCATCGCAGATACCGGTGAAGTTTGGTACGGTGACCAAAGAGCAATATGACCGGGCGTTTGGCGCTGCCTTCCGCGGGTTCCTCACCGGCCGTATTGCCAAAGCGATCCGCTCCAAAGCGGCGCTGCTGGCAGCCAGCCCGGCCTTCAGCACTGGCACTACCACTACCTGGGCCGATGCAGCCAACTATGCAGGAGAAGTATTGACATTGAAAGGTGGCGTGACAGCACTGGCGCCTACTGGATTGACCTGGTATTCCAATACATCAGAAATTGCAGGACTGGCCGATGGCGCTAATCCTCCGGAAATATTGTGGCGCAACAACTATGGTGATAACCGCGACCTGGAGCAGGCCAACTATCCGCCCAGTTTGTTTGGCAACGGACGGATCAACCCCACGCAAAACCTGGTGGATGCGTTCCCCACCGTGAATGGATATCCTATTTCCGATCCTGCCAGCGGATATGACGCTGCTAATCCTTACGCCAATCGTGATCCACGTTTGCGTCAGTTCATCCTAGTGAACGGCGGCACAGCGGGTCCTAACAATACCGTGATCACTACGGCGGCAGATGGTACTACCAATGATGCGCTGAACAGGGTAGAGACTTCCACCCGTACCGGTTACTATCTTCGCAAACTGCTGCGCCAGGATGTGAACCTCAACCCAACATCGGCCAACAACCAGCGTCATTACAAACCGCATATCCGCTATACCGAGATCTTCCTCAACTACGCCGAGGCTGCCAACGAAGCCTGGGGCCCGATGGGGACCGGCAATCAGACCTTCTCTGCGTATGATGTGATCAAGGCCATCCGTAAGAGAGCTGGTATCGGTACTACCAATAACGATGCCTATCTCGAAACTGCCAAGACCAGCAAGGAGCAAATGCGTGCACTGATCCGCAACGAGCGCAGGTTAGAGCTATGCTTTGAAGGTTTCCGTTTCTGGGATCTGCGCCGCTGGAAAGCAAGCCTTACAGAAACAGCGAAAGGCGTGAGCATCCGCAACAACGTTCCTTCCTACATCAATGTAGAAGGCAGGCAGTTCCAGCCGTTCATGATCTATGGTCCTATACCTTATGGCGAGATCCTGAAGTTTGGCTCACTGGAACAAAACCAGGGATGGCGATAAAAGATTTCTATTGACTTATTGAAAACAATACAATGAAAAAGTTTCTGTTACCAATCATAGCGTTCCTTACACTGGCTGCCTGCAATAAGGACGTGGAGTTCGCGGACTACAAGTACCAGACCGTTTACTTTGCCTACCAGTACCCGGTTCGTACGCTCACTTTTGGTGAGGATATCTTCAACACCGACCTCGACAACCAGGGGAAGTGCCAGATCATGGTTACCACCGGTGGTGTGTATTCCAATAAAAGGAACCTCAACATCGGCATTGCAGTCGACAATAGTTTGCTGGGCAATGGCCTGCTGTTTGGTGCTGGCAAGGATGAAATACTGCCCATGCCCGCTAACTATTATACACTGGCAGCCAACAGCATCGTCATTCCTGAAGGTGGCCTTACCGGTGGTGTAGAGGTGCAGTTGACACAAGCCTTCTTCAACGACCCCAAAGCCATCAAAAACACCTACGTGATCCCTGTGCGTATCGCAGATAAATCAGGTGCAGACTCTGTGCTTGTTGGTAAGCACTTCACGCTGTATGCTATCAAGTATGTGAACCCCTGGCATGGCAACTACCTGCGCCGCGGTAAGGATGTGATTACCGGCAGTGTAAACCAAACCATCGTTCGTCATCAGCAATACGTGGAGAAAGATGAGGTGAACAAATTGAACACACGCGCTATGAAACAGCTGGAGTTTCCGGTAGTATTTAAGGATAAGAACGGCGTGAATGTGAACTGTCCGCTGCTGCTCACTTTCGACGATGCCGGTAAATGCACCATCGCTGCTGCTAATGCGAGCTTTACCGCTACCGGCAACGGTCAGTTTGTAAAGAGAGGAGAAAAGAACAGCTGGGGCAGCAAGGACCGTGATGCGCTCTACCTCAATTACCAGGTTACATTGCCCGATATGCAGGTGGCTTCCACTGATACACTGGTGATGCGCGACCGGGCCGTAACGATGGAAACTTATGTACCGGTTAACAAGTAATCAATTCTGCCATATTTAATCTTCGTCATTATGATGAACAGACTACATACTCTTGCTGCCGGCCTCACGGCATTGACCGTGGTGGCGGCCTGCAACAAGTACAAAACCCCCGAATTCAACGTAGACAAACCCGGAAGCGTTACCGTTCAGGAAGATATCGACGCTTATCCTGCGTTGAAAACGTATATCAACCGGGCGGCACATCCCAATTTTAAATGGGGTGCAGCCCTGGGCCTGCAGGAATACCTCGATAAAGGGGTAAAGTACCGGCTCGCCAATAAGAACTTCGATGAGATCGTGCTGGGCTATGAAATGAAGCACGGCGCCGTGGTACAAAACGATGGAAGCATCGACCTGAGCAAAGTAAAAACCCTGCTCGAGACAGCCAACAAAGCAGGTATATCAGTGTACGGTCATACCCTGATGTGGCATGCCAACCAGAAAGCGACTTACCTGAACGGTTTATTATCACCAATGGTGGTAACGTCCCCTGCCTATGCCAATGACCTCAACCTGGCTGGTCTGAAGGACAAATCATTCACTGGCTGGAACAAGGCTAATCCCGGCGCCGGTATTACTGTTGCCGATGGCGCAGGTATGGGTACCGGTACGCAGGCGGTGAAGCTGGTAGCAACTGGCTCTTCTGCGGCGGCTACCGACCTTCAGCTGGTATCGCCCACCATCAATGTGAATAAAACACATAAGTATGAAGTGGTGATGTATATCAAATCAGATATAGCCGGCGAAGGGCGCATTTCCTTTGAAGGATTGAACAACAATACTCCCCAGGTCGACTGGACAAAATCGGGTACGGCCACTGCCACTTTCACTACAGGTATTTCCTGGAAAGAGATTAGGTTCCAGATCAATGATTTTGCCGGCGACCAGATCAAAATTCGTATTGACCTGGGGTATAAACCCGGGGTAACCTATTCGGTAGACATCAACAACCTGTATGTGTACGATACGCAAGGCGTACCCGCGATCAACAACCTCGTTACAGGTGGTGATTTCGAATCGGGTGTAGCCTGGGGCGGCTGGGGCGGTAGCTCTACCCGCGGTATTACGGCCGATGGTATGGGCGTAGGCAACAAAGGCAAGGCCTTTTATGTGACCAACCCCACCAAGACCGCCAACTACTGGGATGTGCAAACCAGCTATTCTTTTGCTTCGGCGCTCGACAATGCCCAGGCTTATGAACTGAGCTTTTGGATAAAGGGAACAGCAGCAGGCATCGTGCGACCCGAACTGCAAAGTGCCGATTATTCATCCAATGGATTCGGCCAGGTAGCCGTTACCACCGATTGGAAACTGGTAACGATCCAGACAACGACCACTGCGGCTACCAGGAGCAGGCTCATCTTCAGCTATGGAGAATTTGCCGGTACTGTATACATCGACGATGTGGTATTGAAGAGCACCAAGGCCACGGGCGGCAGCACTACCATTGTAGAGAAAACACCAGTAGAGAAAGCAGCTATTCTCACCGGGGCGATGGATAAATGGATGAAAAGCATGCTGGATGTCAGCAAGCCGTACGTGAAGGCCTGGGATGTGGTGAATGAACCAATGGATGATGGCAGGCCGTATGAACTGAAAACAGGTGTAGGCAGAACCCTGGCAGCCGATGAGTTTTACTGGCAGGATTACCTTGGAAAGGATTATGCCGTGATGGCCTTTAAGCAGGCCCGCCAATTCGGCAATGCCAGCGATATTCATTTCATCAATGACTATAACCTCGAATATAACCTCGACAAATGCCGCGGCCTGATCGAGTACGTTAAATACATCGAAAGCAAAGGCGCTAAAGTAGATGGCATCGGTACACAGATGCACATCACTATCACTTCCAACAAGGATAACATTGCAGAGATGTTCAGGTTGCTTGCCGCTACAGGTAAACAGGTTAAAATATCCGAGTTGGACATTGGCGTAGGTGTAAAGACTCCTGCTGCTACTGCTGATCATTACAAAGCACAGGCCGAGATGTACAAATACGTGATCGATAAATACTTTGAACTGGTGCCTGCGAAACAACGTTATGGTATCACCATCTGGAGCCCGCTTGATAGCCCGGCCAGCTCCAGCTGGCGCGCCGGAGAGCCCATCGGTATCTGGACAGAGACCTACGTGCGCAAACAGGCTTATGCTTCTGTAGCGGAATCGCTCAAGGCAAATACGAAATAGTTTTGTAACCCTGAATGGCTGTCACCCTGAATGGCTGTCACCCTGTATCGCTGTCACCCTGAGCCTGTCGAAGGGTTGTCGAAGGGTTGTCGAAGGGCTGTCGAAGGGTTGTCTGAAGGTTATCAAAATAACACTACAATACAAGGTGACATCGCCCGCCGGATGTCACCTTTCTTTAAACCTTTCCTCAAAAAGCATTCGTGTTTACCAAACTTGTTGCACTCTTTGCAGGCATGTCAGTGGTGATAGCAGGATGCCAAACTACTCCTGTTGGCAAGGATGATGTGCTTCTGAAAATCGGTCCCTGGCAGCTTGATACGGCCACCTGCGAGTACATCATCAACAGTCCATCATGGATACAGCTTACGCCGGAACAACAACGGGAGCGAATGATAGCAGAGGGGCGTATACTGGCATTTGCCTTGGATCAACGGTATGATACCATTAGTTTGATTCATTGTCAACTGGAACATGCCATGCAGTATTATACATCTTCCGTGGACGGATATGTATGGAATAAGAAAGTGAAGCCCTTGTTGCAGGTGTCGGACGAAGCAGTTCATCAAGCTCATGCACTGCGTACGCAGGAATACAAAATAGAGACCATTTACTTTAGTAAAGAGGCATTGCTGAAGGAGTATTATACAATGCATCAGGCGGGGCTTTCAGTAAAGGATTTTTACGCCTTGCAACAAAAAGTAAAAGGAGTACCCGGTACGAATATATTCAGTGGTTACCTGCGCTATCCCTTTTATCCGCTTGGCGTGTACCTGCCTGCCTTGGAGAAGGCCGCGGAAGGAACCGTATGGGGGCCAGTTGAAGCATTGTCAGGCTATTATTTCGTGTACCTGGCCGATAAGCGGCCACTGGCGCCGGTGCCCATCGCACAGGAGCAAGAGCACATCCGCGAAGAGTTGCGGCTTGCCATAAAAGAAAAGGCCATTTGGGAAAGCAGGCAACAGGTGCTGCACGATATGAAGCCAGTATTGTATGAAGCTGCTATCGCTGACATAGCATCCAAAGTGGACACCACGGAAAATAAATGGAGGCGCGTAAATCCGGAGCTGGTATTGATGGCATATGAATGGAAAGGTACGCGCCGGAATTATACGCTGAGTCACTTTACTGAATATGTACGGTGCCAGCCCGCGTTCAGCGGCTCATTGAGCAATGCGGGCGATATCAGGCAAATGCTGTATGCCTGGTTGATCGGTATCCATCTATACGCACAGGGACAATCAATGGATATGGAGCGTGACAGTGCATACCAGCAATTCAGGGACCGGTACCGGCAGCAACTATTTGTCAGTTATTATAAAAGCCAACACATAGATCATCAGTTGGAAACAAAATATGCGGTAAGCGTCGATCAGCTTGCAGCCTACCTTGAAAAAAGAAAAGCATTCCAAGAGAAAGACGATCAATAGATAATCCTTATCAAACCATTCGTTCAATCATTAAACCATTTTCAAAATTATCAGTATGAAAAAGATCCTTATAGCTTTTACCATCATTTTTATGTCAATATCTGCATCAGCCTATCAGCAAGTGATTTACTGTAATCCCCTGGTAGGATATGCTGGTACAAACGTTACCATCAACGCAACCTGCAGCTACCTGAAGTTCAGCAGCTCCTGGTATGATTTTTCGGGAGATTATAGTATGGGCAGCTCTGTTTGTCATAGCAACGGAACCCTCATTGGTGAATATTCCTGGTGGACGGGGTATAACACCCCTTCCTACAATAGTGCTATATTTTATAACCAATATTGGGGTACCGTCAATATGACGATGAGCGCCACCAATTGTTATGGAGAGTCGAAACTGGAGTGGGCGCTTTAAATAGCCGTATTTTTATAATTGTTTGATCAGGTATTTATCATATTGATCGTTTTAGCCCGGTTAGACTGCGTGCAGTAGATAACCGGGCTTATGTTATACATACCCTAAAAAGATATATACAATGAAGAAGAATTGTTTTGCTGCCGCGTGGGCATTAATGCTGTTGGTGAGCGCGAGTCTGTGTAGTAACCTTGCGAGTGCACAGTCGATCCGTTTTACGAACCCCATATTGACCGGTTTTTATCCGGACCCGAGCATTGTTAAGGTAGGAACAGATTACTATTTGGTCAATTCCACCTTTTCGTTTTTCCCTGGATTGCCCATTCTGCACAGTAAAGACCTGAAAAACTGGAAACAGATCGGCAATGCCATCGACAGGACCTCGCAAATGCAGTTCCTGAAACAGCGTACCACGCGTGGATTGTTTGCACCTGGTATCAGCTACAACAATGGTACCTTTTACATCACCTGTACCAATATCGATGATGGCGGCAACTTTGTGATCACTGCAAAAGACCCGGCAGGCCCCTGGAGCGATCCGGTGTGGCTGCGTAATGTACGGGGCATTGATCCTTCTGTCCATTTTGTGGATGGAAAAGCCTATATCATTTACAACAGCGATGCGCCTGATTATAAACCACTGTATTCCGGCCACAGAACAATACGCATGTATGAGTTCGATCCCGTTGCTTTGAAAACAGTAGGAGAGGAGAAGATACTGGTGAATGGCGGTGTAGACATCAGCAAGAAACCCGTATGGATCGAAGGTCCACACCTGCTGCAAAGAAATGGCTGGTACTACCTGTGTGCGGCCGAAGGAGGCACTTCCGTAAACCATTCTCAGGTGGTATTGCGTAGCAAATCGGTGTGGGGACCCTATATACCGTATGAAAACAATCCGATCCTTACACAGCGCGGTTTGCCCGAGGATAGGAAGCACCCTATTACCAGCACCGGCCACGCACAGCTGGTTGATGGCCCTGATGGAAAGACCTATGCCATCTTCCTTGCCTGCCGTCCCTATACCGGCGATTATTATAACACAGGCAGAGAAACTTTCATTGCGCCTGTTGAATGGACAAACGACTGGCCGGTGATCAATCCAGGCAAAGTGGAAGTACAATATTATTACGATGCCAACTTTCCGGAAGTGAAGCAGCCCGGCGCCTTACCCCAAAGCGGTAACTTTGCCTATACGGTCAAGTTTGGCCAACAATGGGACCCATCGCTGCTGTTCCTGCGCTCCTGCGACAGCAGTTCGTTTTCACTGAACAGGAAGAC
>JAGIBF010000105.1 GCA_017744515.1 Niastella sp.
GGCCATGGCGCAGCTTGAGCACGCGCCGCAGCTGGTCGGTGACCATGCGGGTCCGGCTGGAATACTGGATGTCCTTCTGGCGCTCGGCCACTTCCTCGATATTCCTGGAATTATCATCCCAGCCAAGACGGGTTTTAACGGTCACCGGCAAAGTAGTGGATTTAACTACTGCGGTGGTTAACCGAATCATCAGGTCTATATCTTTCAATACACCGGCGCCGGCGCCTTTGCACACGACCTTCTTTACGGGACAGCCGTAATTGATGTCCACCAGGTCGGGTTGAACGGTGTCAACAATCCGGGCACTCATGGCCATCGCTTCCTCATCACCACCGAATATCTGGATGCCGAAGGGGCGCTCAAATTCCGAGAAGTCCAGCTTTTGCCGGCTCTTGATAGCATCACGGATCAACCCTTCACTGGAGATGAATTCACTATACATCAGGTCGGCACCATTCTGCTTGCACACGTAGCGAAAAGGAGGATCACTCACATCTTCCATAGGTGCGAGAAGTAAAGGAAAATCAGGAAGTGATATATGACCGATAGATGGCATAATAAAAAGACTGCGGGTACCGTATATGATTCGGGATCAATTATCTTCGCATCGCGTATCTTGCGGCCCGGAGCGGCTGCAAATTTACATACTAATATTCGTTTATACCAGTTTATGATCGGCCATTTACGCATAAAATCACCCTGGAAGCAACTGGCAATATTGCTGGCCTTCCCCCTGCTGCTGGTATTTGCAAACTTCCTGATCCCTTCAGAAACACCAAAATTAGATCTGTCTGATCCTCAGGTTATTAACAGCCTGAAATGGGGCCAGGCTTTATCCTCGCTTGTATTGTTTGTATTGCCGACTTTCCTGTTTGCCGTATTCACATTTACCGGTAAATACACTTATTTTATCGGTTTAAAGAAAGCAGAACACGCCAACATGTATGTACTGGCTGCTTTGTGCATCCTGCTGGCTTTTCCCTTTGCATTCTGGTTGGGACAGCTCAATCAACGCATACACCTGCCTTCTTCGTTGGTGGAGTTGGAAAACAAAGCTTCCGGACAAATGGAAGCATTCTTTAAATCGAATAAGCCAATCGATGTTATCATGAATGTCATCGTTGTTGGGCTTTTTCCTGCGTTTTGTGAAGAACTGTTTTTCCGCGGAGCACTCCAGCGCATCTTAATACAGGTTACCAGAAACCCCTGGGCGGGTATCATCCTTACCGGCTTTTTATTCTCGGCCCTGCACCTCCAGTTTCAAGGCTTTTTGCCGCGCATGTTCCTGGGTATAGTGTTGGGTATTTTCTATTGGTATAGTGGAAGCTTATGGACCTCCATAATTGCGCATTTTGTATATAATGCTGCACAGGTCATAGCTGTATCCTTTTCGCCCAAATTGGCGACCACAAACCCCGATGCGCCATTACTGGCTTCTGTCATCAGCGGCATAGCAGTGTGGGCCATATTGTGGTACTATCGCCGTCAGTCGACTGTTACCTATTCCAAAGTATATCGGCCAGACGATCTCACACCCACCAACCAATTTATTGCATAACCATACCTGCACATGGCGCTCAACCTGTCAACATTAAAAACAAGGTCACTTACTGCCGTCATCTTTGTGGTGGTGATGCTGGGAGGTTTGTTGTGGGGGCTCTGGAGTTTCTTGATCCTGTTCACCATCATCCATTTTGGCTGCTGGAAAGAATACCAGCAACTCATAGGCAAAATAGACCCCGGCTATTTGACTATTACACCATTTCACAAATATGGAGTACGCATCGCAGGCTGGTGTATAGTGCTCTTTTTCACCAATAATGCCTTTAACATCGGCGACTTTTCCCTGCATTCCATTGGCTTGTGGCTGGGCATTATCTGCGCATTCATGCTGCCGATCGGTGAATTATTATTTGCCGGTAACATCCGGTTACGAAACATTGGACTCTCCGCATTGGGCCTCCTGTATATATCATTAAGCTGGGGGTTGATGATGGACCTCAGAAGCGCGAGCGTCATTTACCTGGATGGGGCAGCTGGGTTCGGTCATTTTGATATGGGACCGGTTATTCCCTGCGGCCTTATTTTCTCTATCTGGATCAATGATACCATGGCCTATATAGTGGGTTCACTCATCGGTAAAACCCCATTCTCCAAAATATCTCCCAAAAAAACATGGGAAGGAACCATAGGAGGGGCTATCCTGTGTGTAGTGGTAATCTCCCTGCTGGGATGGTGGCTGGATATTTATCGTGTACGCGACTGGATAGCTATATCAGCCATTGCTGCAGTAATGGGCACTGCCGGCGACTTGCTCGAAAGCAAGCTCAAGCGCATGGCCAATGTGAAAGACAGCGGCACCCTGATGCCCGGGCATGGTGGATTCCTGGACCGGTTCGATTCCCTGTTGATCGCCATCCCCTTTGTTTGGCTCTACGTAACGATCTTTATGAAATAAGCCTTCATAAACCCCGTAATTTCTAATTACTTACATTTGCAATCTTAACCATACTCAATGACCATTCACAAAGAAGGATACAAAAGCATACTCATTACAGCTATCATATTTGCAGTGATCAACCTGCTGTCGTTTTATTTCATCAGTTATAGCCTGCCATGGCTCAGCTGGCTCATCTTTGTGATCACACTTGGACTACTGCTGTTTATCATTTCCTTTTTCCGCGTACCCAACCGTCAGCTTACCAAAGGAGATAACCTGGTGATATGCCCGGCCGATGGAAAAGTAGTGGTGATAGAAGAAGTGTTTGACGAAGAATACTTCAAAGACAAAAGATTACAACTGTCTGTATTCATGAGCCCGGCCAATGTACACCAGAACCGTAATCCGGTATCAGGCGAGGTGGTGTACAACCAATACCATAAAGGAAAATACCTTGTAGCCTGGCATCCTAAGTCCTCTACAGAGAATGAGCGTCATTCAGTAGTGATCCGCAATGTCAAAGGCGAAATACTGGTAAAACAGATTGCCGGTGCATTAGCCAAGCGTATCATCAACTACCTCACTGTTGGCCAAAAAGTAGAGCAAAGCGCTGAATACGGATTCATCAAGTTTGGTAGCCGGGTAGACCTGTTGCTGCCAATAGGAACCAAAGTAAATGTACAGCTAAACGAAGTGGTCAAAGGCGGCGTAACTGTACTGGCAACTTTGTAGCATCGAAATAACTCCAATAAAAAAGCAGCGTATCCTGAAGGGTACGCTGCTTTTTTATTGAGCAATGCTAAAAAATGGTTTCCAGCTCACGTAAAGAATGGACGGTATAAGTAGGCTTCAGGTCTGAAGAAGCATTAATGTGATTCACAAACACCTGGTCGATGCCGGCATTGATAGCACCCTGGATGTCTACTTCGATACTATCACCCAGCATAATACTCTGTTGTGGTAAGGCACGCGCCCGCTTAAAAGCATAATCAAATATTTCTTTGTGCGGTTTCAGGCTATTGCTTCCTTCGGAAGTGATCACTTCCTTGAAATATTTATCGATGCCGCTGTTCTTTAACTTGCTGTGCTGTGTTTTTTCAAAACCATTGGTAATGAGGTGCAGTTGGTAGCCTTTCCCCGTCAGGTATTCCAGTATCTCAATAGTATGCGGGAACAATAAATTGCGGGAAGGCAGCAGATCAAGGAAACGGTCACCCATCTGGCGGGCCAGCTTTTCATCTCCGATCTTGAAATCCAATAAAGTGAGCCACATTCTCTTCCACCGCAATTCATCCACCTTAATATACCCGTTCCGGTAACGGGCCCACAATTTGTCATTGTGTACAAGGTAATTTTTATGAAACAGGTTGAAGTCATTGATACCCCTGGTATGCAAAGCCAGCTCCTCATAAATGTCGGTCAGCGTTTTCCGGCTATTAGCTTCAAAATCCCACAACGTATGGTCAAGATCGAAAAAGAGATGCTGGTATTTCATGCCGCAAAAATAAGAAGTCTGACGCCCAACTTCTAACTTCGTAACCCTAATTCCATATTATGAATGTTGTTATTACCGGCGCTTCCAAAGGATTTGGCAGGTCATTGGCAGAACAGTTTGCTTCCCAGGGGCATAACCTTTTTATCTGCTCCCGCAGTGAAACCAACCTGTACAAAACTGTGGAAGACCTGATGCGGTATTATCCCGAAGTACAGATCAGGGCCAATGCATTTGATCTTTCCATTAAAGAACAGGCAAAAGCATTCGGAAGCTGGGTATTGGGATTTGGGTTACCGGTTGATGTGCTGATCAACAACGCCGGTCTGTTCGATCCGGGTAGCGTACACAATGAACCGGAAGGAACATTGGAACACATGCTGAATGTAAACCTGTTCAGCGCCTACCATGTAACCCGCGCCATCATTCCACAGATGATGAAACAACAAAGTGGCCATGTATTCAACATGTGCTCCATTGCTTCGCTGCATGCTTATCCGAATGGAGGGGCTTACAGCATCAGTAAATATGCATTGGCAGGATTTTCGCGTAACCTCCGTGAAGAAATGAAACCACATGGAATTAAAGTGACCGCAGTATATCCCGGTGCTGCCTATACCGATTCCTGGGCGGGCAGCGGCGTTGATCCTAAACGTATCATGGAAGCAAAAGATATTGCCGCCATGGTATATGCAGCATCACAACTTTCGCCACAAGCCTGTGTGGAAGATATTATACTACGACCACAACTGGGTGATTTATAAACACCTGTAACCGTTCATCCTTTAACTGACATTTAACGCCCACAATTCGAGGAAGGCTTGGCCGCAAAATTTATATTTGTCTACCGGCCTGACGGGGAATAAAACGTAATCTATTAAAGGAAAACTACATACACTACTTTTATGGGTAAGCCTGTTTAGTTTACAACATGTAAACGGGCAGACTAAATTCTATACCCAGGTCAGCGAATCCACCATACAGTACCCGCAAACATTCCAGGTACAATACATTATCGAAGGGGCCCGCACCATTCAGGACTTCAACATACCCGAGTTTGCCGACTTCCGGGTAACAAGCACATTTGATTTTAAGAATACGACCAGTATACAGGCACAAACCAGGCAGCTGGTGGAATCCTATACGAAGGTTGTCATCCTTTCGCCGCGTAAAAGTGGGCGCTTTACGATACCGGGCGCAGTAGCTATTATCGATGGCAAAAAAATGCGCACCGAACCGGTAAAAGTATTGGTACAACGTACGGGGTTGTCATCAGCAAATACAAATACCGACGAAGTAGATATGGAATCGGCGGCAGAGCTCCAGCCCGGTGAAGACGTTACTGAAGAGATCCACAAGAACTTTTTCATACGGGCCGAAGTGAACAAAACAAATTGCTATGTAGGCGAACCGGTCATGGCAGTGTACAAAGCCTACTCAAGACTGAGCACTACAGCGCAGGTAGTAAAACGCCCATCATTGAATGGTTTCAGTGTGATAGAAATGGTAGATGGGTATGATAACAGGCAGGAAGTAGAAGTATATAAAGGCATACCCTATTATGTAAACATCATTCGAAAAGTGCAATTGATTCCCTTGCAGGAAGGCGACTATACACTGGACCCAGCCGAAGTGGAGGGGATGATACACTTCCGGAGAAAAGATGTGGCTACGGGTGCCTGGGGCATGGCCAATTACCCGGTGTCGGTCCGTTCAGAACCAGTCAAACTTACCATTAAATCATTGCCAGCTGTTGATCAGCCAGAGCATTTTACCGGTGCAGTAGGCAAATTCAATATTGCTGTCCGCACACCCGGAGCACCCATTCGTCAGGGCGATCTGGTTAAAATTCAGGTAGAGATATCCGGTACCGGCAACCTTACCCTGCTTACAGCGCCTACTGTAAAATGGCCCAAAGGAGTCGATACGGCAGATCCCGCAGTCAAAGAAGAGGTAAACAGGTATGCCTACCCCCTTAGCGGCAGCAAGCAGTTTGAATATTCTTTTGCCGCACCGGATACAGGTGATTGTGTGATCCCTGCTATTGAGTTTCCCTATTACGATCCCATGCTGAAAGAATATAAGGTGGCCAGCAGCGAACCCGTCACTATGCACATCATGGCGGCAGTTAGCAAAGCCGTAGAGCAGGAGCGGAATGCTACGTTGGTCAAGGCCAATGAAACAGGCATTCCTAAGCACATGTACTTTTTTGCTGCCATCGTGTTGGCGATTGCAGGATGGATATTTTACCAGTCGTGGCAGATCAGGAAAAGTAAACAACAAGCTAAAAAAGCAGCCGTCAAACAGGAAACACCTCCACCGGCAGCACCGAAGGAAATCAATCCCGATGAGTGGCTGGCAGTAGCACGCGATGCATTACAGCAAAGCGATAAACGCCTTTTCTGCCAGGAAATACAAAAAGCATTGTGGAAAATGGCAGCTGAAAAATGCCAGGTGGCCCCTTCATCCCTTAATAAACAAAATGTGGCTGGCGCCCTTGCCGCCAAAGGAATGCCTGCAGATACCATACAAAGCCTTACGACCGTATTGAATGAATGCGAATGGGCCTTGTATGCACCCGATCAGCAGGTAGACGATATGAAAAGAATTTTCTACGAAACGAGAGCTCTACTACAGGAATTACAAAGAGTCTAAACTATTCAGTGTATTTATAGCCTACGCCCCGGACCGAATGGAAGTACTCGGGGTTGCGGCTGTCGGTCTCGAAATACTTGCGGAAGTTAAGAATGAAATTATCGATGGTGCGGGTGGTTGGATACACGTTATAGCCCCATACAGTTTGAAGGATCTTTTCCCGGGGTACCACTTCATTCTTGTTTTCAATTAGCAACTTAAGCAGCATAGCCTCCTTCTTACTCAATTGAATACGCTCACCGGATTTGGTAACAGCCTCCTGCGCTTTAAAGTCCACCACATTATTTCCAAAACTATAAGTGTCGCCCACGGAGTCCTTATCCAGCATCTTCTTGTTCTTGTCGATCAGTTTATGAACGCGCAGCAGTAACTCTTCCAGGTTAAAAGGCTTGGTCAGATAATCATCAGCCCCTTTTTTCAACCCCAATACCCGGTCCGAACTGGCATTTTTAGCACTGAGAATAAGGATCGGTACCTCATTGTTCTGTACCCGGATGGTCTCAGTAACACTGATACCATCCAGTTCAGGCAACATCACATCCAGGATCAACAGGTCGAAATACTCATCCTGCACCTTTTGCAAGGCCTCGCTGCCAGTAAAGGCAGAAGTTACCTCATAACCTTCCAGCTCCAGGTTCAGCTTTAAAGCCTCGTGAAGGTTTTCTTCATCTTCCACCAATAAAATAGAGGGCCTTGTACTCATGGTCAGTATTTACTTCGTAAAACTAACGCTAAAATTACAGCCGGTAGGCATATTATCCGTTACCCGGATGCTCGCTTTGTGATCTTTTGCAATTTTATGACACAGATACAGTCCCAGGCCGGTTCCTTTGGCAGTACGCGTGTTTTCATTGCCGATGCGGTAAAACTTTTCAAACACCTTGGTCTTCTCTTCATCCGGGATACCGGGACCTTGATCGATGACCTCAAGGATCACCTGTTTGCCAGCCTCATGCAGCTTGCATTGTATAGTACCTTCTTTGGGGGAATATTTTACGGCATTCTCCAGGAGATTATTCACCAGGATTTGGAGTAGAAGAGGATCTCCTTTAATATCTATCTCTGGCAGAATGGCCGATTGCCAGGATCGGTCCGGAAAACGGTTCTTGAAATCAGAGAAGCAGGACTTTGCCAGCTCTGAGAAATCGAGCTCTTCATCCGATATCCGGTAGCGCCCCCCTTCCAGTTGAGCCGATACAAGAATATTATTGACGAGCGTGTTTAGCCGGTTGACCTCCTGCAGCGTCATCTGCATCAGCTTCTGCCGCCTGGCCTCTTCCAGGGCATGCTTTTGAAGCGTTTCAAGATTCAGCTTGGCAACCGCAATGGGGGTCTTTAACTCATGCGTTACGGTCATCATGAAATTCTGTTGCTGTTGCTGAAACTTCAACTGGCGCCGGAAAGCCCGGTATACAAACAAAGCCCCTACGAGTGTCAAGGCGAGGAATGTAACCCCTTCTCCTATATATTGAGTGGTCTTTAACTTCTTTTCGGCAGTGAGTTTGTCGTATTTCGACTGATAGGCGGGATCATCGAGCACCAGTTCATTAAGCTTGTAATTGGTCATTTGCCGGTTCTGTTTCTCCAGGGCAATGAACCACCATATCAGTGCAGCGATGATATAAAAAAGCAGGAACCAGTAAATGGTGCTGATGAAGTACAATCTCTTTTTAGCGGCAGCTTCCATGCTTTATCATTTCGCCTTCTCTACCCGTATGCCCACGTTCATGACATGCTGCAGTGGGTCTTCGCGCATAATATTGGCAATGGTAAATTGATAAGTTCCTTTCTTTAAAAGAATAGGCTTTTGAGCCGGGGTGATAAGAATGCGGTGCTCAAAAATATCATCCATGCCCGTACCCAGCCAGCCCTTGCTATCGGTAGCCAGTTGCAATTCCAGTGATTGACTGGTAGGAGAGCCGGCAGGAGGTTGTGCGGTTACATTTACCCAGATATTCTTATAACGATAAGCATCCGTATGCCGGATCACCAGGTAAATATTATACAGGCTCGTGGTATCGTTGATATCCAAACTGACAGATGGTTTGAACTGGCTGCTCCATGCGTGGTTGGGGATAGCTACATTCTTTTCAAAAACGTCTACCGTAGTACAGGAAGCAAGAAAACCGGAAATAAGAACAGAGAGGGTCAGAATATGAAACAGGCGGTTCCTTTTCAATGGGAAATGTTTTTACAAATATAAGCATCAGCCTAAAAGCCGCAATAGGGAAGGAAAGCAAGCAGTAAATAGCGAGTGGTTAGCGGGCTGAAATCCCGTATTCACACTGACCACTCGCTACTTATTACTGGCATCTTATAATACGTTAAGAACCTGCTCCTTGGCTTTCTCCATTTCATCCTTCATTTGCACTACACATTTCTGGATGCTGGAATCGTAGGCCTTGGCGCCGGTGGTATTGATTTCACGTCCGATCTCCTGGAGGATAAAAGACAACTTCTTGCCCTTATTCTCGTCGGCTTCTTCCAGGATAGACACAAAATAGTCGCAATGATTCTTGAGGCGCACCTGCTCCTCGGTAAGATCGATCTTCTCGATATAATAAATAAGCTCCTGTTCCAGGCGGTTGGGGTCGTAACTCTCTTTACCTACATTTTCTTCCAACACCTTTACCAGTCCCTCCCTGATTTTTTGTTTACGCAACGGTTCCAGGGTTATTACCTCTTCCTGTTGCTTGCGGATATTACTAATGCGCAACAACAAGTCCTGCTGTAACACTTTACCTTCTTCCTGGCGATGCAGGTTCAGGTTATTGATAGCACTTTCAACCACCTTCTGAAAAGCATCCCATTCATTCGGGGTCAAAGTTTCACCCGTAGGCGTGATGACTTCCGGCAACTTGATAAGCGTACTTAAAATATGAGCAGGATCAAGGTCAAGCGCCTTCGACAACTCGGCAATAGGCTTATAATATGCTTTGGCAAGATCAGTGTTGATACTTACCGGTTTTGCAGCACCACTCTCTTTAAGACTGATGGTACAATCTACAGTACCACGTCCCAGCTTCTTGGATAATAAAGCACGGATATCAAATTCAAAAGGCTTTAAAAAAGCAGGCATCTTAAGAGACAATTCAAACTGCTTCCCGTTGAGTGACTTTATGTCCACCAGGAACGTTTTATCGCCTACTGTTTGTTCTGCTCTTCCAAAACCGGTCATAGATTTCAGCATATTATGGATTTTGCAGCAAGGTAAGGAATTAGTTTATAGTTGTTAGTGAGCAATTAAGAGAATAAGCCACTATAGACAGCCGAACGGGTTAATATCTGCATGTCTCCGGGCTGCAAACCTTCAATAGTAAGTTGTTCTATCCGGTAACGGATCAGGCGCAGGGTAGGAAAGCCCACCTGGGCAGTCATCTTGCGTACCTGTCGGTTCTTACCCTCTGTAAGAACCAGCTTCAACCAGCTGTCCGGAACATTTTTACGGTAGCGGATGGGCGGGTTACGTTCCGGCACAGCCGGAGGTTCGTCAAACACCATAGCCCGGCAGGGTTTCGTACGGTAAGATTTACCATCAACAGCAATCATGACACCTTGCTCCAATTGTTGGATCGCCGATTGGCCGCCCTCTTCCCCCGATTCTTGACTCTCTGCGCTGAACTCATGACTCTTAAGGTCGCCTTCCACCTGTACCCAGTATTCCCGCTCATGCGCAAAGCGCGGGTCCAGCAACCGGTGATTCAGTTGCTTGTCATTCGTAAGCAACAACAAGCCCTCACTATCATAATCCAATCTGCCAACAGCATATACATCCGTAGGAACAGCGAAGTAATCCTTCAACGTTCGTTTACCGCCTTCAGATGTGAATTGCGATAGTACCTGGAATGGTTTGTAGATGATAAAATAATGGAGCATACCTAAAAGAAAAATCTCCCGGTGAACCGGGAGATTTATTATGTGGATGGGTTAGTAAGTACCGGGAAATAAATTTCCCTACACAATATTAAAAATAATTTCTTCGATATGGAAAAAAATCAGGGTAAATTTTATTCACATTTTTTTTAATGCTGTGGAAATCTACCCCCGGATTCGGGTATTGGAATGGATCGAACCCGTATGACCTTATAACAAATCCATGAACACATAAAGAAGTTGAATTTTTAATTCCTTTGAAACATTGATCAACACTGCATTTCAACAAGCATGTTATACTTCATCGATTCGATACTACCTTTGCGCAAATGACAAACTATGAAATTTCCCTCTCCGATAGCAGTACAGGAAATAGCACAACTGATAGGCGCAAAATTGGTAGGTAATGTAAACGGGCTGGTTACCGGTATTAACGAAATACATAAAGTGGAGCCGGGCGACCTGGTATTTGTAGACCATCCCAAGTATTATGATAAATGTATCCACTCGGCAGCCACCTTTATCATCATCAACAAAGAAGCGAGCTACCCTGAAGGGAAAGCACTCCTCATTGTAGAACAACCATTCGAGGCATACCAAACCATCGTTCGCCACTTCCGTCCTTTTCAACCCGCTACCCAAATGATCAGTGAGACGGCCGTTATAGGAGAAGGTAGCTACATAGCACCCAATGCATTCATTGGCCATCACGTAACCATTGGTAAAAACTGCAGGATATTTCCTAACGTCACCATACTCGATCATTGTGTCATAGGAAACAATGTGGTAATACAAGCCGGTACCGTTGTTGGGTCAGATGCTTTCTATTACAACACCAAAAAAGACCGTGACGTGTGGTACAAACGTATGGAAAGCGGTGGCCGGGTAGTAGTAGAAGACGATGTGGAAATTGGCGCCGGCTGCACCATCGACCGTGGCGTAAGCCATGACACATTAATTGGCCGCGGTACCAAAATAGACAACCTCATCCATATAGGACATGATACCGTAATAGGCAAAAATTGCCTGTTTGCCGCTCAGGTAGGAATCGCCGGAGCGACCACTATTGAAGATGGAGTGATACTGTGGGGACAGGTAGGTGTATCCAAAACACTTACCATTGGCGCCAATGCGGTGGTGTTGGCTCAAAGTGGCGTACCTGCATCCGTCGAAGGGGGAAAGATTTACTTCGGCTCCCCGGTAGAAGATGCTTCAGTCAAAAAAAGAGAGCTCATATGGATCAAACGCATACCAGAAATATGGGAAAAAATTAAGGGCCTGAAATAAGGCCCTTTTTCTTTAACTGAATTTAGCAAGGAACTCATCCCGCTTACGGATAGATACCTCGATCGTTGTACCATCTTCCATCTCAATATACCCGCCCCTTCCCCGGTGATACTTCTTGACAAAGAAGTGATTAATAATGTGCGAGTGATGAATACGGGAAAACTGTTCCCCGCTGAGAATATCTTCAAACTCTTTCAGGGTCTTGGAAATAGTCACCATCGATCCATTCTTGAAATGGATAATGGTATAATTGCTTTTGGCCTCCAGTCGTATACAATCCTCCGTATTTACAAACACCAGCCCATCCAATGTAGGCAATGCCAGCCGCTGGAAAACACTTTTGGGCGTATAAAGATTATAAAAGAGCGTGTCGATCCGTTTATGAATGTTTTTGGTATCTATCTGGGTGCTGGCTTTTTGAACAGCAGCCTGCAAGTCCCTGATATTAACAGGCTTTAATAAGTAATCCAGCGCAGAGTACTTAATGGCATTGATAGCATAATTATCGAAAGCAGTAACGAATACGATCTCGAAATTGATGGGAGCTATGCTGTTCAGCAGATCAAAAGCATTTCCATAAGGCATCTCGATATCCAGGAAAACAAGGTCAGGTTGGGTAGCCTCGATCACCTCTTTGCCCGTTTGGGCACTATCGGCCTTGCCAACTATTTCAACAACCGGGCAATACCTCAGCAACAGCTGTTGCAACGTATCGATATTATTAGGTTCATCGTCAATAAGAACAGTCCTGATCATATTAACTGAGTTTAGTAAGCATTTGATGAGAAAAATAAACCACGATCCTGGTTCCGGTAGGAGTCTTTTCAGCATCCGCCTTGTCAATTACCTCGATCGCAACAAATTCATTGTGCTGGCGGTTTAAAGCCTTGACCCTTTCGGCCGCCAGCGTCATACCTTTCGATTGATATTCCACATGCATTTGCGATCTGAGTTGACGGGCCTTGAGCCTGCCTATTCCATTGTCATCCACAATACACAAAAGCTGCTCACCCTGCTGACGGAACCGTATATCGATCATACCCCGGCCATCTGTTTTATGCCGCAGCCCATGACGGATACTGTTTTCTACATAAGGCTGAAGGATCATGCTGGGCAGATAAGTATTATCTGTATCGATTACCTCATCCACAGAAATGGAATAATCGAATGAATGCCCAAACCGCATTTTCTCCATTTCGATATACCGCGACAGGTATTTTATCTCATGGCCGATAGATATGGTGCCTTTCTCTGCACAATCCATAGTTTGGCGTATCATGTGAGCAAATTCTGTCAAATACTCATTGGTCGTTTCCAGGTCATTGTTGATGATGAACGACTGAATGGAATTAAGACAATTGAAGATAAAGTGAGGGTTCATCTGTGAAAGCAGGGCCATCTGCTCCAGTTCATTGATCTTTTGCTGTAAGCCCACCTTTTCCCGTTCGCGCCGCCGTACAATATTGAAACGCCACGTTACCAGTGCGGCAGTTAAGCCAATGGTAAGCCCTACCAGCATTAACTTGAACCACCAGGCTTGCCAGAAAGGAGTATTAATCAAAAAAGGAATAACGACAGAATTACTGAGCACGCCAAATTTATTGATCGCCTGCAGTTCCAGTTGATACTGGCCCGATGGCAGAGAAGGATATTCCAATACGTTCTGCCGGGTAGAGTCCCATGAATCCTTTAGCCCCTTTAAACGATAGCGGTACACTATATCCCCGGCCGACTTAAAAGAGATACCGGCAAATTCAATGCGCAGGTTATTGTCATTATAGCCCAGCTCATACGTGGATTGCAGCAGCTGCGATTTGCCTGAAACAGCAATATCGAGGATTCGCAGATCACACCGCGAAAAATCGGAAACCTCACGTTCGTCGAAATAAGTAAGACCTGCCGGTGAGCCTACGTAAACATGAAGGCTGTCTACATAAATGGCATTAATAATATTCGAAGGAAGGCCGTCAGCCATTGAGTACCGGTGGATAGGGTAAGCAGGGTTGCTGATATCGATCTTGCTGAGCCCCTTGTCTGTACCCACCCAAAGAAAGTTTTTATAAGCAAAAAGGCTGCGGCAGATATCACTGCTCAGACCCTGCTTGCTGGTCAAATAATCAATGATCTGCCCATGCTTTATGCCAACGATACCCCCACCATAAGTAGCTACCCATAAAGAGCCATCGGAGGATTGAGCAAAACTGGAGATTCGGTAACGCAGCGAAGGAAGGCTATCACCTAAAAAGCGCACCGGTTTATGATGCCCTGCCACGTATAAACCACTTACCGTTCCAATGTAATAATCATTATTATAATACTTGACAGATGTAGACCGGTAAGGAAATACGGTATCCAGGATTGTCAGGTCTTTTTCCCGTACCCTGATCACATTCCGGCCAATCCCTACCAGTAAAGTATCAGGTGTGATCTCATCGATTGCCTTGATAGGGAATTCATAATTAACATAACTGCCTGTCTTATCCTGTTTGTAGAGAAATAGATCGAAGCCAAGAATTAGTTTTCCATTGCTTAATTTCTTTATACACACCAGCCTGTTGCGGTTGTTAGGTTGAGTAGCGTGGTAAAAATGATTAAGAAAACTTGCCGAATCGATCTTTGTACCCCCTACAAGATACATTTTGTTGAAGGCGGAGCCAATGACAATGCGCTCTCCCAGTTTTTCAAGAGAGAATACCTCGGATGTTTTGCTATTACTGAAAGTATAAGTTTTAAAACTTCTTGATACCAGCTTATATACACCCTCTCCGGCTGTACCAAACCACATATTTTTTTCATAATCCACCATGCCGCTGTAGATCTGCTTGCCCTTTAAAAAAACCTCCGACATGCGGTTAAAACGGAGTGTATCTGTGAACCAGGCACCCTCATTGGTAGAAGTTAAAATAGTTAGATAATGCTTTTTAGTAACATCGAGGGTCGAAAACGTATTATGGGGGAATGCAGGTATGTTGGCGGTTTTTGCAGTGTGGTCGTAACTTTGTCTGGTCGTTAGATTGCCAGGACCATAATCCCTGACCGGCCAATACTCCAGGCGCCCCTTGTCCAGTAAAAAAAGAGAATCGTTGCAGGTGACGAATAACCCGGTACGGTTTAAAAAATTAGAGCGGGCATAATGGAATATCCTGCCGTATTTCTTCAGGTCTATGAACTCCTCCTGCCCAGGCTGGGTTTTAAGAAGATAAGAGCCACTGCCATGACAACTGAAGAAAATATTATCTTCTATATCGCCCGATATAACAGTCATAACGGCATTCAGCTTTACCTTTTTGAGCAAGCTGTCATTAGCGGAAGTATAGATCTTACCTTGGTAGTGATAACAAATAGTGTTCTTGAACGGTACAATCCATACCCTTCCCTTGTGATCTGCATAAAGCTTCAGGATTTCTACTTCGGGTAAACCATCAGCAGTAGTGAAATTCTTAAAGCGGGTACCATCAAAACGGCTTAACCCAGCTTCCGTTGCAAACCAGATAAAACCATCCTTGTCCTGGCACATATCATAAATAGTAGAACCTGCCAGGCCGTCTTTGGTGTTGTACTGAACGTAACTGTAGTCCTGGGCCTTTAAAACAGGAGGTAGAAATAAGCTAACCGCTAAAAAGAAAAGGAAAATGCTGGAAGGAATTGAAGCAATTACTTTTCTGATTGTAAAAAGAAAGCTTACAATCAGAAAACGTCGGAAAAGGAAATCAGGTTTAAGTGCTGCGGCCGGCATCAATAATCCTACAATTTTGGTCAGGTTAGGCCGGTTGAAGATAGAGAAAAAACCCGTTGGATCGGGGTATGGGCGCTTAAGAATTTATTAATATGACAAAATTCAGGCTATTCATACTCGTAATTATACGGTAACAGCTCGGCCAGCTTTTTCCAGGCCCAGTAACCAGTATTAACGACATCGTATTGCTCATAGAAATACCCATTCTCCTCGATCACAAAACCATCGGCAATATCCAGCAGCGTTACCTGCATACGCGTATTGGCAGGCAACTTGAATTCCTGTAGGAACCTTTTGTCAGGAAAAACAGTTTTGTAGCTTACCCGGTAACGTCCCTGCCAGTTGATCATCACATCACTGCTGTCGGCTGCATACAGCGTACTATCATATAAGTCTTTGATAACGGTACCCTTTATACTTGACTGGTCATTATCGTCCAGTTTTTCTATGATAAAACCCTCTTCACTAACCACACTGTCGTATAAGGAGCGCATGAAGTGCAGCCGGGAACCGAGGTACGTTCTGGCCCGGTTCTTCTTCCAGGCTGTAGCAGCCTCCGCTGTGCTGTCAATTTCCTGGAAGAAAGGAGAGCCGGTATATTGACTCATCTTCGTATTATAGTCATAGCTGAAAGAGTCCAACTGGTAACGGATGGTATAACCCAGCGCATAATTGGTGATGATCAGGTCTTCTTTGGCAGTTACCTTCAACCGGTTACGTTTTTTAGTATAGAAAAAACGCAACGCTTCCGGGTTGCGGATCACACATTGAGAAGCATTGGGAGTAGTACCTATAAATTGGTCGGTAAAAAAAGAGCCATACTTGGCAAGGCCGTCGGGCACTTCGTTGCTGGCTACCACTGCTACTTCGGTCAGCGCTTTGTCTTCCTTCACCAGCTCGATCAATAGTGTGTCAGTCATGGTCTGGTTACTGCTGATACGTAAAATACTCTTATTATAACCGGTATAAGTGATCACAAGGTCGTAACCGCCATTGGGCAGACGCATAAAAAATAAACCTTCACTATTGGAGATAGTTCCGTGCGTGGTATTTTGACAAAAAGCAGAGGCGCCATTCAAAGGCAGCCGGGAAGCAGAATCGACCACCTTCCCCAACACTACGAACTCCTTTTGCTGCGCAAAACCGAGGGTACAAATAATTGTTAAAAAAAGAACGACAATGGCCTTTTTCATACGGGGACTATTGGTACTGTTTATGAACGATTTTTAGGACAATGAAAGTATATATTGCAACTACTTTGCCAGATACTGTCAGAGTTTATCCCGCAAGGCGGGATTGAGCCTGTCGAAACCCTATAAAGACTGTGGGCGCAACAGATAACTATCACAGGCGTGCTTAACACTCTGAGCCAGTGGAGTAAAGGAAAATCCGGGTAAAGCCTGCAACAATTTCTGGTGCTCAAAATAAGTCCTGCTTTGCGCCACGCGGGCGCTTTGCTTGGTCAGCAAAGGTTTTTTGCCCGAAAAAAACGATTTGAACTTTTCCAGTCGCCAGGCAAGCTCACCTAAAAAAGGTGTTGCTTCCCGGGTAGGCTGCTTTTTATTAAAACCGGTCGCAATTGAACTGAGCAATTGACGGAACGACCAGTTCTCGGAATTCACAATGAAACGTTCCGCCGAAATATCACTCTTCATCAACAACACAGCAGCACGGGCAACATCCTGCACATCCACAAAACCATTTACGCCATTGGTATACCAGGGAAACTCCTTAAAAGTATTCTTGAAAATAGCGCAGCTCGATGAATGCCAATCGCCATAACCGAGGATGGTGCTTGGATTAAGAACGACCACATTCAGCCCTTCACCCATGCCCCTCCAAACTTCCCGTTCAGCATGATATTTACTGATGGCATATTGCGTATTCAATTTGCTGTGCTGCCATTTCTTGTCTTCCGTTACATGATCACCATTGGACGTTCTGCCAAGCGCAGCCACAGAGCTGATATGTACAAAACGCCGTACCCCCTTTTCCAGCGCCACATTCACCATGTTGGCCGTACCGTCGATATTGACGTGAAACATTTCCTTTTTCTCCTTCGGATCAAAAGAAACCATGGCGGCAGAATGGATCACCGTATCAATTCCTTCCATAGCTTCATCCAGCGATACAATATCCAACACATCACCATCTACCCATTCCACCTTATCCAATATGGCGGCAGGAATAAAAAAAGGCAGCTTGTTACTGCGGCGTATAGCCCGCACAGCATACCCTTCATCTACCAGTTCCCGGATGATATAAGCACCCAGGAAACCCGTACCGCCGGTAATAAGTACTTTGTTTGACAAGTTAATAAGTTAACAAGTTGAAATGTTGATAAGGAGATACGTTACCAGGCCGGGTTTTCCCTTTTCAACCTGTTAACCAGTCAACTTATCAACTATAATCATAGTAGCCTTTCTTAGTCTTCCTCCCCAACTCCTGCTTCTCTACTTTCTCCTTTTGCACCACAGAAGGCTGCAACCGTTCCGGACTTCCCAGCTGTTCATATACTGAGCAGCTAACAGCATAATTGATATCATTGCCGATAAGGTCCATCAGTTTGAAAGGCCCCATCTTGAAACCAGTAGCTTCCAGCAATGCATCGATAGTAGCAAAATCACTGATGCCCTGCTCGATCAGCCGTAGCGCTTCAAGGTAATAAGGCCGTGCCACATGGTTCACGATAAAACCAGGAGCATCTTTGCACAACACGGGCGTTTTATCCAGTTGCCGCGCCAGCTCCATAATGGAAGAAATGGTTTGCTCATTACTATAAGAGGTCGTTACCACTTCCACCAGTTTCATCACAGGTGCAGGATTGAAAAAGTGCATGCCGGCAACACGCTCGGGACGAATTACCTGTTTCGCAATATCAGTAACAGACAGAGAAGACGTATTGGTAGCGAAGATCACATCACTGTGATTCACCTCAGAAAGTTGATTAAAAAGAGAAGTCTTGATGGCAGCATTTTCAACGATCGCTTCGATGACAATATCAGCCAGACAATCATTCACGTCATTCGTAAAGCGAAGACGACTGAGCGTGTCGGCCTGCTCCCGGACAGTAATTTTTTGCTTGTCCACCAGTTGTTGCAAAGTAGCTTGCAAGCCTTTTTCTGCTTTGCGCACCATTTCCTCACTTACATCATACAGAATGGTATAAAAACCACGCTGTGCTGCCACCTGCGCAATACCACTTCCCATAGTCCCGGCGCCGCAAACACAAACTGTCTGAACCATGACTTGTAGGATTAGATATTACAATTTGTCCGGCTCTTCCAAAGCGCGGTAGCCATTCTGTATACTGTATGCTGAATTCTGTATTCTTTCCTCATATCGCACTCGTAAACTGTCGTAGGAACCGCACATCGTTTTCACTGAAAAGACGGATGTCATTGATGCCATACTTCAGCAGGGCAGGGCGCTCGATGCCCATACCAAAAGCGAAGCCGGTGTATTTATTGGAGTCTATCTTGCAATTCTCCAGCACCTTAGGGTGAACCATGCCACAACCAAGGATCTCCAGCCAGCCGGTGCGTTTACAAACCGCACAACCCTCCCCACCACAGATCTGGCATTGGATATCCATCTCTGCACTGGGCTCAGTGAAAGGGAAATAGCTGGGACGGAAACGAACCTTGATATCCTTGCCATACATCTCCTGAACGAAGAAATACAACGTCTGCTTCAGATCGGCAAAAGATACATTCTCGTCAATATACAAACCCTCGATCTGGTGGAAGAAACAGTGACTGCGGGCGCTTACCGTTTCATTGCGGTACACGCGGCCGGGACAGATGATTCGGATGGGCAGCGGATTTTGCTCCATAGCCCGTATCTGTGTATTGCTGGTATGCGTACGCAAAAGCCAGTCAGGCTTCTGCTGAATATAAAAAGTATCCTGCATGTCCCGCGCAGGGTGGTGCTCGGGCAGGTTCAACGCAGTGAAGTTGTGCCAGTCATCTTCGATCTCAGGGCCCTCCGCTACAGAAAATCCCAGGCGTTGGAAAATGCTGATCACATGATTCAGGAACAGGTTGATAGGGTGGCGGGTGCCCATGGGCAACGGATCGCCGGGAAGCGTTACGTCGATGGAAGGACCAGCAGAAACATGACTGCTTTCCAGTTGCTGCTTCCAGGCTTCATACTTACCCTCAGCCAGTTGCTTGAACTCGTTCAATACCAGGCCAAACTCCTTCCGCTTGTCGGCAGCCACACTCTTCATCTCGGTAAACAGGTTCTTTACAATACCCTTTGTACCAAGAAACTTAATACGGTAAGCTTCCAGCGCCTCGGCTCCGTCAGTAGCTACCTTTTCGATCTCCTTCTTATAGGCCTCAATCTGTTGTAACAATTGTTCCATACCGGCAAAGATAATGAAGGAAGACCGAAAAGCCGGGCCTTGGAAGTCCGAAAGACGGAAAGTCCGCAAGTCGGCAAATCTGCACGTTTTTCCTTTCTTTCGGTCTTCCGGACTTTCCGTCTTTCCGACTTTCGCTATCTTGCGCCCATGTCGGATATTTTTAATATCGTTGATTTTCTGGAACCTGTAAATAGAGCGGTACTGTCGCAGGATGAGTCGTATAAAGATGGACAGTTAGGCAAAACCCTGCTGGTATATGAAGAAGAAATGCCCGACCTGACCGGCGTCGACATCGTATTGGTAGGTTGCGGCGAAACCAGGGGCGCAGGCGTTCCCCCTACACCACAGCTGGCGCCCGATTGGATCCGTGCCGAACTGTATCAGCTGTTCTTCTGGCACCACGATGTATCCATAGCCGACATTGGAAACATTAAAAAAGGCGCCTCCCTTAAAGATACCTATGCCGCCCTCAAAACGGTGCTGGCCGAACTTACTGCTGCAGGTAAAATGGTGGTAATATTGGGTGGCTCACACGATCTCACCCTCGCACAATACAGTATGTATGCCGATCAGAAAAAAGTCATCGATGCCGTTTGCGTAGATGCCCTTATCGACCTTTCTATCGATACACCACAGCGAGACAAGAACTTCCTGATGGAAATGCTCACCGGTGAGCCCAATTTCATCCGGCACTACAACCACGTCGCGTTCCAGAGCTATTACATCCATCCCCACATGCTCGAAACCATGGACAAGCTCCGGTTCGATTGCTTCCGCGTAGGCATGGTGAAAGAACAGATAGAAGAAATGGAACCCGTTATTCGCAATAGCCAGCTTTTTAGCTTTGATATTTCAGCAATCGCTAATGCGTTTGCGCCCGCCAATACGATTACACCCAATGGCCTGAATGGAGAAGAAGCCTGTATCCTCATGCGCTATGCAGGCATGAGCACCAACGTCACCACGGTAGGCATATACGGCTACATGCCCGCTAAAGATAAAGAAGCACTGACGGCCAAACAGATCAGCCACATGCTGTGGTACCTCGTAGACGGCCGCAGCCGCGGAAAACGCGAAGCCCAGGTAGAAGAAAAAGAATCATTCAACGAATTTCACATGGCCTTCGCCGAAATAGAATCCGTATTCCTGCAAAGCAAAAAAACAGGACGTTGGTGGATGCAACTGCCCGATAAAAAATTCATTCCCTGCTCCTATAAAGATTATCTCCTTGCCGGTCGAAACGAGATTCCCGAGCGCTGGCTCCGTGCCCAGGAAAGAGAATAAGTAAAAAGAAGCAAGTACAATTCATAAAAGCGGCTGTGCGGTAGCGCATTTTCAAATTCTCAAATCATTAAATTAACACATTAGTAATGTATATTGGTGCTATGAAAAAAAGTACCGGATATATCATTGGTTCCCTGCTGTTTTTTGCGGCCTGCTCCCCGCAGAAAGCCATCAACAAACAAGTCCACAAGTCAATCCTGCAAGACCCCGCCATCAGCAAGGCCCATATCGGTATCAGTCTTTTTGATGTAAATGACAATAAATACCTCTACAACTACCAGGGCGACCAATACTTTGTACCGGCCTCCAATACCAAAATAGTTACCTGCTTTGCAGCATTGAAATACCTGGGCGACAGCCTTACCGGCATACGCTACCTCGAAAATGATACAGCAATCTTCCTGCTGCCAGCCGGCGACCCAACCCTGCTACACCCCGAATTCAAAAAACAACCGGTAGTAGACTTCCTCCAAAAGACAACAAAAAATGTCTATATCACCGATCAGGATTGGAAAGACAGAGCCCTTGGTTCAGGATGGGGATGGAGCGATTACAACGAAGAATACATGGCCGAGCGTAGTCCACTCCCGGTGTTTGGCAACATTATTCGTTGGGTACAGGAAGCCCCCGAGGGAGTACAAAATGAAGATCCGCTCTTTGCACCCAGTCCTTCGGTGTATTCCATTCCCGAAGTAGAATGGAAAGTGCGCTTCAACGGCGATACGGCGGTGAAAAGCTTTTACGTGGAGCGCGAGCAGGCCGAAAACGTCTTCCACATCACACAAGGAAAAGAAAAGAAGAAAGAACAGGAAGTGCCATTCGTTACACATGGCTTGCAGTCGGCACTCGAACTGTTGCCCGATACACTGCACAAAGAAGTAGCCTACAAAACATGGAAAACAACCCGCAGCCTGCAACCCATGATCAACAGCCGGAAACCGGTAGCCATACATTCACAACCTACCGATTCCATGCTCAAGCCGATGATGTACAGAAGCGATAACTTCTATGCCGAGCAAACCCTACTCATGGTGAGCAACCAGAAGTTGGGCGTAATGAGCGACCGCCTGATCATCGATACACTCCTGAAAACCGATCTGGCCGATCTGCCACAGGCGCCCCGTTGGGTAGATGGCAGCGGTCTGAGCAGGTACAACCTTTTCACACCACAGGACTTTGTAGCCATCCTCAACAAAATGCGCGAACAGTTTGGAATGGACCGCCTCAAAAAAATATTACCTACCGGCGGAACCGGCACATTGGGAAACTTCTATAAAAAAGACAGCGGGTATATTTATGCTAAAACAGGCACCCTGTCGGGCGTAGTGGCATTAAGCGGCTACCTCTACACACAGAAAAACAAGCTCATCCTGTTCTCTGTGCTGGTCAACAACCACAATGGCAATGCAGTAGCAGTACGTCGCACAGTAGAAGCCTTCATCACCAGCATCCGCAACAAGTATTAATAACGAAAACAGGTGACACATTTTCAAAATGTGTCACCTGTTTTCGTTAAGAAGCCCGTTCTGCAGCACTGCAAAACGGGCTTTTATTTTTTTATAACACACTTCGTTTTGTCATTTCGAACCCTGCTATACGCACCCGCCTTTACAGGCAATACACAGGGTGAGAAATCTGCTATCGAAGCAAACGTACTCTACTACTTCCATCCATCTCCATCCAGCATATTGCCGAGCCCACCTAAAATGCTGCCTTCCTCTTTACGCTTATAAGTACCGTAAGCAAGGATACGGCCTGCCAGGCGGCTGATCGGCAGCGTTTGTATCCACACTTTGCCAGGACCACGCAGCGTAGCAAAGAATAATCCCTCACCACCAAACAACGTATTCTTGATACCACCTACAAACTGTATATCATAATTGATATGCTTTGTATAAGCTACAAGACAGCCGGTGTCTATCCGTAAAAACTCACCCGGTTGCAATGTCTTTTCAAATACGTGACCACCGGCATGAACGAACGCCATACCGTCACCCTCCAGCTTTTGCATGATGAAACCTTCGCCACCAAACAAACCGGTACCCAGTTTACGTTGCAGCTCGATACCGATAGATACTCCCTTTGCAGCGCACAGGAAAGAATCCTTTTGAGCTACGATCTTACCCTCATAGCGTGAAAGATCGAGCGGAATGATCTTACCGGGATAAGGAGAAGCAAAACTTACCCTTTTCTTGCCGTGACCCACATTGGTAAAAGCGGTCATGAACAAACTTTCACCCGTAAGAATACGTTTACCGGCCGACATCAGCTTGCCCAGTAATCCTTGCTGCGGTTGAGAACCATCTCCAAACATAGTTTGCATCTGGATGCCATCATCCATCATCATGAACGCGCCACTTTCCGCAACTGCTGTTTCGTTGGGGTCAAGCTCTACTTCCACATATTGCATCTCTTCACCGTAAATGCGATAATCTATTTCATGATTCGTTTTCATATAATAGTCAATTGTTTAGTTCAAAATTAATTAAAGCACCCATTGGAAAAGCACATTTAATAAGTAGTAAAAAAAAGGAAATATTACAGCCAGCAGAAAAATAAAGGCCCGGCTAATAGCCAGGCCCTTACAATAGGGAGAAATAACAATTTAAAACCAGCTGCCAATAAACGCTTCATTCACACGCTCTTTGGCAAGCTTACGCCTGCGGCGCGCCTTGGCAAAACGGTGCGCCAACATAGTACCCAGCATCAGTAACATAAACACTAAGGTAAAAGGAGGAATACCCAGGAAGGAGATCCATTTACCACCATACATCCTGCGCATGGGACGCTTCAACCTTTCACCGATCAGGTACATACTCGGCACAATGATCAGCGTCATGAAGAACGCAAACGAAAGACCAAAGATGATGGTCCATGCCAGCGGCTTCCAGAACACGGCATTGTCGCCACCAAAGAAGATCTTCGGATTCAGGTCGGAGAACAACGTTAAGAAGTTGATATTAAAACCAATGGCCAGCGGGATCAAACCGAGGATAGCCGCGATCGCAGTTAACAATACGGGGATGATCCGCGTTTTACCAGCCTCTACCACAGCTTCCCTTGTCTTTATGCCACGACCCCGCAACTCTTCTGTAAACTCGATCACGAGGATACCATTCTTTACCACAATACCGGCCAATCCAACGATACCGATACCAGTCATAACGATTGAAACTTCCATACCCGTCAACGCAAAACCGATCAATACACCGATCACACTGAAGATAATCTCCATCAGGATCATTACCGATTTACTTACAGAGTTGAATTGCAATACGAGGATCAATAAGATCAGCATCAATGCAATCACCAATGCAAGCGTCAGGAAGTTGAACGTCTCGGCCATTTGCTCGCCCTGACCCGTTTGACGGATGGTAACATTATCCGGCTTTTTCTTGAAATTATCGATGTGCACCTTAAGCTCTTCATTCACCGCAGCCGGGTTATAACCCTGACTTTCCAGTACATTCGACACCAGCGTGATCGTTCTCTTTTGGTTCTTACGCTTTACGCTACCCAGCGTGCTGGTATAATCCATCTTCACTACTGAGCTGATTGGAACACTTTTAAACCTGCCCGAAGCCATGTCGCGGAAATAAATCTTCATATTAAGCAGGTCCCCCAGACTTTTACGTTGAAGCTCAAGGTTGCGCAACTGGATCTTATATTCATCCTCACCATCCTTGATCTTCGACACCTCGCGGCCAAACAATGCAGTACGCAGCTCCATGCCGATTTGATAAGAAGATACCCCTTCGATCAACGCCCGCTCACGATCTACGGTGAAAGTGATCTCAGGATTCGTCAGGTCCACATCCATTTTCAATTCTTCCACGCCTGGCGTATTGATAGAGTCCAGGTAATTCTTCAATAAGGTTGCCGTTTTGATGAGATCATCAAAGTTCTCACTGGCCACCTCAATATTTACAGGAGGATCGGTAGGAGGGCCACCCTGTTCCTGGTTCACAGACAATTCAGCGCCCGGTATCCCCTTCACCACCTGACGGATGGAATCGAGATAAGGCCGTGTTGATTTACCATGCCGCTTCTCATACTCCACGAAAGAAATTTGAATACGACCCAGTTCAGGCCTTGTACTCCGGTCACCACTCATGGGGTCGCCGGCGCCCACTGCCACGTTGCTGATAGCACTTTCTACGATGGGGTTGGTTTTACCGTTATCGATGCCGAGCACCTTATATACACGGCCTTCCAATACGCGCGTCACCGAATCCGTATAATTCACATCCGTACCTACCGGAAGCTTCATGTACACATAGATCTGGTTGGGATCACCTGTAGGGAAAAGGATCACAGGCACCTTGGCCGCACCGAAGAGAAACAACGAGAACAGGAACAAACCGAATGTGCCAATTAATAACCACACGGGTCTCCAGCCTTTTAACGCCCAGCGCAGCAAACTTTCATAATGATTCATCAGCCAGGGCAAAAAGCTATGTTGGAACCGGCGGATCAGACCTTCTAATACATACTTGTTCAGAATAGCCACCAGCACGAAGAAGATCAATAAATTACCAAGAAACGTATAACCACCAAGGTCCAGTAAAATACCCGCACCCAGCGCAACCCATAAAGCAGGACTTTTGAAAATAGCAGACTTGGACTTCTTGCCGTGCTCCTCATGATTCATGAAGTCTACCGCAAACACAGGGTTCATGATAAACGCTACGAT
>JAGIBF010000106.1 GCA_017744515.1 Niastella sp.
CGCTTAAACAGTTCATTCCTGAACTGGAAAAGATCATCCGGAAAAACAGCAAGCGCATGCGTTCAATATATCAGGAGCTATCGCAGATATACAATGATCCGGACAGGGAACAAACCAACAAACTTATATACAGTTATATCCACATGTTTGTGAACAGGCTGTTCAACTCGTATCATCCGGATACGGAGAACCGGTTATATTTTTTTCTAAATAAGCTATACCTGTCGCGACAGGCAAGGGCCAAAATTGCAACCATATGATCAGGATATTATTATTGCTGCAGGAATCTTTATCGGGCGCTATACACCGGGATAAGCTAAAGCGGGTTATCAGTTTATTTTCTGCCGCACGACCCTGTAGCTTTTATGTCTATACCAAAGGGAATGCGGAGGTTGTCAAAGACCTGTTTGCCAGGAATATTCCATATGAACTGACTGCTTCGCTCCAGGATATCAACACACCTGGAGCCACTGATATTTGCCTGTTCGATGCTCCCTCCCTGCTGAGCAAGGTCAGGAAATTGGGTGACGCAATGCCGGTGATTTATCTGCAATTAAGTGCAGAGCAGGACCATCAGCTTACGGACTACGCAGACATCTCCCATATTTTTTACTTTGAGAAAAAGCATATCGGTGCGCTGCCTTCCCGTATTTCGCGTAAATGTGTTTACATCAATCCGCTGATACAGTTTCCTTCGGGCAGTGTGCAACTAAATGATTCATCGGCGAAGCAGGCGGTGTATATCCCTTCTCCCATGGATACCAACCTGCATATTACCCGGCATGTGTGTTATTACTTCAATATGGCTTTCAATACGCGGCTTACCGTACTTGCCAATAAAAAGACAGCTGACCTGCTAAGGAATGAAGTGAACGACAATATTACGCTGGAGGATGAAAACCTTCCTCTTACGGCCATAAAGCCGGATGTGGTGATTGCAGATGGGCTGAACGCCATCAAATTCATGGCTGAAGGTGTGCCGGTTATTATCGTTGGCTTGTATGGGATTGGTGGTTTGGTTGGAAAAGTAAATTACCAGCAGCAGCTCAATGATGGGTGTTACGGCAGACCTGGCAGTTTTTACAATGAATATATTCCGCTGAAGATATTGCAATATGATCTCGATCTTGTATTCAACAACAGTAAAACGGTGCGACAGGAGGCTTTGCAGATAGCCAGTACCCTGCGCGGGAAAAGCGATGGGCTCATCAAGGAATTCGACCGTACCACAGATCATTTAACGAGGCAAAAGGACCCACTGAAAAGGATGGTTTTTCTGGAACCGGACATTGACATCATTGCCCCTAAAAATGAAAAGAATGATCAGTTTGTGCTGCAAAGAAAAAATGGTTACATGCTGACGTTTATCGATAAAACCGAGGCTCCGCTGTTTCGCCTGCTTAAAAAGGGTGTAACCTTCCACGAACTGAAGAACAAGCTGGGGTATGACGAAGAAAATCTTCAGTCGTATTTTGATGAACTGCTGCGGGCGGAGGCTATTTATTATACTTATTGATCTGTAAAGGCTTCTCCGGTCGACCCGTTATTTATCATCACTCAACCATCCAATCTACTTTTACTTTTCACCGGCAGCCTGCAGGGTGACTGTCTATGTGTGTTACTGAAATGATTGAATATTTTACAATAAGTTATCTGGTTGCGCTAACTTTAGCAACCCGTACCTTGTTCACCGCTCCTTTATCCAACGGCCTGATCTATAGGCTGCCGGGAATCCGTCTTTACCAATCTGCACCCTTGGAACAATGTATTTTAGCAGCAACGGAGTTTGCTGTTTATTTCCATCTTTTAAAGGAACTTTCGATATGAGCAGACAAGTGCCCCGCTTATTGCGCGGTTATTCTTTGGACCCAGGTTTTTCTACCCGGCTGGACACCGTGGCCGTGAACGAAGTGGTATACCGCATACGGTGGGAAGATCCTGCCCCGGGGCCTATCGGTGATTACTTCGAGGTGATCGACTTTGACCCCGCCAGTAATTGCTTCTATGACCCGGTCGATCTCAACTCCGTGGAAGTGATGAAGCAGAACGGTCTTTCACCCAGTGAAGGTAATCCCAAATTCCATCAGCAGTTTGTGTATACCATTGCCATGCAAACGCTGGGACATTTCGAGGCTTCGCTGGGCAGGAAGGTGCTGTGGTCGTCGAACGTACCACCGCCGCAGGCAAAGGCTAAAAAGACCAGGGACCTGACGCCTGAGGAGGCGGCTAAGAAGCTGGAAGAGGAAGTGGACAGGGAGTACGTGGATAAGCTACGGATCTATCCGCATGCTTTCCGCGAGCCCAATGCTTTTTATGTGCCCGAGAAGAAGGCTGTTCTCTTTGGCTATTTCGAAGCGGCCGAGCGGGTGCAGGGAGAGAATGTGCCGGGTGGCGTGATCTTCACGTGTCTTTCGCCCGACATCATTGCGCATGAGGTGACGCATGCGATACTCGACAGCATTCACCCGCGCTTTTTGGAAAACACAAATCCTGATGTGGCTGCTTTTCATGAGGCTTTTGCCGATATCGTGGCGCTGCTGCAGCGCTTTACGAATACACAATTGATCGAACACCAGATTGCCAAGACAAGGGGCGATCTCGGTCAGTTCAGCTTTCTTGGTGAGCTGGCTACGCAATTTGGCAATGCACTTGAATTCAGCCGCGGTGCTTTGCGGGGCGCGATCGGTAAATATGACGAGAAGAAAAAGAAATGGGTGAAGTATACGCCCGATCCGCAATTGTATCAAACGGTGCATGAACCGCATTCGAGGGGTGGCATTCTCGTGGCTACCATCTTCGATGCTTTTTTACGGTTGTATAACAACAATACGCAGGACCTGATGCGGATCGCTTCGAATGGTACCGGTATCCTGCAACCGGGGGCTATTCATCCCGACCTGGTGAAACGGCTGGCAGAATCGGCCTGCAATATTGCCGAGCACCTGCTGCATATCTGTATCCGTGCGCTGGATTACTGTCCACCTACCGATATTAATTTTGGCGACTTTCTGCGTGCGCTCATCACGGCGGATATCGACAGTTCGCCTGCCGACAAATCGGGTTACCGTATTGCCCTGATCGAGGCGTTCAGGAGCTGGGGCATTTTCCCTGACCGGGTGAATACGTTGTCTATCGAGGGCCTGCAATGGGCCAAGCCTGATGAGTTCCTACCGTTGGAAAAGGACATTCTTAATGAAACGACCAGGTTCCTGCGGGAGAATATTCGCCCCATTGTGGAGCTGAGTATGCGGGAGGGTAATAACAGGCGCGAGATCTATAAGGCTTTCAAGCAGATCCAACGCAAATTCCATGGCTTCGTATTTGACCAGCGGGAGGAACATGCTGATGAAAAGTCCTGGCAGGGTTTTCTGCGCAAGCTGGGGCTGACGGATGAGCCTGTACGTTTTACTTATGATCCCGGTGAGGGGGAAAAGCCCATCGAGATCAACGAGGATACGCCGCTGCTGGAAATTCATAAGATAAGGCCGGTGTATCGTGTAGGACGGGAAGGCAATTTGCTGGAGCAGGTGATCGTGACGCTCAGTCAAACCATCCGCATCAAGAAGGGACCGTTGAAGGATGTACGATACCGGGGTGGCTGCAGCCTGATCCTCAATATGGCCAAAAAGGATCCGGTGGAATACATCATTTATAAGAGTATTACGAGTCCGGCCCGCTTTCAATACCAGGTGGATTATCAAACGGGTAAGAACCCGGGCTTTGTTGCATTGAGTGATTCGATGTACGAGGAAGAGTGTGGCTTCGACAATATCAGTTTTGCTCATCTCCATTTTCATAATATTATTTAATCTGTGTTCATGGCAAACTTATCTGTCAACGTAAGAATGTATCATGTGGGTGAGCTGGGTGATTGCTTTTTGCTGCACTTCAAGGATGGCGAGAATGAAAGCCGGGTATTGATCGACTGCGGCTCTTTTCGCAATAGTGATAAATCGAAAGCCCGTTTGAACGAGATCGTTAAACACATACTCAGTGAAACTGACGGTAAACCTTTGGACGTGGTAGTGGGCACGCACCAGCACAATGATCACGTATCGGGTTTTGTGCATTGTGAAGGGCAGTTTACCGGCAAGGTGAACCAGGTGTGGCTATCATGGCTGGATGATCCGAAAGATTCTTTTGCCCGGCAGGTGAAGGGCAGCCAGCGGGCGTTGGTGAAGCAGTTGTTCGACATCAATAAGGGAATGGCGGGCCTCAATAGTGCTGCAGCCAGCACCGTAAAGGAGATCCTGGGTTTTTACGGAATAGATGAGCATGCGGGTCCGGGTATCAACTCCATGGCATTGGGCGCAGCGGGTGATGATCCGCTGGTACCTGCGCAGGGTATCAAGGTATTGAAAGGCTTAGGCGCTAAAGCGCCTCTATACTTATCGCCCGGCAAGGTCCTGAAGCTGCCTAAAATGGAAGGGGCGGTGAAGGTGTATGTGCTGGGGCCACCGCGCAACAAATCGCTGTTGTTTGACAAGGACCCCAACAAGCAGGAAACGTATGATCCTCACCTCGCCATGGCCGGCGCTTTTGCAGGCAAGTTCTTATCGGCCGTGAACATGCGTGATACTGCGCAGGCATTAACAGAAGAGGAGAAAAAGGCCAAGTGGCAACGGGAGCGGGCGGAAGAGTATTTTCCGTTCAACCGTTCTTTCAAGCATAATGATGTCAAGATCAAAGAGCTGAAGGATAGGGCTGCCGCAGCGCCTACCAAAGAGAAGGCTGCTGAGATACTGGCTCCTATTAAAGACCTGCTGGCTATCCAGGATTTGTATAACAAACCGAGCAATGCCTACAGGAAGATCGATGATGAATGGACTGAACAGGCAGGGCGACTGGCGCTTTATCTTAATAGTTATACCAACAACAGTAGCCTTGTATTAGCTTTCGAGCTCGTGGAATCGAAGAAGGTATTGTTGTTTGCCGCCGATGCGCAAACGGGCAACTGGAGCTCGTGGGATAAAATAAAATGGGAGGCTGTGAAGAAGGGTTTCAACACGCGTGAGCTGCTGGAGAACACCGTGCTGTATAAAGTGGGGCATCATGCCAGTCATAATGCCACGCTGGTATCGGCTTTTGAAGCGATGACGCATGAGGACCTGGTGGCGATGATCCCCGTGGATAAAAAAGATCCCAATATCGACCGCGAGAAGGGCTGGAAGATGCCGGCGAAGAACCTGTATACCAAACTGAAGGCGCGGACCAACTTTCGGGTGTTGCGGATGGACGACGGGTTTGCAGAAGATTGCGACCCCGACAAGAGCAAGAAGAGTGGGTTTAAGGGCAAGAAGCTGCATAAGCCGGTGGTGGATAAAACCAATGGTTTTGTGGAGTACAAAATAAACGGCTGAACTGTTTCAACTTTATCGTTATGGCTCACCAAACTGTATACTTCCTGGGCGCGGGCGCCAGTTATAATTTCGGCTATCCGCTTACGAATGCTATTATGCCGGAGATACTGCACAACCTACGGCATGGTGATCTTTTTGAGATCGTTCGCGGGCGCAAAACTGATTATGAACGGGAGCAGGAGGTGGTGTTGCTGGATTATATCAACAAACTATACCCCGGCATAAAGGATATCGGCGTGAATGCCGGGCAATTCAGCGATAACCGGCATATCCCCAATATTACCGAGGTGCTTTCATTTGTGGACCATTGTGTGTTTTACAACCTTCCTCCACACCCTACGGTGAGTGACAAGGCTTTACTGAATTTTCAGTACCTGCTGAACCGGGCTGTTTGCGAGGTGTTGATGGACCATGAGGATGAGGCGTATGCGGGAAACCAGGAGCAATTGCTGAACAGCTTCATGGCGCCCATCTTACAGGGCAATGACAAGGCTACGATCATCACTACCAATTATGATCTATCGATCGATACGGCCCTGAAGAGAAAGATCCACGCCAACCTGGTGGATCTCGGTATTCCTTACCGCAATATTGCCGACAACGAGATCACACTGCAGCCGCATGGGGCTCACCTGAAGTATTACAAATTGCATGGCTCCCTGAACTGGACGCGCTGTGATCTGTGCGGGTATTATTATATCAACCCGGAAGGGAATATCGCTTTCCAGGTGTATCGTGAACAGATCGACAGTGGCAATACCTGTACGTGCAGTGATGAACTTAAATTAAAGAGTGTGCTCGTGGCGCCTTCTATTGTGCGGGATATCCGCGACTCCAACTTATTGCAGGTATGGAAGGGGGCTATGGAATCGATACGTACTGCGGATGAGATCGTGTTTGTCGGTTATTCTTTGCCGCCGGAAGACCTTGCCATCAAATCTATTATTGTACGGGGATTGAATGGCCGGTGTGGCAAGCCGGCACCCAGGATCACCGTGGTGCAATGGAAGGATGATGCGCGGCCCAATTATACCAACCTGTTTGGGAAGGACATTAATTATTTAAGTGAAGGACTGCCTGAATACCTTGGTATTTAATCGCGCTCCTGCAAGTGGGCTTGTTGGAGGCGTTTGGTAACGACCTGTAATCCTTTGGTGTAATTCTTCTTTGCTTCTCCGATGATGATATCTCTGTGGGGGTTGAGTTTGGTAGCGTATTGATCGGACCACAGGCCGATGGTGATGATGACGGGCAGCAGGTCGATGCCTTTTTGTGTTAAGCTATAGATATATTTCTGCTTGTGGGTACTGCTCTTTTTCTTGACTATGATCTTTTGTTTTTCGAGCATGGCGAGCCTGTCGGCCAAAATATTGGTGGATATGCCTTCTTCGGACTCGAGGAATTCGCCATAGTAGCGCTTCCCGAAGAACATAAGGTCTCTTATGATCAGGAGGGTCCACTTATCGCCAAAGATCTCCAGCCCGAAATTTAAAGGACAGTCTGAGCGCATAGCAGCTTCTTTATTACTACTTGCAAAAATACAGTAGTTTTTTGTATTTTTGCAACTCACTTGTAAAATACAAGTGGTTCAAACTTATGAAAAGAGTCGTTATAACCGGCCTGGGAGCGCTCACCCCCCTGGGCAATGATGTTACTACCTTCGGTAACAACTTATTTGAGGGCAAGAGTGGCGCTGCCGGCATCACCCGCTTCGACCCTACCCTTTTTAAAACAAAGTTTGCCTGCGAGCTCAAGGGCTTCAATGCTACCGACTTCCTGGATAAAGCAGATATCCGCAAGACTGATCCGTTTACACAATACGCATTGGTGGCTGCCGACCAGGCGATCAAAGATTCCGGCCTCGACTTCAGTAAGATGAACCCATTTGACACGGGTGTGATCTGGGGATCGGGCCAGGGTGGCATGCTTACGTTTGAAGAGCAGGTGAAGGAATATACGACCGGTGGTTTTGTGCCCCGGTTCAGTCCTTTCTTTTGTCCCAAGATCATCGTGGATATTGCAGCGGGGCTTATCTCCATCAAGTATGGCCTGATGGGCATCAACTATGCTACTGTGTCTGCGTGCTCTACTTCCAACACGGCTATTATGGATGCTTTCAATTATATCCGCTGGGGTAAGGCGAAAGTGTTTGTGACCGGTGGATCGGAAGCACCTGTTACCGAATCGGCGATCGGTGGGTTCAGCTCTATGAAGGCTTTGTCTACCCGCAATGACGATCCTACTGCTGCTTCCCGTCCGTTCGACGTGAACCGGGATGGCTTTGTGATGGGTGAAGGCGCCGGCGCGCTCATCCTGGAAGAGTATGAGCATGCCAAGCAACGGGGCGCTAAGATATATGCAGAAGTAGCAGGCGCCGCCATGACGGCCGATGCTTATCATATGACCGCTACCCACCCCGAAGGCCTGGGCGCTTATATGGGTATGAAGCTGGCGCTGGAAGATGCGGGGTTGAATATCGGGGATGTCGACTACCTGAACGTGCATGCTACTTCCACGCCTGTTGGTGACATCAGTGAAGCTGCAGCCGTAGCCCGGTTGTTTGGAGATAAGAGTAATGTTTCTGTAAGTGCTACCAAATCCATGACCGGACATTTGCTCGGTGCTGCAGGGGCTATAGAAGCGATTGCTTCTATTCTGAGCATCAACCGATCAATGGTACCGCCTACCATCAACCTCACCGATCCTGACCCGTCTATACCGGCTGGTGTAAATATCGTGAGTGGTAAAGCAATAGAGAAGAAAGTAAATGTGGCTATGAGCAACACGTTTGGTTTCGGCGGGCATAATGGTATTGTGGTATTTAAAAAGATATAAAGTAAAAGGCTGCGGGACTTGTTGTTCCGCAGCCTTTATATCAATGCAACCCTTCGACAAGCTCAGGGTGACAGCTTAATTCAACGACATTGGGTGTTATTCTGCCGCTTTTATACCTTCTGTGGTAAATGTGATCTTGCGCTGTTTGTATAACCCGCCAGTGGTCATCTTGAACGTCTTTTTACTCATACCGAAGAAGCTGTAGATATCATCGGGGGACGACTTGTCGTTGTAGGGCAGGTATCCATCATTTTCTTTCAGCAATCTCATCACTTTAGTGGCTTCATCTTCCACACGCGCATAGCCGGGTTTGCCCAATACTACATCGATCCGGTTGTCTTCGGGATAAATGTGTTTGATGTATCCTTTGAAGGAATAGCCTTCTGCAATGTGGCGGTAAATTTCGTTGGAATGCAGTACGCCGGTGTGCTTGTGGTTGATGATCATGACATAACCGATATCGGTGCGACGCCACACGGTGAGGTCTACCATGTCCATCTCCTTTACCGTAAGGTGCTCATTGCTGAGGAATGGTTCCAGCTTTTCGGTGGCTGCTACGCGGCCTGTCTGCTCGTCGATGTAGATCTTCACCAGGTATCTGCCACCGGGCCGCATGCCCATCAGTTGTTTTGACTTCGGCACAAAGATATCTTTCATCAATCCCCAGTTCATAAAAGCGCCCTGCGGGGTAACGGACACTACTTCCAGCATCACGATATCGCCCACAATGCCAAATGGCTTTTGGGTGGTAGCAATCAGCCGCTGGTCGGAATCGTGGTATATAAACACCGTCAGTTCATCCCCATCGCGGGTGCCTTTGGGTACGAATCGTTTGGGCAACAGGATACCATCGGCCCCATCATCGAGGTACACGCCAAATTCTACTGTACGCAACACTTTGAGTGTATTGTACGCTCCTACTTTAATCATATTGTTTCTGAAATATCCGGCGAAGATACGTGAAACGCCAGACGTGAAACGTGAGAAGTGAGACGTCAGACCCCGACAAGCAGAAGCAAGCGGTGAAAGGTTTCGCGTCGCACAACTTACCGCGATAAAGTCTCACGTCTCACGTTTGACCTTTCACGATTGTCTCCTCACGCCTGTAAATCAACAGCATAGGCTATGCCGGCTACTTTGCGGATGGCATCGAGGGTCTCCATCAGCAGCAGGGTGTCTTCAAAGCGCATGACGGGGCTTTCCGTAAGTCCCTGCTGCAGGCATTGGCTAACATGCCGGGCTTCATACTGGTAGCCGAAGCCTTCTTCTTTTTCTACTTCTATTACTTCGCGGGTATCCAGCCGGCCTGCATACCACTCTATGCGGGCCGTGGGATCGAAGAAGCGGGTCGTGAGCCTGATGCGCCCTTCCGTGCCGCAGATGTCTACTTCTGTGGCCAGGTCGGTGGCAAAGGTGGAGAACAGCTGTGCCATTGCGCCATTTTTATATTTGAAGAGTACTGCGCATTGTTCATCGACGCCTGTAGTGGCAGGGGTCATACTCGCTTCTATCGTATCGGGCTTACCCAATATGCTCATCGCCATAAAGACGTTGTAAATGCCAATGTCCATCAACGAACCTCCGCCCAATGCCGGATCGTAGAGGCGTGGCGATACAGGCTGTAATGGCCTGAACCCAAAGCTTGCCAGGACGCTCTTTACCGTGCCCAGTTTGCCGGCTTGCAACAGAGCCTGCAGCTTGCTGTATTGTGGGAGGAACTTGGACCAGAGGGCTTCCATCAGGAATATTTTTTTATCCCGGGCCAACGCTATCATGGCTTTCGTTTGCCGGCTGTTGAGGGCAAATGGTTTTTCGCACAATACTGCTTTGCCATGCTGCAGGCATAGCAGGGTATCTTCATAATGCAGGCTGTGGGGCGTGGCGATGTAAATGACATCTACCTCCGGGTTGGCCGCCAATGCTTCGTAGCTATCATGGATATGATCGACCGGAAATGCTTCTGCAAAGGCTTTTGCTTTGGCCATGGTGCGGGAACCTACTGCCACCAGGCGGGCTTCTTTCACCAACAGGAGATCGGTAGCAAACTTTTTGGCGATGTGCCCGCAACCTAATATGCCCCAACGAATAGTTTTAGCCATACAATGGATTTGGTACAGGTGTTAAAAATAGAAAGAAGCAGGGAATATTGGCGTGTTGTTTTGGGCGGCTTAGGCGCTTTGGGGGGGAATATTATCTTTGCGCTCATGCATACTACAGCCGGCAAGCATGTTTTAATTCTTGGCGCCAACTCCGACGTTGCCAAACAGGCCATCAAACTTTACGTAGAACAAGGATGTTCCGTCATTGCTGCCTCGCGCAGTACGGATGAGCTGCACCGGTTTGTGCGCGAGCAGGTGGGTGCTCCTGAAAAAGTAACCGTACAGTATTTCGATGCCGTGGCTTTCGATACCCACCAGGCTTTCTATGATAGTCTGCCTGTGAAACCACACATCGTAGTGTATGCTGCCGGCTTCCAGGTGACCAATGAAGAGGCGCTGGTGAACTGGAAGGGTTCTTACCAGATGATGAATGTGTTGTATTGTGGGGCTGTTTCCATATTGAACATCATCGCTACTGATGCCTCCAACAACAACCTCGAAAGGATCGTTGGCTTAAGCTCGCTTTCGGGTGTGCGTGGCCGGAAAAGTAATTTTATTTATGGCAGTACCAAGGCTGCATTTACTACTTACCTTGCCGGTTTGCGGCAACACTTAGCTGCCCGAAAAGTAAGAGTGAATGCTATTGTGGCGGGTTATATCCGCAGTAAGCTGACGGCTCATTTATCGCTGCCGGAATCGTTGCTACTCGAACCTATCTTCATTGCGCGTGTAATTGTAAATCCTCCCAAACGTTTTACTATTGTTCCTGGTTTTAAGTGGAAGATCATTTACAATATCCTGCGGCTGTTGCCGGAGGGATTGGTGGCGAAGCTGCCGTGAAAATTAAAAAGCCATCCGGCAATTTGCGGGATGGCTTTCCTGACCCCTTGGTCAGCAGATATTTTGATGGATCGTACTCCGGTTAGGCGAGACCAACCTGGAGTGTCCATGAATGATCTGTAGATTTCATGAATACCTCCTTTTCTTTGGTGAGTGGGAACACTAAAGTTAGGGAAAAAGTATCATGCTTTCTGTTGCTTTGTAAATTTTTAACTTTAGGGTATGGCGAAGCAAAGTGCAGGTATTCTGCTGTACAGGAAAATCCACAAGGCTACGGAGGTATTGCTTGTTTTTCCCGGCGGCCCTTTCTTCTCACTGAAGAAGGATGCAGGGAAATGGAGTATTCCTAAAGGAGAATTTACAGAAGAGGAAACGCCGCTGCACGCGGCTATCCGGGAGATGGAAGAGGAAACGGGCTTTAGACCAGAAGGCGATTTCATCGAGCTAACGCCCATTAAACAAAAGAGCGGTAAAATTGTTCACTGCTGGGCTTTAGAAAGTGATTTAGAGGTAACATCTATCGTCAGCAATACTTTTGAACTGGAATGGCCGCCTAAATCGGGCAAGATGAAAAGTTACCCTGAAATAGTGGAGGCTGCCTGGTTTACCTTTGAAGCGGCGAAAGCAAAGATCAACGAACGCCAGTTGCCGCTGCTGGAAGAGTTGCAGCAGTTGATGCATCGTTAGGGTTGTTTTTTGTAATTTACCATTGGTTATGAAAGAGATCGAGGATATCATACAATCTTTTAAAAAGGCGCAGGAAGCCGGTAAAAGAACTGCGCTGGCTACCGTGGTGCATGTGGAGGGGTCTTCTTACCGCCGGCCCGGCGCCCGCATGCTGGTAACGGAAGATGGAGAACTCACCGGCGCCATCAGTGGTGGCTGCCTTGAGGGTGATGCGCTCCGGAAAGCATTACTGGCGATCGCGCAGCAACAGAACAAACTGGTTACGTACGATACTACCGACGAAGATGATATTCAATTTGGCGTTCAGTTAGGCTGTAATGGCATCGTGCATATTCTCTTTGAGCCCATCGACCCTGCCGCCACTACCCACCCTGTTGCCTTGTTGGAAAAAGCCATGTCGACCGGAAAGGAAACGGTGGTTGTAACGCTCTTCTCGCTTTTTACTTATGACGGTATTCAACCCGGCACCTGCCTGCTGCAAACGCAGGATGCTGTGTATGGCAAACTGATCACTCCCGAATGGGAGTATGTTGTTGGCAGGGATATACAGGAAGTATTTGCTACGCAAACTTCTATCCTGCGGGAATATTCGCTTGGTGACCATGTGGTGAATGGGTTGATTGAACTGGTAAGACCTCCCGTAACGCTCATCATAGTAGGTGCAGGCAATGATGCCTTTCCCCTGGTAAAGATTGCCAACACGCTTGGGTGGCATACTACCGTATTGGACGGCAGGCCGGGGCATGCCAACCGGCAACGGTTTCCCGATGTACGTTCTATTATCACCGGCAAGCCTGAAGCTGCGCTGGAGCAAATAAAGCCTGGTGCTCAAACGGCTTTTGTGCTCATGACGCACAACTACAATTATGACAAGGCCATCCTGCATTTACTACTTGGCCAACCGCATGCTTACATAGGCGTGTTGGGGCCGGGCAGGAAACTGGAACGGATGCTTAATGAGTTATCAGCAGAAAATACCATGACCATTACTGATGATATGCGTCGTAATATTTATGGGCCTACCGGGCTCGACATCGGCGCTGAGACTGCTGAAGAGATCGCTTTATCTGTGATGGCGGAGATCAAAATGGTGCTTTCTGCCAGGGTAGGTAATTCGCTACGTGATAAACAGGGTTCTATTCATCAGCATGAGCAGTACCTGCAGCAGCATCCAAAAGCTGGCCACCCTACTGCCGACACGGTTACCTGTGCGGTTACTGAACAATTTGCCAACAACAATCCATCGGGTATATGACCACTGCTGTGCTGCTGCTGGCGGCGGGCGCGTCTTCGCGCATGGGGCAGCCTAAAATGTTCCTCACCTGGCAGGGTGAGACTTTATTGCAGCATGCCGTGTTGGCTGCTGCCAAGATCAGTATTCCCGCCTTTGTAGTGACTGGCGAACATACTGACAGGATTGCCATCGCATTACAGCAGGCTCCTGTGCAACTCATTCCCAACCTACAATGGCAGGAAGGCATGGGCACTTCTGTTGCCGCAGGGGTAACGGGTATATTACAAGCTGGACTCTCACCTGAACAGCTCATCATTGTGGTGTGTGACCAACCTTTTATTTCTGCCGGATTGCTGCAACAGCTGATTGATACCAACATCAGTTCCGGAAAAGGGATTGTTGGTTGCAGTTATGATAACACTGTTGGTACGCCTGTGTTGTTTGACAAGCAATACTTCCCTACGCTGCAAGGGTTGAACGGACAACAGGGGGCCAAGCGGCTTTTGCAACAATATCCGGAAGATGTGGCTACTGTGCCCTTTCCACAGGGGAGCTTCGATATCGATACGCCGGAGGATTATGAGCGGCTGGTTAATTTGATGATTTGAAAATGCCTTTGTACGGGTAGCCTTCGACAAGCTCAGGCTGACAGTCAACTATTATTTAAAGTGTTTCAGAACACGTTGCCTGTCCTCGCATTCTTTTTCTCCTTTATGGTATAGCTCTATGAATATAATCTTCTGCTCCTCTTTAAATAAGGCATAGATTAGTCGAAGCCCGGAGTTGACTCCTTTTCCTTTTAATGACCGGCAGGCGATCTTTTTTACTTTGATGATGCAGGTTTCAATACCGAGGTCGTTAATGCGGAAGCTGAAAGGCGGTCGCTCATCCGGAGAAACTGCAAGCACTTTCTTTACCACCTCCATATCCTCATTCAATGTACGGTATTTCTTAAGCAGCGATTTCAGGTCTTTCTTGTATTCCGGCAGCTCATCGAAATTCATGGCTCCTCTGTTTCGTTACCATAATTCCTTACTGAAAAAGGTGTTTCGCGGTAAAAAGCCAGTTCGTAGTCGATGTCTTCACCTTCTTTGGAGGCAAGCCAAGGCATATCTTTGTGTGACCATGCGCTGATCGATGCAGCAGACCAATCGGAGAATTGGGTGATGACGTTATCGATCACTTCTTTTTCGCTGGCTTTCAGTAAGGTAAGGTCTGGCTTTTCCAGGGGAATATAACGGGTTTGAGGGTAACCGTGATAATCGGTTTTGATGCGCTGTAGTTGTTTATTATCGACCATCTGAGCAACGATCGCATCCAACTTTTGGGGTACGGGGCCATAAGGCAATTTGCGATAGCGAGCCCCGGTAAGGTGCTCCTCATAAAGCTCATAGTAATTAAAATCAGAGAAATAAAGCAGCTTGTACAATACGGTTTCGCCAACATTGGGCTTTCCGGCGCATCGCTCAAGGATATACAGGAGTACCTGCCTGAATTTATCCACCTGCAAGGCGGGGACAGCGATACGCATTTTAAGTTGTTGAACTCCGGTTTCCATAGTTTGTTCAGCTTGTTCTGTTGTAGAGAAATCTTTTGACACAAAATCATCCAGCGAGAACCCAAGTACTTCGGCAAACTTTTGCAACTCCAGCACGTCTACACTCCTATTTCCCAATTCAATTTGCGCCAGAGAGGGCCGCGATATCTGTACTCTTTTGGCCAGTTCTTCCTGGGATAATCCTTTTAATTTCCTGAGTGCTGAAAGGCGTTGGCCAATCAGTTGTTGTGTTAGTTTAGATCTCATAACAGCACAAAGATACACGGTTTTATATTAAAACAAGTAATTGTTTGTAATTAAAACAAATTTGCAATAAGTTAGTTATTCTAAATCGCCTGAAATCGTTAGCATTGTAGCCTTAAATGCACCATATGATCCAACACCGCTCCTTTTTCTCCCGTCTGTATATTAGCTGTGCTGTAGCTGCTATTGTTTGCAGCGCTACAGAAAAAGCCATCGCTTCGCCGGTTGGAGACACGTTGTCGCCGGTATATGAAAATGCCAAGCCGGAACTGGTGTCCAGGCAATTCAGTTTTACGGAAGGTCCGGCAGTGGATAAAAAGGGTAATATCTATTTTACAGATCAGCCGAATGATAAGATATGGAAGTATGACATTGAGGGAAAGCTGTCGTTGTTTCTCGATAAAACGGGCCGATCTAATGGCCTTTATATCGACAAGAAGGGAAACATCATTGCCTGTGCGGATGCGGAGAATGAGTTATGGTCTATCAAGCCGTCTAAAGCCGTAACGGTCTTGATGAATAATTTCGAGGGTAAGAAGATGAATGGCCCCAATGATCTGTGGCTCGACCGCAAGGGTGGTATTTATTTCACTGATCCTTATTATCAACGTGACTACTGGACACGCAAGGTGGGCGAGCTGGACAAGCAGCAGGTGTATTACCTGGCGCCGGGCAAGAAGGAGCCTGTTGTGGTTGCCGGAGACTTTAACCGTCCTAATGGGATCGTAGGCAGCAAGGATGGCAAAACGCTTTATGTGGCGGATATTGGCGCCGGCAAGATCTATAAATACCAGGTGAATAAGGATGCCACACTAACCAACCGTGAACTTTTTGCTTCTCAAACGGCTGATGGCATTACGCTGGACCGGGAAGGGAATCTATATGCAGCGGGCAATGGTGTAACCGTGTATAATGCACAAGGGCAAAAGATCACGCACATTCCTATTCCTGAAAAGTGGACTGCCAATCTTTGTTTTGGCGGCAAGAACAGGGATATCTTATTTATTACTGCTTCTACGGCTGTGTACACCTTGCGTATGCGGGTAAAGGGCATCGAATAAACTGTGCTGATTATTCTTGTGTGGCTTTAGGGGAATATGTCTGTTGAACGACCTTGTCTGTGTTGTTTCTACTTTTTCATTCTTAATTGTTACTGCCGATGTTGTCGTCGTTTAAGTTCCGCCTATTTTATATTGCTTGTGTGTTAATTCCTGTGGGTGTGTTGGCGCAATCTTCCAAAGTAGCTGCGCCTGCCCCGGTGTTGCCAGTGCCTACGCCTGCACAACTGGCCTGGCATGAAATGGAGATGAATGCGTTTGTACATTTTACCACTAACACTTTTACTGACCTTGAATGGGGTTATGGTGATGAACAGCCTGCTATCTTCAACCCTACGCAAACGGATGCGAAGCAATGGGCCAGGACCTTAAAGGAAGCTGGTTTCAAAACCATGATCCTTACGTGCAAGCATCATGATGGTTTTTGCCTGTGGCCCAGTCAGTATACGGAGCATTCTATCAAGCATAGTCCTTATAAAAATGGGAAGGGTGATATTGTGAAGGAGGCCAGTGATGCCTGTAAGCAATATGGATTAAAATTCGGTGTATATCTTTCTCCCTGGGACAGGAACCGTGCTGATTATGGTACGCCTGCTTATCTTACTTATTATCGTAATCAGTTGAAGGAACTGTTTACACACTATGGCCCCGTGTTTGAAATGTGGTTTGACGGGGCTAATGGTGGCGATGGTTATTATGGTGGTGCCCGGGAAAAGAGAAGAATTAACGGGGCTACTTATTATGACTGGCCTACTACGTTGGACCTGGTGCGCAGCATGCAGCCCAATGTTATTTTCTTTAGTGATGCGGGGCCGGGCGTGCGGTGGGTTGGCAATGAGCGCGGCGTGGCCGGAGAAACCAACTGGAACACTATTTCTACCGATACTTTGTATGCAGGAAAGCCTAATATTGAACAACTACTGAACACCGGTTCTGCCGATGGCCAGCAATGGGTACCTGCTGAAGTGGATGTGTCTATCAGGCCGGGCTGGTTCTATCATACCAAGGAAGATAGCCAGGTGAAAACGCCGGAGCAGTTATTCAATATTTATCTTACTTCTGTAGGCCGCGGATCTACGTTATTATTGAACATCCCTCCTGATCGTCGTGGTTTGTTTCATGAGATCGATGTAAAGTCTTTGCAGGGTTTCTCTGCTATACTGAAAAAAGAATTCGGTAAAAACCTCGCGCTCAAGGCTGCTGTACAGGCTGATAGTTACAGGGGTAAGCAAGCGGCTTTTGCTGCCCGCAACCTGACTGATGGCAATAAGGAAACTTATTGGGCAACCGATGATGATAAAACTACCGGCAGCTTCACGGTCACGCTTCCTGCCTATTCAACTGTTCAATATGTTGTATTGCAGGAATACATCAAACTGGGGCAGCGGGTAAAAGCTTTCACGGTAGAAGCCTGGCAGGATGGGGCCTGGTATAAAGTGGCCGAGGCTACCACTATCGGCTATAAACGCATTTTGAAGTTCAACCCCATAAAAACCAATCAGATCAGGGTGACTATCACTGACGCCAAAGCCTGTCCTGTAATCTCCAACATAGCTATTTATTAATTTCTTTTCTGCTGCTGACATAGGGCTGTCAGTAGGTGGTATTAGGTTTGTAGCATCACTTAAAACGATAATAAAATGGCTACAAAACAAACTTTCCATGGTTTTGCCACTGTGAGCTTCTTTGCTGATGACATGCAAGCTGCTAAACAATGGTATACAGCGTTATTTGGTGTTGAACCTTATTTCCAACGTCCCGAAGATGGCGACCCGGCTTACCTGGAATGGCGCATTGGCGATTATCAGCATGAGTTTGGCATTGTTAATAGTAAGTTTTTGCCCGGAGGTGGTGGCTCTGTCCAACCAGGCGGCGCTATCCTTTACTGGCATGTCGATGATCTTGAAGGAACGCTTGAAAGGCTGAAAAGTATGGGCGCACAGGATCATCTTCCTATTACTCCCCGTGGCGCCGGATTCATCACCGCTTCTGTTATCGATCCTTTTGGTAATATTCTGGGTATTATGACGAATCCTCATTATATGGAGGTATTGAATAAGGATAAGAAGCTGGATGTGTTTGCCTGAGTGGTTGACAGGTTGAAAAGTTGACAAGGTAAAAGGTAGGACTTTGGGTGTGGAATGAGGTTCAAATTCCTTATCTTGTCCGAAACCTTTCTTTTAATTCATGAAGACGAATCTCCCTAAATCATTGCTTTGCTGTATTCTTAGTTTTACTGTTTTATTGAACCTGAACGCCCAAAGTACCTCTCCCCTATTTAAGGTTGTTGGTTTTTACACCGCCCGCAATGACCAGGCGCACATCAGTTATGTGCACGAGGCTAATAAATGGCTGGCCAAGGTGGCCGCGGAGCATCATTTTGCCTATGATTCGACCAACAACTGGAGTAATATGAACGCTTCTTACCTGTCGCAATACCAGGTGGTGCTGTTCCTCGATACCCGGCCCGACTCTCCGGCTCACCGGGCTGCTTTTCAGGAGTACATGGAAAAGGGGGGCGCGTGGATCGGTTTTCACTTTGCTGCTTTTGCGCTTACACCTTCTGCTTTTCCGCAAAACTGGGACTGGTATCATAACCAGTTTATAGGAGCCGGTCAATACAAGAGTAATACCTGGCGGCCGACTTCGGCTGTGCTGCGTGTAGAGGACAAGCAATATCCATTCACCAGGAACCTGCCGGTGACTTTCAAATCGGCCCCTAATGAATGGTATCGCTGGGAGCATGACCTGCGCAAGAATCCGGATATCAAAATCCTGCTGTCGATCGATTCTACCAGTTTTCCGCTGGGCACTGGCCCCAAACAACATGAGATATGGCATAGTGGCTATTATCCTGTGGCCTGGACCAATACCAGGTTCAAGATGCTGTACATGAACATGGGCCATAATGATATCGACTACGAACATAAAACGAATAAGGAACTTTCCCTGACTTTTGATAATGAAACGCAAAGCAAGTTTCTTCTCGATGCTTTGTTGTGGCTGGGGAAAATGAAGAAGGGACCTTTGAAGAGATAATTAATCAAGGTTTCGACAGGTTCCTTTAGACCTTGTAGTAGGCTTCGACAAGCTCAGCCTGACAGTGAGGGCGACCCACCCTTTGAGACCCTTCGACAGGCTCAGGGTGACAAGTATATTCAAGGTGACATCTTATATAAAACCGAAACCCCGGAATGGCCTGTTGTCAGGTTATCCGGGGTTTGTGTTTTAGGGGCTTGTCCTATTTAGCAGTGGTAGTTTTTACCGCCTGCGGTTTTATTCAATGCAATTGGTTTTTGTTAGCTGGTTGAAATCTTGTTAACTGATCTTGTGAACGGACAGGTTATCGTAATAGATATAACCTACAGTGGATGACTTCCAGTAATCCTGGCTGCCGCCACGGAAGGTGTGGAAGGTAACCTGCTTGATCAAGCGTTGCGCATCGTTGGTTGTCCAACGGATGGGAATGTCGAGCAGTGTATTTCCATCGATCAATATCTGCGCGCGGCCATTGGTGCTGCTGCCGGTGTTGCTCTTGATGTACATGTGTACCTGGTAGGTTTGTCCCTTGACGAGGCTGCCTGATGACGGGTACGACTTTCCGAAATTATCGCCGTACTGACCGGCCTGGTCCCTGTGGTAAACATAGGGATGGAAATAAATGCGGCCATTGTTGTTGTACCACATCAGGCGCAGGGTGCCGCCGTTGCCATCCCAGGCAGGATCGCCACCGGCATTGCCTTCTCCGATTGCAAAACCAAAACCTACTTTTCCTCCGCGGCTCCAATCGAACTGGCTATGGAAGCGGATGGTAAAATCGAGCTCATAGGCAGAACCGTCGGACACGTCGATGTTGCTGACAATGCCGCCAGCTCCTGATAATGCATTGGGTTCTAACGTCACCCGGAGGCTTCCATTGGAGATCATGGAACGGCCTGCATTCCAGCCGCTGATGTTGCCAAAATCGGCAGCTGCCTGCCCGCTGGTGTACTGGCTACCGTGTGCATAGCTGTCCCAGTTTTCTGAAAAGGTACTGTTGATGGCATTCAGGCCTACCTCATTTGGCGTAGCGCCTGGTTTTTCTTCTGTGATGGGATGCTGAATGTCTTGCTTTTTACAGGATAAAGTGGCTACGCTCAGGAACAAAAGCAGCATAGCATAATGGTGTGCATTGGTTTTGATTTGCATTTTTCTTCATTTAATTGGATAGAAAATATAAATAGGACAAGCGACCGTAAACAATTACAGGTGGGCCTTAACACGCCCGGGCAGGCGTTTTAGCAGCAAATCACTTGGAGAAATCGAGTACCAACGATGCACAACGGCACTCAATGTCACTGAAGATATGTATCTATTCCATATCAATCCTATCATGTATTGGCAATTTAGTAAGCTGTATATTCCTGTTGGCTCAATTAAGGGGTTCTCATTAGCCGGTTATTCATTATTTTTACGCTCCATTACTCTATTAAAGAAGTAGAAATGTCGCGGAAAGTTTTAGTCGTCAAGTTAGGCACTGCTGTGATCAGTAACCAGGAAGGGAATATCGATACGGGCATCATCAAAAAAGTGGCTGCCGAGATAGCTGCTTTGAGTGCAAAGTACCGGTTGGTGCTGGTGTCGAGTGGGGCGGTAGGCAGTGGCAAAAAATTCCTGCAGGATTACAAGGGTACGCTGTCTGAACGAAAAGCAGCTGCAGCGGTAGGTAATCCTATTCTTATTCAACTATATGCCCAGTATTTCAAGCCTCATGGTATTCCTGTGGCACAGGCGCTTTGTGAGCGGGTACATTTCTCCAACCGGAAGCAATTCCTTCAACTCAAGGAAACGTTTACCACTTTTTGGGAGAATGGCATTTTGCCGGTGGTGAATGAGAATGACCTGGTGAGTAATGTAGAGATCAAGTTTTCCGATAATGATGAACTGGCTACCCTGATCGCAATAGGTTTCGATGCTTCATCGCTTATTCTTTGTACTTCGGCCGGTGGCCTGCTGGATGATCAAAAGCAGGTGATCCCGCGGATTGACAAGGTGGCGCAGGTGATGAAGTATGTGAGTACAGAAAAAAGCGGCCTTGGTCTTGGCGGCATGATCTCCAAGCTGACTTTTACGCGGCTCGCTACATCGCTCGGCATTCAGGTAGTGATCTGCGGGTTGAAGGGTGATCAGCCCATCACTGCAGCGCTGGAAGGACGTAATGGTTCTCACTTCGTGCCGCAGGCTTCTACGCTGCGGGCAAGGCAAAAATGGCTGGCCAGCGGCTCTGTGACGCTCGGGACCATTTATGTTGACAAAGGAGCAGCCAAAGCGCTGCAAAGCCGGAAGAGCCTGCTAACGGTGGGCATTACCAGTGTAACGGGTAAGTTTGCCATTGGTGAGGTAGTGCAACTCGTAGATGAAGAAGGGACTATTCTGGGTGTAGCTAAAACAAAGGCCGATGCCAAAGCTATCAACGCTCAGCTTACTGTGAAGAATGTGATCGCGGCGCATGCCGATGATATTGTTTTATTCTAATGTTTGCAATTCATGAAAGCTGTATTACCTCTCCTGATAAAAACGCATAAGGCCGCTACCAGCCTGCAGGCTTTGAGCGCTCAACAATCGCAACAACTGTTGCGGGCATTGAGTGATGAACTGGTGGCGCAATCCAAAGCACTGTTGAAAGCGAATGCCAAAGACCTTGCAAAGCAAGACCCCGACAACCCGCGTAATGACCGGCTGCTGCTAACGGCGCAGCGGATAAAAAATATAGCTGCGAGCATAAAAAAGGTAGCCAAGCTGCCCGACCCTACCGGCAAGGTATTGGAGAAAAGGACATTGCCCAACGGTTTGCAATTGCAAAAGATCAGTGTGCCGCTGGGTGTGGTGGGCGCTATTTATGAATCGCGGCCGAATGTAACTTTCGATATTGCGGCTCTTTGTTTGCGCAGCCGTAATGCCTGTGTACTGAAGGGCAGCAGTGAAGCGGCTCATACCAATGAAGCGGGTGTTCAACTCATCAGGAAGGTGCTGAAGGAGCATGGTGTAAACCCTGATGTGGTGACGTTGTTGCCACCAGCCCGCGAAGTGGTGGACCAGTTGTTTACTGCCACAAAATATATCGACGTGCTCATTCCCCGAGGATCTGACAGCCTTATTCAATATGTGCGCAAGAACAGTCTTGTGCCTGTGATCGAGACCGGCGCCGGTGTGGTGCATGTATATATAGAACGAAAGGCCGATCTGCAAAAGGCAGTTGACATTGCCGTGAATGCGAAGGTTTCCCGCCCTTCGGTGTGTAATGCGGCCGATACACTGCTGGTGGATAAGAGCGTGGCCAAGGCTTTCCTGAAAAGGATACAGCCTGTTTTCAAGGAATATAACGTAGAAGTGTTTGCCGATAAAACGGCTTATGACTTGCTGAAGGGTTATCCGCATTTACAAAAAGCAACTGCTGCGGACTTCGGACGGGAATTCCTGAGCCTGCAGTGTGCTATCAAGGTGGTGGAGGGTATGGATGAGGCATTGGCACATATTGCCTCCTACTCTACCAAGCACTCTGAAGCCATCATTTCGGAAGATAAAAAGGCGTGTGAACGTTTTATCCGCGAGGTGGATGCTGCTGCTGTATATACGAATGCTTCTACCCGCTTTACGGATGGGGAAGAATTTGGCCTGGGCGCAGAGATCGGCATCTCCACGCAGAAGCTGCATGCCCGTGGACCATTTGCACTGGAAAAGCTGGTCACCGAAAAATGGGTGATCCGCGGCAACGGACAGATCAGGTAATTACTAATTGAGAGTTATCTTCCAGATGCATCTGTACCCCGCATCTGATACGTAGATCAGTCCATCGTTTTGTGCAGCCACTCCACTCACAATGTCCATCCGTATTGCGCGGGCAGCTTCTTCAAAATAATCTGGCCCTACCAACGATAAGGCAACCGGCATCGGGAATGATCCTTCAAGGGGTAACAATCCACCGGGCGGGCAACTGCCGCCGCATTGAGAATTGGTATTGCGATGTCCTACGCCTGCCAATGTAATGACCTGACCGGATAAGCTACTACGTCTTAACGCTCCATTGGAGCCATCAGCTATGTATAAAAAGGTATTGGTAGCGGCAATGGCTTTGGGATAAGAGAATTCTGCAGCGGAGCCGGTGCCATCATTCAAGCTTTCGGCATGTACCCGGCCAGCGGTAACTGAACGGGTGCCGGCACTGGTAATACGGGTGATGCCCTGGAATACGCCGGAATAGCCGCTTACATAATATATGTCTGTGCCAACAAGCGCCAGACCGGCAGGTATCAGTACTTCCGAATCTCCCATGGGGTTGGTCTGGCTTCCGGGTAAGGTTGTAACGACACCTTCTGGTGTAATCTTCCTGATCTGTGAGGCGATTGGAGTTGTCCCATAAATCTCTCCTACGTAAATATTGCCTGCTGCATCCAATGTCAACCCCTGTCCTTTGTCGTTATCGCCAGGCAGGTAAGCGCGCTGGCTGCCAAAATTAAAACTGGCGGCTGTGCCTGTGCCGTTTGTGTTCCCAGCTATTCCGCTGCCAGCCAATGTGGTTATTGTTGACGGCGTAGTTATATCAATCTTCAATACACGATGTATTGTAGCATCTGCCACATATATACAATTCCTGCTACGGTCGAGCCCGATGCCTACCAATCGCCCAAACGCGCCGCCAGTTCCTGCGAATGGCGTAACGACTCCAGCCGGTGTAACTTTCAATATAACATCATGAGATGCTTCCTGATCGATCACGTATATAT
>JAGIBF010000107.1:0-6137 GCA_017744515.1 Niastella sp.
GAGACAGGATGCTGATATGTTTCTTTCATTGCAGCACGTAGCAGGTCAGCTTATTCGTTGTTATAGCGCATCCAGTACTTGTTCATTTAGCTCAAGCAGGGAGGATAATTTTTTATCTGCCGCATCCCAGCGGGTTTGCTGCTGGTGGTGTGGTGCAGGTATTACAATACACTTCATACGGGCAGCTTTCACAGCGATCATTCCATTGAAAGAATCTTCAAAACAAACGCATTCCAGTGGTGATACTTCCAGTGCCTGTGCGCAGTCGAGGTAAACCTGCGGATGTGGCTTGCCGTATTTCAATTCTTCTGCTGAAGCAATGGCCTGCAGGTAATCATTGATCTGCAACTTCTCTGCTACTACTTTCACCAATTCAAGGGGGGAGGAGGTGGCCAATCCTATCTTAAATCCGCGTTCCCGGAAGAACTGAAAGGTTTGCTCTACTCCTGGCAAGGCAACACCGCGTGCTCCTATCTTGTCAATAGCTTTTTGAACGATGGTCAGCTCGGCCGTCAGTGCATGTTTTTTGTCGATATTGAACCAGGTAAACCACCAGTCCACCCATTCTTTTGTACGTAGCCCGGTGCTGTAATGGTATTGTTCATCAGTCAGTGTTACACCAAATTGTGCGAGTGTTTCTTTACCGGCCTCTTCCCATAATGGTTCGGAATCGATGAGCAGGCCGTCCATGTCGAAAATTACTGTCGTTGGTTTCATTATATGTTGCTTGCTTGTTTTCAAAAAGAAGGGGCAAAAATAGTGAAAACGTGAGACGTCAGACGTGAAACGTGAGACAAGAGACCTCGACGAGTCGGGCAGGCTGTGAAAGGGGCATGTTTCACGTCTCACCTTTCACTTCTCACGTTCTCTTCCTTACCTTTGCGGGATGCGCAAACTGAGCATGGACGAGCTGAACCGTAAATCCGTAGATGAGTTCAGGGGATCGGATAAAATACCTATTGTAGTGGTGCTGGACAATATCCGCAGCATGCACAATGTGGGCAGTGTTTTTCGCACGGCAGATGCTTTCCTGTTACAGGGGATTTACCTGTGTGGTTATACCCCACAGCCGCCACACCGGGATATTCATAAAACAGCTCTTGGAGCTACTGAAACCGTAAACTGGAAGTACTTCAATACCACCCTGGAAGCTGTGCAGGAATTGCGGGCTGCCGGGTACCAGCTTTGGGCGATAGAGCAGGTGGAAAATAGCGTGCTCTTAAATGGCTTTGATACCAACCAACGAGGACCGCTGGCTGTTGTATTTGGGAACGAAGTGAGTGGTGTGGAGGCGGAGGTTATCAAGGCCTGTGATGGTTGTATAGAAATTCCCCAATTGGGCATGAAGCATTCGCTGAATATCTCGGTAGCCGCCGGGATCGTGTTGTGGGAACTGGTCCGTACAAAGCTGAACATTCAATCGTGAAACATTTGCAATGTCTACAATAAAGAACTATCTCTCTCTTATCAAATTTTCCCATACCATTTTCGCGATGCCGTTTGCGCTGATTGGTTTTTTTCTGGGGGTAACTTATTCTTCTTCGGCTTTGTTTGCAACAGAGCAATGGAACCTGAATATCACTATCGGGTGGGCTGAACAGCCTGCTGTAGCAGTGAGAAAGGTGCTACTGGTGAAACTGGCTCTTGTTATTCTGTGTATGATTTTCGCCCGTAGCGCGGCTATGGCTTTCAACCGTTACCTCGACAGGCAGTTTGATGCCAGGAACCCACGTACCGCTATCCGGGAAATTCCGGCAGGCATTCTGAAGGCCGATCGTGTATTGCTCTTTACGATCGTTAGTAGTATCCTGTTTATGGTCTGTGCCTGGTTTATCAACCGGCTTTGTTTCTTCCTCTCTCCTGTAGCTTTATTTGTGGTCCTTTTCTATAGTTATACCAAGCGCTTTACGCCACTGTGTCATCTTGTGCTGGGGGTAGGGTTGTCACTGGCTCCTATAGGTGCTTTCCTGGCAGTGACCGGGCAATTTGCTCTGTTGCCCATACTCTTTTCGCTGGCTGTAATCTTTTGGGTAAGTGGCTTCGATATTATCTATGCGTTGCAGGATGAGGAATTCGACAAGTCGCACAAGCTGCATTCCATACCTGCCTGGCTGGGTAAGGCTAAAGCGTTAAGGGTATCGGAGGTGCTGCATGTACTAAGCGCCGCTTGTGTTATTGCAGCCGGTATTTACGGTAGATTCCACTGGTTGTACTGGATTGGTATTGCTGTTTTTGTTGGTATGCTTGTTTACCAGCATTCTATCGTAAAGCCCAACGACCTGCGCCGGGTGAACCTGGCATTTATGACGGCCAATGGTATTGCCAGTGTGGTATTTGCCGTATTTGTAATTGCCGATGTGCTCATATTTTTAAATCATTAATCAGCCACACTTTATTTTCATGGCGCGCATCCTCTCCATAGATTATGGCCTCAAAAGGACCGGTATAGCAGTCACTGATCCGTTGCAGATCATTGCATCGGGACTTACTACGATCGAGTCTCCTAAACTGATCGCTTTTTTAAAGGACTATTTCTCCAAAGAGACAGTTGAGCTTATCATTATTGGCGAGCCCAAGAACTGGGACGATTCCGATACGCATGCTACTCCGCTGGTAAAGAAGATCGTTGAAAGGATAAAGAAAGAGTTTCCCGCCATGCCGCTTAAAATGGTGGATGAACGTTATACTTCCAAGATGGCGTCTCAGGCGATGATCGAGATGGGGCTGAAAAAGAAGCAGCGGCAAAACAAGGCGCTTGTGGATGAAATTGCCGCCACCATCATGCTGCAGGAGTATCTGCAAAGAATGGGTTAAGAAGTCTGGAAGTCGGAAAGGCCGGAAGTCCGAAAGTGTGAGATGCGCTTTCTCTGCTGTCAAGTGGCTTTTTTGGCGTATATTTGCCGTTGCAATTATAATTTAACAATCGTATAATCAAGCATTTAAGTATACAAGCATGATCCTTTCCATCGTAGCTTACGGAGCACCTGTATTACGTGTTGTAAGCAAGGATATTACACCGGAGTATCCCGGTCTTTCCAAACTGATTGAAGATATGTGGGAAACCATGTATGCCAGTAATGGGGTAGGGTTGGCAGCTCCGCAAATCAACCGCGATATCCGTCTTTTTGTGGTAGACAGTTCCCAAATCTTCGAGAACCAGGACGAGGATGAAAAAGGCAAGTATCCCGATGAGCCGGGTATCAAGCAGGTATTTATCAATGCTCATGTGAAAGCGCTCAATGGCAAGGAATGGGCTTATAATGAAGGATGCCTCAGCATTCCCAAAATACGGGAAGATGTTACCCGTCATGAAGAGGTTACGCTTGAATATGTGGATGAGCAATTTGTGCCACAAACTAAAACTTTCAATGGTATAACCGCCCGCGTTATACTGCATGAATATGATCATATCGAGGGCAAGTTGTTTATCGACTACCTCAAACCGCTGAAACGTAAGCTGCTGAAAGGGAAACTGGATGATATTACGAAGGGGAAGATAAAAGTGGACTATAAAATGTCGTTCCCTAAATAACAGTTTGGTAACAATTCTTAAAAGCGGCTTAATAATCAACACAGCAACTACATCTCTTACGTGGAATAACTATATTACAGGTATGAAGGCGTTGGCTTTTATATTGGTACTTTTTTTTAGTTATGCCTCCTATGCCCAAAAGGATTCATCGGTTAAGGTAAATAACAAAGTGGTCACCTTAAAAGAGGTGGTGGTACGCAGCAACCTCAATGTTCCCGCCTTTATCGATCGTGTAAAAGAGGATACTACTTTTTACAAGGCTTTCCGCAACCTGAAGGTATTGGGCTACAAAGCGCTCAATGATATCCGCATGCAGGAGAAGGATGGCAAGGTGAAAGCAACGCTGAACAGCCGTACGCAACAGGTGGTAAAAGACAGCTGCCGGTGGATGAAAGTGCTGGAAGAGATTGCTACCGGAGATATGTACGACAAGAACCGCAACTTCAATTATTATACTGCCAATTTGTATGCGGGTTTGTTCTTTGCACGGGATACTATCTGTGGAGAAACGAACATCGTAAAAGGGAATGAGTTCAGCACCAGGAACAAAAGTGGTATTGAAAAGCACAAGGAGCAACTGAAGATGTTGTTCTTCAATCCCGGTAAAAAGATACCTGGCATACCTTTCATTGGAAACAAGATCGCCGTGTTTGACGAAGAGGTGGGTAAGTTGTATGATTACATCATCGACATGAATACTTTCAACGGGCAGATGTGTTATATTTTCAAGCTCACGCCTCGTAGTGATCTTACCAGGGGGGAGAAAGACAAGATCGTGATCAATGAGATGACCACCTGGTTCAATGTAGAAAACTGGGATATCGTGGCGCGTAATTATGACCTGAGTTATAATGCCGGTGTATATAGTTTTGATGTGAACATGGAAGCGGAGATGACGAAGTTTGAAGACCTGCTGGTGCCCAAGGTGCTGCGTTATAATGGTACCTGGGGTGTGGTGTTGAAAAAGCGTGAGAAGGCGGTGTTTACGGCTACTTTGTTTGATTTTACCAGATAAAGAATAAAGTATTTATAAGCAAAGAGGAGACACTTTTGAAAAATGTCTCCTCTTTGCTTTAATATTGATTTAAGCTCCTTTAGATCAGGATGAGCTGCCGACCGCCAAGCGGGGCAAGCTTTGGAGGGCGACCCTCCCTTTGAGTACCCTTCGACAGGCTCAGGGTGACAATAGCTACAGAATAATATTCTTCACTTGCACATAGTTGCGCCACTTGTCGATCACCTGCTGCATATCATTGGGTATCTCGCTGTTGAAGACCACATCCTGACGTGTGCGGGGGTGTTTAAAGCCAAGTGTTTTGGCATGCAAGGCATGCCGGGGACAGAGGGCGAAGCAGTTGTCTACAAATTGTTTGTATTTGCTGAACACGGTACCTTTTACAATCCTGTCGCCGCCATATACTTCATCATTGAACAGGGGATGACCGATATGTTTCATGTGTACGCGTATCTGGTGGGTGCGTCCTGTTTCCAGTTCACACTGTACCATCGTTACGTAACCAAAACGTTCGAGTACTTTGTAGTGGGTAATGGCTTCTTTACCGTGTTCGCCATCAGGATAGGCATCAAATATCTTGCGGAAGCGTTGGTGGCGTCCAATATGAGCATTTACAGTTCCGCTGTCTTCTGCCACATCGCCCCATACTAATGCTACATACTGGCGATGTATGGTGTGGTTGAAAAACTCTTTGGCCAGGCTGGCTACTGCTTTTTCTGTTTTGGCCAATACCATCAGGCCGCTGGTGTTCTTATCGATGCGGTGTACTAATCCGAAACGGGGTAACACTTCTGCATTGAGTTCACTGTTCTGTTGCAACAAATACCAGGCTACACCATTGATAAGGGTACCGCGGGGGTTGCCACTGGCCGGGTGAACTACCAGGCCCACCGGTTTGTTAATGATCAGGATATCGTCGTCTTCGTACTCGATATTCAATGGCATCTTTTCCGGTACTATATCTTCGCCCTGTACTTCTCTGTCGGAGTATACAATGATCTCTTCTCCGGGCTTGATCTTGTGGTTGGATTGGACCTGTTTGCCATTGATGAGTACACGGCCGCTTTCGATAGCCTGCTGTACTTTATTGCGGGAAGCGTTCTCAATTCGTTGTACGAGGAACTTGTCCAGCCGCATGGGCTCCTGACCCCGGTCTACCACCAGATTCATGCGCTCATATAGTTCCTCCGAGCCTTCTCCGCTGTCGTCCAGCTCATTGTCCAGCTCAATATCTTTTTTACTCATGACTGCCACTGAATTTGGCGCAAAGGTAAGATATCGGGCCGAGTAGTGATAATCACGTAAATTTGCTATTGTTATGGCCAGTATTGATAAACAGCCCGTATTTTTTGAGGACCTGGGCGCTATGCCTTATCAGGCAGCCTGGGATTACCAGGAAAAGCTCCTGAAGGAGAATGTGCGGAAGAAGTCGGAGGTAAGAGGTCTGAGGGCAGAGGTTGAAGACCCGGATATGGTAGTTGCCCCTATTCCGGACTCACTACGTACCAGCCATCACTTACTTTTTGTAGAGCATCCGCCGGTTTATACCCTTGGTAAAAGCGGCGATATGGCTCATGTGCTCATTAGCGA
>JAGIBF010000107.1:6147-17162 GCA_017744515.1 Niastella sp.
GTCCGTAATATTGAATTTTTTAATACTAACCGGGGTGGAGATATCACTTTCCATGGCCCTCAACAACTGGTGGGTTATCCTATCCTCGATCTGGAAAGGTTTTATACGGACCTTGGCAAGTACCTCCGCAACCTTGAGGAAGTATTCATCCTCACCATGGCTGAATATGGGCTGAAGGGGGAGCGTTCATCTGGTGAAACGGGTGTGTGGATGGATGCTTCGGTACCGGGCAAGGAGCGCAAAATCTGTGCGATGGGCATTCGCTGCAGCCGTTGGGTAACCATGCATGGTTTTGCTTTCAATGTAAATACAGACCTCGCCTACTTCGATAATATCATTCCCTGCGGTATTCACAATAAACAGGTGACCTCTCTGCAAAAAGAGCTGGGTTATCCATTGGACATGGAACAGGTAAAGGCCAAAGTAAAAGTCAATTTCGAGAAAGTGTTCAATGTAGCGCTGGTATTCAAGACAGATCTGTCAGCGCCCGTTGAAAGTCTTCTCTCCGGCGTGTAGCCACTTCTATTTTCGAATCGTCGGACATATGTACAATTCCTTTCTGGTATCTTTTGATATGGCTGAGATTGATCAGGTGGGATTGGTGTGCGCGATAAAATATTGTATGTGGAAGCATGGCTTCCAGCTCTTTAAGCGGTTTGGCTACCGTGAGAGGCCGGGTTTCCCGGCTATAGATCGTGGTATAATTGCTATCAGCCTCGCAGCGGATTATATCGGTTACTTCAAAAAAGAAAAGCCCATTGGCTGTAGAGAGGCATATTCTTGACGGCTGCTGCCGGTGATCCCAATACTGGAAAAGTATATCTAATTTTTGTTTCCATTCTTCGTTGGATATTTTGCTGGTGAGCTTGCTCACTGCTTCCTGCAGGAGGTGGTGTTCGATTGGCTTTAGCAGGTAATCTATGGCGCTGTACCGGAATGCCTGAATGGCATATTTTTCATAGGCAGTTGTAAATATAATATCGAAGTGTACATCCCCTATGCGTTGCAAGAGGTCGAAGGCCGTTGCCTGTTGCAGTTGAATGTCAAGAAACACCAGTTGTGGGTGCAGTGTCCGGATAGCGTTTTCTGCGGTATCTATATCTTCACAAACTTTCAGCAGGTGTAGCTGTGGGCAATAGGTTTTCAGCAGATGCTGTAATCTATCGCTGCAATGTAATTCATCATCTATGATAAGCGTGTTGATCATGGTGGTCACAATTTCATTTCAAGCGGTAGGGTGATGTCTACGCGGGCACCCCGGTTTACAGGCACCAGGCGCAGGCCGATGGCTGTATTATTGGTTTTGTTGATCAGGTCAACGCGGGTGCTGGTTATTTTCATGCCGAATGATCGCTGCTGGTTGGTAGCAGTGCCGCCGCCCGCTTCGAAGCCTATGCCATTGTCTTCTACGGTGCATAACAGCATTTGTTGTTGTTGCTCTATGCGTACTGCTATATGCCCGCCTTTTTTCAGGGAAGCTATTCCATGCCATATACTGTTTTCGACCAATGGCAATAGCAGAAAGGGCGGTATCATGGTTTCTTCGGGATCGATACCGGGGGCAATGTATATTTTGTAAGTGAAATTGTGGTTGAGTCGCAGGGATTCGAGTTGCAGGTAGAGATCGAGCACTTCTGTGTCCTGGGCAAGTGTAACCATCTTGTATTCCGAGTGTTCAAGTACAAGACGTACTACCCTTGCAAATTTTGAGAGGTACTCATCTGCCATTGCCACATCATGGTTGTGCAGGTAATGACTGATGGAGTTGAGGCTATTAAAAAGAAAATGAGGGTTCATTTGAAGCCGCAGTAGTTTCATTTCCGTCTCAGCGACCAGCGCGCGCTGATCCGCTTCTTTTTTCTTTTCTATGGCATCGCGTTTCTTTTTGTATAGGAAGAACATATAAACTGCTGCCGCCAATAGTAGTAAAATGCCTGCTATCGTAATGTTGTGGATCATTTTTTGCCGCTGAATGGCTGCCTGGGCCAGCATATCTTTCTTATCCTGTTCTGCCTTCAGGATTGCTTCTTTCTTTTCAAACTCAAAGCGCATTTCCTGTTTCAGAATGGCCTGGTCTTTTTCTTTATTGAAGATGCTATCCCGTAATGCGATGTATTGTTCATAGGCATATAGTGCGCTGTCATACCGATGGTGTTGCTCGTGCAGCTCATACAGGCTTTGCCAGGCTGTCATTTGTTTATCCGCGGCTCCTATAGCCTGTGCCAGCTGCAGGCTGTTGTTGAACAACGTTTTTGAATACCTGTATCTCCCGGAAGGGTCGATATTGTATTGGGCCAATACCTGCGCCGGGGCAAGGGATATCGTTTTACCCATTTCATGAAGTGCTACCAAAGTCCCGTTTTTATCGTCCAGTTGTTGATAGAGTTTGCGGGCTTCACTGAGCTGCTGCCAGGCTGCTGCATGATTTGCCAGGCTATTGTATACGATGCCCAGGTTGGTGAGGCTGCTGGCTATGCCGTGTTTATTGCCAAGCTTTTGATAAAGCGCCAGCGATTGCTGGTAGGCTTCGAGGGCATGGCGGTGATCAGACATTTCATCGTAGGTGGTACCTATGTTGCCTAATGAGGTAGCCATGCCCTGCATATTACCGGTCTCGCGGTAAGTAGCCAGTGCCTGTTGGTGCAGGGATAGTGCTTTGGAGTAGTTTTTCAGGTTTTTATATACTATGCCAATGTTGGTTTGGGTGTTGGCGATAGCTGCTTTGTTGCCGGCTGACTCCTGTAACCGCAAAGCTGCCAGCAGGTTTTCGAGCGCTTTTGGATAATCGCTCAGGCACATCCAGGTGATACCTATGCTATTCTTCACAAGGGCTTCCCGCTGGTGGTCTTGCAGCTTGTGGAAGATCCCGAGGGCCTGTCCGTAATATTCCTGTGCCTGATAATATTGTGAGCGGTTGAAATGCACGATGCCCATATTGAACGAGGTACGGGCTATGCCTCTTTGGTTATTGTCTGCCTGGTGGATCTGCAAAGCCTGATCATACATGGCAAGGGCAAGGCTGTCTTCGCCTTGTGCAAGGTAGTTGCTTCCTTTGTTGGACGAGGCAGTGGCAAGGTCTTGCCTGCGATCGAGCTTTTTTGCGAGCGTTATAGCCTCATCAGCATAGCTGAGCCCGCGTACGGGATCCGTCTGCTGGCAGGCAAAGGCAAGTTCGTTCAGCAGGTGCAGTTTGAATGTGTCGGCAGCAGGGTGAAACTGCAGGAGCTGCTGAAGAGAATCTACAATGGGCTGTTGCGACAGGCAATAAACCGGAAGCAGCATGACTGTTATGAGTGGTATTAGTGTCCTTTTCACAGAGCTGATATCCTTTAGGGTGAAGAAGCTGGTTAAAAATACCAAGAAATAAGAACTTCTGTACAGCGGATAAGTGGTTTTGTTCAGCGAATACTAAATGGTGGCCGGCAGCTACTCAATGGCGCAAAAAGAAGATGGCGGAGCTTGTAATTTCAGTGTATGAAAACGATCACACTCAATGACAAGGAATACCAGTTGTACTGGGTTTCAGGTAAAGTAGCCGAAACCAACAAGAACATGGAAACCCGCGTGCATGGCGGTGGCGGCGGCGGATATGTGAACCGTGGCACTGGTTATACGGCTCCGGTTACTATTAGTTCTACGACTATTGTTCATGACCAGGTATTCCTGGTGGACGAGCAGGGAGGCGAACATTCTTTGCGGTTACAAAACTGGGATATCAGCTGTCGCAGTGGTCACGAGCTAACAGCGTTTTCCATAGCCGGGAAAGGGGAAAAGAATGCTACGTATTTCATTATCATCAATCATACGCTTGGGCAGCGTTTTTTCAACGACACGCAACTTCGAAAAATCTTCCGTTATAAGCTGCAGACTGTGCTGATGATTGCCGGCGCCGTGGGATTTCTTTTAGGCTGGAAGATAGCTGGCAGTTTTGGAGGGGGGATTGGCTTCGGGCTTTTTTTCCTGCTCATCGGGCGGTTTGTGTGGATGCGTACGGCGAATAAAAAGGCTATTGAAGACTTCAAGGCAGGTGTCGATAATCATGGCTATAATCTCGTTAATGCATAGGATATGAAATACAAAGTATTTTTATCATTGCTGTTGCTGATCATTACTGGTGTAAGCGGTTGTAAAAAGGATAGTGGAGGCGACGCTGCATCGGGAGAGAACTACATACGTTTTAAAGTGGATGGAAAGCAGGTAGCGTTCCGGGCGCTCACCCAGTCCCAGCTAAACTATTCAGCAGGGACTGGATTGCATCTTTGCATTATGCTGGCCTCGGAAGAGGCTATGGTAGCTAACCGGAATATAATGACGATTACCGTTAATGGCAATGAAGCGGCTGTACAGGGTATCAATTATGATCTGGTGACACCGTTGACATTGTCGAATGGCACTACCACTACCAAAGGTTCACTTGTGTACCTGGACAACAGCGGTGCGGGGTATGTGGCGCAAGGGCCGCAAAGGACCACCGCAACAGCTGATATGGCTGCTCACGTGCAGATCACTGACCTTAAAAAAGACTATATGAAGGGTAACTTTTCAGCGGTGGCTTTTCACGCTACCGATTTTAGTAAAAAGGTATCCATTACCGATGGCGAATTTTATCTGAAGCGTGTTAATTAATTGGAGTTTCTTACTTTGTATATTTAGTCTTTCGGTATAAAGAACTTGTGCTGTTCTTTTACTTTCCCATCATCGAGTAATTCGAAACGGAACCAGCCTGCGTGCAGGAAGTTTGTTTTATCTACCACCAAATAGGGTTCTTTTACGTGTTTTACTTCAAAGATGGGTGTCTTATCATCTTCAAAGAACTTCACCGTGTAGGTATTGTTTTTGGCATCGGGGAGGGAGATCACCACGTTGCCGCTGTTGTCGGTAAAGATATATTTGGAGGGTTTGTATACTTCTTTAGGGATGAAGGGCTTCAATACAATCGTGTCCATGTTCTTGAAGGTCAGCGTATCTCTGGTGCGCAACACGATGGAATCTCTGAATTTCTTCAATGACTTTTCGGAAACCTGCATGATCACTGTGTCCCGTCTTTTAACTATGAAAAAGCGCTCGGGCTCGGGCGCCGGTTTAGGCTTTTCTACAGGCGCCACCGTTACAGGTTTGGCAGGTTCTTCTTTCTTCACGGCTTCCCGTATTTTCTCTTTCAGCAACTCGGCTTCTTTGGGGGCTATGTTGTCTGCTATCACCACCCGCTGCCGGGCGTTGTTTTCCGGTACTATATCCTGCTGTTGACCTTCGGGGCTTTGACTTTGGGTTGTATCTGCACGTTTAGACTGTGTAAATACATACTTACCGCTATCGAGGACGATAAAGAGGCGGTAAAACATCTTTGGGCTCGCGCCTTTGGCATCGAGGTAACCATTCTGTGGAACGGAAGGGTCGGGCACCGTGAGGATGGTTTTGAAAAGTTTTATGCTATCTGTAGAGCGTTGAATGCTGATCTGGGTGACTTTGGGGTAGGTGTTTGTCCAGCTGATGATCACTTTGTCGTTACCTCTTGTGTAAGCGGTAAACTTTGGCAAGGTATCCTGTGCAAGGGTGTTGAGAGAAATCAGTAGGAATACAAACGATACGATCCTTGTCATGAGCCTATAACGAATTTGTCGGTGGTTCTATTTTAGTGCCGCAAAGATACGGCTGATGATGTGCTTCAGGCTTAATGGATAGCCAATTTTATACCGGTTATGGGAATTACTCTTATAAATCTTAAAATAATGTCTTTAAAGCCATTTGTTTAGAAGGTCAGGATGCCTGGCGCCAGCGACCGGTTTCCTTGCAATCCGCCGCTGTGGATGAGCAAAATACGGCTGTCAATGGGGAAATAATCATTATGTATAAGCTCATTAATACCATACATTAACTTCCCTGTATATACAAAATCGGTTGGTAATGTGTAGGTTTTATAGAGGTTATTCATAAAGTCGATCAGGGTACTGTTTTTACGGGCATAGCCGCCAAAATGGTAGTCGTAAATGACCGAAAAGCGGGAGGGGGCGGCATGGGTCTTTATAAAGTCCAGGATGCTGTTGTGTTGGTGGTCGGCTATTTTAAGGCTGCTGAACCCAAGTGCGTGCTGGTGGGGGAAAAGGGCTTTTATAAGGCCTGTAAACATGGTTCCCGTGCCGATAGCGCAAGCTATCTGGGTGTAGGCTTGCCGGTTGGCCAGCGACAAGATCTCTGTGGCTCCCCGTACGCCTTCGGCTCCCTGCCCGCCGGCGGGTACTATGAGGTAGCCGGGATAGGCTTCCTGCATCGAGGCTATCAGGGCCTGCTCATCCTGAAAAGTGGTGCGGGATACAAACTGTAGCTGCATGCCATAAGTCTGCACTTCCAGCAGCGTAGGGGAAAGTGTTGTGGCGGGTTCGCCACGCACAATGCCGATGGCGGGAATATCTTCCAGCTTACAGGCAATGGCTGTTGCCACGAGGTGATTGGAGTATGCGCCGCCAAATGTGAGTATACCTTGTTTTTGTGCTTTGGCTTGTTGCAGGTAATACTTCAGTTTAAACCATTTGTTGCCCGATAGCACCGGGTGTATGAGGTCGAGGCGCAACACATCTGCATGAACGCCTTTGGCATGCCAACTTTCATTGGGTATAGGTTGTACGATGGCCTTTGTGTAATCAACTGGCTGGTATGTATTAATAGCCGGCAAGGTTTCTTTTGATAACTTATTTTTATATTTTCGTGCCCGAAACTTAAAAATACGATAATGCAACCAACCTTGTTGATATTAGCCGCCGGTATGGCCTCCCGCTATGGAAGTATGAAACAGATCCAATCTTTTGGACCCGGCGGCGAAACAATCATGGATTACTCTATTTATGATGCTATCCGTGCCGGTTTTAAAAAAGTAGTATTCATCATACGGAAGGATTTTGCAGAGGATTTCAAAGCGATCGTTGAACCAAGGTTAAAAGGTCGCATCGAGATCGATTATGTATACCAGGATCTGAAGGCTTTTACTGAAGGTTTCGATATTGCACCTGACCGTGCCAAGCCCTGGGGTACTGCTCATGCTGTACTTTGTGCTAAAGATGCCGTTAAAGAACCGTTTGCTGTGATCAATGCGGATGACTTTTATGGTCGTGACGCATTTGAGAAGGCTTATAAATTCCTCACTACCGATGTTAGTGCCAAAGTGTGGTCAATCATTGGCTATGAATTGTTGAAGACTTTGTCGGACAATGGTACAGTAAACCGTGGTGTATGCCAGGTTGATGCGCAAGGTAACCTCACTTCTATTGCCGAGCGTCTTAACATCGTTATGAAAGACGGAAAGATCGAGACTGATGATTCTTTTGTACCGAAGGAATTGCCAAGGGATTCCAGCGTATCTATGAACTTCTGGTGTTTTGATCCTGCTGTGTTTGATTATTCTCTGGGGCTTTTCAAAGCATTCCTGAAAGAGAATGGCACTCAGCTGAAGTCTGAGTTCTTCATTCCTATCGTAGCTGACCAATTCATCAAGGACAATGTAGGTGTGATCAAAGTGATCCCCACCTCTTCGGATTGGTTTGGTGTTACTTACAAAGAGGATGCGCCTGAAGTGAAGGCTAACCTGGAGAAGCTGGTGAATGCCGGTGAATATCCTCCTGCTTTGTGGAGCTAAGCATTGCTTATACCAACTAAGTATAAAAAGAAAAACTCCGCTGATCAATCAAGCGGAGTTTTTTATTGTCAGAGCAAGAGTAATCTGTTAGTAGCGTATCACCATGAACATGCAGTCTTCAATTTTCTTGATCTGTTGTACACGGTCGAGGCCTTTGATGGAAGAGGGGAGCAGCAACTTGATGCGATCTTCGTTTGTGCTGTCTTTCCTGATCTCATGCAGGGCGGTGAAAATGTTCTTTGTGCGGCTGGAGAATACAACGCCTTCTGCGGTGGTTTGCTTACCGCTCAGGATGCCGATCACTTCGCCGCTGTGGTTGAAGATGGGACCACCTGAGTTACCGGGATTGGCTGAAATGGCCAACTGGTAAGTAGTAGTATCTCCATTATAACCGGTCTTGGCGCTCAGGTATCCTTTGTTATAAACAATTTCAGATGTAGGACGGGGAAAGCCCATCGTGAATATTTCTTCGCCAAGGTCGGCTGTATTTTTTTGCAAGGCGTAGGGCAGTGATTTGATAGACTGGTAACGGTTGTCAACGATCTTCAATACTGCGATGTCTGTTTGTTTGTTAACATACAGGGTAGAGACCTTGAAATAGTCGCCTTTGATATTCTGAATGTACACTGAATCTGCATCGGCCACAATGTGTGCGCTGGTTACCAAGTATCCTTTTCCGTCGATGAGGAAGCCGGTACCTCCACTTTTTGGATCGGCTGTGGGGCGTGAGGTGGCACCAGATTTCTCTATCAGTGTTACTTTCTGTTCTGTCCGCTGCTGCTTCATTTTTACTTTGTCCAGCTCCTGGGAAAGTAAACGGATCTCGGAAACAGGTTTGGGTGTAAAGTAGTAGACCATTGCACTGATCGTAAGGGCTGTAATGCCGGCGATGCAGGCTGCTACTGCTACCACGCGCTGGTATTTCTTCCACAGTTGAATAACTGTGGCTTTGGGCGCTTTATCCCTGATGGAGCCGGTTTCGGCCAATTGGGTATGTACTTCGTTGAGGGTGGATTTGAACTGTTTCCAGTCGCTGAAGCGGTCCATCTGCTGCAGGAACATGGAGTGTTCCACCACCAGTTGGTCTACTTCGGGGTTGGTTTTGCGCAGTTGTTCAAAGTATGCCCGTTCTTCAACAGGCATCTCATTGGCCAGGTAGCGCTCCACGGCATCCAATATTTGCATCTCTTCCATCACAGCGTATTGTTGTTTTTATAGGCGGCAAAGAATAGCTTCTTAAGCCGCATTAAACATTTGTATTTCTGGTTCTTGGCGTTGTCGGCATTCGTGTATCCAAAATGGCTCGCAATGTCCAGCATGTTTCTTTTCTGTATATAGAAGGCTTCGAGGAGGCTACGACAGGGTTCACCAAGGTGCAACATAGCTTTTTCCATCATCTGAAACTCGGTATTCCGTTGTCCCTGTGCTTCGAGTTCGTCTTCCACCGGCACTGTGTCACTCAGCCCATTGATATCCGGAACGAACTTTTGCTGCTGTTGCAGCCTTTTTAGCCACAACCGCCTGCATACTGAATATACATAGGTCTTTAACAGGCAATTGAGCTCAAAGGTTCCGGACTTAGCCTTCTCATACAACACGATCATGGCTTCCTGGAAAACGTCTCTTGCATCATCTGCTGAACCATTGTTGTTGATTATCAGCGTTTGCACCATATTATAGTGCTGCTTATAGATCGTTTCAATGGCTTGCCGGTCATTTTTTGCCAGTCCTTCCAATAAAGCTATTTCCCGGGGATCTGTTTTCAACTTGAACCGTATTATTAATACCCAAATTAATGAGAAGTAACCCAATTATCCTGCTAAAATGAAGCAAAAAAAGAGGTTACCGGCGCGCAAAGTACTGTGTTTCAGGGCCGGGAAAAAATATTTATAATTTTTTCAGCAAGGGGAGGTTACCTTTTTCTCTTTCCTGTATTAATCCTTAAATCATCTGTTAACAAAACAAAAAAACGGTACAAATGAAAAAGCTCCTGTTAGTTTTAGCAATTGGCGCATTCGTAGCATCTTGCAATGACGGTGGAAATGGTACAGAAGGTAAAGACACTACCACTACTACTCCAGCAGCTCCTGCTCCAGATTCAGCGACTACTACTCCTGATTCTCTGACTGCTAAGCCTGATTCTGCTACAACTGCTGCTCCTGACTCACTGAAGAAATAAGTTTTTTTCATATGGCAAGCAATCGTTAGAGGCCGTCCTGTTCTCAGGATGGCTTTTTTCGTATGTGGCAGTGTGCCAGTAGCCGGTAATATCGGCAGTAACGGCAATCGGCAGTACTGGTTGCTTTCATTTTCACGCAATAAAAAAAGGCATCACATAGTGATGCCGTCCAGAAGTTTGTCTCTTTTGTGGTCCGGGAAGGAATGGGCTTAGTAGCCTACCATTCCTCTTGTTGATTTGCAGCCTCCTTTAGAAGTAGTGCAAGAAGATACAGTTACACCAAGAGCAATTACTAATGCGAGAATAGTCAAAATCCGTTTCATTTTTTGTGGTATTTAAGGTTGAGAATAAGCCTGATGAATGAACCTTAAAGGGGATGTAAAAAAACAACGATCATCAGGAAATTCAGAGGAGCGGATTAAGCTACTTCAGAGGATGGATGAGTACGGATTTGATAGGATTGGAGAGGGTAGTAAGGGTTAGCGCGTTTGATGAGTCAAAGAAACAAACTAAATCCGGTTCTTGCAAGTGTGTGGCATAAAAAAATGTGGCCTGGAACACAATAAACATACCACGAACTGGTATAAATTACTGTTACATAGATACTAAAACATGCTAATCAAGGCATAAAACGATTAAAATCTTATCTTTCGGCTTTGCAGCACTATGAAAGTACACTTTATAGCTATCGGCGGCAGTGTGATGCACCAGCTGGCCCTGGCACTCAATAGGAAAGGATATACCGTTACAGGCAGTGATGATGAAATTTTTGAACCGGCCCGTTCCAATCTCGCCAAGGAGGGATTGTTGCCAGAAGCCACTGGCTGGTTCCCTGAAAAGATCTCCCCGGATATCGATGCTATTATATTAGGTATGCATGCCAAGGGCGATAATCCCGAACTGGAGCGCGCCAGGGCATTGGGATTAAAGATCTACTCTTTCCCTGAATATATTTACCAGGAGAGTCAGCAGAAGACGAGGGTAGTTGTTGGCGGCAGTCATGGTAAAACCACGACTACTTCCATGATCATGCATGTGTTGAAGAATGCCGGGAAGGCTTTTGATTATCTGGTAGGGGCCCGACTTGAAGGTTTTGATCAGTCGGTGAATATCACTGATGCTCCTGTTATTGTATGTGAGGGTGATGAATATCCTGCCAGTGCATTGGAGAAAAGACCTAAGTTCCATTTTTTATTTCCTCATATCGCC
>JAGIBF010000107.1:17172-23983 GCA_017744515.1 Niastella sp.
TAAGAATATTGCTAATCCTAAAGTCGCTATTAATAATTTGTTCATATCGCCATTCTAACGGGTATTGCGTGGGATCATATCAATGTATTTCCCACGTTTGATTTTTACCTGGAGCAGTTTATCATTTTTATCAATAAGATAGAACCGGGTGGTCTGCTTATTTATAATGATACCGACCCTGTATTGAAGAAACTGGTGGATGATAATAAACGAAATGACATACGGTATCAGCCTTATGGTATTCCTGCTCATACCATCGAAAAGGGTATAACATCCGTTAGTATCGGTAAGTATTCCGGCACGTTGCAGGTGTTTGGTGATCATAATCTCATGAACTTATATGCTGCCTGGTTTGCCTGCCGGGAGCTGGGTATCGATGAGGCGACTTTTGTCAAAGCTATTGCTTCTTTTACCGGTGCTGCCAAGCGATTGGAGCTGTTGGCCAGGAGTGAGCAGACCATCGTATACCGCGATTTTGCGCATGCTCCTTCCAAAGTAAAAGCTACCATGGAAGCGGTAAAACAACAATATCCCGACCGCAAATTGATTGCTGTACTGGAACTGCATACCTTTAGCAGCCTGAATGAACAGTTCATGAAAGAGTATAGTGGTGCCATGGATAAAGCGGATGCTGCGGCTGTTTTCTATTCGGGACATGCATTGGAATTGAAGCGTATGCCACCGTTGCCAAAAGAAAAAGTAATTGAAGGGTTTGGAAAAAAAGACCTGGCCGTAATAAATCAAAAGGAGGAACTGGTACAATGGTTGCAGTCACAGTCATACCAAAACGCCAACTTGCTTTTGATGAGCTCAGGTAACTATGATGGTATAGATATGCTTACATTTGCAAAAAAGGTGACCAATTAACCCAATATCAAATTTGATGTTACAGTTAGCACGACCATTAGCGATCATCGACCTGGAGACCACTGGTATCAATCTTAGTACTGATCGTATCGTTGAAATTGCCATTGTGAGAATTCAACCCGACGGAACAAAGACGGTGAAGCGTAAGCTGCTGAATCCTGAAATTCCCATTTCGGTTGTTTCCAGCGATTTGCATGGCATTACCAATGAGATGGTAAAAGACGCTCCCACTTTCAAGCAGGTAGCCAATGAGATCAAACAGTTTTTGGATAATTGTGACCTGGCGGGTTACAACTCCAATCGTTTCGACATTCCCATGCTGGCGGAAGAGTTTCTGCGGGTGGGTCTCGATTTCGATTTCAAGGGCCGCCGCCTGATCGATGTACAAAAGGTATTTCACCTTATGGAGCAACGCACGCTTAGTGCGGCTTATAAGTTCTACTGTAATAAAAACCTGGAAGGTGCGCATGGCGCCGAGGTGGATGCTACGGCCACCTGGGAAGTGCTGGAGGCACAGGTGGTTAAGTATCCGCAGCTGGGTAATACCATCGAAAGTATCCTGAAAGTGATCGGGGAAGATAATACGGTGGATTTTGCCCGCCGTATGGTATTGGAAAATGGTGTGGAAGTATTCAATTTCGGTAAACACAAGGGTAGGGCCGTGGCAGATGTTTTAAAGGCTGAACCTCAGTATTATGATTGGATGATGAAAGGAGATTTTCCTATGCATACCAAGCAGAAACTCACCGAGATATTCAATAGAACTTTGTTAAAGAAGGGCTAAAATTGGTTTGTGGGGAATTTAGGGATAACCACCCACCCAAATGCCTTAAATTTGTGAATATCATTGATTGCCTGGATTTGGAAAAAATAGTAATCATACCCACTTATAATGAGCGTGAGAACATTACCCTCATCATTGACGCGATATTTGCTTTGCGCCAGGACTTCCATGTATTGGTAATCGATGATGGTTCTCCTGACGGGACGGCGGATATTGTGAAAGGGTTACAAAAGCAATACACCAATCAGCTGTTCCTCGAACAGCGTACCGGCAAATTAGGATTGGGGACTGCTTATATCCATGGATTCAAATGGTCGCTGGCACGTGGATACCGTTTCATCTTTGAAATGGACGCCGATTTCTCCCACAATCCCAAAGATCTTCAACGTTTATATGAAGCCTGTAAAAATGGAGCTGATGTTGCCATTGGCTCACGTTATGTAGCAGGCGGCGGCACGGTGAACTGGCCGCGTGACAGGGTGTTGCTTTCCAAAGGCGGCTCTCTGTATACCCGTTTGATCACCTGGATACCGATAAAAGATACTACTGCCGGTTTCCTTTGCTACCGCGCTGAGGTATTGGAGGCTATCAATCTCGATCAGATCCAGTTCCTGGGTTATGCTTTCCAGATCGAAATGAAGTTTGCTGCCTGGAAGCTTGGCTTCAAGATCAAAGAGGTTCCCATCATATTCGAAGACCGCAAGTACGGTGCTTCCAAAATGCACAAGGGTATCGTAAAAGAGGGTATCCTGGGTGTGCTCAAACTCCGCTGGTACAGTCTCTTCAAAGACTACCGCAACCGCGTTAAAAATACCAATACAACATCTACGTTCCCCTACATGCAAAGGGATGACAAGAAGGTTAAAATGGGTTAAAGAAGTCCGGAAGTCCATACGACCGAAAGTCCGGAAGTGTTTCTTTTTTACCAATACTTGCAGGCTTTCTGACTTTACTGACTTTTCCGACTTTCCGTCTTATATTGCCTCATGCGCAAAGCGTTCCTGCAATTACATGGTGCTGTTGTCCTTGCTGGCCTTACCGGTATTCTGGGCCGATTGATCGATCTGAATGAAGGTCTGCTGGTGTGGTATCGCCTGATGATCACTGCTGTTACTTTATGGGTGTTGTTTTTCTTTACTAAAAAGTTGCAACGGACCAGTTTCCGTGAGGTCCTGAAGATAGTAGGTGTGGGTGCTATTGCTGCTTTGCACTGGGTTACGTTTTTTGGGAGTATCAAATATTCCAATGTATCTGTAGGTGTGGTGTGCTTTTCTGCTATTGGCTTTTTTACAGCTATCTTCGAGCCCATCATTGCGCGTAAAAAGATGAACTGGGTTGAGTTGTTGCTCGGCCTGATCGCTGTTATTGGTATTTCATTGATCTTTCATTTTGATCCTCAGTATAAGACTGGTATCATCGTGGGGCTCATCTCTGCGTGGCTGGGCTGTTTGTTCCCGATCTTCAACCGGCAACTGTTGCAGAAGCATACTGCTGAAACGGTGACGTTGTATGAGTTGAGCGGCGGTTTCCTGTTCCTGTCTGTTTTACTGCCTTTCTACCTGAATTATTTCCCGGCAGATCATCTGTTGCCTGGCTGGACTGATCTTATCTGGCTGCTGATCCTGGCCTGGTTGTGTACTGTGTGGGCTTTCCACCTGTCGATGAACGCGCTGAAGAAGATATCTGCTTTTACGGTGAACCTTACTTACAATCTGGAGCCACTTTATTCTATTGTATTGGCCTTTTTATTGTTCCGGGAAGACAAACAACTGGCTGACTCCTTCTACCTTGGTTTGCTATTAATTGTAATATCTGTGTTGTTACAGAACTGGTTCTTTTACCGGGCTCATAAAAAGGCTTCCCTTGCCGCTAATGCGTAGCGGTCCGCTAACTGTTATAGCCTGATAGTTAATTACTAACAATTGTTTTTATCTGCTGCCGGCGGCTCTCCATTTCTTTATGAGCGGCCACAATGCCTGATGGTAAAAAACGTCCAATATTTCTTTAGCCTAACTTTATTTCCAAACCAAAACAAGAAAATGAGAAAATTCTTCTACCTGCTACCGGGGGTACTGTGCATCTCCCTGGCAGTAACGGCTCAGAAAAAGCCCCTCGATCACTCCGTATACGATGGCTGGCAAAGCATCGGGGAGCGGGCTATCAGCAACAATGGTAAATATGTGGTCTATGCTATTACTCCGCAAGAGGGTGATGGTACATTGGTGCTGCAGGCTGCCGATAACTCCTGGAAGAAGGAAGTTCCCCGTGGTTATGGTGCTTCTATTACAGAAGACAATCGCTTTGTTGTTTTTAAAATACGTGCTCCTTTTAAAGAAACCCGTGACGCCCGGATCAAAAAGAAAACGCCTAATGATATGCCCAAGGACAGTCTGGGTATTGTGGAACTGGGTAAGGATGAAGTGAAGAAGATAGCCCGGGTAAAATCGTTCAAAGCTCCCGAGAAAGGAACGGGTCAGTGGATAGCTTATCTGCTTGATAAGCCTGTTGTCGAAGCTCCACGTGGCGGCGGCAGGGGACTGCCTGATTCGGTAACGCGCCTGAATAATATGCTGCGTATGGCCGACAGTCTCGTGCGTGTGGCTGATAGCCTTCGCAATAAAGCTAATGAAGCCAGGACGAAAGGTCTTGCCGTGCTGCAATCTGCTCCGAGAGCTGAAAGCAATAGTGGCGGTGGTGGTAATGCTGGCGCTACAGGCGGTGCAGCTGGTGGCGCTGCCAGAGGTGGCGCAGCGCCTGCAGGCAGAGGCGGCGGCGGTGGTGGCCGTTTTGGTGGTGCTGCTTTTGCTGCTGCCAGCGATGGCGAAGAAGGTACTGAACTGGTATTACGCAATCTTTATACAGGTGAAGAAAGAACGTTCAAGCTGGTAAGTGAATATTACTTCAGTGAACAGGGTAATACGCTTGTTATCAAGATGACTAAAGCCAATGGTAACAATGCTTCTGAGCCTGCTTTATTGTGGGCCAGCCTGCCCGGTGGCAAGGTGGACACCGTGATGACGAAATTCAATGATATCAGGAGTGTTTCGCTTGACGAACAAGGTGGTCAACTGGTGTTTGTAGCAGAACGCGACAGTGTTGCCAAAGCGCTGCAAAAATTTTATAAGGTATGGTATTATAAACCTGGTATGGACAGCGCCAGCATGCAGGTAGACCGTTCTACTGCCGGTGTGAAAAAAGGTCTTAGCGTTAGTGAGAATTATATCCTCACCTTCAGCAAGGACGGAAAGAAGTTATTTTTTGGCCTGGCTTCTATCAAGCGACCAAAGGATACTACACTGGTTGATTTTGAAACTGCCCGCCTGGATGTGTGGCATTATAACGACGACTACCTTCAACCGCAACAGCTGGTGCAGTTGAACAATGATCTGCGCAGGAGCTATACTTCTGTGCTCAATATTGGTTCTGGCAAAGTCGTACAATTGGGATCTGATACTACTGAGAATATTCAGTTGGTGGATGAAGGTAATGCTGATTATGTACTGGCTGTTTCCAGCAAAGGTAATCGTGTAGAGGCTCAATGGCAGGGTTTTGCCCGCCAAAAGGCTTATATCGTTTCTACTATCGATGGTTCTGCTAAACTCGTAAAGGATAAACAAAGAGGTTTTTATACTATTTCTCCCAAAGGAAACTTTGTTATATGGTATGATATGACTACCAGGAATTACTTTACTTATCAGGTAAGTACAGGTACAGTTAGGAATATTACCCAGAAGATCACTGATCATTTATACGATGATGAAGATGATCACCCGGATGATCCTTCTTCTTTTGGTACTGCAGGCTGGCTGGATGATGATGCGGCTGTATTGATCAATGATCGTTATGACATCTGGCAGGTTGATCCTACTGGTGTAAAAGCGCCTATCAATGTTACCGGCGGCTATGGCAAGAAAAACAAGATCGTATTGCGGTATGTGCGTACTGATCGTGATAAGCGTACCATTGCTCCGGGTGAACAAATCCTGCTGAATGCTTTCAATCGCGTTAATAAATATGATGGCTACTTTACCAAGAAAATAGATGTAGCTGGTGATCCTGTACAAATGAGTATGGAGCCTTATTCTCATGTAAACCCCACAAAGGCCAAACAGGCTGAGGTGTACATCGTAGGCCGTATGAATGTTCAGGAAGCTGCTAACGTGTATTCTACTACCGATTTCAAAAACTTTACGCGTTTAAGTGAAATCAATCCGCAACAGAAGGAATACAACTGGCTTACTTCTGAGCTGGTGAAGTGGAAAATGTTTGATGGTAAAGAAGCTGAAGGCTTGTTGTTCAAACCAGAAAACTTCGATCCCAAGAAGAAGTATCCTGTTATCTTCTACTTTTATGAAAAGGATGCCGATGATCTGTACAACTACCGTGCTCCTGCACCGAGTGCGTCTACTGTCAACATCGCTTACTTTGTAAGTAATGGTTACCTGGTTTTTGATCCCAACATTTACTATAAGAATGGTGAGCCTGGTGAAAGTGCTTATAACTCTGTGGTGTCTGCCGCTAAATACATGGCAAAGCAGCCTTGGGTCGATTCTACCAAAATGGCGATCCAGGGTCAAAGCTGGGGCGGTTACCAGGTGGCTTATCTCGTAACCCGCACTAAAATGTTTGCTGCAGCCGGTGCTGGTGCACCTGTGGCCAATATGACCAGTGCTTATGGTGGTATCCGCTGGGGCACGGGGCTTAACCGTCAGTTCCAGTATGAGCACTCTCAAAGCCGTATTGGCGCTACGCTCTGGCAAAAGCCAGATCTGTACCTGAAAAACTCACCCCTCTTCAAGGCCGATAAGGTGACTACTCCTTTGCTGATCATGCACAATGATGCCGATGGTGCTGTGCCCTGGTATCAGGGTATTGAATACTTCACTGCTTTGCGCCGTCTTGGTAAAAAGGTGTGGATGTTGCAATACAATGGTGAAGATCACAACCTCGTGGAAAGAAGGAACCGTAAGGACCTGAGTATCCGCCTGGCTCAGTTTTTTGATCATCACCTGAAAGGTGCTCCTGCGGCCAAATGGATCACTGACGGTGTGCCTGCTACAGATAAGGGTATCGACTGGGGGACTGAGATAGTGGAAAAGAAGGCGTTTTAAGACAGTTGAAAAGTTACCAGGTTAATAAGTTGAAAGGGAAGGGAAACAT
>JAGIBF010000108.1 GCA_017744515.1 Niastella sp.
AATAATCAACTAAGTTCTCCTCTTATTTACTTCCCAGCAAACATAGGATGACAAACAAGGGGTGGTCTGTACGAAATGACAAACAAGGAATGATCCGTTCAAAACGACAAAAAGGGATGATCCGTTCAAAATGACAACAAGGGGGTAACAAACAAACGGCTGCTCCTTGTGGGGAACAGCCGCTCGATTGTTATATTATCTTTCCTGTTTTAGAGGTTTTTAATCTTGATGTTGCGGAAGTATACTTTGTTGCCGTGGTCCTGCAATACGATGTGGCCTTTTTTGAAGGCGCCGAAGTCGGGTGTGTTCTTGAATTTGCTTTGTGCTTTCATCGCTTCCCAGTTGGCATCCCACATGGTGGTGGACACTACTTTAACGCCATTTTGATATAGATCCAGCTTTCCTTTGTTGAGTACGATCTCCACTTCGTTCCACTGTCCGATAGGGCGTACATTTTCTGGCTGTGCAGTGATGAAGTCATACAGATCAGCAGCGCGGTGCTTGACGTTTTTAGCATCGGGGTGCCTGTCGTTATCGATGATCTGCATTTCGGGACCGGTGATGTATGCGTAACGATATTTCAAATCTTCACGGGCGAGGAAGATGATACCGCTGTTGCCGCCTTCGGTGAGTTTCCACTCGAGCTTGAGGTGGAAGTTCTCAAATGAGTCGGTAGTGATCAGTTCGCCGGAACCTTCTCCTTTTGGCCCACGGGCTGCTGGTTCATAATACAGTGTACCAGAATCTACTTTCCAGGCAGAGCCGTCTGTACGGTTGTTAAAAATATGCCAGCCATTCTTGGTTGTACCGTCGAACAGGAGTTGCCAGCCGTCCTTTTTTTCTGCTTTAGAAAGTTCGTTGGAGGCTACTTGTCCAGTTGTTTTTTTAGAAGAGCTGCAAGCAATGGCGCTGGATAATATCAACAGATAGCAAAACCGTTTGAGCATTGGAAAAAATTTGGGTTCAAGGTAAGGGAAAAAATGAATATTCTTTTATTATTACTTGTTCTTTTTTGCTTTTAAGTGACATGGGCGCCTGCGGTGCTTTGATAGGGCCAAAGGCCCTGAAATAGGGTCACGAGGCAACAAGCCTTGCAGAGCAAAATAGACGAAATAAAACAGGTTTTGCTATATGGCTGGTGCAAGACCGGCCTATAGCAAAACCTGCAAGTGTTTTCGAGCCTATTGAGACTGTTGAGGCTGATTATTTTTTAAGCGCCAGGATGTATTTCACCATCTCTGTTGCATCTTCTTTGCTGAGTGTTGGGTGAGGTGTCATAGGAACTGCGCCCCATACACCTGAACCGCCAGCGATGATCTTATTTACCAAGGTATCGATGTTGGCTTGTGTAGCTTCGTATTTAGCTGCCACGTCGGTGTAAGCCGGTCCGATGTTCTTTTCGCCGATCTTATGGCAAGTAGTACAGTCGTTGGCGCCTATGAGCTCAAGTCCTTTGGTGTTGTCAACAGCCAAAACATCGGGTTTTTTCTCTTCCTTTTTTTCTTCCGCAGGCTTCTGTTCTCCACCACCGCAGGCTGCGATAGAACCGGAGATCAGCAAAGCAACTATCAGCTTTTTCATTATACAGCTATTTTTATTTATGACAATTAGATGACGAAACGGCCGCAATTTACTACAAACCTAATACGGAACGATTAAATTTTTCGTCGCTGCCGGTACCTGCAAAATCATCGAATGCTTTTTCTGTCACCCGGATGATGTGGTCTTTGATAAAGGGGGCGCCTTCTTTGGCCCCGTCCTCGGGGTGTTTGATGCAGCATTCCCACTCCATGACAGCCCAACCGGCGTAATCGTACGCTGTGAGCTTGCTGAATATGGACTTGAAGTCCACTTGTCCATCTCCCAGGGAACGGAAGCGGCCGGCCCGGTTGATCCATGACTGGTATCCTCCGTAAACGCCTTGCTTTCCGGTAGGGTTGAACTCAGCATCTTTTACATGGAACATGCGGATGCGCTCGTGGTAGTTGTCGATGTATTCCAGGTAATCCAGGCACTGCAATACGAAGTGAGAAGGATCGTAGAGCAGGCAGGCTCTTGCATGGTTGTTGGTATGTTCCAGGAACATTTCATAGGAAATACCGTCATGCAGGTCTTCGCCGGGATGTATTTCATAGCAGAGGTCTACTCCGCATTCGTCGAAATGGTTGAGGATCGGCAGCCAACGGTTGGCCAATTCTTTAAATCCTGTCTCTACCAATCCGGCAGGACGCTGTGGCCAGGGATACACTGTAGGCCACAAGAGGGCGCCGCTAAAAGTAGCGTGTGCATTCAGCCCCAGGTTCCGGGATGCTTTGGCAGCCCATTTAAGTTGTTGCACAGCCCATTCGGTCCTTGCTTTTGGATTGTTGCGTACCGATTCTGGCGCAAATCCATCAAACAGGGTATCGTAAGCTGGGTGTACTGCCACCAACTGTCCCTGTAAGTGGGTGGACAGTTCGGTGATCTGCATGCCGGCTGCCTCTATTTTTCCTTTGTATTCGTCGGCGAAGGTTTTGCTTTCGGCCACTTTTTGGAGGTCGATGCAGCGGGTATCCCAGGTGGGAATTTGTACGCCTACAAATCCCAGGCTATTTGCCCATTTGCAAATGGTATCGAGGGAGTTGAATGGCGCTTTATCGCCCATGAACTGGGCGAGGAATATACCGGGTCCTTTAATTGTCTTCATATAGCTCAAAGAAGTTTATTACACGAATTATTCTCGAATTACACGAATTGTGCGAATTACATGGACGCTTTATTACACTTTAAACTCGGTCCATTTAACGGTAGAGGCGCTGCTTTCTACAACGTTGTCGATGAAGGCCATGCCACGGATGCCTTCTTCCACACGGGGGAAGTCGAGCATTTCTTTGGTTGCTTCTTTGCCATCGATGCGGGCCGTAAGGGTGAGCGCAAAGTTGCGGTAGATGTTACCGAATGCTTCGAGGTATCCTTCGGGGTGACCGCCGGGCGTGCGGCAATTGTGCGTGGCGTAGCTGGACAAGCGACCCGTATAGTTTCCTCCTGCGCGCAGGATCTGTGTGGGTGCATCGAGCCATTTCACCAACAGGGTGTTGGGTTCGTGCTGGGCCCATTCGATGCCACCTTTTTCGCCATAGATGCGGATCTTGAGTGCATTTTCTTCTCCTGCTGCTACCTGTGAAGCCATCAGCACACCGGCAGCGCCGTTGTCGAATTTCAGGAGTACGTTGCCATCATCGTCCAATGCACGACCGGGCACCATAACGTTGAGGTCGGCGCAAAGGTGGGTGATCTTCAATCCTGTGATATATTCTGCGAGGTGTGCGGCATGAGTACCAATGTCGCCCATGCAACCACTCTTTCCTGATTTTTTAGGGTCGGTCCTCCAGGCGGCCTGGGCATTGCCTTCTCTTTCGCTGAGCTTGCTGAGCCAGCCTTGTGGGTATTCAACCCAAACTTTCCTGATCTTTCCAAACTCGCCGCCTTGTACCATGGCACGGGCTTGTTTTACGAGTGGGTATCCTGAATAGGTATGCGTAAGTGCGAGTATGAGTCCTGTTTCGTCGACTTTCTTTTTAAGTTGTTTGGCTTCGTCGAGCGTGAAGGTGATGGGCTTTTCGATGACTACGTGGAAACCATGATCGAGGGCCATCATTGCCGGTGCAAAGTGTGCAAAGTTGGGCGTAACGATGGTAATGAAATCGATGCGCTTGTCGGCAGGCATCTGGCTTTCTTTTTTGATCATGTCCTCATAGTTGAGGTATATACGATCTTCGGGCAGGAAGAGCAATTTGCCTGATTCTACTGCTATTTCAGGGTTGATGCTAAGTGCTCCTGCGGCGAGTTCTATGAGTCCGTCCATATTGGCTGCAATGCGGTGAATGGCACCGATGAAGGCATCTTTTCCTCCGCCAACCATTCCCATTCGAAGTTTTCTGTTCATGTAAAAATGATTAGAAAGTGTTATAAATTATTGAAAGAACAATGTGATTTAAAAATAAAAAATTTACATTTACGACCGTATATTGAAAATCGTTCAATGCTTTTATAACGGGTGCTAAAGGTAAGCAGGTTATAATCAGTTTTGCAAATTAATAGAAGATTAATAAATATAAGCCAGGCGTTGTAAGTCGCGAGCTATGTCGTTTGAGCAGATAATGCTCAATTTCAATATTAAGGTGGATATCCTAACGATATTATAAATAAAAAACACTCCTTGCCATGCAATCAACCATCCAACGTGGTCAATTATTCTGGGCCAGTTGTTTAGCCCTTTTGGTAACTTCTTTGTCTTTTGGTATTCGTGCAGGTCTTTTAAATACCTGGGGTGACCAATTTCATTTAAATGCCGAACAAATCGCTACTATTGCTGCAACTGCTTTCTGGGGTTTTCCTTTAGCTGTTGTGATTGGTGGCATGGTCGTAGATGCTATCGGCATGAAGCGGTTGCTGGTACTGGCCTTTATATTTCACCTGGCTGGTATCCTGCTTACCATTTTTGCTTCAGGTTATTGGAGCCTGTTTATTTCTACTCTTCTTATCGGTATTGCCAATGGTACTGTTGAAGCTGCTTGTAACCCACTGGTTACCTCTTTGTATCCCGACAACAAGACTACGAAGCTGAATCACTTCCATTTGTGGTTTCCTGGTGGTATTGTAATTGGCTCCCTGATCTCGTATTTTTTTGGCAAGGCTGGTATAAACTGGCAAATCCAGGTAGGTATGATGTTGCTCCCGACATTGGCTTACGGCTACCTGTTCTCAAGGTTAAAGTTCCCTGTTACGGAACGTGTGGCTTCTGGTGTTTCCACAGGGGAAATGTACCGCTCACTGGGGAATCCGCTTTTCATTTTTATGTTCATCTGCATGTTCGGTACGGCCATTACCGAGTTGTTTACCGGTCAGTGGATCGATCTGCTGTTAAAAAATGTTACCGACAATCCAATTTTGATACTGGCTGTATCAACTGGTGTTATGGTGTTGGGCCGCGGTTTGGCTGAACCTGTTGTGCACCGGTTGTCGCCACAAGGCGTATTGCTGATCTCCGCTATCCTCGCTGCTGCCGGTATTTATTTACTTGGTCACACAACAGGTAACATGGTATTTGTGGGCGCCCTGGTTTTTGGTATTGGTGTATGTTATTTCTGGCCAACGATGCTTGGTTTTGTGGCGGAAAATCTGCCTAAGACTGGCGCCGTAGGTTTGAACCTGATGGGTGGCGCGGGCATGTTTGCCGTATCTATTTATATGATGTTCATGGGCGGCTATTATGATAAACTGGTAGCCGAAAAACTACCTGCGGGCGCTGTGCTGGCTGATTACAATGCCGCTCCTGCAGGTTCTGAAATGGCCAATGCTCTTGGCGAAGCGAAGAAGGCTGCGGGTCCTGCGGTGCTGGATGCAACGCTGGTGATCCCTATCGTGCTGACTGTTGCTTTTGCGGGTCTGCTCATTTATATGCGCGGCAGGAAGAAGACGCAGCAACTGACTGTAGCCGGCGCCTAATGATGCATATGTTAATGATGTGTTTTTAAGGACTTATGTGATAACATTTTCGTACATTCAATATCAACGTTTCTCATGTCCAACAACCAATCACGCCGGCTTGCCTTAAAGAATATTGTGGCGGGAACAGCAGTCCTCGGCACTGCCGGTATGTTATCTTCTTTTACAGCTTGTGACGACGCTTCTAAATCAATCACTTTGAAAGGAAATATTAATCATTCTGTATGCCGTTGGTGTTACAGCAGTATTCCCCTGGAAGAATTTGCTGCAGCGTCTAAAAAGATGGGTATTGTCGCTATTGATCTTGTTGGTCCCAAAGAATGGCCTGTGTTGCAAAAGTATGGGTTGTATTCTTCTATGTGCAACGGGGCTGAGATCAACCTGGTTGACGGATTCAATGACAAGAAGTTCCACGCTCAGTTGATCAAGAATTACTCTGAAATGATCCCGCTGGTAGCTAAGGCTGGTTATAAACAATTGATCTGTTTTAGTGGCAACCGCCGTGGCATCGACGATGAGACTGGTTGGAACAATTGCGCGGAAGGGTTGAAGCAACTGATGAGCCTCGCCGAACAGCATAAGGTAACGCTTGTGATGGAACTGCTGAACAGCAAAGTGAATCACAAGGATTATCAGTGTGATAAAACCGCCTGGGGTGTAGAGCTGTGCAAGCGCATCGGTTCAGAAAACTTCAAATTACTGTACGATATTTATCATATGCAGATCGATGAGGGTGATGTGATCGCCACGATCCGCAGCAGTCATCAATATATTTCTCATTATCACACTGGTGGTGTTCCGGGCCGTCATGAGATCGACGATACGCAGGAGCTCTATTATCCTGCTATCATGAAGGCTATTCTTGCTACCGGCTTCAAGGGCTATGTAGCGCAGGAGTTTATCCCCGACCGTAAAACGAATGAAGAGAGGCTGGCTTCCCTGGAGAAAGCAATTAGCATTTGTGATGTGTAGGGAGGTGAGTGGTCAGTGGTGAGTAGGCATTTACTTCGCAGGCAGATTTCTCACTCCGCTTCGCTGCGTTCGAAATGACAAGGTTAAAAGTGGGCATTCGTTGAGAAAGACTGTGACGGAATTAGGGTTTCGTAGCTAACAAACGACAAACATTTAAACTTCGAATATTATGGCAGAGAATGCATACGATGCAATCGTCGTGGGTAGTGGTATTAGTGGTGGCTGGGCGGCGAAAGAGCTTACCGAGAAGGGATTGAAGGTTTTGTTGCTGGAGCGGGGTAATGATATCGAACATATTAAAGGTTATGTGAACGCCAATAAGGACCCCTGGGAGTTTCCTCACCGGGGTGGTAAGACGCAGGAGATGATCAAGGATTATCCTGTGCTCAACCGGGACTATCCCCTGAATGAAACGAACCTTGATTACTGGACTAATGAAAAGGATTGTCCGTATACAGAAACCAAACGTTTCGACTGGTTTCGCGGCTACCATGTAGGAGGTCGTTCGTTGATGTGGGGAAGACAAAGTTACCGCTGGAGTGATTTTGATTTTGAGGCGAATGGTAAAGAGGGTATTGCTATCGACTGGCCTATTCGTTATAAGGATATTGCACCGTGGTACGATTACGTTGAAAAATTTGCCGGCATCAGTGGTAATAAGGATGGCATCCCACAATTGCCTGATGGACAGTTTCAACGTCCTATGGACCTGAACTGTGTGGAAAAGGATGTAGCTGCCCGCCTCAAGGAACATTATAAAGGTCAACGCCTGCTGACGATTGGCCGTGTGGCAAATCTTACAGAGAAACTTCCGGGCCGCACCAATTGTCAGTACCGTAATAAGTGCTGGCTGGGATGTCCGTTCGGTGCTTACTTCAGCACACAATCTTCTACGCTGCCAGCAGCAAGGGCTACCGGTAATCTGACGCTGCGCCCCTTCTCTATCGTAAACAAGGTATTGTATGACAAGGACACGAAGAAGGCCAAAGGGGTTGAAGTGGTCGACGCTGAGACTAATAAAACAATCGAATATACTGCCAAGGTGATCTTCCTCTGTGCTTCGGCTATGAACAGTACCTGGGTATTGTTCAATTCTGCTACCGACATCTGGCCTGGCGGTTTGGGCAGCAGCAGTGGCGAGCTTGGTCATAACCTGATGGACCATCACTTCCGTGTTGGTGCTTCCGGTACTGTAGAAGGGTATGATGACAAATATTACTTTGGTCGCCGCCCTACAGGTTTTTATGTGCCTCGTTTCCGTAATCTGTTTGGTGAAAAAAGGGATTATCTGCGTGGTTTTGGTTATCAGGGCGCAGCCAGCCGCTCAGGGTGGGGGCGTAATGTGGCTGAACTGAATATCGGTGTTGATCTGAAAGAAGCGTTGACTGAGCCAGGTCCCTGGACGATTGGTATGACAGCTTTTGGAGAAACGTTGCCCTATCACGACAATAAGATATCGCTGAACAAGAATGTGAAAGATAAATGGGGGCTGCCGGTGCTTGATGTAGATGCCGAGATCAAAGAGAATGAAAAGAAGATGCAGAAGGATATGGAGCAGGATGGTGTGGAGATGCTGGAAGCAGCTGGTGTAAAACAGGTGAAGGGTTTCAAAAGCGATTACGCGCTGGGTATGGGTATCCATGAAATGGGTACTGCACGTATGGGCAGGGATCCCAAGACTTCCGTATTAAATGAGCACAACCAGGTGTGGGATTGCAAGAATGTGTTTGTTACTGATGGCGCTTGTATGACCTCCGCTGCCTGTGTGAATCCTTCGCTGACTTATATGGCACTGACGGCGCGGGCTGCAGACTTTGCCGTGAGTGAACTGAAGAAAGGCAACTTATAATTTCCTTCTACTTTTTTAATCTATGCCCGGGGATTCAAAGAACGTTAACATTAATAATAAGTCCACTACCCAAAACTCCTATGATGCTATTGTAGTGGGTAGTGGTATCAGTGGCGGCTGGGCTGCGAAAGAGTTGTGTGAGAAGGGGCTTAAAACGCTGCTCCTGGAAAGGGGCAGGGACGTGGTGCACATCAAGGATTATACGGATACTGATAAAGCTCCGTGGGAATTGCCTCGCCACAATAACCTTACGCAGGAAGACCGAAAAAACAGTCCTATTCAAAGTAAGTGTTACGCTTTTAACGAGGTATCGAAGAAGTTCTTTGTAAATGATATAGAGAATCCTTACAACCAGGTAAAGCCTTTTAACTGGATCCGCGGTTATCATGTTGGTGGTCGCTCTTTAACGTGGGGCCGCCAGAGTTACCGGTGGAGCGATATTGATTTTTCTTCCAATGCCAGGGATGGGTTCGGTACCGACTGGCCCATCCGCTATAAGGATCTTGAACCGTGGTACAGTTATGTAGAGCGATTTGCCGGCATCAGTGGTAATAAGGATGGGCTGATGCAATTGCCGGACGGCGAGTTTCAGCCAGCAATGGAGATGAACTGTGTAGAGAAGCATGTGGCTGCCCGGATCAAAGAAAAGTTCAACGGTCGTGCCATGATCATTGGCCGTACAGCGAACCATACAGCTAAAGTGGGTGACCGTGGTCCCTGTCAATACAGGAGCCGCTGTCATGAGGGTTGTCCGTTCAGTGGTTATTTCAGCAGTAACGCTGCTACACTGCCGGCAGCCAACAAGACTGGTAACCTGACTTTGCGTCCTTACTCTATCGTTCTGGAAGTAATCTACGATAAGGACACCAAACGTGCCAAGGGTGTGCGCATCATGGATGCTGAAACCATGAAGACGGAAGAGTATTATGCCAGAATCGTTTTCCTGAATGCTTCGACGCTCGGCACAGCCTCTATATTGCTAAACTCCGTGTCGGACGCATTCCCGAATGGTTTGGGCAATTCCAGTGAGCAGGTAGGGCATAACCTGATGGACCACCATTATGGTATTGGCGCCCGTGGCGATATCGAGGGTTTTGATGACAAGTATTTCTTTGGCCGCCGGCCGAATGGCATTTATATCCCACGCTTCCGTAACATCAGTGAGGACAGCAAGCGTACGGATTATGTGCGTGGCTTTGGCTACCAGGGTGGCGCCAGCCGTGGGCGTGTAAATTCGCATGATGGCATCGGCGCTGAACTAAAGGAAAGCCTGCTGGAGCCGGGTCAGTGGTCGATGAGCATGGGTTCGTGGGGTGAGCACCTGCCTTACTACGATAATAAAGTGACACTGAATAAAGACAAGAAGGATAAATGGGGACTTCCCACGCTGGATATCGATTGCGAGTTCAAGGATAATGAGATGAAGATGCGTGAAGACATGAAGGCCAGTGCCGTGGAAATGCTGGAAGCTATAGGGGCCAAGAATGTAAAGCCTTTTGATAATATGCCGCCTCCCGGTTTTTGTATTCATGAAATGGGTACTGCCCGGATGGGTCGAGATCCCAAGACTTCTGTTCTGAACAAGTGGAACCAGCTGCATGATGTAAAGAATGTGTTCATCACGGACGGATCGGCCATGGCGTCTTCGGCTTGTCAGAATCCTTCGCTCACTTATATGGCGCTGACTGCACGGGCAGCAGACTTTGCGGTGGGTGAACTGAAGAAAGGAAACTTATAATTGTACATTATTAAATTAAAATAATATGAACAGAAGAGAAGCTGTATCGAGGGTAGCCCTGTTGTTGGGCGGCACCGTGATCGGAGCTGAGTTTTTTCTGTCGGGTTGTAAGGCCAGTGATGACAAGATCACGACTTCCCTGGACTTCAAACCATCTGATATTGCGTACCTGGATGAAATAGCTGAGACTATTATTCCTACCACCAATACTCCTGGTGCGAAGGCTGCCGGTGTTGGAACGTTCATGACCGTAATGGTGAAGGACTGTTATGATGAGAAGAACCAGAAGATCTTCCTGGAGGGAATGTCGAAACTGGACGAGTTGTGCCACAAGACGCATGACAAGTCTTTCATGAACGTTACTCCCGAACAGCGTAAGGCTGTGCTGATCGTCCTGGACAATGAGCAAAAGGAATACAACAAGAATAAGAAGAAGGATGACCCTGCGCATTACTTCACACAAATGAAGCAATTGACGTTGCTGGGTTATTTCACTTCCAAGATCGGTGCTACTGAAGCATTGCGCTACGAGGCGATCCCCGGCCGCTATGACGGCTGTATGCCGTATAAGAAGGGAGACAAGGCCTGGGCAACATAGGAGGAATTAGCTGTTAGCTATTAGGAGTTAGCTGTTGGCCGTTGCTAATGGTTTTTGTGATAATATACTTATTCTAATAATTTACAACTTTCGTTACTCTATGAGTTATAACCGGAGACAGTTTTTGAAGACAGGTGGTGTGTTGGCTTCTGCAATGGCCATGGGCTCTGCGACAGACCTTTTTGCCGCCAGTAAACCACTGAAGCAGTTTGGCCTGCAATTGTATACGTTGCGCGATGATATGCCTAAAGATCCTCAAGGTGTTTTAAAACAGGTAGCTTCTTTTGGCTATAAACAAATCGAGGGTTATGAAGGCCCAAAAGGTATTTATTGGGGCATGTCGAATAAGGAGTTCAAAAAGTTTGCTGATGGACTTGGTATTACTATGATCTCTACGCATTGTGATATCAATAAAAACTTTGAGCAAAAGGCTGCAGAAGCTGCCGAGATCGGGATGAAGTACCTGATCTGTCCTTACATCGGGCCTCAGAAGACGCTCGATGATTATAAGCGTTATGCAGACCAGTTCAATAAGTGTGGTGATGTGTGTAAGAAGAACGGTATTCGTTTTGCCTACCATAACCACGGTTATACTTTTACTGCGCTCGACGGTGTGATGCCTCAGGATACGCTGATGCAAAACACAAACGCTGATACGGTAGATTATGAAATGGATATTTACTGGGTGGCTACGCCGGGTGAAGATCCCATTGCATGGTTAAAGAAATACCCCAACCGCTTCCGTCTGTGCCATGTAAAGGACCGGATGAAAGGGGCTGACCCGAAAGAGCACGACGCTTCTGTTGATCTGGGTAAGGGTTCGCTTGATTTCAGCAAGATCCTGAAGGAAGCGCAAAAGCTGGGCATGCAGTATTATGTTGTAGAGCAGGAGCGCTATGAGGGCACTACGCCGCTGAAGGCTGCGGAAGTGGATGCTGCTTATATGAAGAAGTTGAGCATTTAAAAAACAGCTGTGAGCCTCGAGCTATGAGCAGCGAGCTTAAAGCAGTTTGTTTTGAAAGATATACGGGCCTTTCCATTCTGGAAAGGCCTTTGCTTTTTTCTACTGGTAAACGACGTATCTTTCAGCTACAATCTTCGTTATGAGAAATCTACTGCTTATATCCTTTTTTGCTTTTTTACTACCGGCGGCTACGCTGGCTCAGTCGGCTGATGAAAAGGCTGTCCGTCAAATTCTGCATGAGCAAACGGAAGCCTGGAACAAGGGCGACCTGGTGACTTTTATGAAGGGGTATTGGGAAAGCGACTCGCTGATGTTTGTAGGGAAGAATGGGGTTACATATGGCTACCAGAATACACTCAACAACTACAAGAAGAATTACAATGGCCCGGACCAGATGGGTACGTTGACTTTTAACCTGATCAAGGTGGATCAAATAAGCAAGGATTACTTTTTCGTAGTGGGTAAATGGAACCTCAAACGTAATGCGGGTGACATCAGTGGCCATTACAACCTGTTGTTCCGCAAGATCAAGGGAAAATGGGTGATTGTGGCCGACCACAGTAGTTAGATAATCCTATCCGTGGGGGAATTTCTTTTTCCAAATTCGGACATTGATCCAGATGAGCGCCGACAGGCTGCTAACCATCCATACGTAGAACAGCATATTTCCGATGGTCACGCTTTTCTCCGGCACCATCAAGCCTGTATAAGTGCCGATGCCTAAATTACTAACCAGCCATACCAGGCCAAGGGATAGTGACCATACTACCCTCCTCAGGAAATCCCGTGGATCGTCTTCTGCATAAGGCATGGGGTAAAATTACGGATTTAGAATGTAGGATTCAGGATTGCGGGATTAGTTGATCAGGATGCTTTTAAACTCTGCAGAGTCGCCATTGAATACATTGAAATCTACTTTATAGAGGATGCCGTTTACATGGCCCTGCTCACTGTGTTGCCAGAAATGCCAGTCGCGGTAGATACGGGGTTTTTCTTTTTGCAGGTAATGGGCCACCCAGAGTGGATAGTGATCAAATTCATCTTTCAGTACCTGCTTATAAAAATCGACGTTGGTGTAGATGATCGGTTTTATGCCGTAATAATTCTCCACTGTTTCCAGCCATTCTTTTACTCTCTGGCGCAGTTTGTCGCCTTTTACGCCATAGGTCTGCTCCACATCGAGCACCGGAGGCAGATCACCCGGCAATAATTCAACTGTAGAGATAAAGTTCTCGGCTTGTGTTTTACCGCTTTTGGTAGCTATGAAAAAGTGGTAGGCTCCGCGTGTTACGCCTGCTTCTTTTGATTTTTTCCAGTTGCGCTTGAAGAGGCGGTCTTCATTTCCATTGCCTTCGGTGGCTTTGATGAAGGCAAAGCCGATCTGCACATCTTCGACCTGCATACCTTTCACGCTTTCCCAATCGACCACTTCCTGGTATTTAGAAACGTCGATACCGTGTATGCCATAGTTGGTGGGTATTTCAATTCCGAAGGCCTGGTAGCGTACGAAGTGGGCCCTGCGGGCGATCCACCATTCGTATAGCTGAAAACCGAGCATTACCAATATACCTGTGAGTACAAGGGTTATGAGTATTTTCCAGCCGATATTTCTTTTTTTATTCTCTGCCATGCCCGCGGTTGCAAATATAGTTGTCAGCATTTCTTTTTCGATGGATTATTCCGTTGGAGAAATGATAAATGTGTGTGAACAATATCAGCGCATGATTTTATGGGTAACCGCTATGTTTTTCTCGCTTTTCAGTTTCAGGTAATAGACACCCCGGGCAAGTTGCCGCACTGGTATGTCGAGCTGCTCATTGCGCCCCGGCATGTCGATCTCTTTCCGGTATACCAACTGACCTATGCTGTTGAATAAATGGAGGGATAGCTTTTTATCGGTAGGGTTGATCAGTGAGATGAAAAGTCTGTCCGGGGCAGGATTGGGATATATTTTCAGTTGGTTGGCTGTCGTATTCACTGTTTCTTTTTGGGAAGTATTTCCTTTTGTCAGGAGCCGCAGGTTGGGATCTATGAGCACCGTATCGGCGGCAAAGCCAACATTGACAGAAAACTCCTGCCCACTGTATTGGTGGTTGACAACAACGGTGGTGTCGCGGGTAGCATTTTTGAATTTTATGGCCACCGGCATATCGAAAAAGGAGACGGAAGAATGGGAAGTGGTCTGCTTGAGTTTGATGGTAGCCCAATTGTTCAGGTTCTGGCTCCAGGTAAGCTGGTAGCTTGGATACCCTTCTCCATAGACCCATTTGTTAAAAAAGTTGTCGAGGTTTTTACTGCTTACGGCTGTCATTACTCTTTTAAGATCGGCAGTGCGGGCATAGCCGTATTTAACTGCAGGATCATCCAAATAGGTGCGAATGCCTTTGAAGAAAGTAGAATCGCCCAATACCCAACGCAGCATGTGTGCCACTATCCCGCCTTTATAGTAGGTGAGGCGGCCATCGAACAATCGCGCAAAATTGGTCGTATCGGATACCCACACTGATCCACCTGGCTGACTGGTGATGGTTGTCATCATGCTGGCAAGTTGTGTAGGGTAATAGTCGGGGGCATACAGCTCACTGTGGATCAGTTCTACGAGGGTCGCAAATCCTTCATTGAGCCAGAGGTCCTGCCAGCTGCCGCAGGTAACTTTATCTCCAAACCACTGATGCCCCAATTCGTGGGCTACCAGTCCTTCCCAACGGGCTGTAATAAAGCTGTTGGTTTGGTGTTCCATCCCGCCTCCCAGCCCCCATTGGGTTTGGCAATATTGTTCCTGGTAAAAGGGATAAAGGCCAAATAGCTCTGAAAACTTAGGAAGGCATCTTTTTACCTGTGCTGTGGCTGGTTTATAATAGTCTACATCGAATGTAAAGGAGTACATCAATAGCGGCATCTGGCGGTTGCCCAGTTGAACACTATCTTTTGCAATGGCATATTTTGTAATGGCAAGTGCCACGAGGTAGGTAGCTATGGGATACCGGTGTCTGAAGTAGCTGGTCGTTTGGCCTGCCACTGTTTCTTCCTTCACCAGCAAGCCATTCGTGGAGCTGGTATAGCCTTCGGGAATAGTAACGTTGATATCGATCGAGTCGGCTTTATCGGTGAGCCCGTTCTTGCAGGGCCACCAGCCGGCCGCTCCATAAGGTTCCGAGAGTGTCCATATAGCATAAGCTCCCCGGTGGAAGCCTTGGAAGAAGTTACCAAACCCTTGGGAGACCGGAACTCCCTGGTAAAAAATGGTTACAGAATCCTTTTGATTGGCACCGATAGTAGCGGGCCATTTAATAATGAGCCCGTTATCGGCCGATTGATAGAAGTTTATTTTAGCATTGTGGTATTTAACACTGTCGACAGTAAGGGTGCTTACCAGGTCGAATACGATACTGTCGGAAGCCGACCGGATGGTGAAGTGAGGGGTAATGTTGCCGTTGATGTACCTGACTTCGGGGCTTAGCCTCCAGTTGCACTGGTAATAGTGGATGTCGAAGTTGTTGGAGGCTACGGAAAAAGCGGCAGTACCATCTGCTCCCTGTGCGTCGAGCCGTCGTTGCAAGGACTGTTTTTCGTATTGGGCTATATCGTGTGTCGACTGTGCCCCCCATTGATTGGAGCCGGCAGGCGTCTGTGCCTGTGCGAAAGGGGTTGCCAACAGGAAAAGTATGTATAATTTTTTCATAGTGATGGTGGATAATGACAGGATTCCGGACCGGGTCATTTAGTACAATTTACTGTTTTTCACCCGGCAAGTGTCCAACAATACCCTAATTTTAAACGTTACGGCATATAAAACATTGCACATTAGGGAAGTACCCCTAATTTTATATTAGCAAATGCCCTCATTTAACTGGCACGATAGTATTAATTTAATATCCAAGCTTACTTTTCGCCGCATGTGGAATGCGGGTAAGGTATTGAGTAGCTACTATTTAAGTAAGTGGACGCGCAAGCCTGTTCAATGGGGATACCCCGTATCTATTTCTTTTGAGCCCACGACTTCCTGTAATCTCCGTTGCCCGGAATGTCCCAGCGGCTTGCGGGCTTTTACCCGCCCAACGGGCATGCTGCAAAAGAATTTTTTCCGGGACACGATTGACCAGCTTTCCGGTGATCTGTTATACCTTATCTTTTATTTTCAGGGGGAGCCTTATCTGAATCCTGATTTCCTGGACATGGTAAAGTATGCTTCTCAAAAGGGCATCTATACCGCTACTTCTACCAATGCGCATTACCTGAATGACGCCAATGCGCGCAGAACGGTGGAAAGTGGCCTCGACCGGCTGATCATTTCCATCGACGGCACTACGCAGGATGTGTATCAGCAATATCGCGTAGGTGGTAAGCTGGAAAAGGTTTTGGCGGGCGCGCGGAATATCATGAAGTGGAAAAAGGAGCTGAAAAGCAAAACGCCTTTTGTATTTTTCCAGTTCCTGGTGGTGAAGCCTAATGAGCACCAGATCGAGGATGTGAAACGATTGGCGGCAGAGATCGGCGTGGATGATGTGCGTTTCAAGACTGCCCAGGTGTATGATTATGAGCAGGACCCCAATCAGCTGATCCCTACGCTGGACAAATACAGCCGCTATCGCCGTAATGAAGAAGGGGAGTTTGAGTTCAAGAACTCATTGCAGAATCACTGCTGGCGTTTGTGGCATGCCACGGTGATCAGCTGGGACGGGCTGGTGGTCCCCTGTTGTTTTGATAAGGATGCCCAGCATACATTGGGCGACCTGAAAGGGAAGCCTTTTAAAGAAGTATGGCATAGTGATGAATATGTAAACTTCCGCCGGCAAATTTTACAAAGCCGCAAGAATATAGATATCTGCGCCAACTGTAGTGAAGGCACGAAAGTGTGGAGTGAATAAGGCAAGGGTATTAGCTTTTAGGCGTTAGCCTTTAGCGATGCAGCATAATGGTTTTAGTTCCTACCCTATTGCCTCTTCGAATGATCTGTATTTTAGAACCCAACTACTGACGCAATATGAGTTTAGAAAATGATATTCAACAGGCGAAGTTTCGCAATGAGCACCACAAGGTATCGGTGAATCTCATTTATACGTGTAACTGGCTAATGGAAAAACACAAGCATCTTTTCGAAAAGGCTGATATTACTCCTCAGCAGTTCAATATCCTGCGCATCTTAAGAGGTGCAGGCACGCCGTTGTCGACTTTGCAGATACGGCAACGTATGCTGGACAAGATGAGTGATACCAGCCGGATCGTTGACAGATTGGTAAAAAAGGAATTAGTTGTTAAAGTTATCTGTAAAACGGATCGCAGGCTGGTAGATGTGACAATATCTGAGAAAGGATTGAGTTTATTAGATAAAATGGACGGTTGTAATGAAGAGATGGACGCTTCGGTTGGAAGCCTTACGCAAGATGAGGCCATTGCATTGAACCGTCTGCTGGATAAAATGAGAGGTTAGTTAATCCGAATTATGAAACATTACTTTTTGACTTTTGCTGCCTGCCTTTGGGCATCCGTTACCGCTTTTTCACAACCTGTTTATGAGTTCAGGGGAGCCTGGATAGCTACTGTTGATAACATCGACTGGCCCAGCCGGGGCAATTATGATACTGAAAAGCAAAAGGCTGAATTCATCGCTCAGCTGGATATGCACAAGCGCAATGGCCTCAATGCCATGATCGTGCAGATAAGACCTGCTACCGATGCTTTTTATCCATCTCCTTATGAGCCATGGAGCCAATGGCTTACCGGCAAGCAGGGTAAAGCGCCTGCTCCCTACTATGATCCTTTACAATTCATGATCGAAGAAACGCACAAGCGTGGCATGGAATTCCATGCCTGGTGTAATCCTTACCGGGCCGAGTTCAGCATCGGCAAATCGTCTATTGCCGCCAACCATGTGACCAAACTGCATCCTGAATGGTTCCTGGCTTATGGTAGAACCCGGTATTTTGACCCCGGTAATAAAGAGGCACAGCAGTTTGTGGTGAAGGTGATCCGCGATGTAGTGCGCCGCTATAATATCGATGCTATTCATTTCGATGATTATTTTTATCCTTACCGCATTGCCGGGAAGGAATTTCCCGATAATAAGAGCTTTACGAAGTATGGTAAGGGCATGGATAGGGAAGAGTGGCGCCGGAGCAATGTAGATTCCATTATAGTAATGTTGAGCCGGGCCATCAAGGAAGAAAAGAAATATTGCCGGTTTGGCATTTCTCCTTTTGGGGTTTGGCGCAACCAGCGTGATGATCCGGAAGGAAGTGCCACTACTGCCGGTGTCACGAATTATGATGACCTCTATGCTGATATTTTGTTGTGGCTGGAAAATGGCTGGATCGATTATGTAGCTCCTCAATTGTATTGGGAGTTTGGCCACAGAGCGGCTCCGTTTGAAATATTGCTGGACTGGTGGAGCAAGCATACGTATGGCAGGCATTGCTATATCGGGCTGGCGCCTTACCGGGCCAACAGTAATGCCGCGTGGCGCGATAAGTCGATGCTGACCCGGCAGATCAATGAGATACGGCAGTATCCCGAAGTGCAGGGTGCTATTTATTTCAGCAGCACTTCATTTGTGAATAACCCTAATGGCTGGAGTGATAGTCTCCGGTTGAATTATTATAAAGAGCCCGCCTTAATTCCCGGCATGAGCTGGATCGATTCGCTGCGGCCCGTGGCGCCTGTGGTGAAATCTTTCACAGTAGTTGACAGTTCTACTTTCGATATCACCGTGGTGAAGTCGGAACTGGAAAAGAGACCCATCAATGGCTTCAAGGCTTACCTGTGTGCCGAAACAACGCCAGCTTTTATCAATTTTTACAATGCCAAGCCCATCGACGTAAAACCGGGTACAGAATCCTGTGTATTTCGTATACAGTTGCCGGCCAACAAAAAATACGCGCGTATTTTCCTGACTACACAAGACGATGCGGGTAATGAAAGCCTGCCCTATGCCGACTGGCCTTTGCCGCTGCATTTTGAAAAGCTGGAAAACGAAGCCTGGATCGTGCGGTAGAGTAGTATTGTTTACCTTTGCGGGCAGATCCAATTCTTATTTTCGAAATTATAAATTAGTTATATGCCTGGTTTTGAATTATTTGGCGCATCCGAGCGCAAGCATGTGAATGATGTAATGGAAACGGGTATCCTGATGCGGTACGGTTTCGATGGTCCACGTAAGGGTATCTGGAAAGCAAAGGAACTGGAGCAGGCCATCTGCTCTGTATTCGGCTCCAAATATGCGCAACTGGTTTCCAGCGGTACAGCTGCTCTCACCACTGCCTTGAGTGCATTGGGTGTGGGCTATGGTGATGAGGTGATCATGCCTTCGTTTACGTTTGTGGCAAGTTTTGAAGCGGTGTTGAGTGTAGGCGCAGTACCGGTGATGGTAGATGTTGATGATACGCTGACGCTGGATCCTGCGGCTGTTCGCAAGGCCATTACGCCGAATACCAAATGCATTATGCCTGTGCACATGTGCGGCAGCATGGCTGACCTGGATGCACTGCAAGCTATTTGCAAGGAACGCAAGCTAATCCTGTTGGAAGATGCCTGTCAAAGCATCGGCGCACAGTATAAAGGAAAATACCTCGGCACTATCGGCGATGCCGGTACCTTCTCTTTCGACTTTGTTAAAACAATTACCTGTGCTGAAGGCGGTGTGGTACTGACCAACCGTGAAGACGTATATACCACCAGCGACGGCTATAGTGATCACGGCCACGATCATAAAGGGGTTGACCGTGGCGCTGACCTGCACCCTTTTATCGGTTACAACTATCGTATTTCTGAGCTGCATGCTGCAGTAGGCCTGGCGCAGGTGGAAAGACTGCAAGAGTTCCTTTCTATCCAACGTAAGAACCATGCTGCACTGAAAGCTATTTTATCTCAGGTACCGGAGATCAGCTTCCGCCGCATTCCCGATCCTGCAGGTGATAGCTGCACATTCCTCAGCTGGTTCCTGCCTACGCATGAGATCACGGAGGCTGTAGTCAATGAACTAAAGGCTCAAAATATCCTGGCAGGCAACTTTTACTGGTTCAATAACAATTGGCATTATATCCGCAAATGGGATCACCTTAAGCAGTCTATTACATTGAATGCGCTGCATCCCGACCTAAAGGCTGCCGTGATCCATCACGCCAACAAGGATTTTTCTGCCAGTGACGCTATCATGAGCCGTTGTATCTCTACTGCCATGAGCCTGCTTTGGACGCCTGAGCAGATCAAGGAAAAGGGGGACAAGATCGTGAGTGCGGTGAGAAAGGTACTTGCGGCGCAAAAGGCAGCTGTATAGCTCGTGAAACGTGAGAGGTGAGGCGCGAAAGCGTTTGCTTTGAGAAGAGATTTCGAGCTACGAACGTTTTGGTGAGACGGATTTGATTTGTAACAAGTCGCTGAACTATATAGAGAATGGTGAATAGTCTTTGGAAAGGCTGTTCACCATTTTTATTTGCCTTCGAGGGTATTACAATCTTTCAGGGAGCCAAGCCGGAAGCGGAGTGGCAAGCCGGAGGCTTTTTCGAAATGAAGCTCCTGCCGGCAGAAGAATCCAAAGTTTTGTGTGTAGAAGTTGTTGCTGATAGAGGACATTGTCCCGGGCAGTTTGGCTGGCAACAAGGGCTGTACCGTATTTTTTGCTGTAAGCCAGACGAGGGTGTCGGCCGGCAACGTTAATTTGTTAAAATGCAGCGACCTCATGGCATACCAAGGTTTGGGGCTGGCGACCAAAACCGGCCCTGGCACTGCAATTGATGGTGGCTGTGCGAATTTTTGCTGCGCCTGTAAGTTTAACATTTGAAAAGAAAATGCCAGGGCAACAATAATTTTATAAAATCGTTGGTTCGTGTTCATTACTTTTGTACTTAAATTTACGGCCTGATTTTTGTGGTTGCCGCCGATTTCCCAAATTTTCTGGCTATGAAGCGGTAAAAAACCCCTGACGAACATGGCATTGAGTCAAAGCTTACAACAAAAGTTATTACAAAAACTATCCCCTCAGCAGATTCAGTTGATGAAGCTGCTGCAGGTACCCACTGCCAATCTGGAGGAGCGGATCAAGGAAGAGCTGGAAGAAAACCCTGCCCTGGAAGTTTCTGACGAAGATCATGATGATCAGTTTGATAATGAAACAAAGGACGAGTTTGAAAGTTCAGAAGATGATTTCGAGCCAGATGGAAGTGAAGAGGAATACGACAATATCGACATCAGCGAATATGTGGGTGATGATGATGGGGAGATTGCAGAGTATAAAATGAAGGACGACAACTACCCCGAAGTGGATGACAATAAGGTTGTTCCTTACCGGATCGAGACGTCTTTTCACGAGCACCTGCTGGAACAATTGGGCATGTTGAAATTGGATGACCGGCAGCGACGGATAGCTGAACAGATCGTGGGTAGTATCGATGATGACGGATATCTGCGCCGCGAAGCTTCGGCCATCGTGGACGACCTGGCTTTCCGGCAAAATATCGATAGTAATGAGCAGGAAGTGGAAAGTGTGATCAGGCTGATACAGCAATTTGATCCGGCGGGCGTAGGCGCTCGCAACCTGCAGGAGTGTTTGTTGCTCCAATTGAACCGGCAAAAGGTCCTCGGCAAGAAGGTAGATACTGCCATCGATGTGCTCTCCAACTACTTCGACGAGTTTACCAAGAAGCATTACGATAAGATACAGCGGGGACTGAACCTGAGTGATGAGGGTTTGAAAGAGGTGATCGGACACATTATCCGCCTTACACCCAAGCCTGGCGGTAATCATGGTGATATCAACAAGGCCGAGAGCTATGTGGTGCCCGACTTCTTCATTTTCAATAATGGCGGTAAGCTGGAACTGACCCTCAACTCCAAGAATGCGCCCGACCTCCGCATCAGCGAGGGCTACCGGGATATGCTGAAAGAGTACGACAGAGGTAGCAAGAAGGACAAGCGGCAGAAGGAAGCGGTGATCTTCATCAAGCAAAAGATAGATGCCGCCAAATGGTTCATCGATGCCATCAAACAACGGCAGCATACGCTGACCAGTGTGATGGAAACCATCATGGATTATCAGCATGATTTCTTCCTGACCGGAGATGAAACGACCCTGCGGCCCATGATCCTGAAGGACATTGCTGAACGTACCGGGCTCGACATCTCTACTGTAAGCCGGGTAGCCAATAGTAAGTTTGTGCAAACAGAGTTCGGGACCTACCGGCTGAAGTTCTTCTTCAGCGAATCGCTCAGCACCGATAGTGGCGAAGAGGTAAGTACCCGTGAGGTAAAGAAGATATTAAGTGACCTGATCGAGGGTGAAAGCAAGAAGAAGCCGCTGAGTGATGAAAAGTTAACTGACATGCTCCAGGAAAAAGGCTATAATATTGCACGTAGAACGGTAGCCAAGTACCGGGAGCAGCTGAATATTCCCGTGGCGAGGCTGCGTAAAGAATTATAATGGAAAATATTATTGCCCAACAGCCTTCTCTGAACGGGGGAACACATTTCCGGCAGCCAGCCATCGTGCGTTTCCTGGCTCATCTGTTTTCGTATGTATTTCACCCGGTATTGATCGCCTCGTATGTAACTGCCTTCCTGGTATTTTTACATCCCCTGGCTTTTGCCGGTTATGATTTCCGGGACAGGTTCCTGGTGCTGGCGGCAGTATTTTTCAGCAGTACTTTCTTACCGGCTTTTTCTGTTTTTCTGATGGAAAGGCTGGGTTTCGTTTCTTCTATTTTCCTGCGTACACAGCGTGAACGGATCATTCCTTATGCGGCTGCTATTATTTTCTACTTCTGGATCTGGTATGTTTTCCGCAACCAACACAGGACGCCTATTTTCTTCGTACAGTTTTTACTGGGCACTTTCCTTGGTGTATGTGGCGCCTGGATGTGGAATATCCGCCAAAAGGTGAGCATGCACGCTACTGCCGTGGGTGGTATGGTCATGTTCTTTTTATTGCAGATACTGACCGGAAAGGAAGTGACCGGACAATACTTTGCAGTTGCGTTGTTGATTGCCGGTATTGTTTGTACCTCCCGCCTGATCGTAAGTGATCATAGCCGCGAAGAAATATATGTGGGATTTTTTACCGGTGTAGCAGCCCAGGTAGTGGCCTGGTGGATATAAAAAGAAAAGCCCAACCATAGGGTACGAACCTATATTGAGCTTTCCCGCCTTCAAACCATCTGAAGTTTACTTGTCCAATCTTAGCCGTTCAATATGTTGGACTTTGTCAGATAGTATTTTGTAGGATGGTAGATGAACATACATGAACCTCCTTTAATTGTTTCTATAACCTGATCTAATTCATTTACCGGAACAGCAGGACAACCGAGGCTGTTGCCTAAAAACGGGTTCTGTTTCAACCAACGTTTTCCCACATAATTAGAACTGTGG
>JAGIBF010000109.1 GCA_017744515.1 Niastella sp.
GTATGTAGGAGGTAGCTCGATGCTAAAAGTAGATGTGCGGGTAGTGGCCGCCACCAACCGCAACCTCGAAAAAGAAGTAGCCGCAGGAAACTTCCGGCTCGACCTCTACTACCGGCTCAATGTTTTCCCGATTACCTTACCCCCCTTACGCGAACGCAGAAGCGATATAGAAGGATTGGCAACTTATTTTGCGGAAAAGTTTTGCAGGGAATTCAATAAACCCTTCATGGGCGTCGCCGCCTCCATGATGGAAGAAATGATGGCGTATGATTGGCCCGGAAATATTCGTGAGCTTGAAAATATTCTGGAGCAATCTGCTATTCTCAATGATGGAAAATCCGGATTGGAATTGAAACGAAGCCTTATAAGCAAAGCAGCTGATGCATCCCCGAAAGTCATTAAAACACTTAAAGATGTAAAGCGCGTCAAGGAAGAAACAGAAAAGGAATACATCATTGCCATGCTCAAAAAAACCGAAGGCCGCATCCGTGGGGAAAATGGAGCCGCGGAACTATTGAATATTAAACCTACCACCCTCGAATCAAAAATGGCCAAACTGCAGATCAGGCGCGAAGATTTTATCAACCCGGCCGGAAACCATTAGTATACTCCGAAAGATCGGAGCCAAAAAGCAGGCAACTCCGAATTTTCGGAGCGTTGTGTTAAGTTTTTTCTTCTCCACTCCATTGGCATATTTACGAACTAATTACTTTTCATGTCATTACGCATGGAAATTTCATTGTTTGATCATTCAACCGCAAATGGCACCTAAATGGCTTGATGAGGATCATCAAAACCAATGCATATGTTGAATCTGGAATGGTTTAGAACCTTCAAAGCGATTTATGAGACAGGCAACCTGTCCACTGCAGCACAGGCCCTCTTTATTTCCCAGCCGGGCGTAAGCCTTCACCTCAATTCCCTGGAAACCTTTACGGGATACCGCTTGTTTGAGCGCGAAACAAGGAAGATGATACCTACCGAAAGAGGCACCATTCTGTACAATTGCATCATAGATTCCATGAACAAACTGGTGGCAGCAGAACAGTCCTTCTGCAGAAACTCCAAAGTCGATAAGCCCACCATCAGTGTAGGCATGGGCTTTGAAACATTTGAACATACCCTCGAAGAACACGTCGCACAATTGCCATTCAACCTCATTTTGCGCTTTGGTGAATACCCGCAGATGCTGCACGATCTCCATACAGGCGCGCTGGACCTGGTAGTAACGTCACAAAAAGGACAGCAGCCCAACCTCGAATACACCCCCTTTACTACAGAACGTATCGTTTTGATCTGTGGCAGCAATACCATGACGGAGCAGTTCGATAAATGGGTATCGGACAATGACAGAACGGCCCTGAGGCTATGGCTCAAAGAACAGGTATGGTATACTACGGCAGCCGACATGGAGCACCTCAAAAATTTCTGGGTCACCAACTTTGAATGCCTGCCCGATTTCAAACCCAATTATGTAGTGCCCAATTTCAGTTCCATCCTGCGTTGCCTGCGCAATGGAAAAGGCTTTGCCGTGATGCCCGACTTCCTGTGCAAAAAAGAGATCGCACAAAACACCGTCAGGCTCGCCTGGGAGGGAAGCCCGCACCTCGAGAACAGGCTCCATTTTGGCAAACGAAGAAAAACGATCTACGCCAAAGAGATCCGGCAGTTGGAACAACTATTGACGAAGAACTGGCTTTAATATGGCCGCTAAACCCATTTGTATGCCTTCATTCAATATACAACGGCTGAAAGAAGCGGCAGAAACAGGCGCTGAAGAGATTCGTGGAGATGTAACCGAAATATTCCTCGTGATGAATGGCGTGGTTGCCATAGAAGGCAGGAGAGAAGATGTGCTGTTGGCCGGTAACACCCTGTACTTCACGGGCCGGGATGAATACAACCACGCAGCAATCAGAAAAGGTACCGAAGGATATATCATCCGTTTCAGCAAGGCCTTGCTGTATTATGGCGATCAGGAATTCTATTGTTCTCATTTTGCCACCTTTCACACCTTGATACTAAAAGGTACAGCAGTACAGGTAGCCCCTTCATTTTGGGAAGAAGGCAAAAAGCTGTGCGAGATGATTTGCCAGGAACTGGAAAACAACAGCGACTATAAAATGCAGGTATTGAGTGGCATGCTCGGTATCCTGCTCCTTCATTTGATGAGGACGTCGAATGCCGATGTGTGCAACACAGGCAGCGGCAACAAAAATGTATTGGTACATAGATTCAATGCGCTCATCGAACAAAAATTCAGAAGCAATAGAAAAGTGTCCGATTATGCCACCATGCTGCTGGTAACCCCCAACTACCTCAACGAGATCATCAAACAGGTCACCGGTAAATCCGCCGGCTTTCACATCAGGCAAAGAGTGGCATTGGAAGCCATTCGACAGGCCAAGCTCACCGGCGCCAGCATGAAAGAAGTCGCCTGGCAGCTCGGTTTCAACGACAATGCCCATTTCAGCAAATTCTTCAAGAAAGTGGCTGGCAGGAATTTTTCAGATATCAATAAATGATAAACTACCCGCCAGCCCTTATGCCATAAACCTGTTTTTTATTGAATGCATCGAAATTGGCCGGTTTGAATTTATCAAAACCGTCATTTCGCGCAGGCGATAGCTGAAGCTGTTGGGCAGCAGTTTTTACACCACCTTTGGGAACATCGATACCGGCTGTCCATACAATAGCGTTCAATACAAATCGTAGATAATTTTCATTGAGCAAGGTGGCATGATAATCCATGCCACCCCATAAAAGACCACGCGCGTTTCCCTTTTCATAAGCCGATGCAATACCGTTTGGCGCAATAACACCCTGGTTAGTTTGTGGCGATTCGCCCGATAAAAGGTCCGTTCTATAAGGATCACCTGGCTTTACCAATAAATTCGAGAATATTTCATCCTTATACATCCACGGCTTTACGCCATTTAAAACAGGATGCTTCTCGGCTGCTTTGATGGGTGTCACCGTCCAGTAACCTAAAGGATTCCGGGTATACCCCGATAGCGCCACCTGGCCAAACCACTTTAAATAATGCGTCTGCACCGACGGAGCGGCGCCATCCGTGGCGATGCCCCAATGTATGATCATAATACCCATGCCCGCTTCCTGTAAACTGTCTATCTTATTGAAATAAGCCAGCGTGTCTTTACCATACTCTTTTTGGCCAGCCGGCAACGGTGGTAAAAGCGGATGCGTGCGTTTGGAGGAGCTGGTCACAGAACTGCATTCAACAATAATGGCAGCAGCATCCTTCATATCTTCCACGCTGATGCCATCCCTTTCATAAAGGAACTTCGTCTTGATCTTTATCCCTTTGATATTCGTAACACTATCGATACAGTGCTGCAGCACCAATAGATCGCGGCGCGTTTCATGCCTGCCGCTTCCCTCACCGCCAACATGGTCTTTTGGCCCCGCAAGAAAATAGATCACCTTCTCCTTTTCCTGCGCCATGGATGGAGCACAAACACTGGTGGCAAGGAGCAGCAATACAGCAAATTTGATCATGATGATATAGGTTAATGTTATTTACTTTTTTTCGGAAGCGCGAAGATCAGGTAGCCCCTTGGCACATCTTCCTCTTTCAGATTTTTGTCGCGCAGCGGGCCGCAGGAAACGACTACCAGGTACTGTCGGCCATCTTTTTCAAACATGGCAGGTACACCGTTAGGATTGTCACGTTGAAGGTCATACACCCATAGCTTTTTACCGTTATCCGCATCATAACAATACAAATGACCGTCACGGCTGGTGGCAAACAACAAACCTGAAGCAGTTGCTACCATGCCTTTACCCGACGAACCACCCGGATAACCCAGTCCGTCGATACCTACTGCAGGATCGGTACCGTGACCAATCGTCCATTTTAAAATACCCTGGTTAAGATCGTAACACGCTATGCCACACCACGGCGGTGTAAGCAGGTTGGCAACGCTGATGCCGTTGCCCTTCACTTCAGCATAAGCTGCCCGCGGGCCGGTATAACCGGCGGGATAATCTTTCATACCCGCTGCATAGTTGGTAGGCTTCATCGGCGCAGGACCATCAGCCACAACAGGACCGCTTACCGGGATGGGCGCTATATTTACATTGCTGCCACGCGTAGGAGGCGCAAGGAAGGAATAAATCGCCGATATGGTAGCCTCATCGAGGTGAGGCTGCGCAGGCATGCGGCCTTTGCCTTGAGATACAAGCAGCTTAAATTCATTCGCGTTGACACGGCTGCCAAGGTTCAGTAACGAAGGGCCATTACCGGGTATACCGGCCTGGTCTGCGCCATGACATGCCTGGCAGCTGATCGCATAGTAATTCTTGCCCGCTGCTGCCTGTGCAGCCCGCGCGGCCATGCCGTTGCTACGCGCCGTATGATCCACTTTCTTTAACTGGTAAACACAAGGCTCGTTGGAAAACAACACATACACGATTCCTTTGTCCGGGTTGGAAGCGGTATTCTCAAAATTGGCCCCGCCGAATGCACCCGGTATACTCACCGTTTCATATTGATCCGAAAGCGGTTGAAAAGGTGCCGATTTGGCCGCTGCCAAACGCTTGCCCCACGTAGCTTTTTCTTCCGGGGTAAAGTAAGGGTTGAGGTCCGATAACAAAGCCACATGCTTGGTAAAAGGAGGTATCACCGTTGGTATGGGCTGTGTTGGCCACGCTTTCTCATTAGGCATATCACTGGCCGGTACGGGTGTTTCAACAATAGGCCATATCGGCTTGCCCGTTTCACGATCCAGCACATACAGGTAGCCACCCTTGGAGGCCGCTGCTACGGCATCCACTTTTTTGCCCTTGTGCATGATGGTGATGAGCTGCGGTGCCGCACTGATATCATAATCCCACAGATCATGATGCACAGTTTGATAATGCCATTTATATTTTCCGGTACGCGCATCCAGCGCCAGCACACAGTTGCCATACAGGTTTTGCCCTTCACGGTCCGAACCATCATAATCGTAAGTCGGCGATCCCAATGGAAAAAAAGCGATACCACGTGCCTCATCCACCGTAATATCACCCCAGCAGTTGGCCCCTCCGGCATATTTATAAGCATCCTTCGGCCAGGTCTCATAACCAGGCTCGCCGGGAAAAGGGATCGTATGGAATATCCACACCTGCTTGCCGGTGATCACATCGAAGGCCCGCACATGCCCGGGGCCCGAAAACAAAGCCTCTCCGGGAAAAGAGCCCAGCAACAACAGGTTCTCGAAAATATGCCCCGGTGAAGTAGGAGTGGCCCGGCTGAAAAGCGACGGATCGCGGTCGAGCCCCTCCTTTAGATCCACCGAACCGTTATTGCCGAATGTCAGGATAGACTTGCCGGTGATGGCATCGATGGCCTGCAGCGAATTACCGAACACGGTAAGCAGGCGCTTTTGCTTGCCATCCTTACTTTGCCAGAAATTGATGCCACGCTGCGTGATGCCGCGCAGCCCCGTATGTATCCAGATCTCTTTACCCGTAGCAGGGTCGAGCGCCACCAGCGAATTGTTTTTGGCAAGCACATACATGATGCCATCCACAATAATAGGATTGAATTTGTAATACTCTTTGTCGCCCGAAGCATACACATGATCGAGCTGCAGTTGCCCGATATTCTGCTTATCGATCTGGGTGAAGTCGACGAATTTCGACTGATCCGGACCACCACCATAATCGCTCCATTCGGTATGTGGTTTTTTCTTAGCAGGCCGGGGATCGATGATCGCGGCAGCAGAAACAATGCACGTAACACCGGCTATAATGATAATCGCAATCTTGCTCTTCATTGTTGTGTTACTTGGTTTTGGGTGAATCAATATCAGACCCATACACCTTACCCTGCTTCTCGTTGTTGTCACTAAATCCCGAGATATAATAATTATTCGTTAGCTCCATGGAAATATTGGCAGCATGCAACTTCGCATACACATTGTCCCCCGTAGCTTCCCCGGTCATTTTCTGTGCGAAATAAGAAGAATACACATGCGCTTTGCCACCCCTGGTGTCAATCCCGGGAGCGCCGGAACGTTGGAAGTTCGCCTGCTGAAAACGCACAGTACCATTATTGATAATAGCGCCAATGGTAGGGCTTCCCCAGAAAGCGGTGTTATACAAAGTAAGCCGCGCATCGGGGTGCACCTTGGTGGTATTAGCTTCGCGGCCCATCAGCACATACGATCGCACAGGCTCGGCAGTTCGTGTGCAAACCAGCTCGGAGTTGATCGCAATTAATTGGGTGTTTTGGTCGGCGTCCTCTACAAATAAAGAAAACGAACAACCATCCGATCCATGACCTATCACGGTCATGGCGCCGGGATATTTACCGGTGATGGCATCCTTCAGGAAATGCAAACCATAAAAAGAACCATACACGAAATTGTTGAAGATGGTCTGGTTTTTAATGTCGGCGAATTTAAGCGCACTGCAATTCGATTGCAGGAAGCGCGACAAACCTACATTCGGATATCCCTGCCCGCCTTGCGGAAGGCGTGATCCGTAATGCGGATTAAGCTGCATATTCCGGATGAAACCACCCTTGGCGCCACCGCCTACCCAGATGCCTGCCCTTGCCAGTACGCCGCCAAAGTAATCGACATAGTGCCCGCTGCTGTTGTAGGAGGCGAGGTCTATACCCTTATCACCGATCGCTGTTATATTCACAATATATACATGAGGCCCTTGTCCCTGTACCAGGAACGGCGTTTTTCGCGGATTCGCAGCGCTGGAGCCATCAGTAGCTATGTTAAGCTGCGCAATAGTTACACCCCTGATACCGGCGCCTTCTGCCAGCTGTATCAGCGAAGCCCCTTTCTCTCCGGCCTGGCCGCCATCATAAGTAGTGAATATACCGGCGCCGCCATTCTGCGTATGATGCTGCACATCCCAGGTTCCCCGCAGTTCAACACCCGAAGGCACCTTGATGGGATTGTTTACCAGGTACCTTCCACCCGGCAGGTACAGCGTACCGCCACCGGCAGCTTTCAGGTCGTCCAGTGCTTTTTGCAAGGCTGCCGACACATCCGTGGTCGGTTGTTCATTATTGAAACCTGTTGCCTTCGGCAGATCAGCTTTCAACACCTTCCCCGAAGTAGGCCTCGGGTGCACTTTAATATCCGTCACCACATTTTTGGGAATGGGGGCAAAGGCATACGCAGCACCGTTGTTGATGACTACTGTGGCCGATTTGCTGTCATTCCTGATGGCCAGTTTGCCCTCGAAGCCCGAGTTCACCGATTTGATGGTATTCACGTTTGGCCCCAAAAACACATGGCCGGCAGGTTTCTTAAAAGAAGTCTGGCTTAGCAGCACATTGCCCTTGTTTATTTTGAGCGCATAATCGTCGTAGTTGCTGAAAGTGCAGTTTTCAAACGACACAACCCCGTCACTGCCATCACTCACGACAGAACCGGTAAAATCTACCCCGTTGAATTGGACGGAAGTTTTAAAATCATTGTAGAAATAGACGGCCTTGCCACCCTTTGCCGCTCCGAAAGTAGAATTGGAGATCAGCAGGCCATAAGGGTTCACCGCCTGCACATAAATGCCGGTATCGCAATTCTTGATATGTATTTCGTAGAACTGTGCATTCGGCGTATCGAAGAAACCCGGTTCCCTGCCCACCCACATGCCGGTCTTATAATCCGATACATACAGGTTAGACACATATTCCCAATCCGAACGGTGCATATTGAACCCGGTGCCATGCGCTTTGGTGTACGCGGCCACTTTCGAAAGAGCAGGGGAGCCGGGCAACCCGGAATTAGCCCAGTAGGTCGGATCTACTTTCACGTTCTCGATGCGTCCGATGTCTGTGCAAATATGTACTTCGATGCCCGTATGGAGCGCAGTAATATAGCTGTTCAAAACATAATGCAGTTCACTGGGAGCGGAATAAAAACCATTGTAAGAGTTCACAAGCGTTACATGCTCCATCGTCACGCAGTCGCCATTTGGCTGATACAACGTCCACGGATAAGGCTTTACATCGTTGATGTCCTGCTCAGGATACCAGATAGACAGGTTAGTAACACCGGTACCCGGGTTCATATTGATGAACCGGTCGGCGATGCTGGTATGCGTAGTGCGCAATGCATTCGCGGCCTGCGCATCGTTCCACCAGCTTTCAACAGTGCCATCATAATTAGGCGCGTTTTTACCAACACGCACTTCAAGAATAGTACCCAGCACCTTTCCCTGGTGTAAGGAAGGATCGGCCCAGTCGCCGCGTAGCTGCACACTCGGTGGAAGGTTCAGCACATATTGATATTCGAAGTCTTTCGTTACTTCTTCGGTACCCTTTCGCACCCGCACACTTTTGGTGCCGGTTTGCGTGCTGCGAAACTCATAATTGCCCGCCGGAACGTATACCACACCACCACCATTGTTGTAGGCAGCATCGACGGCAGCCTGGAAAGCTGCCCGGTTGTCGAAACCCGGCTTGGCTTTGGCGCCAAACTTCGGATCAGTCACCACAAAGTCTGAAATAACCCAATCCTTGGTGGGATAAATAGTTTTGATACTTGATTCGATCGTTGGCTGCTTGTTCGCACCTGTCTGTGCAGTAGCAGTATTGGCAATAAACGTTACCATAATGGCCATCATAGCCATGCTGAAATTTATCCTGTTCATAGTCATACGATTTTTGTGCTGGTACCCGATGCGGTCGATACAAAACAATAAAAGGAGAAAAGGGTGCCCCATAATCAGGAGACACCCTTTTATGTTACTTACAATATCAATGCTTAAATATTATGGTACTTTAACCTCTTTGATCTCTGAATAGTTATACTTTCTGAAAGCGTCATTCACGTTAGCCCCAATCCGTACGTTATAAGTATAACCTGATTTTACCGGCAATGGCCCGATGGTGATAACAGGACTTGTTTCAACATCGCCGAAATAAGTTAACCATGATTGATTGATCTGTTTCCTGGTGTTATTATACTCAGCGATATTGATGTAGTTAGACTCGCCGACAAATTCAGTCAGGCTCAGGTAAGGCTTCACCTCTACGATATTGGGAAGTCCCACGCGTTTGGGCGCCTTCAGGCGGCAGGTCAACGTCAGATTTGTACCCGATACGGAAGTCGTGAGCTCTACTACCTGTAAATAAGGCGTCACCGTGAAGTCCTGCTGTGCACTGCCATTGAAGGCTACACCCTTTGCAGTATCCGCTATCGGCCAGAAAGGCCCCCCGTAAGGCAACATATCGTAGCTGCCTGCAAACTGCTTGCTGTTATTATAGGTCCCATTCTGTTTCACAGGCAGGTCCCTGGGCTGGGCGACAGACTCCTTCCAGGACTTTTCCCACGTGCGGATCGACCAGTCGGCCTGAGAGGTCAGCAGCGGCTGCTTCGTGTAAAAATCAATGATATTGCCGTGGATCTGCGCATCAGGAGCCGCATAATTATCCTTCTTGAAACAGGATGAAAACGCCAGGAGGCCCATCCCGAGAATTATATAAGTTATCTTCTTCATAATGCTACACTTAATTGGTTAATACAGAGGGTTGTTAGGCAAAAGCTTGCTGTTCTTTCCAATCTCGCCCCCCGGAATAGGTTCGTAAAAGCAGGACTTGCTGGCTGTCCATGACCTGTTATTCCTGTTTATCTCATCGATGTAAATGTATTTCCCTTCGTTGGCCACATAATAGGCGCTCAGCATCCTCGGACGGAACTGGTTCAGTATCTGGTCAGCAGTTCTCCACCGGCGGATATCCCACCACCAATGATTCTCTCCATACAGCTCACGCACACGCTCATCGCGGATAAACTGCAAGGAGTTTTCAATCTGGTAAGGATAATTCGCTTTGTTGATCGAACCAATATTGGTTGTTCCCATATCAATAGCAGGTCTTGCCACCTTGCAGCCGGCACGCACGCGCAGCTTTTCGATGTAGTCGAAAGCTTCACTTCTTTTGCCCAGCTCATAAAGCGCTTCAGCAATATTCAAATAAACCTCACCCAAACGGAATACGATCCAGGGCGTACCGCTGTTATACAGCCTTACGTCAGGAGTCGCCATCTGCGGATTGATGTACTTGCGCACGAAGGCGGCGCCCCAGGCATTGTTTTCGCCATCTGCATTAAAAGTAAAGTGACCGTGCGCTCCCGCAATAAGCATATCGACCCCGTTGATTTTGGTAGTCTGTCCCCTTGAGCCCAGGACACGGTTGCCGGAACTGTTGATAGGCGCTGCATTGCTACCGCCCTGCGCAGCAGCTGCAGTGCCGGTATAAGTCAGGTAGATACCCTTTTGAATACTGAATGTTTTGCCCCTCAACGGATCCCCATCAAAATACATGGTGCCTTTCATCCTTGGCTCCATATCATTCTTGATATCGCTTCTGTTGGTAAAGCGCACCGGTGTGCCATCAGGATTGATATAAGCCGTCATATCGTACAGCTCCATAAAATCGAACGGAGGATAACTTTCGGCGCCTACATCCGAAGCCATATCCGGCTGAGGGCACATCAGCGCATCATAGTTATGACGCAGGCGCGTATCGTTCGGGACCGTCTGATCGAAGTCTTTGACAAAGATGTTCTCGGTAGAGCTGGCATCTAAAAAGATGTTGGCAAAGTTCAAAGCCTTATCAGGATAGTTCTTCGTATACAGCTGATAAGGACCGGTCTCCACCAGTTTGCCCGCGTCCACTGCGTATTGGAAAAACTCATTCGCTTTGCTCGGATCGATGCCGGCCAAACCAGCTGTATAAGCCTTCTCTGCGCCATAATTCATATACGTGGTATACCTGGCAACAGAACCGGCATACAGCATCGCACGCGACAGGAGCGCAGCAGCTACATATTTATTGGCGCGACCAAACTCACTCGTGGCCGGCAGATTGGCGATAGCAAACTGCAGGTCGGTATAAATGAACTTCCAGGTATCATACTCGGTATTACGGGCAACCAGCAGCGAATCCCTGGGAGCCAGCGGATTTTGTACGGTGGTTATGATCGGAACACCACCATAACGCTTGGCCAGGCCAAAATAAAAGAACGCCCGTAAGAAAGAAGCCTCACCCAGCAAAGCATTATAAGGGTCTGGTTTGAAATTGGCTTTATAACCAGGAAAATCCCGGATAAAAATATTCACGTCGCGGATGCGGTTATACGGCCAGTAACCAAAGCCGCTATTGTTAACACCTTGCCAGGTGTTAAAAAACTCACCACTGCAGTTTCCCTGGCTGTTCTTGCCTGCTTCCCAATAGTTGGTCGGGCGGAAGGCATCGCCACCACTGGGGTTATTATTCCCATAGTAGTTGAAATCTTCGATCGGCAGGTAGTTATAAAGGCCGGTAAAATATTTCTTTACCCCAGACTCGTTTCCAAAAAGTTCTTCCGGAAGCAAGATGCCTTTCGGCTGCAGGTCCAGCTTTTGACAAGCAGAAAACACCATTGCCAAAAGCACCATATATAATAAAATATTTCTTTTCATGATGTACTTGTTCTTGCTGTTTTAGAATTTAAGTCTTACGCCGCCTGTATAAGTCCTCGTGATAGGATCATTATAAAAATCAATGTAGTTGGTAGATGAGCTACCGGCAGAACCAGGACGCTCAGGATCCACATTTCTAAGCGGTGTAAAAGTCAGCAGGTTATACCCGCTCGCAAACACCCGGAGGTCTTTGATACCAGCTTTCGACAGCAACCTCGAGTTGAACGTGTAGCCGATCTCAGCCGTTTTTAAACGCACGTAAGACGCGTTCATGATACCGCTACTGCCTGATCTGCGACCGTCATGGCCAGTAGCAGGATAATAACCCGACACCCATTTTGTGTTAGGGTTGAACAGATCGGCATTCGGATCTTCAGGACGCCAGCGATCCATAAACCACGACAAAGTATTCTGTCCGCCAAAAGGCAATGCTTCCGTGAGCACTTCAGCATATTGCACATACACACCTTGTGCACCCTGTATATCCACCGCGAAATCGAAATTCCGCCAGGTACCCCCGAGGGATACACCATAGTTGAATACAGGAAGACCCATCGTAGCGATCGGATGATCATCATTACCATTCACCACGCCATCACCATTCCAGTCGTTCAGGTACCAGTCGCCCGGTAAGGCACCCTGGCCCACTGGAACATACGTGAAGTTCCGGATCTGGTCATACGAGGTGAACATACCACCCGACTCATTGCCCCACCAGATATTCTGGTAACGGTTGGCCGTGCGGTTTCTCCACTTGTCGAGAGAATTAGCGGCAGGCGTCTCCAGCCAGTTGGTCCGCTGATATTTGGTAGCAGAGATCTGACCCATTATATAAAAGTTCAGGTCTTTATACCGGCTTCTGTAAGTAGCTGATAACTCATAGCCAAAATTACGGTCGCCGTTGAGGTTCTCCTGGGGCAGGTTGGCGCCTACAGTTCCCGGAATAACGGCAGCGCTGGTAGCCAGCAGTCCCTGACGGTCCCTTCTGAATACCTCGATAGTTCCGGTGATCTTATTATTTAGGATACCCCAATCGATTGCGGCATCATAATGCTTTATTTTATACCACGTCAGGTTGGGGTTGGGGATAGCTGCAGCAGTAACACCGCCAGCCAGCGTAGGCGGATTGCCAAAATACCAGCCCACACTGCCAGGGGTAATATTATAGCCAGGTACAGGCGGATAATTACCCGCTGAGCCATCATCACCCACTTCGCCATAAGACGCTCTTAACTTCAGTTCGGAAATGAAATCGATGTGCTGCTTGATAAAGTTCTCTTCACCTATGCGCCAGCCGGCGCCCACTGTGGGGAAGAAACCAAAACGCTTGCCATCCGGAAAACGGGAAGAACCATCATTGCGGAATTTGAAGTCAAACAGGTATTTCCTGTCGAAATCATACACAAACGATCCGATGATAGAGCGGCTGGCACGGTCCGAAGGCGTTTGACCATTGGCCCGCTGGCGGGCATCCTCACCGGCAAACAGGTATTGAGAATTGATCAGCACCTCACGATAAGCACTGAAACCATCGTACTGGCTGTAGGTGCCTTCATAAATAACGGAGGCGCTTACATTATGCCTGTCAAAAGAATTCTGATAGTACAATCCACCCTGCAGGGTCCTGTCATAGCTCATGCTGGTCCCTTTTTCCACGGTGGAAGGAGTACCCCTTGAAATGATGTTATAAGTATTGGTACCCTGATTATAATTATACAAAGTATAAGCGCGGTGGTAATTATTATAATCGGGAAGGCTCATGGCGTAGTCATACAATCCTTTTACCGACAGCCCTTTGATCCCGGGAAACTCATACTCCAGTCGCAGCGTACCATTGTACCTTTTCTCTTTGGTTAAATTCAACCCAACATAAGCAGCGTTGGTCTGAATGATCATGTTGTTCCCATCGGAGCCAAGCTGATCCGTATTGCCATTCGGATAAGCCGGGTTGTCATTCGCATAGAAAGGAGCGTCCGGGCGCAGCAGCCAGGTAGCCTTATAAGTAGGCCAGCCTGTACCATTCGGTTCCTGCCTGTTCACCAATATAGCGCCTACCTGAACCCTTGCCTTCAGCCTTTTGGTGATCTGCGCATCGAGGTTGGTACGCAGCGCCCAACGCTCCGATTTCAGATCGCCGCTTTTATAAGAACCAACCTGTTTCTGGTAATCCAGGTTGAAATAGTAACGTATTTTATCACTGCCACCACTTACACTCAGGTTACTGTTATACGTCGGTGCATTTTTATTGAATACCGCATCCATCCAGTTGTACGACTGTTTGGTGCCGTTCTTATAAGGATCTATTTGAGCGTCTGTAAAATCCGGGGTCTGACGCACCAGGTAATTCTTGCCGAAATCCTGCCATTTGGCTTCATTTCTCAAAGTCATATACTCCTGTGTATTCACAGTGCTTGGCACATAAAGGAATTGCTGAACCCCATAGCTGGCATTATAAGTGACGTCCACTTTGCCACCTTGCGCTTTGCCGGTTTTAGTAGTCACCAGCACTACGCCGTTGCCGGCACGCAAACCATACACCGCAGCAGATCCGTCCTTCAGGATCGTTACCGTCTCGATTTCATCGGAGCTCATACGGGCGAAGTAATCCTTATCCCGCACAACCCCATCTATAACAAATAACGGGGGAGTAGGCGGATTGCCTGCGCCCATGCCGCGGATATCGATCGTCGCATCATAAGCACCTGGCCGGGCACTCTTTTGGGCCACCCGCACACCCGGCACTTTACCCGTTAGCATGTTGAGCGTGTTCTCATTGCGGGTTCGTTCCATATCGGATCCCTTGATGGTCGAGATGGCTCCGGTCAGCGTTTCCTTTTTCTGGGAGGTGTAACCCACCACCACCACGTCGCCAAGATTTAGCGCAGCGGGCGCCAGATTAATACTAATATCATTGCGGCCATTGAGCAACTGTTCAACAGCGGCCATGCCTGTGTGAGTAAAAACGATCCTTGTAGCAGTTGAAGTTGACTGAATGGTGTACTCTCCATTCTTATTGGTGATAGCCTCAGCAATTTTCCCATTTGTGTTCCTTAGTTCTACTGTCACACCGCTGAGAGGCGTTCCCGTAGCAGAGTCTCTTACTACACCGCGTACCTCGGTGGTTTGAGCAAAAAGACCCGGTGGAAGTAAGAAAAGCAAGAAAAGCAGATAGTTGATTTTATTCATATGTGTGTTTTTTGCAAGATCATCGTGAATTTGCAAGGTCAAAGCAGGAAGAAAAATACAATTGGGGAGGTAGGGCGCTCAGGGAGGATAGAAGCGGCGCCCAGACTTTTTTTCTGGCAGCATAATCGTTAGTTTAAGGAGTAAATAAGATATTCAGGCATCACCCGGCATGCAATAGATAAGGTAGATGTGATGCTACAATCGAGGTTGAAAATACCCTTGGGAGATTAATTTTGTGCTTAAGATTGTACTAATTGGCGCATTAATTTTCTCATTTTCAAGATATTTTTCAAAAAAGAGTAGGCAGCCATTATTTCTCCCAGTCCGGTGATCAGTCTTAGTTATTTGATTGTTAATGACCTTTGCGCTCTGCGAAACGCAACACTGCGAAGCGTAGTGCTGCGAGGCTTGCAGCCTTGCAGCACTATTCCTGGGCCTTTGGCCCTTATCTCCTCAACTGGCCCAGGCCAGGCTAAAAGAGAGCCAGTAAGAAATTATGATAAGGTTGACGGGAGGTTATTTCCCAAACGCTTGGGCGCGCTCAAGTTCCGATGACCAGCTCAAACCATTTTCTTTACGTGTAAGTAGTTGCCTTGCCTGCGTTAATGGATGGTCAGGAAACTCCGCATCATAACGATGATCTTCCGATTTATTCATTAAGGTTGCGCTCTTAAAACCATCGTCATAGGGGTCTGACAACCAATTTGAATATCCATTTTCATCGATAGATACGATATTTTTCGAAATTAGCCTGTTCGCAATGACTGCTTCTCTTTGGCCTGTCAGGCCAGCTTCTACTGCCTGTACCTTAAGAACAAAGCTACAGGTCTTGAAGGGGAGCGTCAACGATGCGATGTAGGTCATCCCGGAATGCTTCTGCGGCAGCTTGAAAATTGTTTTGATGTAGGATATTTTATCTTTTTGACACAATTCGACTTCAATTAACCCACCATTTACAGTAGACACTAAACCTCTGTAAAAGCTTCTTAAGGTTCCAATATCTTTTATTGTCGGAATGTCGGGCGGGAGTTCAAAGAAATTAATACTGATAGCTATGGTCTCTTCAGGATTTATCCATTGGATGATCGATTTATCATCTTTGGTTTTGTCCAGCCAAAATCAGGTATTGAAACAGAACGGATACTAATATTATTTCTCTTGAATAATGAAAACATGATGTCAAATTGTTAATCTACCTCCAGGTCAAAAGCTGCGTTCAGCGTTGCGTAGGATTACTTCAATAAACGCCCACCTTGGCATAGCCAGGCTGACCTTTTCTTTAAATATTAGATAGATGACTTTGGGGAGGAAAAGTCGGCCTGCTTCAAATAAGATTTAGCTCTTTCCACTTTGTCTTTGAACAAGACTTTATTAGGTAGTTTAGAAGCAGCCTCTTGCAATAAAGCCTTAGCAGAAGCTTTATTTGACTTTGAAGATGTTGTCTGCTTTGTTTTCATATTGTAAAATTAGGCATTATTTCTTAATAAAGAAAACTGCGTCGTATTTGTTAGGGATCGTATAGTTTTCAATAACAATCTGAGAATCAGTATCCTTTAAGCCTCCCCAGAAAACATACTCTTTTGAAAGTTGTCCAAAGTGCTTGTTTACAAAGTTCTTGTATATGTTGATTCTACGATGAGCATTTTTACAGGCGGGAGCAATGCATTTCTTTTTACACTTAGGTCTACAAGCTTCTTCATACGCTACAGAACTGTCACTGCCTTCAACCATTATCATAGCACCTGGATAATTATGTAGAAAATCAGGAACTGTACTTAAAACAGTGTTAAATACCTTATAAGTATCGCCATTGTCTGAAATATCATCATCCTGTACTGTGCCATCTTCTTTTAATGTTCCAAATCCAAAATTATAAGTTAGCCTGTTTTGTTTGATCCCGATGTATGCATATTCTACCACTTTTATAATTTCGATATGTCCTTCACTTAGAAAAAGATATTTGACCCCTTCAGGCTGTCTTTGATACTCATTACACTCGTATATATTTTGTGAACTTGTCATCCATTAAATTTCGGCCGCATATATACGAAAACTCCACTAAATATAATTTTTTATTTTTCATCTGTTATGCTATGTGAATTAACTTATTATTGCGGTTTGTCCAAACAGGTAAAGTGCAGGAAATGTAGTCGTATTACATCATCAATAGTTGATTTCCCTCAGCTGGCGCGTATGCCGCCCGGCATGGTAAGTTGGAATACCTTGTGCCTTTAACGATGGTTCATGGTCACTCGTGGTCTATCCATCTTCAAATTTGGCTCTGTCGAGTAGTTCGTCCTTGTCTATGCAGTTATGTTCTTTACGTTTGTCCATATTTACCAAAACTTCCACCAGGGCGTACTTTCTGCCTGTTTTTTAGAACCTTCTATTGCTTTTTCGCCTTTACGATCGAAATAACGCTCATCATAAAATTCACCTTCGTCGCCTTCAACCCTGGCTTTCAGTTTATTTGCAATGGCGATCATTTTTCTGATAATATCGTCATCAGGGTATTTTATACTTATCATACCGTGTCCAAAGCTAAAACTGGGTTTGTGATTTACTTCTTTTGGATATACCGTCCAATAACAAAAGCCTGGCATATTATGAAAAACAGGCTCAACATCTGGGAATCTTATTAAATAGCCATTGGTCAGTTCCAGTTCGTTGTCAGATTGAACATAAGTTAACCATTCTTCAAGTGAAATACTGCTTTCTTCTTCCAGATCATCCCAGTTGTTGCGTCTTACAATATGAAGCTCGTATCCCATGCCAATATTATTGTACGTTCGTTATTTTATTTTCATTTCTATATCTGCAAATCTTTTCAGCAATAGAAGGTTGTATAGTTCCTCAACCTCTTCCCAGGATTTTGCTTGGTATTTTGTCTCTACTTCTTCAAATATTACTGAAAGAGACAGATCCTTATTGACTTCAATTACGTTTTCGGCGTCAGTAATAACTGAAACCCAGAATGCGCCATGTTCATCATCCATTAGTTGAATATCCTTGATGGCCTTTTTTATATCGGTTTCATCTATATTGTCTTTCTGATATCCTCCGGCGTATTGTATGTAGTTATCCATCATGTGAGTTAGCTTATATGATTCCAAAACCCTTCCATATTATTAGTAAGGTATGCATTCAAAAGGATCCTGAAATCAGCACTTATTTCAAGGGCAATCAATTCTTTCGATAAGTCGGGCCTGATTGCCCAGATCCAGTAAAGGATTTCTTCTCTTAGCGGCGGCTCGTTGTCGGGAATGAATTCAATAAAACCCTCCGATACACCGATAATATTGGTGGCCAGACAGTCAATAGCAGAACGTCTTTCGTCAAAATGGACAAAATCCACCACGTCGGCCCAATTAACCCTGGTGGGGTATGATGCTAATAAAGTAGATACTTCTTTTTCCATGTGATAACAAGCACGCTAACTCATAAATATATACAACTCCTGTTTAAAGCTCTTTGGTTTAACCACTGCTGGTCTATTCATCTTCAAGCTTTGTTCTTGTCCACTCGCCACCAACGAATTCCCTGTCTAAAGTATATCCATAATCAAGGTTAAAAGCTGCGTTCAGCGTTGGGTCTCTTAACACCATTTGCTCCAATGCAACAAGCCTGATGTCCTCAGGCATTTGGTCGCCTGTTAGAAATTGCCATTCGCCATCTGAATCGTGAAACACCGTTAAAATGGGTTGGTCAAGCTCCAGCCATTGCCGGGTTGTAAATATGCCTAAATCCTTTGCCTCCCTGAATTTGAAGGCAGCGTTTCTGTCAAGCAAAGGCTGGTCATACAAAAACGTTTCCTCAAAATCATCCTCCCAGGGGAATCTTTTATTGCGGTCTGTCCACACAAGTTGAAGAGCAGGGAATGTAGTCGTAGTATAATAATTCAAGGCAGCGCCAAAATAGTCGTCAATGTTCCTTTCGTCTACTGGCAGGAATTCAGCTTTGCCGCTGTTGAAAATGTTGTCATAGTTGGTATAGGCCTTGATCGCCTCACCGTTTTTCATGAGCGCTGCCACATCATTAATGATGGCGTGTCCCAGCTCGGTTGGTAAGCCAAAACAAATGATCTCAGGTTGCTGGTAAGTCTCGAATAAGCCAATACTATAAGCAAAAGAAGGCAGGTAGTTGGAGCCGCTAACCGTGATTACTTGTAACCCATATTTTGCAATATTGGTTTTTGTCTTGTCAAGTAGTTCGTCCTTTCCTATACAGTTGTGTTCTTTATGTTTGCACATTTGTAAAGTCGGTTTTTATAAAGCTGAATCCATACGCCTTAAAACATCGTTGGTCCTGATCATAAAGTCGAGCCACCCTGCATGTTCCAGCAACGCAGGAATGTCAGGCATATGCTCTTTAAACTCGATGCGTATTTCCTGGTGGCTCCTAAGAAAGCACATCAGCGCTTCTAATTGGCCCGCTGTCCACATTTCTCTGAACCATGGAGTGTCGGTCAATCTTTCAATCTCGTCACTTTGAGCCAGCAATTCATGCCCAATATGAACAAAAGGGACCTCCGCTTTGTACCTGATCAGTTCTTCTTTAGATGCAATATATTGTAAGGTCCGGATAGTATTGAACCTTGTATTCTCTTGTAACGTTTGCATGTTGCAGGTGATATATTAACGTTTTTGCCCGCCTTATTTCCCCATAAGTTAGCCAAAATAAACAAGCCCCGCATAGAAATGCGGGGCTTCACTAATCAAAAAATTAACCATTAAACCTTATCCTATATAGTAATAACGATCAGACTACCCGTTTGTCCCGGTCAATAGCAAGGTTTTTATAAAAAATGCTTAATTTACGGTACCCCCAACATCTCTGTCAGCAATTCCAAAGTATTGAAACTGTACAACAAATACAAAAGCGAAGGATTGGAAATACTCGGCGTTTCTTTTGATAAGAAAAAAGAACCCTGGCTGAAAGCGATCAAAGACGATGAGTTCCCCTGGCAGCAAGTACCCGATCTGAAATTCTGGGACAATGAAGTAGGCAAACTATACGGCATCCGCCTGATACCTGCCAACATCCTGCTGGACCCCAACGGCAACATCATCGCCCGCAACCTCCATGGCGAAGAACTCGAAAAAAAGCTCGAACAGGTATTCAATAAATAAAACTTCGAAGCAAAACCAGATTAAAACGCTCTTACCCTTTTACGCTGTCATTTCGAACGGAGCGATAGCGGAGTGAGAAATCTGCTTGAGAAGCAAACGAAATCGAAACAAACGCACGAAGCAAAAGAAGATCGAAACTTGCGAATTGCCCGGCCCTGAAGGGCCGGGTTCAAAGATCAACCACTCCACTGGGCTTTAGCCCAATGTAAAACTGCGAGGCTAAAACCCTCGCAGTTTGCGTTTTAAGACACTTGAGCCTCCCACCATAAATAAAATGTAAACTTTTATTTGGTCTGCTCGAAGAACCATTATAAATTAGTCTATCCATTAAGTAGACTAATGACTGTAAACAACCTGACACTTACAATTACAAGCTGCCCCCGCAGGGCAAGGGCCACGATGTGCAACCTGCACTCCACCGCCTGGCGCTGTTGTTGATGCTCCCCCTTCTTTATTACAACAACTTATTTTATCCATCATTTTAACTTTTGACGTAATGACTACTTCAAACAAGACTCCTTTTTTCCTCGACGAAACGATCGGAAAAGATCACCTCAGCTTTTTCCGGCAACATGGCTACATCCATTTCCACAATTTTATCAGTCAGGAACAGCTGCAAACCATTTTAAAAGAGATCAATGCAGTACAACGCTACCTGATCAATAACAACATAGATAAAGTAAATGGCATACCCCTGAAGTTTGGGCAGGACACAGACGGCAGTCTCATGATCCAGCGAATAGCTTTCACTTCCCAATACAGCGAGGTGCTAAGCAATTTCCTCAGGGATACCCGCTTTACTTCCATACTCCAGTTGCTGAACCCCTATAAAGGAAGAATTGGCGAATTTGAAAAAGATGGCCTCGTCGTCAACCATTATGTCAACCACGAAAAAAGCGCCTACAGCCAGTTGGGCTGGCATACAGATAGCCCGCGCGACCTGTTTCTCGGCAGCCGCATTCTGCCGATGCTCAACGTAGGCCTGCACCTTGATGATTGCCCATTTGAGAATGGCGGACTGCGGGTGCTGCCCGGCACCCACAACCAGGGCTTGTTCCGCCTCTTATTCAGGAAGAAATACTTTATTGATAACCGCCCCGATAAGAAAGAAGTAGGATTCGATATCAAGGCCGGCGATCTCACGATACATGATGGCCGCCTTTGGCACCGCGTGCAGCAATCCCCTTTTGAAGGAGAAGCCAGCCGCAGACGTGTAATGTATATTCCGATCGTAACGGGAGCTTACCAGCCCAAAGACGCCAACAGTGCTACGCCATTCTACCACAAACTGGCCAGGTTGAAGAAAAATCCAAACGGTAATGTCAACTGGTCGTTGGCAGAAGGAAAAGCAGCACTGGTACAAAAAAACATTGCCTGAAACATTCAATAAAATACACAGTATGAGTTATGCGCTGGTAACCGGTGCCGCCAAAGGGATCGGAAAACACATGGCAATAGAATTGGCCCAACGGAATTATTCATTACTACTCACCGATGTTGATGAAGCCAACCTGCGCAATACTGCCGCAGAAATACGAACAAAGTATAGACTCGATGTGCAGGAGTTTGTACAGGATTTGAGCCACCCGGCAGCTGCAGGAAAGCTGAAAGAGTGGACAGCCTTGTACCACAACCGGCTCACGGTAGTGGTCAACAATGCAGGCTTTGGCCTCAGCGATCCCTTTGAAGTACTTGCCATCGACGAGCAGCTGGGAATTATAGATGTGAATATTAAAGCCCAGCTGGCCATTACACACGCATTTTTGCCGGTATTGAAAGCATTTCCCAAATCTTACCTGCTCAATGTATGCAGCACCACAGCCTATCAACCCGTTCCTTATCTCGCGGTGTATGCGGCCAGTAAAGCATTCGTTTTATCATTCAACAGAAGTCTGCACCACGAGCTGCGGCACACAACAGTATCCCATAGCTACCTCAGCCCCGGGTCCACCGATACCGATTTTGTAGTGCGGGCAAGGATAAAACCCCATACCCTTAAAACAGCGGAGCGTTTTAATATGCATCCCGGCGAGGTGGCAAAGATTGCGGTCAGGGGCCTGTTCAAAGGCAAAGAAGAGATCGTTCCGGGTTTTCTGAACCAGCTCAATGCCGTATTGCCAAAATTCTTCCCGGTATCCTTTGTACGACGCATAGCAGGCTCCATTTACGAACCCAAACCGGAAAAGCCCGATACCGTGCCGGCACTGGGATCATATTAAATTTCCGGTTACGAAAATTGCCGCCCGGTTGTAAGTGCCAGCTATCCCGGTTTATCAATAAGTTTTCGCTTCAATCAGGATACTGTCGCACAGGTAAGATCATGGTAAAAACAGCCTTTCCGGTATCGCTCTTTTCCGGAGAAGTTGGAGCAGGCAAAAAAGATCCTATCCAATTCCAGGTTTAAATATGTAAAATAGTCCAACCAATGTATTGATAACAGGCCACCTTAATAGGTGGCTTTCTTTATCACTTTGTTCACCCTTTACAATATCTCCTTAATCTACTCTTCTTCCAAAACGGTGGCTTACCGGTCACCCCATCCGAAGCTGCAACAACCCCTTGCAAAGGCGTTCCCATGGCATCCGTAATGCCCACCGTAAAATCATCTGTTTCAGCAACCACATCAACCATTACCTCCTCAACAACACCAGCCACATCATGCATGACTACGGCACGCTCAATTTTTTCTTCAACCACTACAAGTGTAATACCCCTTACTGTATCAGACAATATCTCAGGCAGCACGCAAGGCGCACAAAGCCTCTTTTTCGCCACCGCGATCTGCACGATAGGGGTGTCCTCCTCTACACAAACATTGCTACACACTTGCCGTTCAGCCAGGGGTACAGACTCCCGTATGCTGTTCTTGTCAATAACAGTGGTATCTTTTTCGTCGACAACACTTGCACAGGCACCCGGCTGAGCTAAAAGCACAGGTGTTCGAGCCTTCAATGTCTCCTTGGCAGGCACACGCATCCGCGCCTCAACCCTCGTCACCTCTACAACCCTCAACACGCCGCCTCGCAGCATCCGTGCCTTCCCATCAACCACCTCGTAAAAC
>JAGIBF010000010.1:0-40110 GCA_017744515.1 Niastella sp.
CAAATGCGGTCTGTTTAATAAAATGACGACGGGAATTTTTCATATTGACAATAATATTTATTTACCAGAAGACTGTTTGATACTATCTGATGAAAATAGGTACAAATTACGATATACTAAACTATTCCGGCATAGAGCTTTACAATTTGCCAATTAAGCTGAATAGATTTTTGTCAGTCCTCCAACGGCATCCTGTACTGTCCTGAAATCTACCGTATTAATTACAGCTGAAATAAAAAGTTCACTAACTTGGTTCGACAACAATTTTCCCGGTAAAAAAGCCATATGTCAAAATCAAATTCCAGTCGTCGTAAGTTTTTGAAAGCTGCCGCCACACTAACAGGAGTTACAGGCGTATCATCGGTTCCAACGACAGGGTTCGTGTGGGCGTGGTAGGCTTCTCAGACCGTCATAGAAGTTCTCATATTCCTTGTTTTATGAATCATTACAAGGAGTTGAATTTTGATGTGGTCGCCGTATCGGATATCTGGAAAAAGAGAAGGGAGGAAGGTGCCGCTACTTGGAAAGAGAAAATGGGGCATGATATTGTTGCCTGCCGGAATAATGAAGAATTATATAATCAAAAATTAGTGGATGCTGTATTCATCAGCACGGCTGATTTTCAACATGCGCTGCATACCATCGAAGCGGTAAAAGCCGGTTGTGATGTATATGTCGAAAAGCCTTTTGCCGAGACTATGGAAGATAACCGTGCTGCCCTGAAGGCCGTGAAAGCCACCGACCGCATTGTGCAGGTTGGTTCGCAAAGAAGAAGTGGCGCCAATTATCATGCTGCCAATGAATTCATCCGTTCCGGCAAGTTTGGCCCGATCACGATGGTTGAGCTGACCTGGAATGTGAACCAGCCCGGCCGCTGGCGCCGGCCTGCCCTGGTGGAGCAATGTAAGGAAGCTGATACCGATTGGAAACGCTACCTGATGAACAGGCCTTATGAGCCCTGGGATCCACGCAAGTACCTCGAGTATCGTTTGTTCTGGCCTTATTCATCGGGTTTGGCCGGTCAATGGATGAGCCACCAGATCGATACGGTGCACTGGTTCAGCGGACTGCAACACCCCCGCAGCGTGGTAGCCAACGGTGGTATTTATATGTGGAAAGACGGCAGAAGGAACTGGGACACCATTACGGCGGTGTTCGATTACGGTCCTGCAGATGACCTCACCAGCGGCTTCCAGGTTACTTTCGGCAGCCGTATGCACAATGGTGATGAAAGACCGACAGAGATCTATTATTCCAATGGCGGCGAGTTGAACCTCAACACCAACAAAGTATCTCCCACAGGTGGCCTTACCAAAAGGTTTGCCGATGAAATGAAGGTGCAACCCAACCTGTTGCCGGAGACGAGTCTAACTGCAGCAGAACCTGTTGTCGCATCCGCCAACACCGGTGGCGATAAACTCACCAGCAACCACGTACGCAACTGGATGGAGTGTGTTCGCAGCCGCAAACAGCCCAATGCTCCTGTAGAAGCTGGTTATAGTCATTCTGTGGCTACCATTATGACCAATGCTGCCGTACGTACGGGTCAGAAAGCTACTTTCAATGAAAAGACGCAGGAAGTAATGGCAGGTGGTAAACCGTTTAAATACTAAATATGTCCTCGTTAAAAAATATCGGGCTGTGTGCATTAGGCACAGCCTTCTTTTCCGTCTCTTTTGCTCAGAAAAAACAAGCTGTACAGGTTGTAAAGGTTGACAAAGAAAATAAAGTCAACATCCTGATTGGCTCAAAGCCTTTTACCAGCTTTCTGTTTCCCGATACGCTGGAGAAACCTGTTCTTTATCCGGTGCATGCCTCCAACGGGACCATCGTTACGCGGGGATTTCCTTTCAATCCCCTGCCCGGTGAGCCTACGGACCACCCGCATCATATGGGTATCTGGTTCAACTTTGAAAATGTGAACGGGCTCGATTTCTGGAATAATTCCTTTGCCATTGCGGCTGATAAAAAAAACAAGTATGGCTGGATCAAGACGGACCGCATCCTGGAAACCAAAAGCGGCAATACCGGGGTATTGTCTTATCATGCCAACTGGACCAACCAGGCCAATGATATTTTGCTGGAAGAAACAACCCGGTTCGAGTTCAGCGGCTCTGAGCATGAGCGTATCATTGACCGCGTAACGACTTTGAAAGCCAATACTACCGTATTGTTCAAGGATGCCAAGGATGGTATGCTGGGCGTGCGTGTAGCGAAGGACCTGCAGATACCTACAAAAGAAGAAAAGAAATTCTCCGACGATAAGGGGAATGTGACCGTAGTAAAAGCGGAGGCTGTTTCGAATGGTAATTACATTACCAGTGCAGGCAAGGAAGGTGACGCTGCCTGGAGTACCCGCGCCGACTGGTGTAAGCTATACGGCAAGATGGGTAAGGATTCGATCAGCATTTCGATCATCGACCATCCGTCCAATATCAACTATCCTACTTTCTGGCATGCCCGTGGTTATGGCCTGTTTGCCGCCAACCCGCTGGGTGAAGCGATCTTTACCAATGGCGCGAGCGCTAAAAACCTGCAGTTGCAAAAGGGTGAATCGGTTACGTTCCGCTACCGGATCGTGGTGAGTGATGGAAAGAAAACGCCTTCTGCGCAGCAGCTCAGCGTGCTGGCAAAAGCGTTTGCGGAAAAGAAAGGTGACTAAATAACCGCGATAAGATGATATTTTAAAACCCTCTTAATCAGAGGGTTTTTCATTTGAGGCCCCTTATTGCAAAAAAAGTCCATCAGAATACATGATTTCGACATTTTTTAATGCCCCTAAGACACCAACTTTGCCGGAATATGTCAGACGTTTTTCATGCAGGCGAACGGGAAGTTCAGGACAAAACGGGTGAAACACATTTAGCCGATGCTATCAAAGGGCTTATTACCAGCACCATTCCCCAGGGAGCTATCAATTTTGTTGAAAACCAGCCAATGGTTATTGTGGGTACCAGGAATGCTGCGGGTGAACCCTGGGCATCGCTGTTGATCGGTAATTTTGGCTTCGTCAAAGTGCCCGACCCAGGCGCCATCGTGTTCGATACCCGGCGGATCATTAGCGATGAATCGGACATTTTCTTTTCCAACCTGCATGATGACGATCAGATCGGCAGTCTTTTTATCGAGTTAAGTTCCCGGAAAAGGTTAAGGGTGAACGGCACCTGTCGACACGAAGGGGCGTTTATTCAACTCAGTATACAGCATGCTTATCCTAATTGTCCCAAGTACATTCAACGCCGGGTTATCTCCATGCCGGAATATTTTGAAAAGGTTGCTGCCGTTACTACACAGGGAACCGGCCTGACGCCTGCTGCTATCGCCTGGATAAAAGATGCAGATACGTTGTTTGTGGCAAGTGCCGGCGCCAATGGCGGATTGGATGCTTCTCACAGGGGAGGTAATCCCGGTTTTGTTCAAGTCATTGATGATACTGTATTGAAAATACCCGACTATCCTGGTAACAGCTTATTCAATACGCTCGGAAATATTGTACAAAATCCGAAGGTTGGTTTGTTGTTCATTGATTTTGACAAAAGAGAAACACTGCAATTGACGGGGACTGCCAGCCTGTTGTTTGACCAGACCAGTGAAGATGACCTGCTAAGAACAAGAGGCACGGGACGGTATTGGTTATTTAATGCTTTGCGCTGGATCCATACGATCGATCACCATAACGTTCAATGGAAGTTTTTAGAATATTCTCGATTTAATCCATAATACGGTTGGTTTTGGCCGTGGAGAAGGTTAAGACCTGTGTTTTGACTACAACAACCTGCCTTTCGGTTACGTCGTTCTTTTTGTTGATGCGGACCTTTGTATCAACAAAAACAAATAATCATGAACATCGTACTGACAGGCTCTCTCGGCAATATAGGAAGGCCACTCACGCAGGAACTGGTACAGAAAGGACATGCTGTTACCGTCATCAGCAGCAGCACTAAAAGACAAAAAGACATCGAAGCGCTGGGCGCCAAAGCCGCTATTGGCATCATGCAGGACCCCGCTTTTCTATCGGATGCTTTTAAAGGTGCCGACATCGTTTATCTCATGGAAACCATGGAAGCGGTTGGCGATATGTTTGATAAAGATGTCGACTTCATTGAAAGCATTACGCAGATCGGTCGTAACTACAAGCAGGCTGTAGCCGGGTCGGGGGTTAAGAAAGTAATCCACCTGAGCAGTATCGGCGCCCATATGGCCGAAGGTAATGGCATCCTGTTATTTCACCATAATGTAGAAAATATCCTGCAACAACTGCCTGGCGATGTAGCCATCAAATTCATCCGGCCGGTTGGGTTCTTCGACAACCTGTTATCCTTCATCAGAACTATCAAGAACAAAGGCGCTATCATCTCCAACTATGGTGGTGATCAAAAGGAGCCCTGGGTTTCTCCTTTGGATATTGCTGCAGTCGTTGCCGAAGAAGTGGATCTGCCTTTTGAGGGCAGAAAGATCCGCTACGTGGCAAGCGATGAAGTGTCGCCCAATGAAATTGCCCGGGCGATCGGCGAAGCCATTGGAAAGCCTGACCTGGCCTGGTCGGTCATTCCCGATGAGCAAGTGCTGAACGGCTGGCTGTCGATTGGTTTCAATGCCCAGGTGGCCAAAGGTTTTGTAGCATTACAGGCAAGCCAGGGGACCGGTTTGCTCTATGAAGATTACTACCGTCACCGGCCGGTATTAGGAAAAGTGAAGCTGAAAGATTTTGTTACCACATTTGCTGCTGCCTTCCACCAGGAATAGCTGCAGGTAACGACGCGCAGATCGCGGGCGATTTAATAAGCTTACTTTTATGTATGTTTAATCCTCATCCGGATGACAGGTATCAAGACACAACGAATTAAGACCATCAGTGAATTCCATCAGCTGAGAGGACTGCCAAAGGCGGAGCACCCTTTGATAAGTGTAGTGGATTACAACGCCATCAAGCGTTCGTCCGACATTAGTGCCGTCAATTGGGTACTTGACTTTTACAATATCTCTCTTAAACGGGGATTGAATGCCAAGCTGAAGTATGGACAGCAGGAATATGATTTCGATGAAGGGGTGATGTTCTTTATTGCTCCCAACCAGGTTTTTCGGATCGAAGAAGAGCCTGCCTCCACGGCTAAGCGTTCGGGCTGGATGCTGCTTATTCACCCAGACTTTTTATGGAATACGCCTTTGGCGAAGAAAATTAAGCAATACGAGTATTTTGACTATGCTGTGAATGAGGCTTTGTTTCTTTCCGACAAAGAGGAGAAAACAATGAACGGCATTATTCAAACCGTTAAACAGGAATATCATTCCAATATCGACAAGTTTAGCCAGAATATCATCATTTCGCATGTGGAGGCATTGCTCAATTATTCTGAAAGGTTCTATCATCGCCAGTTCATCACCCGGAAGATCACCAATCACCATATCCTGACCCGCCTGGAAGGGTTGCTGACGGATTACTTCAAAAGCGACGACCTGATCAACAAGGGGCTGCCTGGTGTTCAACACCTCGCAGACGCGCTGCATGTTTCCTCCAAGTACTTAAGTAGTTTATTGAAACAACTGACCGGGCAAACAGCGCAACAGCATATTCATGAAAAGCTGATTGACAGGGCGAAGGAAAAGCTCTCTACTACCAATCTGTCGGTCAGTGAAATTGCTTACGAACTGGGCTTTGAACACCCGCAGTCTTTCAGCAAGTTGTTTAAGACAAAAACCAGTCTGTCGCCATTGGAATTCAGACAGTCATTCAATATCACTTAGGGTTCAATATTCCTTACTGCTTTGTTTTGACTAAAATATTCCCTGATCAGCGCTGTAGATAACGGCCGGTGAAAGTAGAAGTATTTAATGAGCCGTACAGACAAGTAAATTGAGCTATCAGGGAAAGCTGCCACGGCCTTCAAGGGGTGAACTTTGTGTTGTAAATCATTAAAAAAGTAACGTGATGTCAACAATTACAAAGATCCCTTTGGGTAAGAACGGGCCGTTGGTTTCCAGGCTCGGATTAGGCTGTATGCGTATGTCGCCTGTTTGGGGTGGCAAAGCAAGCGATGAAACGGAAAGTATCGCTACTATTCAGCAAGCATTAGACAGTGGTATCAATTTTCTGAATACGGGTGATTTTTATGGCGCCGGCCACAATGAGCTGGTGGTGGGCAAAGCCATCAAGGGCCGCCGGGACGATGCTTTTATAAGCGTAAAATTCGGGGCTATCTTTTACAATGGCCAGTGGCTGGGCCTCGATCTTCGCCCCAATTCTATCAGGAACTTTATCAATTACTCGCTGGTGCGTTTGGGCATCGATACGATCGATCTTTACCAGCCGTGCAGGCTTGATAACAGTGTTCCAGTGGAAGATGTGATCGGCACCGTGGCCGACCTGATCAAAGAAGGCAAGGTGAGATACCTCGGCGTAAGTGAGATCACTGCCGCGCAGCTGCGCCTGGCAAACAGCGTACACCCCGTAACTGCGTTGGAGATAGGCTACTCGCTGGCCGATCGCCAGATCGAACGTGAGCTGTTGCCAACGGCCAAAGAACTGGGAATAGGTGTAGTGGCTTTTGCCAATACGGCCGAAGGCCTGCTTACCGGAGAAATGACTGCGCCGCTGCCTGCCGGCAGTTACCACCATCACTTTTCACGGTTTCAGGGCGAAAACCTGGTTAAGAATCTTGAAAAGGTGGAAGTGCTCAAGGCCATGGCAAAAGAAAAGGGGTATACACCCACACAGCTTGCCATCGCCTGGGTAAATGCACAGGGGAACCACATCATGCCATTGGTGAGCATGAGCCGCAGATCACGGCTGCCGGAAAATATGCAGGCTATGGACATTGTGTTTACGCCTGCAGAGATGGAAAAACTCAATACACAGTTTGCTATAGGAACTATATTGGGAGACACCTACCTGCAGCGTTAGTATGTAAGGAGCTGTTAACTTTATATCTTTACCGTATGACAAATCCTTCCGAAATAATACCAGGGGTACTCTTTTATTCTTATCTCTCTACCTTGCGTAAAGAGAAGGTGGGTTTTTTCGAGTACAATACCCTGGTATTACAGGTGGCGGGAATTTTTACACTCGTTACTTCCGATGAAACGGTTTCCATGTCGGCGGGTAATATGATCCTGATCAGAAAGAATCAGCTGGTCGAAATTATCAAACAGCCGGTAAACGGAGAAGATTACCAGACCATCGTTATCATTCTGAAGGAAGATGTGCTCAGGCAGATTGCTTTAGAGCGGCATATTGAACCAGTGCAGAAATATACAGGCCCTGCTAATGTGGTTATTCCTGAGAATGACTTTCTGCGCGGTTTCTTCCAGTCGATCATTCCATACGTAAAGCATTCTGAAGAAACAATTGCTCATACTGTTGGAGAACTGAAGATAAAGGAAGCTGTACAGTTGTTACTGCATACTAATCCGAAGCTTGCAGGGTTTTTGTTTGATTTTTCGGAGCCTCATAAAATAGACCTTGAAAAGTTTATGGTGGGCAACTATCACTTTAATGTACCTGTTGAGAAATTCGCGCAGCTTACCGGCCGGAGCCTTGCTGGTTTTAAGCGCGATTTCCAGAAGACATTCGGCATGGCGCCCAGGCAATGGCTACAGGAAAAGCGATTGACAGAAGCCCGGCACCTGATAGAGAGCAAGCATAAAAAGCCGTCCGACATCTATCTTGACCTGGGGTTTGAAAGTCTCTCTCATTTTTCCCGCTCCTTTAAGAATAAATATGGCAAGGCTCCAACGGCTTTGTGATCATGGCTTTGACGGCCTTTCTGCTATCCGCTTTCTGATCCTGCTGAGGGATTGATTTTTTATGCCTAAGAATGATGCAATGTGGTAGGATTGCACGCGTTGAAAAATGGTGGGATGTTGTTGTAAAAGATTCTGGTACCTGTGCTCATGGGTAAGCAATAACAGTTCTTCTACCCTGCCCTGCGAATGGTTGAAGAAGTATTCGGCCAGCAGCCGGCCAAACTTTTCCCAGCATTTATGGGTGTTGTATAACTGATGAAGATCATCGTATGTGATATATAGAATTTGCGCTTCTTCGAGGGCTTCGATGTAGTAAGCGCATGGATATTGCAGGATAAAGCTGCGAAACGAAACAATGAACTGATCTTCTGAAAAGAAGAACATGTTCTTTTCTTCGTTGGTTTTGTCGTCGTAATAAAACACCCTGAAAATACCTTTCACTACAATGCCTAAATCTTTACAGACAATGCTCTGCCTGTTGTAATAATCGTTCTTCGCAATGGTACGTTCCTTCCACAATGGCAAACTCACCGAGATATCATCTTCGGTGAGCCCGGCAAAGTTGCCCAACACTTTCAGTAATAGCGACAGTTTGTCCAATGTTGTCTATGTTTTGCGCTAAGTTATAGCTGTTTATTTATTTTCCGCTGTTTTAAGAATTGAAGTGTAGATCCAATGATGAACAAGGCGAAAAGTAATAGTAAGGAATTGAGCAGGAAAGGATCGGTAGGACTTTTGATCAGGGGATGATTCAATGGTACACGACTGAATGTTTCATTTACTGTAGGTATCAGCGACAGGAAGAAGCTGAATGACAGGCTGAAGTTTTCCAAATAGCGGGCGCGGCTGCTTGCCTTTTTTTTCGTGTGCAGGAAATAAGCCACTATTAGCAGCACTACAATGAACAGTGCAAATACGTGCCCTCCATTGAAGCCGCCATGTTTTGAAATGCCCAGCGCGGTTAGTGACGCGACGATGGTAGTCCAAAAATAAATACGTCCCGCATTTATCCCGAGGTCTATTTTCCCTTTTTTTACGAATGATATAACTGCTGCTATGATAGCGATAATGCCAATGATGGTATGAAAAATGCCTAATCCTGATAAATGCATATTGTCTTATTTTATCAGCAAATTTTGCGTGAAATAACAGGACTTTTATTCACTTAAGTTAATATTTCGCCGATTGTGATGGTCCGCTAAACAAAACAATAGTGTCTTTCTGCTTACTGGTATAGCGTTAACAAAAATTATTTTATGTTTACGTTAATTTACCAGCAGCATGCCGGATAATAAATACAGTGAACAGGAATTGGTCCAGCGGTTTCAGGCCGGTGAGGAAGATGCTTTTGCAATAATCTATGATGCTTATCATAAAAAGGTATTGTTTTTCGCCCGCCGTTTTGTGTCAGATCTAAATGCCACGGACATTACGGCTGATTGTTTTGTCGGGTTGTGGCAGCGGCGCGGGAATTTCCCTTCTCTTCCAGCTATTTCGTCGTATCTGTTTATAACGGCCCGCAACCGTTGTTATAATTTAATAGCGCACGAGCAGGTAAAAGAGAAACACAAAGGAGAACTGATCAATTTAATGGAAACGGAAACCATTCCTGACAGTGACCTGGAGGACATCAGGGTACAGTTGATAGGCTTAATCCGGGCGGAATTGAACCGGTTGCCCAAAAAGATGCGTGCGGTCTTTATTTTATCTTTTCAGGAAGGGCTCAAGCCGGCCGAGATAGCTGAACAACTCAATATCAATGTAAAAACGGTGAGTAATCAAAAGGCTACCGCGATCAGGCTGCTGCGGCAGGCATTGGCGGATCATCCTCTGGAGTTTGTGCTTTTATTGCTGCTGCAACTGGAACTTACCAGGACTGTAGTTCATGATCTATGTTAATGTTCCAATCTTTTTTGCCTGTTTTTTTATTTTAAACAAAATTTCATGGGAAGTTTTGGCTGTTGAACTGTTTATATAAAGACACCTGATTATGGCAGCTTCCCCGAAATACATCGCCGAACTCATTTACCGTCATTTAAACGGAACGATCACTGCTGCCGAAGCAGCAGCATTACAACTGTGGTTAAAAGAATCACCGGAAAACGAGCGTTTCTTATCTGCTGTTACTGATGAGGATGACCTTGCCGACCTTGTTTTATTTGATGAACAGTATGAGCAGACTGAAATGAAGAGATCTCTTTATAAGACAATCAGTTCCCGGCTTTCTTTTTCCGACCCCTCCGCTATAAAGCCTGTTCAACTGCCTGTTCACCGGGTTCACTTTTTGCGCAGGTGGGGCTGGGCAGCAGCCTGTGTGTTGTTTATTTTGTCTTTAAGTGTTTACTTCCGGATAATCAGTGACCGGTCTGATACGTCAGGCGATCTCCTTTCACAGGGGCAGGATATTCAACCCGGCAGCAGCAGCGCTTTTCTTCGATTGGCCGATGGCTCCAGGGTATTATTAGATAGCCTGCAGTATGGCGTGGCAGCCATGCAGGGTAATACTCAATTGATCAGGGACAGTAATGATCATATCACTTACAGGCAGGATAATAAACAGGCATTATCGGATATTCTTTATAACACGCTTACCAATCCCCGCGGAAGCCGGGTAGTGAGTATAGTACTTCAGGATGGCAGCCGGGTATGGCTGAATGCGGGTTCCGTATTGACCTACCCTACCGCTTTTACAGGAAATTCCCGTCAGGTGACGCTTACCGGTGAAGCTTATTTTGAAGTGGCTCATCGTGCGTCGATGCCATTTATTGTAAACAGGAATGCGCTTGCTGTTACCGTACTGGGCACCCACTTCAATGTGATGGCGTATGAGGACGATAACGCAATAAAGGTAACACTGCTGGAAGGAAGTGTGCGTGTTGATAAAGGTATTTTAACCGGCGTTCTGCAGCCTGGACAGCAGGCAGTAGTTGCCGGTGACCTGCGAGTCATTAAAGATGCCGACATTGAACAGGCCATTGCCTGGAAGGAAGGCTTCTTCCAGTTTAATAAAACCAGCATCGACGACGTGTTACGCGAAGCGGCCCGCTGGTATGATATAGACATCATATATGAAGGCCAACGGCCAACCGATACTTTCACCGGGGGCATCACACGCTCTTCCTCCTTATCCGAATTATTAACTATTCTTCAAATGAACCGGGTTCATTTTCGACTCGAAGGCAGAAAGCTGGTAGTACTGAATGGTCCGCAAAACAAATGATGCAATGGATACCGGCATAAAAAACCGCCCCGGATTGCAGCCGGGACGGCTATAGCGGCCGGGTCTTATTATAAGTCGTGGCAGACTTTATTTTTAACCGTCTGAACGGATTCATCCGGAATGACCCAAACCAACCAAAACTATGCAGTTAATTGCTAACGGCAAAAAAGTGCCGTGTCTGTGCATTAAAACACTGTTTATGCTGAAGTGGACGATCATCTTACTGCTGTTAACCTGTTTGCAGGTTAGTGCGAAGACTTACGCGCAGAACATTACGCTTACCGTTTCCAACATCCCTTTTGAAAATGTGCTGAAGGAATTAAAAAAGCAAAGCGGGTATCAGTTTTTCTACAATGACGCTATGCTGAAGGATGCAAAGCCTGTGACGTTGAATGTAAAGGACATGGCCCTGGAAAGGGTATTGGAACTTTGCTTTCGCAACCAGCGGCTTACTTATTCTATTATCAACCGGACGGTGGTACTAAAAGATGCAGAAGCATTGCAGCAGGGATTGGAGCAGGCTGTAGAGCAAGCAGACCCGCAAACGGTCTCCGGTACCGTATTGGATGAAAAGGGCAAGCCTCTGGCCTATGCAGCTATCATACTGAGCCCCGGACGCCGCTATATTGCTACGAATGAAGCTGGTTTTTTCAGCTTCGACAATGTTGCTCCCGGTAGCTACACGTTGTCTATATCGCACGTAGCTTATACCAGGATAGAGCGGGCAATCCGGGTGAGTAATGCGCCTGTGCAGCTGCAGTTTCAATTGACGCCTTTTACCCGGGAAGAGGAGCAGGTGGTGGTAAACACCGGTTATCAAACGAAAAATAAAGCGGGTACTACCGGCTCTTATTCGGTAGTTACCGCCAAAGACCTTGAACAAACGCCCAGCCCCAACCTGATGGAAAGGATGGAAGGCAAAGTGACAGGTGTAAAGTTCGATCTCCGCAATAACAGGATACAGATCCGCGGGCTGAATGGATTTGCAGCTACCAATCCCAGTTATGCACCTTTGATCGTGATAGACGGGTTTCCTGCACAGGACCAAACGCTCACTACGATTCCTAATGGAATGATCAGCCGCGACCCCGGCCTCAACCCTCCTTCATCGCCGCCGGCTACAGGTAATGCTATTTTGAGTTCTCTCAACCCCAACGATATTGAAAGTATCACTTTTCTTAAAGATGCTGCCGCTGCCGCCATCTGGGGTGCGAGGGCTGCCAACGGCGTCATCGTGATAGAAACCAAAAAAGGAAGAAGAGGTGCTACCGTTATCAATGTGTCCAGCACGCTGAGTATTTCCGCTCCTGCCAATTTCAATAACATGAAAGCTATGAGCAGTGCTGAATACATAGAATTCGAACAGGAACTGTTCGACAGGAATTACCTGGCCGATCCCTATCTCGACTGGCGCTCCACCGAGGTGAGCGAAGCCCAGCAATGGATGTTCCGGGCCAAACGCGGCCTGGTCACTGCCACTGAGCGCGATGCTGCGCTGGCAGCATTGCGCAGCAGGTCGAATTACGGACAGCTGAAGGATAAACTGCTGCAACGGGCCGTGAGTCAACAGTACAACCTCGCACTGTCGGGCGGTAGTGAGAACAGCACCTGGTACCTGTCGGGCAACTTTACCCGCAACGTACCGGTATTCAAAAACAATTATGCAGAGAAGTATTTTATCACAGCCAATACGACCAACGATTTTTTGAATAAAAGGATCACGTTAAGCACCAATATCAACTATACTTCTTCCAAAACGCAAACGAACGGCGCGGCTATCAATGCCCTGAGCATCGGCGGCCGGGGGATGCGTCCTTACGATATGCTGGTGGATGAGAACGGTAATGCCATACAGCGTGGATTGACATACACCAAAGCTGTGGCCGATAGTTTTGCCAGCCGTGGCTACCTGCCCTGGACATATAGCCCCATCGACGAACTGAGGTATAACAATGCTATGATCTCCGACAATGCTTTTCGTCTTGGCGTGAACCTGCGGGGAACCATCACGAAATGGTTGTCGCTGGAATTATCCGGGCAAATGCAGCGTAAGGCCAGCGAGCAGGAGCAACTGCAAAACCGCGACAGCTATGATGCACGCGAGCTCATCAATACCGGCACCACCATCGTGAATGGCCGGCCGGTGTATGGTGTTCCATTGGGAGGTATACTGCGGATGGCCAACAGTACCAGCAACGATTATGGTTTGCGCGGTCAGCTGAACTTCAACAAAACCTTCTATAACGAACACAACGTTGCCATCACCGCGGGCAGTGAGATCAGGGAATCGCGTGGCCGCGGATATTCTCAAACGAGATATGGCTATGATGAAATGACTTCTTCTTCCGTAGCGATAGACCCCAATGTACCGTACAACAATATCCTCGGCTACCAGTCTGTGATTGGTCCCGGTTCAGATGGCTTCATCACCAAAGGCAGGAGAAGGTTCCTTTCTTATTATGGCGTGGGCGACTACTCCTGGAAGAACAGGTATTTTGTGAGTGGCAGTGTTCGTTTTGACGATGCCAATATCATTGGAGTGGACCGCAGGAACAGGGCTATCCCCCTTTGGTCTGCCGGCCTCAAATGGAACGTGAGCCAGGAAAAGTTCATGAAGAACATCCATTGGATAAACCGGTTGGGGTTAAGGCTTACGTATGGTAAAGGCGGCGGCGCGCCTGCCAGCGGTCAAACGTTTGCCACTGTCAATTTCAATTCTATCGACTCGTATACACAGTTGCCCTACGCTTCAATCATTACACCGGCCAACCAGTCGCTTGGTTGGGAAATAACTACCACTACCAACCTCGGCCTGGATGCCAGCGTGCTGAAGAACCGGTTGTCTTTTTCTTTCGAAATCTACCGCAAAAAATCAGACGACATCCTCTATAGTCTGCCTTATAATTCTACGTATGGCTGGAACTCCCTGCAATACAATACAGCCAATTTAAAGGGACATGGCTATGAAGTGAATATAACCGGGCAACTGATTCAAAAAAGGGATTGGCGTCTCACTTCCAACTTCAATATCTCCTATAATACCAATGAGGTAACAGATAATCGTTTTCCATTGAATACCGGATTTGTGGGCAGCCGTATTTTTGTAGGCTACCCTACAGATAATCTTTTTGTGTACCAATGGGCAGGACTTGACGACAAAGGGCAATCGCAAGTATACGATGCGGAAGGGAAAGTGATCAACAGTTCCGCTCCTTCTACTATCGTGCGGGCTACGAAGTATGCAGGCCGCACCACAGCGCCTTATTTTGGTGGCTTTTCGAACACCCTGCAATACAAAAGCCTCAGCTTATCTGTACGCGCTACCTATTATTTCGGCCACAAGTTCCTGGACAATTCCATCGGCACAGGCTACCCTACCAGCGGCTCTTTTGTGGGCTTCCTCAACCCCAGTCAGGTAATTACCCGGAGATGGAGGAATCCCGGCGACGAAGCATTCACTACGGTGCCTGGTGTAGCGGGTGTCAACTTCAATAGTATGGATTGGTACAGAAGTTCCGACCTCAACGTAAAGAATGCCGGTTTTGTGCGCTTGCAGCAGGTGTCGCTCGGCTATGCGCTTTCTCAAAGGCTGATCAGCAGGATCAGGGCATTCAAATCCGTGAACGCCGGCTTCACTGCCAGTAACCTTGGTATTCTTTGGAGAGCCAATAAAGAAGGACTGGACCCGGAGTACATGCCCAACGGTACTTTCAATAACCTGCCGCCTTCTGTCAATTATGTTTTCAGCCTAAACTTTTCATTATAACAACTGCGCGATCATGAAATCATTACTGTATATATCCATCATTATTTTACTGTGTACCACCAGTTGCCGGAAGTACGTGGAGATACCTCCGGAAAATGCCAGGGAACTGAAAGAAACACGCGACTATCAATCGCTGCTGAACAATGCTTCTCTGCTGTTTGAGCGAACGTATATCTATCCCATCTGGGCAAGTGATGATGCAGGCACCAACGACCTGCCCTGGCAAAATGCCCAAAACGCCATGATCACCAACGCTTATACATGGGCGCCGAAGATATGGGGACAGACACAGGAAGATGTAGACTGGCAAAACCTGTATAAGTCCATGTTCACAGCCAATACCGTTATCACGGAAGTGATGGCCAGCATTGGCGGAACGGATGCGCAAAAACGAAAAGCATATGCAGAGGCGCTCGTGCATCGCGCCTACCTGTATCATACATTGGTGAACATATATGCAAAGCAATATGATGCTGCAACAGCGGCTGCCGATCCCGGCGTACCAGTATTGCTGGACAACCGTTTATTTGCCAACCTCACCAGGTGGTCGGTTGCGGCTGTGTATGAACAGGTGATCAAAGACCTCGAGGCAGCCTTGCCGGAACTGCCCGACCAACCCGATTTTGTTACCAACCCTGGTAAGGGGGCTGCCTATGCCATGCTGGCGCGTGTGTACCTGAACCAGCGCAAGTGGCAGGATGCCCGGCGCTTTGCTGACAGTGCACTGCGATTGAAAAGCGGCCTTATCGACCTCAACGGATTTGTGAACAGCACCACTGGTTATCCACGCAAGATCAACGACCCGGAGGTCATCTTTTCCAAACTGACCGGCCCCGGCATCACGACTGTGCCGCTGAGTGATGGGCTGATGGCTTTGTTTGATACGAAAGATCTTCGTTACCGGATATACACCCGGCCGGGTGCGCAGATAACGCGTTCCAATTTTACCAACCGGGGTTATATGAAGCACCAGATCGTAACAGATGGCATTTATGTAGGGCCTTCTGTTCCTGAGATGATGCTGACCAAAGCAGAGTGTGAAGCAAGACTGGATAATGCCGCAGCTGCCACCGACCTGCTCAATACTTTGCGTAAGAAAAGGTTTACAGCTGCGGATTATGTCGATGTGCCGGTAACCAATGCAGCAGATGCACTGCAGGCAGTGGTAGCAGAAAGAAGAAGAGAACTCATGGGGACTGGTATGCGCTGGTTTGATCAGCGCCGTTTGCAGAAAGACCCATCTTTTAATTTTATAACACCTGTTATCCGCATCTTCAAAGGCACCACCTATACCCTGCCGCCTGGCAGCAACCTGTACGTGTTTGCCATTGCAGACAGATACATTCAGCTAAATCCCGAGATAGAGCAGAACCCCCGATAACCACGCTACATATTTAACAATTATTAATGATTATGTTTACAAACAAACGTAAGGTGATCCCTATTGTCCTCAGTGCCGGCCTGCTGGTGGCGATCAATGTGCATGGCCAGCAAAGGCAAAAAGTACCGGAGGTGAAAAAGGCCGATACGACCGCCGCCGCAACGAGGGCAGATACTACCCGCAAGCCTGCCGTACTCATCAGGCCATATAAGGATGTGATTACCGCTGATGTGAAAACACGTAACGGCTTTCTGACTGTTCACCAGAAAGAGGACAAGTATTATTTTGAAGTACCCAATGGCATTCTTGGCAGAGATATCCTGATCGTAGGCCGGGTATCGAAGGCTGCCGCTGAAATGCGCAACAACCTCAATGGCTATGCCGGTGACCAGATCGGTGAAACGGTTTTTCGTTTTGAAAAAGGGAATGGGAAAAAAATATTCCTGCGCAGGGTGTCTTTTATGGAATATAATGGTGATAGCACCAAACCCATGTTTGGCAGTGTGGAGAAGAACAATGTGATGGCTATTGTAATGGCTTTCCCCGTGATCTCCTTTAAACCGGACTCTTCTGCTGTGGTAGTGGATGTGACAGATTTTCTGAATGGCGATAATGACATCCTGTATTTTCAGGGCAAGGCTTATAAAGATCGTGCAGGTGTAGGCGCTCAATTAAATGATCGCAGCTACCTTGACTATGTACGCCCCTTCGATTCCAATATTGAAATACGTGCTGTAAAAACGTATTCAGCCGGCACCAACCCTGCTGCCTCCAGTTATACGATGGAACTGAATTCCTCTCTTGTGCTGCTGCCGGAAAAGCCTATGCAACCGCGGCTGGCAGATAAGCGTGTGGGTTATTTTTCAGTAGGCTACCGCGACTTCGATGCCAACCCGCAGGGTGTAGCGGATAAAATAATGGTCAAGAGATGGCGGTTGGAACCCAGGCCTGAAGACGTAGAAAAATATAAACGAGGCGAACTGGTGGAGCCTGTAAAGCCGATTGTTTTTTATATCGATCCCACAACTCCTAAAAAATGGATACCTTATCTCATTCAGGGAGTGAATGACTGGCAAAACGCGTTTGAACGGGCTGGTTTTAAAAATGCCATCATTGGCCGCGAAGCGCCATCACGTGAAGAGGACAGCACGTGGAGCATCGACGACGCCCGGCATTCCGCTATCATCTATCGTGCTTCTGCCATTCCAAACGCCATGGGCCCCAGTGTATCCGATCCCCGCAGCGGAGAGATCCTTGAAAGTCATATTTTCTGGTATCATAATGTGATGTCTTTGCTCCATGCCTGGTATTTTGCCCAGTGTGGCGCCACAGACGCCCGTGTATTGCAACCGGAACTGGATGATGACCTTATGGGCAAGCTGATCCGGTTTGTTGCCGCTCATGAGATTGGACATACGCTTGGACTGATGCACAACTTCGGTTCCAGCTCTACCGTTCCGGTGGAAAAGCTGCGCGATAAGATCTGGGTAGAGTGGCATGGTCATACGCCTTCCATCATGGATTATGCCCGCTTCAATTACGTGGCGCAGCCGGAAGATCATATCGGCGAAGCCGGCCTCTTTCCCCGTATCAATGATTACGATAAATGGGCTATTGAATGGGGCTACCGCTGGCGGCCGGAATTCAGCAATGAACAGGCGGAGCAAAAAGCGCTGGCAAAGATAGTGTCGGACAGCCTGCAAAAGAATCATCGGCTTTGGTTTGGCTCCGAAGCGGATTACTACGATGCCCGCAGTCAATCGGAAGCGATTGGCGACGATGCGGTAAAAGCCGGAGAATACGGCCTGAAGAACCTGAAGCGGTTAATGCCTGGTGTGGTAAAATGGTCATCGACGCCGTATGAAGACTTCCGCCGGCCGTTGAATTTCGTGCGGGCCATTTTTGATCAATATATATTGTATATGGGGCATGCCATGGCAAATGTGGGAAGCATTGAAAAGACGGAGAAGATCGGTATCGACGCCGGTGCGGTATATGCACCACGCGGTTATGCTGCACAGAAAGAAGCGGCTGCTTTTCTCAATAAACATCTTTTTGAAACGCCGCAATGGCTGAATAATCCCGATATATCGGCAAAATGGACCTTCAATTTTGCCGGTGAGATCAATAAACTGCAAACAGAAGCGCTTGCTTCGTTGCTTAGCAGGCAACGTCTGATGCGCTTGTTGTGGGCCGAACAGGTATACAATGAAAATCAAAGCATCAAAACCTATACGGTTTCGGCTTTATTGGAAGATCTGACGAAGGGCATCTGTGCGGAAATATATGCCGGTAAAAATATCGACGCGTACCGGCGCAACCTGCAGAAGGCATATGTGTCCCGGATGTTACAGGTGGCGTACCCTGCTGTGCGGGAAAACGATTTCAGCGATATGCTGATCCCCTGGAGTTACCTCGTTGCTTATTCGGATATTCCTTCGCTCGCTAAAGATGGCGCGCGGCAATTGCAGGCACAGATCAGGAAGACGCTTGACTCTCCCACGCTCAATAAGGCAACCCGCCTGCATCTCCAGGAGTTGCATACGCAGCTTACAGCACGCTTTACGGCTGAGAGAAAAGGTGAAAAATAGTGCTCCATGAAAATGCACTGGCCCCCGTTTACCAGTGTTATCGCAGTCCCGGGATAGTATCCCGGGGCTGTTTTTTGTGGTCCGCTCAACAAACTTAATTAGGCCTTTTAAACAAAGTCGTCCGTCAAAACACCCTCTACTTTTGTATCAACAAAACAAAATAACAATGATACAAAGTAATTATCAGGGAGCGCTTCAGCATCCATTGCACACAGGATTCAATGCTCATTCAACGACTACTGATGTTATCAAAGGCATTGACCTTACCGGTAAGATCGCTATCGTTACGGGCGGTAATGCAGGCATTGGCGTAGAAACAACCCGCACACTGGCGGCTGCAGGCGCTACCGTGATCGTTCCGGCAAGGGACGTAGAGAAGGCGAAGAAGAACCTTGCAGGTATCGCTCATGTGGAGATCGAAGCGATGGATTTTATGGATCCGGCTTCCATCGACGCCTTTGCTCAAAAGTTCCTTGCTTCACGCAGGCCTTTACATCTGCTTATCAATAATGCAGGGATCATGTGGGTGCCTTTGCGTAAAGATGCACGTGGTATCGAGTCGCAGCTGGCTACCAATTATATTGGTCAGTTTCACCTGACTGCAAGGCTGTGGCCTGCGCTCAAACAAGCGAATGGCGCCAGGGTGGTGAATGTTTCTTCGCTGGGTCATCACATGGGCAATGTATGTTTTAAAGACCCGAATTTCGACAACCGCGAATACGAAACACTGCAGGCCTATGGTCAATCCAAAACTGCCAGTAATCTTTTCGCTTTGGAACTGGATAGCCGGGCTGCCGCTTATCATGTAAGGGCTTACGCTGTGCACCCAGGCTCTATCGGCGGTACAGAACTGGCGAGAGAAGCTCCTGTAGAACTGTTCAAACAGATGGGCTTTCTCGATGAAAATGGCAATATCCGGCCGGAAGTACTTGCCTCACTGAAGACAGTGCCCCAGGGTGCTGCTACCACAGTATGGGCTGCTACCAGTCCTTTACTCGATCATATCGGAGGCGTTTACTGTGAAGATGGTGATATCGCCGAGCTTTTATCGGATGACCCTGCTGTACACTCCAATGCCAAACTTCACCAAAGCGGTGTCATGGCCTATTCGCTGGATGCGGACAATGCCAGACGCCTGTGGATGCTGACAGAAGAGATGACAGGTATCGATTTCGATGTGAACTAAGCGTATTTATCAATTGCAAAAACGAAGGGTATGGATCATCAGTCGAAGTATTTAACACCGGAGATAAAGATTTCCTGTTATGAAGACAAATTGTCCAGAACAGAAATCGTGTTCGATCATCATATGCTGATCTGGTTTATTGCAGGGGAAACAAGGATCATTCAGGCTGACGCTTGTCATGTGTTCAGGTCGGGGGATATTTTCCTGATCCCCAGGAATCAACCGGCTACGATCGTCAACTATCCCACGAATAATCAGCCTCACCGTACGGTGGTGATGCACCTGTCTCCGGCAAGACTCCGGGCATTTTATGAAGGGGTACCCGCCAGGACTCCGGCAGGCAGACCTGGCGGGATCAGGACTTTTGGCAACCATCCTTTGCTGCGCAGTTGTTTTGCTTCATTGATGCCGTATTTCGAACTGAACAAGCTTCCGGAAGAGGTAGCCAACATCAAAATTACCGAGGCGATCAGTATCCTGCGATTGATCGACAGCGACATCGATAGTGTGCTGGCTGATTTTGAGCTGCCCGGCAAGATCGATCTCGTTGGTTTCATGGAGCGGAACTACATGTTCAATATGCCGATAGAGCGATTTGGTTACCTCACCGGCAGAAGCCTCGCCACTTTTAAAAGGGACTTCAAAAAGGCGTTTCAAACTACACCGCAGCGATGGCTCACGAAGAAAAGACTGGAACTGGCGTACTATAATTTTAAGGAGAAACAGCTGAAGCCTGTCGATGTGTATTTCGCAGTTGGCTTTGAAAACCTGTCTCATTTCTCTTACGCTTTCAAGAAGCATTTTGGATATAATCCTACAGACTTATTAGCCAATAGTGCTGTCCTGTAACTTTCTGTGAGGAGTCAGGGTGAGCATGTGAATCGCTACGGACGGAGCGATACAGGCAGCCTATTGCTATTTTTTAACGACAATAACAATTATTGATATGAACAATCTACAGGGCAAAGTAGCCCTTATCACAGGCGGCAACAGCGGCATCGGTTATGCCGCGGCCAAAGAACTTATCGCCCGCGGGGCCCGGGTTATCATTACAGGCAGAAGAAAAGAGGCTGTTGAGAAAGCCGCATCGGAACTGGGCGCCACAGGCAGGATTGCCGACCAGTGTAAGATAGCGGCAATTGAAGAGCTTGCGGCGGAAGTTGCCCGGGAGTTTGGCAAGATCGACATCCTGGTGGTGAATGCCGGCGTATCGAAACTGACGACTATTGAAGCTGCTACAGAACAGCTTTTCGATGAAGTGATGGACCTCAACCTGAAAGGGACTTATTTCACGCTGAGCCGGTTTATACCAGTGCTGAAGGATGGCGCCTCCGTTATCATCATTTCATCTTCTTCTGCTTCTACTGCTAAACCGCATACATCCGTTTATACCGCCAGCAAAGCTGCAGTCAACGCGATGATAAAAGTTGCAGCGGTGGAATTGGCTTCACGCAGCATCCGCGTCAATGCTGTGAGTCCTGGTCCATTCGCTACAGAGATCATGGAGAAAGCTGGTTTAGGTGATGCCCGGACGCAGGAGTTTATCATTGCCGGTGTACCACTGGGTCGCCTGGGCATCCCTGCTGAAGTGGGTAAACTGATTGGCTTCCTCGCAAGTGATGACGCGGCTTTTATTACCGGCGCAGAATACCTGATCGATGGCGGACAGTCGCTGAACAAATAATCTGCTCAAATGTACTTTAACTATGATGATTGAATTAAAGCAACAACCTATCGACGCGGTATTACTGGATATGGATGGCACCATCCTCAATTCGATCAGGACAGCGGAACGCATATGGGGCGCCTGGGCTGCCCGGCATGGCCTTGATGTGGCCACCTTTCTTACGACCATCCATGGTGTACAAGCCATTGAAACGATCCGGCGGGTAGGGTTGCCCAATGTAGACCCGGTCACAGAGGCCGCGGCGATCACGCAGGCGGAAATCGATGATGTGGAAGGCATCGAAGCTATTTCCGGTGCGCAGGAGTTTCTGTCTGCACTCCCCCACGACCGCTGGGCCATCGTAACCTCTGCTCCCCGCGCGCTTGCGCTGGGGCGTATCCGGGCGGCAGGTCTTCCCGTGCCTCCGCTGTTGATAGCCGCAGAAGATGTGGCGCATGGCAAGCCTGCTCCCGATTGTTTCCTTATTGCCGCTGAACGTCTGGGCACTACAGCCAACAGGTGTCTTGCAATAGAGGATTCTGTAGCTGGCGTGACGGCTGCTGAACGTGCCGGAGCTGCTGTGTTGGTAGTGACGGAAACGCATCATACGCCGATGGTGACCCAACATCCCGTGATATTAAATTATCGCGATCTCCACCTCGAGCGGTCTGCAAATGACACTCTCCTGATCCGTAAAACGGATAATAACACAGGATGGGTAATTCAGGAACAGGCGTCATGACCTTATGAACAAAGTAAATTTGACCCGATAAACAAAGCTGGTGAGGGTATGTCGGCTTACTTTTGTAGTGCAATTCCCTAATAGGGAAGGCTATCGATCTTAAAAATTTATAGTATGGAGTATCAGGCCAAATACATTACGGAGGATATCAAGCTGTCCTGCTACCAGGACAAGTTCTTCAAATCGGACATCATGTTCGAACACCATATGCTTATCTGGTTCATTTCGGGTGAGACCAAAATCGTGCAGGCGGAAGGAACCTATATGTTTAAAGCTGGTGATATCTTCCTGATACCGCGGAACCAGCTGGCTACCATTATCAATTATCCCAAGGATGGGCTACCGCATAAAACAGTGGTGATGCACCTGACGGCGGACTGGCTTCGCGGTTTTTACGAAAAGCTACATGTGAAGCCTGCTGCAGGGAGTGTGCAAAAGATCAGGCATTATAATAATCATCCGCTGTTGCAAAGCTGTATGTCATCACTGATACCGTATTTCGACATGCAGGAGCTGCCTGAGAATATCGCTCATCTCAAGATCATGGAGGCTGTGAGTATTTTGCGGTCTATAGATCCTGCTATCGATCATATGCTGGCTAATTTTGAAGAGCCTGGGAAGATCGATCTGGCGGACTACATGGAGAAGAACTTCATGTTCAATATGCCTTTGGAGAAATTTGGTTACCTGACGGGCAGAAGCCTGACGACCTTCAAGCGGGATTTCAGAAGGATCTATGATACCACGCCGCAGCGATGGCTGACCCAAAAGCGGCTGGAGCTGGCTCATTACCAGTTTGTAGAGAAAAAGAAAAAGCCCATCGACGTTTGTTACGAAGTGGGCTTTGAAAATCTTTCTCACTTTTCTTTTGCGTTTAAAAAGCATTTTGGCTATGCCCCTACAGAGTTGTTAGCTTCAAAGGCATAGCTGTACCGGATTACAAAAAAGAAAGCCAGCAAATACCTGGACTTGCCGGCTTCTTGTTAACACCAGAACCTATAAAGACACCAGAAAATATTAGTGAACCAGGGCCAGTTCTTCATTGATAAAGCTCAACTCCTGCGGACTTAATCGTATATCTATGGCGCGGGCGTTGCTGATGGCCTGTTCTTTGTTCCTTGCTCCTGCCAATACAATCGTAATGCCGGGTTGGAGTGTTGTCCATTTCAATACCAGCTGGCCTACAGTTGCTCCTTTGTCCTTCGCCAATGGTTCGATCTTTTCGAGGAACGATCTTACTTTTTCTATATTGAATTGTGCAAAGTAGCCGTTCCGGTGATCATCTGCCTTCAATGCGTCGCCTTTAAAGAATTTTCCCGTCAGCAATCCTCTTTCCAGTGGGCTGTAGGCAATGATCCCTATGTTGTTCCCGATCGCTGCGGGTACTATTGCTGCCTCGATCTCTCTTTTTAACATGCTATAGGGAAGCTGGTTGGAAGCGAGGCGAATGCTTTTTTGTGCTTCCAGCATCTGTGCAGCATTGTAGTTGCTCACACCTGCGGCGAGGATCTTTCCCTGATCTATCAACTGCTGTAAAGCTTCCATCGTTTCATCGATGGGTGTGGTAGAGTCGGGCCAATGCAGTTGCAACAAATCAATATAATCGGTCTTTAGCCTTTTGAGGCTTTCTTCCGCCTCTTTGATAACATTGGCGCGGGAGGCATATTTGTAGAGTAGATAGGTCTTTCCATTATCTTCCTGATCCCACATAAAGTCTCCCCTGCCCTTGTTGCTGCCGTCCCATACCATTCCAAATTTAGTGAGCAACTGTACTTTCGACCTGTCCATGGTGCTGATGGTTTCTCCTATCAGTTCTTCACTGAAGCCCAGCCCGTAAAACGGCGCGGTATCGATTGTTGAAATTCCGTGGTCGAGTGAAGCCAGGATCGCTTCCTGTGCTTCTTTCTTTTCTGTTCCACCCCACATCGTGCCGCCGATCGCAAAGCTACCATAGGTTATCACTGATAAGTTGAGGTCTGTGTTTCCTAATTTCCTGTATTCCATGATCATTTATTTTTTGCTCAACCAGTTTTCTACTGCTCTTGAAAAATCGGCTACATCGATCGGGTGCCTGCTGGTGATGATGTTGCCATCTACTACTACTGGCTCATCGGTGACTGTTCCTCCTGCATTTTTCAGGTCGACCTGGATATTCCAGTAGCCTGTCAATTTTTTACCTTTCAGGATATCTGCAGATGCCAATACAACTGGTGCGTGACAGATGGCTGCGATCAGCTTTCCTGACTTGTTGAAGTCCTGGATGAATTTGATCACATCTTTGTCGTAGCGCAGGTTATCCGGATTCCAGGCGCCACCGGGAATGAATACAGCATCATAGTCGCTTACTTTTACCTGATCGGCCGTGCGGTCGAATTTGATCCATCCAACGGGTTGCAGGTATTGAATGGCCATGATGTGTGTCTTCGACATTTCGGGATAGCTCAGGCCATATCTTGCCGGGGCGGGGTTAAACTTAGGGGCCACGATGTCGACCTTTGCTCCCAGTTGTTTGAAGTACCAAACCGGTCCTGTCAATTCGATCTCTTCAAAGCCATCCGCTGCTATTACCGCAATCCTTTTTCCCTGCAATGTTTTTTCCTTAACGGGGGTAAAGAAGAATGCTTTCAATGCTTCATTGCCGGGTGCATTGAGCAGTTGGGTGACCGGCATATTGACAACGGCTGCGGAAGTTGTCAATTGATTTACGACTTCCAGTTCGTGGGATTTCGTCTGGGCTTCTGCACTCGCTGCGGCAAGCACGCTTGTTACGCCTGCCAGCATGATCTGATTAATTGTTCTCATTTCGTCTGTTTTTATTGTTAGTGTTTATGTTTGGTATGGTCTTTATTTCCGTTTAACAGGTGCAAATTCAATGAGCCTGTGTAATCCGGTTTGAAAGGGTTGTTTTTTGATGCTGGTATTCAAGTAGTCGATTACCGGCTGTATAGGCGGAAATTTCAGGTGATATTGAAATGCTTCGTCGTTCCTGAATTTTTCATAGGTAACGAATTGGGTATTGTCTTCTTCCAATTGCGAAAGCTGGTAATTGATGACGCCGGGTTCGCTGCGAAACTGCGGCATGGCCGTATGGTAGACTGTTTTGAAGGTTGTTTCTGTTCCCGGTTTGCTATCTACGAACAGAATAATCGTGATCGGCTTATCATCTTTTCCCGGCTTTCTTTGCCATGCTGCTTTTGTGAGTGGTTCGAGGTCTTTTACATAGATCGTCTTAGCCGGTTGTACCAGTTTATTGCCTGAGAGCAGCTTCCGGTTTTTATCGAATGCTGCTTTGCTGCTCCATCTTTCAATGATCCACAAAATGGAGGGGTTCTCCTGTTCATGATATCCTTCGGCCATTATATTGTCTGTTTGGGCATTTGCCTGCTTTATATATTTTCCGAGCACACTCCTGAATGTTTTCTGTTGTCCTTCTTTCACCTCATACCGGGTCAGAACAGCCACTTCTTCAGTATTGGGTGTGGTGGTGCCGTTTTGTGTCATTGCACCGGTGCTGCCCAGCAGGAGGCTTGTTGTTATCAGCACATGTAGCCGAGTTAAGAATGTTTTTGTTGTCATTGCTGTTTGTTTATTTGTTCATCGAAATTAATATGACCTATACCCCTGGCAGAAGGAGGTGAATCACTAAAAATGTGTGACGTATATCACACCAGATTGAACCTTGTGTTTTACATCATTCGATATGGCAAAGGTGGAAAGAAAGTGAAGGGCGTACCTGACACAAATGTGTCAAAAATTTTGTGTAGGTGCCGGCATATCGAATCCATTTAAGATCACTGCAATGAGGCTGTAGCCACTTATCAGAAAGAAGAGTTCTGCCACCCCATCCTGTCCAAGTAGCTGCACTGCGTATTTATAAGTAGAATCGGGAAGTATATGACCGCTGACCAGTGTAGCGGCAATAACATGGGCAATGTCTTCTTCTGCGTTTAATCCGTGTGGATGCCTGCCGGCTGCCAGCGTAGCGATCGAAGCTGAAGAGAGGCCAAATGCCGCTGCCATGATCTCATGTGCGTATAATTCGAAGCGGGCCCCAAAGAAGCCTCCTACAGTAAGGATGGCGACCTCACGCACTGTTTTCGCCAGGGTGGCTTGTGTGTCGAGTGTTCGCAGAAAGCTTAATGCAGGTATGCCGAATTGCGGGTACTGCAGCATAGGTGCAAAAGGCCCCAGTAATGCGCCTTCAGCATTCAGCATGGTTACCTGGCTTTGGCTCCGGCCAACGAGGCCGGCAATTTCGTCGTGTACGTAACGTACTTCAGGACTTAGGGTGTCTGGGGGTAATGGTTTGATGCGCATAACTGGTATTTAGGCATTAGTGAGTTCATCTGTAAACCGTCCGTCAATGAGTATGAAGGCCATGCGGCAGATCTTGCCGGAGCGGTTTGCCCAGGCGTGGTTGGTGCCGCATTGAATGACAATATCGCCGGTCCGGATAGTCGTCTCTGCCCGATCCAGCACCAGGGTTATTTCACCTTCGAGCACGATCCCGTAATCGACTGTCTGCGTACGGTGCATCAATGGATGGGGCGCTCCTGCTGCGGAAGTCGAGGCTTTTTCATCGCCCATGGATTTGAACTTATCTGCTGCATCTGCTCCGGTTAGTTTTTTTATCTCTTCGCCTTCAGGGGGGAATTCGATTATGCGCATCCTCGTTCCTGTTTTGGGTGGGGGTAACACCAATCCCGTTTCGTCGGGCAATGTGGGCAGTGCAGGAATCAAGACAGGTGTCTCTACGGTGTGCCATATCTCGAAAAAGGTAGGGCCGCCGGGCCCGCCGACCAGTTGCGTGTGTACAGGCGGTGCATCGGAAATAATGATGGCTTTGCCATCTGCATCATGGCCTGTTACCACACGTCTGAATGTTTTTTGTGACTGTTTCATGGGGATTGGTTTAGTTTTTCTTTGATTTACTAAATACAAATACACCGAGGTAGTGAAAGAGTACGCCTATTGCCCATGCGGGAGTAGACCATAATGGCCATGGGTAGGTGGTATCGGTTAAATACCATACCAACCAGATGGCTGGTGTGACCAGCAGGAATACAATTAAATGTATCCTGAATCCTTTTGCTGCGTTGATGGGGTTAGGATTGTCCCATCTTGTTGAATGTGTCATACGAATGGTTTTGTACCATAGTGTCTATTAGTATGCCATTCAGTTGTAGTAGTAAGTAAGAGCGAAATGAAGGTTGGTCAATTGGCTGACAGCCAACCTGTTTGCGTTGAACAGATCAACTGTCGTGTGAAGCTTGTTGAAGTTGCGCGCCCCGATAATATCGGGGGCTGTTGTTGGAAGCCCCGAAGATTCCGGGGCATAGTTGCCTGTTATAGGTTTTCAGCTGAGTCGATAAAATCCTGTCTTTTGATATTCAGCTTCGCCATTTTCGATTCGAGGGTGCTTGGTTTGATATTCAGTAGTTCTGCAGCGCCCCCGGCTCCGCGTATGCGGCCTTTGGTTTTTTTCAGGAAGGAGGTGATGTATTCCCGTTCTGTCTGCTGCTGAATATGCTTTACCTCTTCAAAGGTGTTGATGGCTGTTGGGGTGATCGATTCCGGTGTGGCCGGGCTGAAGTTCCGTATCGATTGTAATTTAGATCTGCCATCGTTGAGCACGACGGATTGTTCTATGATATTTTCAAGCTCGCGGATATTGCCCGGCCAGTGGTAGGTAACCATTTTCTCCATCATGGTATCTGCGATACCATTGAATGGCTTGTTCAATGAATGGCAAAACCTGCTGGCAAAGTATACTGCGAGGGGTTCTATATCGGTTTTCCGTTCGCGCAATGGTGGCAGGGTGAGCGGAAATACATTGAGGCGGTAATAGAGGTCGAGCCGGAAGTTCCGGTCTGCCACTTCTTTTTCGAGGTTCCGGTTGGTAGCAGCCACTATGCGCACATTTACTTTTACCGGTGCGCTGCCGCCTACATATTCGATCTCCCGCTCCTGCAGAACGCGTAATAGTTTCACCTGCATGCTCAGGGGCAGTTCTCCGATCTCATCCAAAAAGATCGTTCCTCCGTCGGCTTGCTCAAATTTTCCTTTCCTTTTCTCCACGGCGCCTGTAAAAGCGCCTTTTTCATGGCCGAACAATTCCGATTCTATCAGCGTGGCGGGGATGGCTGCGCAATTGATCTTTACAAACGGCCCATTTTTACGGGGAGAAAGTAAGTGAATGGATTGCGCCACTTTCTCTTTCCCGGTGCCGCTTTCGCCTAATATCAGTACGGATGTATTGTAGGGAGCCACCTGGGCTGCCAGGTCCAATGCCGATAGCAATGAATGATGGCTGCCGATAATTCCCTTGAATGCTTTATTGTCTGCTGCCTCGTCCTGTTTCATTTTAACAGTGGCTTGCTGACGGGCTGCTGTAATAGCTGCCGTCTCCGTATACACTGTTTTATTGGCTACTTCTTCAAGGCATGTCTTCAACCGGTTCAGCAGGGCAATATGGTCTTTATTGTAGATGTCTACATGCCGGCTATAAAAAAAGTAATGTACTGCTAATCCATAGCCCAGTGGCGCCGGAAATACGAGGTAGGATCCGAGGCGTAAGCAATCCATCAGCTTTTGTTGCAGCAGATTGTTGGTTGTGGTTTTATCTGCGTGGTTATAAATGGCTGCATTGTTGTCGCTATGGCTGTTTTCAATGATGTGTGCAAGAGCATTTTTGGTCAGGCCGGCAATGGTCATCAATTCTTTTTCTCCGATAAACTGGTATTCATCGAATCCGGTGCGCAGGTAACCTGTATCCATAAATTGTTTTGCATCCAGTGGCCTGATGCCGCACGCAACAAAATCAAATGGAATATATGGTTGCATTACCCCGGCCATCTTCAATAGTGAATCCCGGGCGCTCAATGCTTCATTGCTTATTTCCGAGATGTTTTTTTGCAGCTGCTCTTCGCGTCTTAGCTTCGATTCGAGGCTGTGCTGGTGGAGGTACCAGGCAATTTCCAGTGCTACCAGCAGGTCTTTTTCTCTGACCGGCTTTACCAGGAAGCCATAGGGTTCAGTGGTCTTTGCTTCTTCCAGTGTTGCCTGGTCGGCATTGGCCGATAAGTAGATAAAGGGAATGTTATCGGCTCTTAGTTTGCGGGCGATCTCAATGCCAGACGTTTTGCCTTTCAGTCTGATATCGAGGAGTACCAGGTCTGGTTTATGTTGCTGAAGAAGTTCCTGGGCTTCCCGGGCCGAGGGTGCAACACCGGTTATGGTATAACTGGCTTTCTCCAATGTCATTTGGAGATTATCGGCTACAATAAACTCATCTTCTACAATCAATATTTTTTTGCTCATAAGATAAAAAACAGGTTTCTGAGGGTATTGGGCAAGTAACGGTTTTGTATGAAGTGTACCAGGGTTCCGGAATAATGGATGGGAACGGGCAACCAAATTATAATGGCTCCAAGTTAGGAAATTCACTGGTGATTATGAGCGGTATTCAGAGGAATTGGGGAAGGGCATCCCCATAATTGAAAACTGGTCTTACTTGATTTCATAATCTCCTATCTTTAAGCAAATTGGCTTTTCATCAAAATAAATTGACCGTTAAAATAAGTTCCAATGCCTCGTTCTGATAAAAAGAATTCTACACAAGTATTAGCAAAAAAGCCTACGGGTATTAATGGTTTTGATGAAATAACCGGCGGTGGTTTACCTGCCGGACGGCCTTCCCTGATCTGTGGTGAAGCAGGAGCCGGTAAAACAATGTTTTCCATCGAGTTCATTATCCGGGGCGCGCTGCAGTACAACGAACCTGGTGTTATCCTCGCTTTTGAGGAAAAAGCAGCGGACCTTGAAACGAATATTGCTTCTCTTGGATTCGATCTGAAAAAGCTACAGAAGGATAAGCTTGTCTGGATCGATCATATTCATATCGACCGGTCTGAAATAGAAGAAACCGGCGAATACGACCTTGATGGGCTCTTTATACGCCTCGGTCATGCTATCGACAGCATTGGGGCGAAGCGGGTAATGCTGGATACTATTGAGAATCTTTTTGGCGGGCTGTCCAATGAAGGTATCCTGCGTGCGGAGATCCGCCGTTTGTTTACCTGGTTGAAGGATAAAGGAGTGACTACCATTATAACCGGCGAAAAGGGACTCAATACGCTTACCCGGCAGGGGCTTGAAGAATATGTGTCAGATTGTGTGCTGTTATTGGAACACCGGGTCGTTAATCAAATATCGACCAGGTTGCTGCGGGTGGTTAAATACCGGGGCTCTGTACATGGTACCAATGAGTATCCTTTTCTCATCGATGAGGAGGGGATCTCTGTGTTGCCGGTTACTTCGCTCAAGCTCGATCATGAAGTATCTTCCCTGCGTGTTTCATCCGGTATTCCTACTTTGGATGAAATGCTTGGCGGACATGGCTTTTTCAGGGGCAGTTCGATACTGATATCTGGCACGGCGGGCACAGGCAAAACGAGCATCGCTGCTTATTTTGCCGATGCTTCCTGCAAGAGAAAAGAGCGCTGTTTGTATTTTGCCTTTGAAGAATCGCCCCGGCAGATCGTGCGCAATATGGCTTCCATAGGTATCGATCTGCAAAAGCACAAGGAGGATGGTTTGTTGCAGATCCATGGCGCCCGCCCCACTTTACAGGGACTGGAAATGCACTTGCTGATGATACATAAGCTGGTAAGAACGTTCAAACCGCGTGCGGTTATTCTCGATCCCATTACCAATCTGATAACGATCGGCTCTATGTCGGAGGTGAAGTCCATGTTGATCCGGCTGATCGATTTTTTGCAGGTAGAGGGTATTACCGTTTTGTTTACGGCGCTGGTTTATGAAAAAGACAACGCGGTGCAGACCGATGAGGGTGTTTCCTCGCTGGTGGATGCCTGGATATTGGTGCGGGATCTCGAGGCGAATGGTGAACGTAACCGGGGCATTTATATTATGAAATCACGGGGTATGGCGCACAGCAACCGTGTGCGTGAATTTGTTATTCAGGACACTGGCCTCGAGTTGGTAGATGTGTATTTGGGGCCTAAAGGCATCCTGGTAGGTTCTGCCCGCGAAGCCGAACAACTGAATGAGTTAACAGGCGTAGAGCTGCGTGCTGATGCCCTTACTCGTAAAGACCGGGAGCTGGAACGGAAGCGGACCGTACTGGAGGCAAAAATTGCCTCGCTTCGCGATGAGTTTGAATCCATGCAGGATGAGCTCAACAGAACCTTTAGAGAAGAGGAGCTCACGAAGCAGATCAAAGAAAAGAATCGCCAAAAGGGCGGCAAAAATACAAAACAAGGAAACAGCGGAAATGGCAAAAGCAAGTAAAGCGAAAACAAGCAAGGTGAATAAAGCCGCACCAAAGGCAGAGAAAGAAAGGTGGCAATTAAAGCTCTATGTGGCTGGCAATACACCCAAATCAGTTGCTGCCATTGCAAACCTCAAAAGGTATTGTGAGCAACACCTCGATGGACGATACGAAATAGAGATCATCGACCTGCTCGTAAATCCGCAGCTGGCCGCCGGAGACCAGATACTGGCTATTCCTACCCTTGTTCGGAAAGTGCCGGTACCTATCCGGAAAATCATAGGCGATCTGTCTAATGAAGAAAAAGTATTGGTAGGGCTCGATATCAAACCGGTAAAAAAGTAGCATGAAAAAAAAGGGGATAGCAGATAGTACGGATGCAGGGAAACCTGTCTATGTATTTACTTTATATATTACAGGCAATACTCCCAACTCCATTCGCGCTATCAACAATCTTCAGGCGATCTGCGAAACGCATATCCCCGGTCAATATAAGCTGGAAGTGATAGATGTGCACCAGCAGCCGGCGCTTGCCCAACAGGAACAGATCATTGCGCTTCCTCTTTTAATAAAGAAATTTCCCTTGCCGGAACGAAAGCTTATCGGTGATCTGTCTGATACGGAAAAAGTATTGCGAATACTGAATTTGAGTTTTTAGTATGCCTAAGCTCCCGAAAATACAAGAGCGTCTATTGCATGAGCTGGAAGAAACGCGTCGTCGTTTGATGGAGGCAGAAGACACCATAGAGGCTATACGTAGTGGACAGGTAGATGCGCTGGTAGTGCAAAATGGTGATGGCCACCAGCTATATACGCTGCAGTCGGCCGATCATGCTTACCGGGTATTTATCGAACAAATGAATGAAGGCGCTGTGACGCTTGGCAAACAGGGAACCATCTTATACGCTAATTCTCAGTTTGCGGCCATGGTTGGGCAACCACTCTCTGCTGTCATCGGTATACCCTTTTACCGGTTTATTGTACCAGCATTCCAATCCTTTTTCCGGCAATTGGTCGAGGCTTGTGGTAAAAGTGATTGCAAGGGGGAAGTGGAGATCATACATCAGGAACGGTCGGTGCCTGTGCAATTATCATTGAACCAACTCGAGTTGGCAGAAAGTATTTCTATCAATATTATAGTGACTGATCTGACGCTGCAAAAAAACAACCAGCAACTGCTTGAAGATAACTACAGGCAATTGGAGTTGTTGAACAGAACGCTGGAAGCCAGTAACCACGATTTACAGCAGTTTGCTTCTGTGGCCTCTCATGATCTGCAGGAGCCCTTGCGTAAGATATTAATGTTCGGCGAACGTATTAAAATCTCCGCCGGTACAAAACTGGATGAGCGGGAGCAGCAATTCCTCGATAAGATAACCGGTGCGGCCACGCGGATGAAAACGCTCATCGTAGATATCCTCAATTACTCGCGATTGTCCGTAAGTGATGGCGTGTTCCTGCCTGTGGACCTGAATGAACTGGTAAAGGATCTGTTGGAAGATTTTGAACTGGTACTCGAAGAGAAGAAGGCGCATATCGAAACTTCACAGCTTGCCGTGCTGGAAGTGAACCGGGGCCAGGTACGGCAATTGTTCCAGAATCTTGTATCCAATGCGCTCAAGTTTTCCAATCCCAACGTAGCTCCAAGGGTGACCATTTCCGGCCGTCATCTTGCGGAAAAAAGCTTTGACAGCGCCGACCAGGCAGACGGCCCTTTTTACTTAATCAGTATTGAGGATAATGGCATCGGGTTTGAAGAAAAGTATATTCCCAATATATTTTCACTTTTTGAGCGGCTGAATGCAAAAGAAAAATATGAAGGCTCCGGTATAGGCCTGGCCATCACTAAAAAAATTGTGGAAAAGCACAGCGGCATCATGCATGTTACCAGCACACCAGGGCAAGGAAGCTCTTTTCATATCATTCTGCCTGTTAAACGTGCGCAATAACCTACCCTATGACACCCAAAAGAATCTTGCTGGCTGAAGACGATGTTGATGACAGAGACATGTTCTCTATCTTTCTTTCCTCACGGGCAGATATTGAATTGGCTGGTTTTGCCGAAAATGGTGTGGAGGTGATAGAGCTGCTTGGTAATATAAGTGAATCCGGCAAACTGCCCGATATGATCGTTCTTGACCAGAATATGCCCAAACAGAACGGCTTGCAAACGCTGGAAATGTTGAAAGAAAGCAATAGTTACCAACATATCCCCGTGTTTGTGTATTCCACCTACGCCGATAGCAATATGGAAGCGCGCAGTATACAGGCTGGTGCGCTCGCTGTATTCTCAAAGCCTTATAGTTTTGAAGGGTATCATGAGATGATGAATAGCATGCTTAAACTGGTTATGGACAAATAATTATATTTCGTTACTTTAGGCTGTTTAATAAACTCGATGCCTGTATGAACAGATTGATTGCTTTTTGTTTGCTGGTTGCCCTGCTGAAGCCGGCAGTTACTGATGCCCAACTCTCTTTTACGAATCCGCTGGCTGTTGATTTCGGTGATCCTTATGTATTGCATGTTAAGGGTGATAAATATTATATGTATGGTACCGGCGCTGGCGCCAATAAAGGTTTTGCTGCTTATTCTTCGACAGACCTGGTGAACTGGAAAAATGAAGGTCAGGTATATTTTCACGATAACAGGAATGGCTGGAGTGATCCCAAGGCTGCCTGGGATGGCGCTTACTGGGCGCCTGAAGTTTATGAAGTGAACGGCAAGTTCTATATGTTTTATAGTGCGCAGTGGAAAGAAAACCCCACTAAAGAACTGGAGAATTTCCGTATTGGTGTAGCTGTGGCCGATAAGCCTACCGGTCCGTTCATCGACGTGGCTAATAAGCCTGTTTTTGATCCGGGGTATCCCATCATCGATGGCAATGTGTTTTTCGATCAGGATGGCCGGGTTTATCTCTACTATTCGCGCTGTTGTTACAAGCATCCGGTAGAAAGTGAAGTGGCTACCTGGGCTATCAATAAGGGTTGGTATAAAGAGATCGAGGAAAGCTGGGTATATGGTGTTGAGCTGAAGCCTGACTTCAGTGGTGTGATCGGTGAGCCCGTGTTGTTGTTGCGTCCGCCGGTAAGTATGAGTGACCAACAGTCTGCCTGGGAAAGCCGGTCGGTTACTTCGCAGGAGGTAAACCGCCGCTGGACGGAAGGGTCTGTTACTTTCAGGAAAGGGAATACTTACTTTATGATGTATTCTGCCAATTACTTTGGCGGGAAGAATTATGCTGTAGGGTATGCGACTTCCAAAAGTCCACTGGGGCCTTATATCAAAGGAGCCAACAATCCTGTGCTGGAAAAGAATGTGGAGAAGGGCGGTGTGGTAACGGGCACTGGTCATAATAGTATTGCGTACTCACCAGACGGAAAAGAAATGTTTGCCGTCTATCATGGCCGCACGTCGGCTACGGGCGATAAGCGGGTGGTGTTTATCGATCGTATGAAGATCCTCGATAACGACCGGCTGGTGGTGGAAGGACCTACTACCCAATCGCAGCCAATGCCTTCTGGCGTTTCGAATACCGGAAAGAACGTAAAGCCTGTGAACGTCTTTAAATCCCGCTATATCAAGAAGGCCCTGGAGCTGGTGACCGACTGGCAACTGAGCCATCCGAAGCATGCGCCGACCGATTGGACCAATGGGGCGTTTTATGCCGGTGTGGTGGCTGCTTATAAGACTACCCGTTCCCGCAAGATATTTGACTCGTTAATGGCGTTGGGTCAGCGTACGTCCTGGCAACCGGGCCGCCGTTATGATCATGCTGATGATATCGCTATCTCACAAACTTATATAGATCTGTACCGCCTCAAAGGTGATCAGCAATTCATCCACGCAACGATCGATACGGTGCAAAAGCTTCGTACCGTACCCGGCCCTGAATCGAGAAAGGGGTTGATGTGGTGGTGGTGTGATGCGTTGTTCATGGGCCCTCCTACCCTCGTGAAGCTGGGCGTTTCGTTGAAAGACCCTTCTTATTTTTCCCTGAATGATTCACTGTTCAGGCAAACTTATGATCTGCTGTATAATAAAGAGCAACACCTGTTTGCCCGCGATGCCAGCTACCTGATCAATGCTGCCGGCGAAGGTAAAAGGGAAGCGAATGGCGCCACCGTATTCTGGTCGAGGGGCAATGGCTGGGTAATGGGTGGCCTGGTACGCATCCTTGAAGAGTTGCCGGCTGATTATCCAAGGCGGGCATTTTATGAAGGATTATACAAAGAGATGGCGGAAAAGATCGTTTCGCTGCAACAGGCGGATGGTTTGTGGCGGGCGTCTTTGCTCGATCCTGCTTCTTATCCGGGTGGCGAAGGCAGTGGTAGCGGGTTTTATTGTTATGCCCTGGCCTGGGGTGTGAACCGTGGTCTGTTGGATAAAGCGACCTACGAGCCTGCCGTGCGTAAGGCCTGGCAGGGGCTCAATACGCTGGTGTCGCCGGAAGGACGTGTGGGCTGGGTGCAACCGATCGGTGCGGACCCGCGGAGAAACTTCAATGCCGAAAGCTATGAGGTATATGGAGCGGGTGCTTTTCTGTTGGCAGGATCCGAGGTGATCAAACTGCGATAATCATACTTTTGACTACAATATTCCAACTTTTGGATACGCCGGTTTTTTAATTGCTGCAGAGCTTTGTAGTGATAAAAAACTTATATCATGAAGTTGGAAAACAATACCATTCTTATTACAGGCGGAACGAGCGGTTTCGGCCTCGAGTTTGCGTCGAGGCTTCTTAAGCTCGGCAATACCGTTATCATTACAGGGAGAAATCTTCAAAAGCTTCACGAAACAAAACTGCAGCTTCCTGCCGTACACATCATTCAGAGTGATGTAAGCAAGGCTGAAGACATCGAGGCGCTATATGATCAGGTCGTTACAAAATTCCCCGACCTGAATATATTGATCAACAATGCCGGGGAGATGCGGAAGTTGGTCCTTCATGACGGGCATGACTTGCAGGATATCACCCGCGAGGTGGAGATCAATTTAATGGGACCTATACGCATGGTCCAGCAATTTCTGCCACACCTTAAGAAGAAAAAGACTGCCGCTATCCTGAATGTCACTTCAGGTATAGCCCTGATGTTCTTCCCGCTGGCTCCTGTATATAGCGCCAGCAAGTCGGGCCTGCGCTCCTATACACAATCGCTGCGTGTGCAAGTGAAAAACACCGCTATTAAAGTCTTCGAGCTTGTGGCCCCCGGCTCCCCTACTCCTTTAAATGACAAATTCCGGGACGTGGACGGCTTCAATCCCAAAATGTTGATGCCTGCCGATAAAATAATAGATGCAGCCATCAGGGGAATGCAAAAAGATAAGTATGAGATCTATCCCGGCCTTATGAATGTATTCCGCTACATTATCCGGTTGGCTCCCGGGTTACTGCTTTCCATGACCAGTAAGATCGGCGCTAAAGATATGTATGGCAGTAAAATCGTCAGCATATGAGAATAATCAGTGGCTTACTGATCCTGATCACCGCTTGCCTGTGTTTAAAACATGGCTGGGATGGCCTGCATATGCATGCGCAGTCTGAACAGGCAAAAATAGCGGCGAATATGGGGTTGGGGAAAGATGTCATTGTCACCATGAGTATATTGAATATTGCTGTGGCTGTCGCGATACTGATCCCTAAAACTTTTTTCATCGCCTCGCTCGTCAATGCAATGAGCATACTGCTTGTCATGGCCTTTTTTTTAAGGGCCGGCAACTATAAAACCGCCTTGATCGAAATACCTTTTCTGCTGCTGCCCCTGCTGTTGATCTACCTGGGGCATCCGTTGAAAAAGTAAAATGGAATATTTTTCACTTTTGGAGTTCAGGGCTTCGTTCGGCTGATAAAATGAATGGCCGAACGAAGCCGGTACTCAACTGTTTTTACTCTTCCTTACCGGTCATTTTAAAGCGGATCAGTGAGATAGGAACCAATCCTTCGTTGATAAAATCCTTCATAAAGGTTTGTATGTTGAAGTTCCTGCCCTGCTCCATTCCTTTTTCTGCAATAAGTTGTTCTATCTGGTAAGCGCCAAAGAAGTAGCCGATGCCATAGCCGGGCTGACGCATGTAGAGGTCCATCTCTTCCCAGATGAGGTAGTTGCCTTCTTCGCCATACCAGCCGTAGGGTACTGTTTTCTTCGCATAGTCCATGGCGCCTGTCAGGTCGAGCATATTGGCGTGCATTTTCATGTCGGCCAGTGCGCGAACGGCTCTGAAGGCACGCAGCATATAGGCCAGCTCGCGTGAGCGTGGGCTTTGGTCGTGCATGCCCAACTGCATCAGCAGGTCTTCCATACCCGTAGCCATGCCTTCGGCGCGCATGCCGGTAACGTATTCCGGATCATACCCGCGTGGGATGGGACGTTTGTTCCATTCCGGTACACGCAGGCCATCGGGTGCGTGGCCCGTCATATCGTGGGGATGCAGGGCCGTAGGATCACGGTCCAATACCTGCTCGAAGAAGTTGCGCTCGCCATTGGTGCGCACATAGCGGCCAACTGGTTTTGTCGTCAGCAGGTCTGGCTCGGGCAATATCTTGTTGTCGCGGACGAATTTGATGAGCTTTTCCTGTCCGGCTACCTGGAGGGCTTTGAACTCCTGTTCGTTGTCGATCAGTTTCAGCTCCGGCAGGTTGCGGTTGCGGTGTTCTTCCAGTTTGAGTGTTGCCACTGTGCGTTCCAGCTCACGCTGGGTGAGCATGATGCATTGATCCGTGGTGAGGGGAAGCAGGTACACGTTTTTCAGCATCCAGTCGTAGTTCTCTTTACCGATGCCGGATGAGCCGGTGAGGGAGGGTTTCTTCTCTTCGAGAAAGGCTTTGAAATCTTTCAGCGAAGCGATCAGCTGGTCGATCTGCGGTTGCAGCTCCGGGTGACTGGCTATGGCATCGGGCTTCCATCTTTCCCAACGTTTCAACTCATATTCTTTAAGCTTGATGCCGAGCAAGGCCAGGTCGGGCTTCATGGTGGTGAGGTTTGTCTTTGCCTGTGCCAGTTGCTTCGGTAGTTTTTCGAGGCTTTTCTTAAACCGCTGTAGCCGTGCCGAATCCATGGGCAACTGCCTCGGCAGCGATACGGCGCCCTCCATCGTGGGGTTGAACCAGCCAATGGTATTGTAGAAGGCAGGATCACTCGACCAGCGCTTCATGATGCGGTGGTTGAAATCCTCTCCATTCAGTTGTGCACCTACCAGTTTGTAATCGACACGCTGGTCGATGGTCCAGCCGGTGGTGTCCATGGCTTTCCATTCCGCCAGCAGCGTCTTCAGGGTATCGTAGGCTTTTGCCATCGTAGGCGCTGTGTAATCGGGAATGCTATCTACCAGCTTGGGCTCGATAATGCGCCTGAAGTCTTTGTATAACGCGACAAGGTCATCGTACTTTTTCTTGCCGCCGGCCTGTGGCTTGTTGTCGCCCGTGCTGGTGCAGGTAGTGAACAGTATGCTGATGCAAAGCCCAAAAATGGCTGTGCTGCGGTGATTTGTATATTTTTTCATAAATAGCTTCTTATTTTTCGATAGCAGATTTCTCACTACGCTATCGCTTCGTTCGAAATGACAGAGAGGGAGAGTTTCATTCGAAATGACAAAAAAAGGTGAGCTTCCTTCAAACAAGGGTTACCTCCATTCAAAGAAGGGTTGCCTCCGTTAAAACAAGGGGGGCTCGTTTGAAATGACACAAGGAGGATTTACTTTCCGTAAAAACGCCAGGTGGTTTTGAAATCTCTTTTCAAAGGTTGTTTGGTGATGATGGCACGCAGCATTTCTATGGGCATGCTGTTTTCCTGTAGGATGGCATCGTTGAATGCCTTCACGCCCATCTTCTTTGTATCGACCAGTTCTTTCTTCAATGAATAGAGTTGTAATCCACCAATCATGTAAGCTATCTGGTACAGGGCGTAATCCACGCGGCGGAAGTAGCCACGCACTTCTGATTCTGCGTTGGCGCGCTCATGCCCTACTCTGTCTACCAGGAAGTCTATGCATTGTTGTGGCGTCCATTTGCCGAGGTGATAATTCAACGACAAAATGATACGGGCGCAACGGTGCATGCGCCAGAAGAGCATGCCGATCCTGTCTTCGGGTGAACGGGGGAAGTTCATATCCCACAATACCAGCTCCCAATAGAAGGCATGACCTTCTCCCCAGAAGGGTGTACTGAAGTTGCGATAGGCTTTATAACGATCTGTCATGTAGCCTTGCAGGTGGTGGCCTGCGTTCAGTTCATGGTGTACGGTGGACCTTGAGAAGTGGGGATTGTTGCCACGCATGGTCATCATCCTGTCGTCATAGCTCATGGTATTGGTGGGATAAGATATGATGAGGTTTTGACCACCGAGGAAGAAGGGGCTGGTACGCTGGCGTTCGGGCGACATCATGACCATGGTCCAATCTTCTTCTGCCAGGGGATCGATGGTAACGAGGTCGTGCTTCTTCAAAAAGTCAACAGATTGTTTGTAGAGGTCGTTCATGGCATCTGGTTGCTTGCCAGGCTCCACATAGGCGTTCTTCACTTTTTCC
>JAGIBF010000010.1:40120-66372 GCA_017744515.1 Niastella sp.
TTCCAGTTGTCGCCGAAGCCCATTTCGCGGGAGGCCTTCAGGAGCTCAGCATCGCACCAGGCAAATTCTTTCGTGGCAATGTCTATCAGGTCCTGTACGGAATAAGGAATGAATTCAAGCCTTAGCTGGCGTGTTACTTCTTCCTCTCCTACCGGATTGGCGGGAATGCCGCTGCCGTCATCTTTTTGTGTCGACTCTGTGCGGCTTTTTTTGTTGATAGCATTGGCATATAGGTTCAACAGGCTGTCGACCTCTGAATAGGTTTTGGGCACCCACCAGGTGAACAGGGGGTCATAGCCGTTGTAAAAAGAAAAGTAATCTGTCAGTGATCCGCGCAGCGCAGTGAGTGCTTCAGTGGCAGCTCTTGTCTGTTTTGACCAAAGGCTGTCGGCTTTCTTAAAGGCGCTGATCGTTTGGCTGATCTGTTTACTGGTTTCGTTCAATTCTTTGGCTACTAAGTGACCGTTTACCACGGCCCCTCTTCTTCTTGGCTTAATGAGTGTATATATACGGTCGGAGAATGGCAGGAGCTTCGCGATCTCCTGGTATCTTTTTTCTTCTCCTTCCAGTTTATACTTTGCATCTTCCAGCTTTCTGCTGAAGAGCAGGTAGTCTACTTTGCCGTTGATGCCCATTTTATCAAAGTCCATCCGGTCCATCTTTTGCTGGTAATCGGCCATGAGCTTCAACTGGCGTTGTCTCCCTTCCGGGGAATTGGGGTCTCCGGATCCTCTGCGTCCTCCTCCTTCCGGAAACTGACTACCGTATACGCCCCGGTTGGGGTTGGTAGAATAAACGCGCTGGATACTTGCCAGGTCGGCCTGGTAACGTATCATCAGGTCGTTCATTTCACTGGTTTGGAGCAGGTATCCGGCTTCTTTTGACTGGGCCATACAGAACTGCTGGTGGAGCAGCAGCATAACGATAACGAAAGCAGTTTTAAAGTGTCTCATACATTGATGATTGAGCTTGGTTTTGTTCCTATAACGTATATGTGTGTGTCTATTAGCAGGAAGGCGCAGGGGCAGCACTGTGCAAAGCAAAAACACCCGTTCCCGGCATGGTATGCCAGGAACGTTTCGAAGGCTCAATCAAAAATACCGGGTAGTTATAGAAATATAGAAATGGTTATTGACGTAGTTTTTACCGTTATTGGTAGGAAGTTGTTGGGTATATTGGTTAAAATGTGAAGATATGCTGCAACTCGATGACATGCTTGCCGGCTGTGAACACTTTGGGTGCCTTGGCCAGTTTTTCGGCCAATGTGGAAGTGGGCATGGGTTTGAACTTCCTGATGATGCCCATCGCATTCAGGAACTTCAACAGGCCTGCCATTATTCGTTCAGCTGCCCGGTCTGTATCCTTGCGCAGCAGCAGGCCGGGCCTGAAAATGATATAGCTATTAAAGGCGAGGCTGTCGATCTTGTCTTCCAGCTGGCCTTTCATTTTAGAGTAAAATACCCGGCTGGTGGCAGCGGCGCCATAGGCCGATAAAAGCACTGCGTGGGGAACACCGTTCCTTTTAGCGATCTCAGCAAACTGTACGGGTATCTCATAGTCGATATGCCACTGTTTTTCTTTCGAGCCTGCCGTCTTCAGTGTGGTGCCGAGACAAGAGAACCAGACATCTCCTTTGATGGATGCGGCTACCTGCTCCAGGTTGTCGAAGTCGGTTATTACTTCGGACAGTTTGGGATGGGTGATCCCGCTTGCGCGGCGCACAAATATTACTACTGCTGTGTAGGCCGCATCATGCAAGAGGATGTTGACAAGGTCTTTTCCGGTAGCGCCTGTTGCTCCAATGATCAGTGCTTTCATATTTTACTTTTTATGTTGCCAGCGAACTAAATATAGGATTATTTCAGTGTATTGATGACTGCTTCCAATTCTTCCCGGACCTTCGGACTTGAATTCATGATCTTTTTGATGTTGCCTTCTTTGTCAATCACTATACTGGTGGGCCATGAGCTGATGTTGTATTTTTTATCGACCTCACCGGAGCCCGGCAGGATCGTATAATTAAAGGAGTGTGTTTGCAGGAATGTATTCACCTGTTTTGCGTCGTTGAAAGCCAGGGCGAGGAAGACTACCTCTTTACCATTATAGCTTTGGACTAATTTATTCAGTGCCGGCATTTCCTGTATGCAGGGGGCGCAGCTGGTGAACCAGAAATTCAATACTACCACTTTGCCGCGCAGCTCCTGTAAGGACCAGCGATTGCCCTGCATGTCTTTCAGTTCGAAGTCCGGCGCCGGGTTATCGAGCATGGCTGCAAAAGCCAGTTTTTGTTTGTGCTCCCGGTCCAGTTGTTGTTGTATCATTTCGTCTGTGACCCTTATCACCCGAACAATTCCTTTTTCATCGTCTTCCCTGCTGTGCATGAATGATACCCTGCCGTCTCCCCAGACCTTATACAGGCTGTCCAACTTGCCAGGATCAAGTACCCTGCCATCCGGCAGCAACAAGGTGGCTTGCGGCATCTTATAGGTTGTTTTTCCGGTGGTTTGTGCTCCTGCAGTAAATGCTAATAACAGGCTCAGTGCATTGACGATCTGGTGGAATGCTTTCATGATCTTTGTTTTAATGATTGATAAATGTTATTTTATGCGTTATGCTTATTCTTTGTCTTCTTTTTTGAACGTTTGCCAGGTAGTATAGTCCTCTGACTTGAGCACGATCTTATGTGCACTATCTTCTATCGTTATATAATAAGTGGTGGTGTTATCGGCTACCATTTCAAAGAGGTCGCTGATCCAATAGCCGGCATAATTGTTTTTGAGACTGGTGAGCAGGTTGATGGGCAGCTGGCTGGACAGTATGTTGCGGATCACTGCTACTTGTTTACCATTTTCTGCATACCAGGCAAACATTACCTGGCCATTTAGTGTAAAGGTGGCTTTGGAAATTTCCTGTGTTTTTTCCCAGCTAACGTCCTGTGCGGTGGAGAAATCTTTTTTGAAGGAGCTGATGACTTGCTCGTTTACATTTTCAGGCTCGGTGGCGAAGCTGTTGCCAATGCCCGCAACCACTAACAGGATCGAGAGCAAGGCGCTCTTTTTGAGATTGGACTTCTTAAATACAAATACCCCGAGGTAATGGAAAATGATGCCAACGGTCCAGGCAGCCGTAGACCAAATTGGCCAGGGATACGTGGCAGGTGTCAATAACCAAACGATCCAGGCAAGGGGCATCAGCACCATGAATGCGCGCAGGTGAATTCTAAATCCAAGGACTTGTTTGGGTGTTGTTGCGTAAACGCTGAGTGTCTGTTTCATGATTTTTGTTTTTGATTGTGTTTGATACCACAAAGCTATTCTGCTATTTTCCGCCGAGTGTTAAGTGTGCGGCTGCGTGTACTAACTCCTGTTAACACTCGATCTACCGCGCTGAAATTCAATTGTGGACGCTTCTGTTAACAGCAGTTAACACTATCGGTCCGCAACCGGATAACGACTTTCGTATATTTGAAAGAACACGATACAGTATGGGTAAAAGTTTTAAGGGAATGAACAAGCGGCTGCGTTATATATTTTTTGTTGCGGCGTTTACTGCCGGCGGCATCATTCTCTGCCAGCTTTATTGGGTATATTATAATTATAAAACAGCGCGGGCCAACTTTATACAAGCGGCCACGTTGTCGCTCCGGCAAAGCATTGACAGCTGTCTGCTCGGTCAAAATACCCTGCCTCCTTCTCTGGCTGGGGAAAAGCCATCCCTGACCATTATGATGAAGCAAATGGCTAATCCTTCGCCCAGTAGCCGTGATAGTGCCCGGCGGCCGGCGAGTCCTACCTTTTCTATGCAACTGTTTACGGTAGGCGTAGATGAAGATCAACTGCCTGGCGTAAAGGCGCTGGTAGCCCGGCTATTTTCACTGCAGGCGAATAAGCCGCTTAACCTCGATACGCTAACGCGTTTTTTTCAACAGGAGCTATTGCGCAATGGGATCAGCGAGTCGTTTACACTTGCTATCGAACGCAATAAAAAGATGGTACAGCCGGGGGAGATCGCCGTTGCGATCCATTTCAATAAGGAGCCGGCTATTGTAAAGGCAGCGTTGAAGAACCCTACAGCTTTTTTGTTCAGGACCAACTTTGTTCCCGCGCTGGTATCTTCCCTGCTCATTCTTTTATCTGCCGGCAGTCTCCTTTACATGGGCCGCATCATCAAACGGCAGATGCAGCTGGATACCATGAAGACTGATTTTATGAATAATATCATTCATGAGCTTCGTACGCCTTTAACGATACTCCGGTCGTCGAATGAGGCGATGGCCAGTTTTGGGGCAGCGGGTGATGAGGCTTCGCTGATGCGCTACCTCGGTATCAATACGTTGGTGATCGATGACCTGGACAAGAACATCGAACGGATACTGGACTTCAGCCGGGCGGAGCAAGGCAAGCGGTTGCCGGTACCGGAGACCATCGACCTTGTACCTGTTTTGCAGCAGGCGCAACTGCGTTTCAGCCAGGTAGGCAATGCATCTATTGCCATTACTGCTGATGAAACGCCCTTTACGGTAGTAACGGACCGTTTTATGCTTGGCATCATTCTCTCCAACCTGCTGGATAATGGGATCAAGTATTCTCCGCAGGATGCCAGGATCGACCTGCACGTGAGCCGTGGCGAACGGAGCTGGCAATTGCAGGTGCGAGATCAGGGCATGGGCATTCCGGCGTCTGCACTCCCCTACATCTTCGATAAGTTTTATCGTGTTCCTACCGGCGACATACACGAAATAAAAGGGTATGGTATCGGGCTGGCCTATGTTAAGCAGCTGGTGACCGACCTGAACGGAAAAATTGAAGTGACCAGCGAGCCGGGTAAGGGAACTGTTTTCACGCTAACATTTTATGCATAATGGAAAATATCAGGGTACTATTGGTAGAGGATGAAGCCATACTGGCGGCCATCATCAAAGAGTCGCTTGAAAAGCGGGGTTTCGTCGTGGATATTGCCAGGAACGGGGTTGATGGCTGGCAACAATTCAAGACGTTCAGGCCTGATGTGTGCGTGATCGATATCATGATGCCCCGCAAGGATGGTTTTTCGCTTACTTCCGAGATCCGGGTGGTGGATGAAGACATCCCACTGATCCTGCTGACGGCCAGAACGCAAACCGAAGACGTGTTGAAGGGTTTCGAGTTGGGGGCCGATGACTACATGAAAAAGCCTTTCAGTATGGAAGAGCTCATCCTCCGGTTGAAAGCATTGGTTCGGCGGAAAGTGAGCCAGTCGGCAGATACCGCACCCAGGAACATGCAGATCGGTAAGTTTATCTTTCGTCATCAATATCTTGAACTGGCCAATGGGCCGGAAGTATCTACCCTCTCGCAACGGGAAGCCGACCTGCTGCTGTTGCTTGTTCAGCAAAAGAATCAACTGCTGGACAGAAAGCTGGCCCTGATCAGGCTATGGGGTGAGGACAATCCTTTTACTGCACGCAGCATGGATGTTTATATTACCCGCCTTCGCAAGCTTTTCAAAGATGACCCCTCGATCGAGATCATCAATACGAGGGGCCATGGATATTCTCTGGTAGAACATGAAAAGCGTTAACTGTGTTTATTTAAACTGCTTGCCTAACTGTTCTACTTTTTTGAGCCAGGTGTTGCGTAATTTTTCAGTTGATTTCCTGATGAATCCGAAAGTGGAAAACCGGATGGGGTTGAACCCAACGTAACCGAATACGATGTCTTTCATGATCTGGTATTGGGAGGCGCGGTAGATGAGGTAGAACCACCATTTGGGGGTATCCATGGTTACCAATAGCCGCAGGCTTTTTCCTTTCAGGAGTTTATCGGGGAATATTTTTCCTGAATGGTGTTTGAAGGCGAAGCCGGGCAGGAATATCCTGTCGATAAAGCCTTTGGCCAGGGCAGGCATAAAGCCCCACCAATTGGGGTAAGCCATTACGACGTGGTCGGCCCATTGGATCAATTCCTGTGCTGCCACGAGGTCTTCTTCGAGTTGCATCGCTTCGCCGGTCTTGTAACCGTCGGCGAGGTTTACATCAAACTTCAACCTGGAGATATAAATGGTTTTGCAGATAGTGCCTGCGCTTTGCGCAGCTTTCCGGTATGCATCCAGCAACGCGTTACAAAAAGAGTTTTCGGAGGGATGCCCGAGTATGAGTAAGATTTTCTTTGCCATTGCAGATCGTTTTAAATTGATACTGCAAAGCTGCTACATAAAGGAAGGGCGGACCTGACACAAATGTGTCAAAAACTATTGGTGGGCCAATTTCTGCCGAATGCGGGTAAGTGTTTGCCGTTCGATGCCGAGGTAGCTGCAAAGGTGGGATAAGGAGACCCTGTTGAACAAGGTTGGATGTTGTTCCACAAAATCGAGGTAGCGCTCTTCTGCTGTCTGGAAGATGAAGCTTTCTATACGTGCCTGCTGCCGCTTCAATATCTCTTCTGCTACCAGCCGCCCATATTGTTGAATGGTCGGTACCTCGCGGTATAGCTGCTGCATATCGTCAAACGACAGGTAAACCATGGTGGTTGGTTCCAGGCACTGGATGGAATACCGGCTGGGCTTTTGTAGAATGAATGCCGGGTAATGGGTGGCGTAGTCGCCTTCCGGATAGAAGCCAACGGTTGTTTCAATGCCCTCCTGGTCGATAAAAAAGGAACGGACCAACCCTGTTGCTATGAAGCCTATCGACTTTTGTACTTTACCTGCCTGGAGAAAGAGGTCTCTCTTTTTTAGTTCTTTCGTGGTGAGCTTATCCGAAAACAGGGACAACTCCACCTGTGTGAGGCCGGGGCAAACGGCGTTGACTGAGCGTAAGAATATGTCTGTTCCTGTTTCCATGTAAAGCAGTAGCCCCAAATATACATAATCATCAGTTGGTCTGGCCGGTCAAAGCGGCCAGACCGCTGGGTTATTTATCTTTTGTAAACACCCGCTGACCTTCTCCTCTTTTTACCGTCAGCTGGTTTTTCGTGGTATCGAATTCAAACACAATACCTGTTGCAGTGCCATTATCGATCTTGAATTTATCCTGCGCTGTTGCTTCGAGTGGGAAAGCATTAGGGGCTCCGGGTGGCCGTGCATACAATGTGGCGCTTTCCCGGGTGATCGTAAATTTTGCGGGTGCATCGGGTACCGAATAGGTGCCAACATATTTGTCCAGCACTTCTTCGCTGATGGCGAGGGATTCGAAAGTGGGGATCTGAAAGGGTTTGTTGTAGTAAATGTCCATAGCGCCACCAACTATGTCTTTTACAGGATATACCTTGGCGTTGGTAGTGTAGGCCATCGCCAGTTTTTCTTCGGGCTGGTAAGCTACCCAGGCTCCGTAGTTGTCGGCCCCGCCTGTGTGTCCATAGAATGTTTTACCACCCAACTCAAATGTAACCATGCCGAAGCCCTCGCCTTCTTTCAATGTTTTCATTTGCTCAAGGCTTTGCCTGGATACGATCTTTCCGTCGAACAGGGCCTGCATGAATGTAGCGAGGTCATTGGGTGTAGAAACAATAGCGCCTGCCCCAAAGAGGATACTGGGATGGGTTTCGGGAACCTGCTTCCAATTGCCGCCGGGCGGTATAAAATAAGTAAGGCTCTCCTTGTTGTTCACGTCAATGTTGCCGGTGGCCGTATACGTATCCTTCAGCCCGATCTTTTTGGTGATCTTTTCCTGGAGGACAGTCTCGTAGGGATTGCCGGTTACCTTTTCAATGATAAGGCCCAGGATAAAATAACCGGAGTTGCTGTACAGTGTCTTTGTATCCGGCTCGAAATCGGGTGTTGCTTTCACGATGAGGGCAAGGTGCTCTTCTTTCGTCATCGGTAAGGTGTTTATATTACATCAAAGTGAAAGGCGGGAAGTCTTAACCGGCCCTGTAGTGGTGCGTTTTTGCCAATAAACCGGGGAGTTATGTGCGGGTCCTTTGCTTTATAACATCGCAAATGTTTGTATGGTTTGCCGGTTCCTTCTTTATTATTATTAAATTTTGTAAGGGCTTTAGCGGAATAGTATTTGTGTTTTCTTCGCGCGACAAAGGAGAAAAAACTATGAACACTTACGTACTTTCTTTTGGAGAGATCGACCGGTCTAAGCTATTGGTAGTTGGTGGCAAGGGCGCCAACCTGGGCGAATTGTCTGGCATCCATGGCATACTGGTGCCTGATGGATTTTGTGTTACGACCGATGCTTTTAAAAGGATCATCTGTGAAACGCCTGCTTTACCTGCCATGCTCGATGAATTATCGCTGCTGACGATCGATCAACGGGACAGGATCACTACGCTTTGTGGTGAGCTTCGTAAGGCTATTGAAGCTGTGGTGATCCCTTCCGATATTCGTGCAGCAATCACTTCTTTCCTATCCCTGTTTGCTTCAAAGGAGGCTTTTGCTGTTCGCTCCAGCGCTACGGCGGAAGACCTGCCCAACGCTTCCTTTGCCGGGCAGCAGGATACCTACCTGAATATTATTGGTGAAGCGGCTATTTTACACCATATCCGTAAATGCTGGGCATCACTCTTTACTGAGCGGGCGGTGATCTATCGTATGCAACATGGGTTTGATCACCGCAAGGTTTATCTGTCTGTAGTTGTTCAGCAGATGGTGTTTCCGCAGGTATCGGGTATTTTGTTTACGGCCGATCCTGTGAATGGCAACAGGAAGGTGGTATCGATCGATGCAAGCTTTGGATTGGGTGAGGCGCTGGTGGCGGGACTGGTGAATGCCGACGTATATAAAGTGCGCGACGGAGCGGTGATCGATAAGAAGGTGCCGGCCAAGAAGCTGGCTATTTATGCTTTGCCTGATGGCGGCACCAAACAGCAGGCTATTGAACCTGCACGGCAACAGCAACAAGCGTTGACGGATGAGCAGGTGCTGGCGCTTGCACGGTTGGGTAGAATGATTGAAGCGCATTATGATAGTCCGCAGGATATTGAATGGTGCCTGGCCGATGGTCAGTTTTATATTGTGCAGAGCCGGCCGATCACTACTTTATTCCCGGTCCCCGCCTCGAATGAGGCAGGCAATCGGGTATATGTATCTGTGGGGCATCAGCAAATGATGACGGATGCTATGAGGCCCCTTGGCTTATCTTGCTGGCTGCTGATGACGCCTGCGACCATGCGTGTTGCCGCCGGCAGGCTGTTTATCGATATTACACAGCTGTTGTCCTCCCCTGCCGGCCGGAAAACGGTCATCGATGTTACGCTGGGTAAATCTGATCCACTCATAAAAGATGCATTGATAAATATTACAGAGCGGGAGGATTTCATACCCTTGTTGCCGGCTGGCCACAAGGCTCAAAACGCCGTTGCCAGTGCGGGTGTATCGTCTGTGGATTTTACTGCGCTGACGGAATACGATCCTTCCATCGTCCCTGAACTGATCGGTCGTAGCGAGGCATGGGTAGATGCATTAAAGCATACTATCCAGGGGAAATCCGGAACGGAGCTGTTCGATTGCATCCTCGAAGACATCGAGGCGTGGAAAAGGCAGCGTTTCGATAATCCGCATAGTCTTGGTGTGATCATCACCGCCATGAATGTTTCTTCCTGGATCAATGATAATATGAAAGCGTGGCTGGGTGAAACGAATGTGGCGGATATGCTTTCTCAATCGGTGCCCAACAATATTACTTCAGAGATGGGGCTGGCGCTGCTGGATGTGGCCGATGTGATCCGTCCTTACCCGGCGGTGATGGCGTATTTACAAGTGACCCTTCGACAGCACTTCGACAGGCTCAGTGTGACAGCTAATCAGGGTGACAGCGGGTATAAGCAAGCTGATCGCTTTTTGGAGGAGCTGGTTCAATTTGAAGGCGGAGCGGAAGTGCGGGATGCTATTTATGCTTTTCTTCATATATATGGCATGCGGTGTGCCGGGGAGATCGATATTACACGGACGCGCTGGAGCGAAAATCCCCTTACACTTATTCCGCTTATCCTCAGCAACATCAAAAACATGGAGCCCGGCGCCAGTGTGCGGAAGTTTGAACAAGGGCGGCAGGAAGCATTGAAAAAGGAACAGGAATTGTTAAGTCGTTTGGCGCTGTTGCCGGACGGTGAACAAAAGGTGGCTGCCACCAAACGTATGATCGACCTCCTCCGGAACTTAATTGGTTATCGTGAGTATCCCAAGTATGCTATCGTTAACCGCTTGTTTATTTACAAGCAGGCTTTGCTGCAGGAAGCCGAACGGCTTGTGGAAGCCAGGGTGCTTTCTGCCAAAGAAGATATGTACTACCTGAGTTTCGAAGAGCTGCGCGAAGTGGTGCGCACGCACCAGGTGGATCAAGCCCTTATCGATGAACGAAAGGATGCGTACAGGATCTATGAAAAGTTAACGCCCCCACGTGTTATCACATCGGATGGCGAGATCGTTACCGGTACCTACAAACGGGAAAATCTACCGGCTGGCGCCATTCCTGGCCTGGCTGTTTCCTCCGGCATTATAGAAGGACGGGCGCGTGTGATCGTAAACATAGAAGATGCCAGCCTGGAGGACGGCGATATACTGGTGACCTCTTTTACCGATCCCAGCTGGACGCCGTTGTTTGTATCTATCAAAGGCCTGATCACCGAAGTGGGCGGGCTTATGACGCATGGCGCTGTTATTGCCCGTGAATATGGCCTGCCGGCCGTGGTAGGCGTTGAAAATGCCACCAGTATCATCAAAGATGGCCAGCGCATCCGCGTGAACGGAACAGACGGGTACGTTGAAGTTCTTTAGCCGGCGATAATTCGGTGCGCCGGATAACCATTAAAGTGTTTAAATAAGCAAACCCTGCATGATCATGCAGGGTTTTTTCTGATGTGCGGGTACGGCGTACTATGAACGGTGTTTGTTTAATAACCCATATCCATCGCTCCAGGCGATGGTGCAGCAGCCACTTCTTTTTGGGGCTTATCGGACACAACGCACTCGGTGGTGAGCAACAAGGCTGCAATGGATGCCGCGTTCTCTATCGCTATGCGGGAGACCTTGGTGGGGTCAATGACTCCTGCCTGTAGTAGAGGTTCATAGGTTGCTGTCCGGGCATTGTAACCAAGGTCTTTTTCGGCATCTTTTACTTTTTGCACTACGATGCTACCTTCCTGCCCACTGTTGTGCACGATCTGGCGCAACGGTTCTTCGAGCGCTCTTCTGATGATCGCAACGCCTGTTTGCTCATCTTCGTTGGCAGGCTTCAGGGATGTGAGCGATGATATTGCACGTATAAAGGCTGTACCACCGCCGGGCACAATGCCTTCCTGGATAGCGGCCCGGGTTGCATGCAGGGCATCGTCGACCCGGTCTTTTTTCTCTTTCATTTCTACTTCTGTGGCCGCGCCAACGTAAAGTACAGCTACTCCCCCGCTGAGCTTGGCTGATCTTTCCTGTAATTTTTCGCGGTCGTAATCTGACGTGGTGTTGGCTATCTGTGCTTTGAGCTGTTTGATCCGTGCCTGGATTGCTTCTTTGTCACCTTTGCCTCCTACAATCAACGTATTGTCTTTATCGACAGTGATCGATTCAGCGGAGCCGAGCAGGTTGAGATCGGCTGTGTCGAGTTTGTACCCCTGTTCTTCGCTCAGCACAGTGCCGCCTGTAAGGATGGCAATGTCCTGCAACATTTCTTTGCGGCGATCGCCAAAGCCGGGAGCTTTGACCGCCGCTACTTTCAAGGTGCCGCGTATCTTGTTTACGACCAGGGTGGCCAAGGCTTCGCCTTCCAGGTCTTCGGCCACGATCAGCAGCGGACGGCCTGACTGGGCTGTTTTTTCCAGCACAGGCAGTAAGTCCTTCATGGAAGATATTTTGCGATCGCATAGCAGGATGTATGGATTATCGAGCACCGCCTGCATTTTTTCTGTATTGGTGACAAAGTACGGTGATACATATCCCCGGTCGAACTGCATACCTTCCACTACTTCCACGGTGGTATCGGTGCCTTTTGCTTCTTCGACGGTGATAACGCCTTCATTGCCTACCTTACCGAAGGCTTCGGCAATGAGTGTACCTATCGTTTCATCGTTGTTGGCAGAAATGGTAGCTACCTGCCTGATCCTTGCATTGTCATTGCCGATGGCCTGCGACTGCCGGCGCAGGTCTTCCACTACTGCTGCCACTGCTTTGTCGATCCCTCTTTTCAAATCCATCGGGTTGGCGCCTGCGGCCACATTTTTGAGGCCTTCCGCAATGATCGATTGGGCCAATACGGTGGCGGTGGTTGTGCCGTCACCGGCTATGTCGGCCGTTTTGGATGCCACTTCTTTTACCATTTGTGCGCCCATGTTCTCGATGGGGTCTTCCAGTTCGATCTCTTTTGCAACACTCACACCATCTTTGGTAACAGTTGGTGCTCCGAAATTTTTCCCGATAACTACGTTGCGGCCTTTGGGTCCTAACGTTACTTTTACTGCATTCGCCAAAATATCAACGCCATTTTTCATTTTATTGCGGGCGTTGAGGTCAAAGAAAAGTTGTTTTGCCATACACTTTAATTTGAGGTTTAGTCAAATGAAAATAATTTCTCACTACTGCTGGCAGATCATACGATTGCGAGAATATCACTTTCCCGCATGATCAATAGTTCCTCGTTTTCATAGCGGAACTCTGTTCCGGCATATTTGCCGAACAGCACCCGATCGCCCGCTTTCACAGTAACAGGTTCATCTTTTTTGCCCGGGCCTGCAGCGAGTACAATGCCTGTGAGGGGTTTTTCTTTCGCGGTGTCGGGAATGATAATGCCGCCTGCTGTTTTCTCTTCTGGTTTAGCAGGTTTAATAATAACGCGGTCGTGTAATGGAACTGCCTTTAAATTGTTTGCCATGATCGATGATTTTGAATTGTTTAAAACAAAGCCATAAATGATTGGTCAATTTAGCGGCTTGTGTAGCCTTGTAATGACGCCATCAACGGACGTGCCAATTGAAAGCGTCCCTTTTTTTTCTAAAAAAATGACAGCAAGTAAGAAATTCTGGCAGCGAAATGAACGCAGATGGGTTGTCATTTTTTCACAGTGTTCAATACGGAGCTTATGTTATTTTCAAATTGGCCTGGTTGAATACTTCTTTGCTGATCACCCGGCAGTTATGGGCCAGTTCATCCAGCGTACAACTAATTATTTGCAGGTTGACTGGCAGCTCTTTGACTGTTTCCATCAGTTCCAGGGATAGAAAATTTTGCTCGTTGACATCCGTACTACCTTTCAACTGGCGGAATAAATTTGCTGCAGCTTTACGGTCGTTACCAATACTGAACTTTCCATAGCTCTGTAGCCCTTCCGGCGTTTTTATATTGAACTGTATGTAAAAAGTGCTTTCCATATTGGTATTATTTTGACGTTTGAAAGCTCCGATTCAACTTCAGTGCCAATGTACAAGACTGAAAAAATGTCGCAAGGGAATGTTTTCATGACAGCTATATACTTGACAGGTCGAAAAAAATACCGACAAGTTTTGGTGAAAAAAAAAGCACTCATTAATTTAGCTGCGCCTTTTTTGTGAAAGTAGCTTTTATCATCATTAATGAATACTTAACCTCTATTTATTAATTTTTATGTTAGCGCTTCATTCTACACCAAAGCGAATGCAAGGCCGACAGCATTTCCGCTCACTGCTTGTTACGGCCATCCTTTTTTCTCTTTTTTCGTTCATTCCGCCCTCGCGTGGCAAGACCTCTTCCAGCAGTCCATCGGCCTTTACGGCACGGCTCATCAACCTGGAGGGAACCGCGAAAGAGACGTTCCGGTACAACGCTTCGCTGCACAATGCTTTCTCCCGTGCCATCATCTATTCGTTCCGCGCCGATATTCCTGCCGGGTGGAATATTGCTTTCCGCGTTGACGGCATGTCCGTTACTTCTTTCAGGGCGGATTCGGGCCGTACACAGGACATCTCGATCGAATTGACGCCAACGCCGGATGCCAAACCGGGAACGTACACGATCCCTGTGACGGCGAGTGCCGAATGGGATACGCTTTCCCTGAAGCTGGAAGCGGTGGTCAAGGGCTCATATAGTATGGAGCTAACCACTCCTACCGGCTTACTGAGCGGCGAGATCACGGAGGGCAACCGTGAATCCATTCATCTAACGCTTAAGAACACGGGCACGCTGCCGCTTGAAGGGCTGGAGCTTACTGCGCAGGCGCCTGCGAAATGGGACGCTATTTTTGAGCCTGCCAGGGTGGAAAGGCTCGAGCCGGGCAAAAGCATCGATGTGGTTGCCAACCTGAAGGTGCCGGACAAAACGATTGCCGGCGATTATGTGACGACTTTCTCGGCACGCAATAATAATATCAATGCCACGGCCCTGTTTCGCACGACCGTGACGACGTCATGGCTGGCAGGCTGGATGGGTGTACTGGTGATCCTGGCAGCTGTGGGCGTTATTTATACATTGATCAGAAAATACGGAAGAAGATAACTTACCTCAACTTATGGAACAACCTATCATTGAACTGGCAGGATTGACAAAATGCTACGGTTCATTGAAGGCGGTGGATCGGCTCGACCTGCAGATCAGGCCGGGTGAGATCTATGGCCTGCTTGGACCCAACGGCGCCGGTAAGACTACCACGATCCTGATGATGCTGGGTCTTACAGAACCTACAGCTGGTGTGGCCAGGGTATGTGGCATCAATGCCACTACTCATCCGATCGCTGTGAAACGAAAAGTTGGTTACATGCCCGACAATGTTGGCTTTTACGACAGCATGACGGCCATCGACAACCTGCAATATATCGCACGGCTTAGTGGTTTGCCGGAAGACGAAGTGAAGAACCGTTCGCGGGATATGATGGAGCTGGTAGGGCTTGGCGATGCGATGCACAAAAAAGCCGGCGCTTATTCACGTGGTATGAAACAAAGGCTTGGCCTGGCCGATGTATTGATCCGGCAACCGGCCGTGATTATCCTCGACGAGCCGACGCTGGGCATCGATCCCAGCGGGGTGAAAGACTTTCTCGGGCTTATCCGGCAATTGAGCCGTGAGCAGGGCATTACGGTGCTGCTGTCTTCTCACCATCTCTACCAGGTGCAACAGGTGTGTGACCGGGTGGGGATCTTTGTAGGGGGCAAATTGCTGGCGGACGGCGATGTAGCCACGCTCTCCCGGCAACTGTTTTCGGGCGACCATTTTGTTACCAGCATCACACTGGCAGCAGCGCCGCCTGCAGAGTGGGATATACTACCTGCGCTGCAGGCTATGGCGGGCGTAAAAGCAGTTGCCGTGGACGGCCGTACGATCGAGGTAAGCTGCTCGCACAATATTACGCCCGACCTTGTGCGCTTTTTTGTGGGCAAAGAAATGGATATCATGGGCGTGCTCAAAAAGGAGTACGGCCTCGAAGAGATCTATCAACGTTATTTTGACAATAATATCACCGATCATGAAAAGGATGGCAAATCCAGCGGTTTATTTCAACGGACTTTTTTCCGGAAGGTTAAACAATAGCCGCTGGCTGAAAGGTATTATTAATACAACGGCCAGGCAGCCAGGGCCGCTTGGCATTATGGTGCGGAAGGAAATAGCAGATCATATCCGCAGCTGGCGTTTTATCGTATTATTGGTGTTGCTGCTGCTTACTTTTATTGCAACGATGTATGTGTCGCTGACAAACCTGCAAGCTGCGGTGGCCAATGAAAACGATCCCGACCGCTTATTCCTGTATCTCAAACTGCTCACTACTTCAGATGGCTCGCTGCCGACTTTCCACATCTTCGTCAGCTTTCTGGGTGCGCTGCTGGGCATCAGCCTTGGTTTTGATGCGATCAATGCGGAGCAGAACAATGGTACGTTGACAAGGCTAATGGCGCAACCTGTATACCGCGACCATTTGCTGTTGAGCAAGTTCCTGGGCGCCCTTGCCATCGTGTCTGCTTTGTTTCTTTCTTTGTCACTGCTGATGATCGGGGCCGGGCTGCTGATCACCGGCGTGAAGCTTGAGCCGGAGGAGTTTTTCCGGATCATGGGTTTTGTGTTGCTTACTGTGCTGTATGTAGGTTTCTGGCTTGCGCTATCGATCCTTTTTTCTGTGAAGTTCCGGCAGGCTACTACCTCCGCGCTGATGGCCATCGGGGTTTGGTTGTTCTTTACTATCTTTTACCGGATTGTCATCAGCATGGTAGTAAAAGGTTTTTTCCCGGACCCGGTCTATCTTTCTGAAGCCGACGTGCTCTGGTACAATAACCTGCTGCTGGACCTGCTGCGCCTTGCTCCGAGCCAGTTGTATACCGATGCGACAACCACCTTATTGATGCCTTCGGTACGCAGCCTGGGACCGTTGACGGTGGAACAAATGGCTGGCGCTATACCAAAGCCGCTGCCTTTCCGCGAAAGCCTGCTGATCGTGTGGCCACAGGTTTGTGGGCTTGTTGCGGCGATAGCCGTCTGTTTTGCGCTCACTTACTATTGGTTTATGCGGCGTGAATTGCGGAGCTAAGTGGTCAATGTCCGTGAAGGCTGGGTACGACATTACGAAGGGTTACGCGAAGGCGTATCCCTTTTTCACTTTGCTGATATCCTGAATTATCAGCCCGTATGTTATCTTGATCTCCGCATACTCCTCCAGGGTGATGTTTTCAGAAAATTCGCACATACATCATAGATATTTATTATAAAAATAGTATATTTATTTATTGCTATAACCGGCTGGCCAAGCCTACTCATGCCTGTTACCCGTCCTGCCTGTCTGTACCTCCACTTGCTGTCTCGATTTACCTCGCCTGCCGGTGGGCAGGAATGCTATTACCACATGCACTAAACTCTACGATATGAATAACCATCAATCCGATCTTTTGAACGATTTTCAGTCATTGCTTAACCGTCTTCAGGAAACGGAGGACCAACCAGGCGACCTGCTCACCCGGTTGGATACCTGTATCCGGCTTTGTTCCGACAGCCTGCGGCAATTCAGGCAGTCTGTCATCGAGCATGGTTTTCCCGACCAGGCTACGGAGATCTATTTTTTCAAGTATATCAAACCGGGTGTTCTTGGCCGGTATACATTTTACAGGCTCGTCCATCAGCTGCACCTCGGTGAACTGAAAGGTTGCCGGAGACATGAGAAGGAACGTTTGACAAAGGAGCTGGCGGCGATCAGCCTGGCCTTCGAAAGAAATGCGGCCTTTTGGCAATATTACCGGTCTGGCAGCATGGCACTGGATGAACAGTATTTTCTGCGGGGCAGCGGGGATTGGAAGATCCAGCCGCTTGCCACGCACTTCGACGATCTGTTTTCCACTTGCTGCGACGGCCAACTGGCGGAATTGCTCGCGTTTGAACAATTGATGGCCTACATCGACGAACGGCTTAGTGACAATGGCGATGCTCCCACTCCGCCCGTTCGGAACACAACAGCCGGCGCCATCCGTTGTACAGCCACGGTATCAGAGATCATTGAACTCGGTTATGCGCTGCACCTCGCCGGTTTTTTCGATAATGGCAAGGCATCTATCAAGCGGGTCATGGTCCATTTGCAGGAAACCTGGCAGGTAGACCTCTCCAACTATTATCACACATTTGCCCAGCTGGCCGAGCGCAAGCAGCCTGCCCGGTTCCTCAACCGGCTGTTGCAGCAGTACAGTCGTTACCTGGATAACAAAATCGATTAACACGGTAACATCTACCCACTGGGTAGTTTACGTCAGGCAAATTGCTTATGGTGGTTCTGTCCGTCAGCCGACGGCACTATAAAACGCTCTCGAAAGGGGCGTTTTTTATTGGCTTGTTGCAAAAATAAATTTCCACCCACTGGGTACGATATGGGTAAATCGGGCCTGGCAGATGCCGCAGCTTTGTGTCATCAAACCGATCGTATGGCAACAGCAATACACCTATTTCCCGCACCAGGAAGCCTCATCATAGGTGCAAAAGGCTACCAAAAGCCTGGCAGACTGTTCAGGAAAGGGTACAGAACCACTACCGGACTACTACGGAACCATACTATTTGCATGACCAGTTCCAGACAAGTCTTAGAGCAGTCCCAGGCCATTCCCCTACAGGTAGACGCCCATTCGACGCCAACCGGGCACCCTTTCCTTACAATGGGCTGTGCAGGCAATCAACCGCTTCTCTTTTTTTCAAACCGGGCCGGCCGGTATTATTATTCACCGATAAAATCAACAATCATGGCAACGACAGTATCCTCCAAAGGGATCAGTCCCGAGCGGATCAAAAACGACCCGGCGTTTGAACGTACCCGGGAAAACATGGCAGAGTTTACCCGTGCCGGTAAGGCCGCGAAATTCATGCGTATTATTTTCCGGGAGTTGATGATCAATGCAAAGGACAAGATCACCCAGGCGCGGCTGCTCAAAGTATTTACCAGGGTGATGGCCACCGATCTCACGAGTGGCCGGGGTGACCGCCTCATCAGTAAAGGCGAGGTAACCCAGATACAGGGCTTCAATTTCAACGAGCGGGCAGGATTCAGGGACCTGTTTTACCGGCACTACAGTGCCCAATTCAACCGCACTACCGGGCAGGTAACGGTCAACATTCCGGGCTACAGGCCGAAAGTGATGGTGGAGGGACCCAAAGGCTGCACCCACTATACCTTTTCGCTGGCAGCCGCTACGGTCGACTTCGATCGTGAAATATTTGAGTACGTGTCACAATTCACCCCGGAGATGGCCTGGGACGATAACCCGGTGGCCGCCACGGCACTGAATGTGACGCTGCCGGCCAATAGTACGCAAACAGTGCTGGTAGCCCTGGGGATAGAGTTTTTTCAAATCAGGGGCGGCAGGTATTATGTACTCAAATCAGGTGAGCACAACGCTGCCACTATTGCATTGGTTGATCCTGCTCCGCCAGCCACTGAAATTTAGTACGGGCGTCGTTCACCCTGCGGGCTTACCTCCATCATTTGGACACCGTTGCGGCCTGTGACCGCAGCACCCACCATGAAGCCGCAGCAGGATGAATGGGCCAGGCTATAGCAAACGTACCCTGTGAAGTTTGCTGACAGGCAGTGCAGGCATATTCAGAAGCTTCCCTGCCTCCCTGGCGGCGAACGGCCGGTAAAATCGGTCCTGTGCGCAGGGACCGCCGCTACCGGCGCCAGCTAACCGGTGAAGGCTACGGTTACGCAGCAGCATTTTCTTCACCTTTTTAAAATTGAATAGTATGAGCAATATTATCGACCGGATGCAGGACAAAACGCCGAAGTTCTTCAAACTGCTTCGCACTATCGGGATAGCGTTGACAGCTGCCAGTGCTGCTGTATTTGCAGCCCCTATCGAGCTGCCGTCCCTGGTGAATACCATTGCGGGGTATGTGGCTGTGGCCGGCGCCGTCATGGGTGCCGTGAGTCAAACGGCGGTACTGCACGAACAGGAATAAGGCAGGAGTAATTTCCGGCAAGGCGCCCCCTTCGCGGGGGCGTCTTTATACACAACAGTATTACCGGTGGTCGTGCCCGGTGATGTCAATTTTTAATGCAGTCTGAAATGTCTATCAGAGATGATCATCAAAAATAAATTCAACTTTCTTTTAGTACAGCAGTGCTGTTTGGGTGTTATAATAGAAAGGATAAGGTTTAATGGTTAACGAATTTGATTAGTGACGCCCTGCATTTCCATGCGGGGCTTTTTTGTTTGACGGGCTGTTTGTATCGGTGAGCCGGCAAGAAAAAGCCCCTGCCGGGGGCTTACAAAATTTTGGATGTGATCTTATTATTTGGTCTCCCTGGAGCAGCAATTGACTTTCAATATGAAATATAAAACGTATACTCAAATAAACAAATGACGATTACTTCAGACTCAGGTGAACAACCTCAACGGACTACGGCGGACAATTCCTTACGGAACATTAAACTCATTGAATGGGGGTTGTTTATTCCTGTTTTAACGGTTGCGACTTTCTGTTTTCTTTATTACCATGAACTGGGCTTTTTTCTGCGCTACCAAATTCCCATCGAGTTCATCCGGATCGAGGTGTTGAATGCGGTTCAATACCTGCCTGTCTTTTTAGCCGGACTCGTTGTCTCCGTTTTCATGGTTGTATTGTTTTTAGATTTCCCTGCCAGCCGGTCTACCCATGCCTATAAGGTCGCCAATCAATTCCGGGTTGAAAAAGCGGGTATTTACCAGGTTATTTTCCTGGTACTGGTTTTTTCCGCGCTTTTCGTTTACATGTCGTCCACGCATATCATCTGGCTGGCCCTGTGTTTCTTTTTCGGTGTGATCCTGCTGCTTATAAATAAGTTGCCGGGGCATTTGTCAATAAATATGCGGCATAAGGGTTTATTGGCCACTCATACCCTGGGCCTTTGTTTGTGCATGCTCTCCAGCGGGTGCCTGCTTTCCTTTTACCTGGGCTTCCTTGAACGGGCCAATCCCGGCAAAGTATACATCAAAAAGGATCAGCAACAGATATTACTTCGTAAATACGAGCAGTATGCTATTTACTATCTTCCTGATACCAGCAGAACAACGATCATTATTCAGTACTCCCCTGGCGAGGCCGATACGCTGGTAAGGGTGGATGTGAAAAAGCATCTTTGGCCCAATGGCCTGCGATAGTGCACAGGCGGCTGTTGATGGGGCATTCGAGGCCGGCAACCCTTAGTCCTGAAAACAGTTGATGTAAATCAAATTAAGCGTACGGATTAAGGAATTGAGATCCGTGCTTTAGGTAGCTTCGTATATTATTTTACAATGCATAGGATAAGGCAAATGTTTATTGCTATTAAACATGGGGGAAGCCCTGTCTTTAAAAGGCAGGGCTTTAATTATTGTTTTTTTGATGTCGGCTTCTGCATTACGTCTGTATGTATATACGGCCTGGAAGAAATTCCGGGCCTTTTTATTTTTATGGAATTAACGGGGCATAAAAAAAGCCCCCTTACGGGAGCCCACAAAATTTTGGACGTGATCTCTTAACCTGGCTTTCAGGGACATTGGATGCGGACATGGATTTTAGACATCGATAACATGTATGAGGCGGTTCAGGGTACGCGATTCAACGGGCCATTAAAAAGATATTGGATGATTTAGTAACAAAGTGCGATCAAAGCCCATAGCATGTATCAACTTCACTAAAGCTACACTGCCTCAATCGATAAAACAATAGTAGATATACGAAGGTGGCTGGCGTTTTCCTTTTATATGGTGCCAGTAAGTAGTACGTCTTAGAGGATTTAGTATAAAGCACCGGAAGATCAGGAATGGATGTGCAGATAGTTGGCGCCGCGTGTTTTTCGCTTCATCTTTACATCAGCAACGCAGGCAAGCCCTAAAGCTGGAAACCAGACCGTCCAATAAGATGCCATCCAATACCTAAGAAAAATGATCCGTACCCGACTCAGCGCTGTCCATGTCCTCCTTGAAAAACGTCCCGGCTAACTGAATGTTAGAGGGGTTTAGTCCCCACCCGCCCGAACCGTTGAAATTATTGTTGAGTAATGTATAGGTAAATGAACAGCAAACAGCCCTCCGCTTTTACGGAGGGCTGTTTTTCTCGTTATAGTTGGGCTCTGAACAAACGGCAGGATCAGCTTAGTGTGATGACTGTCTGTGGCGTCTATTCTACATAATTTTTCAACCGGGGTTAATAGGTTAAAAACTATAGCAACATTTTTTGTTTAATTATTTTTCCATTATACCTTTGGGTCCTGAACAGTCGCATTCTGCATTAGTAGCTCCACCATCGAGACTGTTTTGTAATTACATACAATTTCTGATTATCACACACGCACGAATACGCCTCCTCAGAGGTGTGCCCTGCGGCGCACCAATGGCCGTACAGTGTTATGGCTTGTGCATGGCAAAGACGTAAAGGGGGATTTATGCATGCCCACTCAGGCCTTGCCTTGCGCTTTAGTTGTTGGTGGTTAAGGTTCTGATCTTTTTTGTGGTTTACTTAGGTTATATGTCCGGTAATTATGGTTATCAGCTAACAGGACCCGGATATTTATCCGGGTCATTTCTAAAGCAGAATACTCATTGCCTGCCGAATACCTGGCCTTTGTTGAGGAATTGGCCTACTGTATGAACGGATAAGCTACCATGCTTTGCTACCTCGTTTGAAATCAGGACAGGTTAAATGACAAAATATTGCATTTTATATAGATCGTTTATTTAAATTTGATTCAACGGATTTGTGTTCCTTTAAAACCACCTTCCTATGAATATGAAACCTTATATCGTATATGCCGATGACGACTCCGATGACCAGGAAATATTCAAGGACCTGGTACATACTATTGAAGGACCGATCTCCACGGTGATTTTCAATGAAGGCGCGTCTCTCCTGCAATTTCTTGATTCAATAGAAACCAATGACAAATTGCCGAATGTGGTAGTGCTCGACATCAACATGCCAGGCGCCAATGGATTTTTTACTTTGGAACGTATACGGAGCAACACCCGCTTTCGGGAACTACCGGTTGTTATCTATACCACCTCTTCGGATGCTGCAGATAAAAACAAATCTTTTCAACTTGGAGCCACCGAGTTTATTCCCAAGCCCATTTTCAAAAATGAATTTGACTCATTTAAAAGCAGGCTTTTAAAGTACATCCATGATTAGCGGCCCGCGCTATTAACGTGGTACAGTATGATGGTCTTGTTGCTTCAGTTCCGGCTGTTGGTGTTGTTGCATTGCCGGTTGGGTTGGCAAAGACTGGGCGCTTTTGAATATAAAGAAGCTTTTAGAGAAAGCTAATGGTTGAGGTTATTTGCCGTGGCAGGGAAAAAAGCTGCGGATTCATATGCAACTAATTGCGAAAGGCCAATTTTACATTACTATGCCGGATGCCTGTCCCGATCCGTTTCGCCAATTAGAGGCTGCCTTCGCTGAGGCTATTGTTAATTCCTAAGCCTACCAACTTCATTTCAGCAATGTTCAACTTGTCAAATACCTGTAATTTGCAGGCATGACGTTTCCCATTGAAATACGGCACGATGGTCAGTCACTGCGATTGGTGGTGGAACAAGTATTTCTGGACAAACAAGTTGAACGCTACAAGGTTCTGGCCAAGAACGGGCATATCATTTTGGAATCGAATCGACCTATGCTGCGTAACAGAGGTCTTAAGAGCAAACCGCCAATCTGGAAGGCTGTAGAGTCACATAATTTAAGCGCATATGTATTGGATAAGATCTATGAGGCGATCATGAAGCAGGTGGATAAGTAAAGGAATAAAAAAACCACCCCTACAGGTGGCTTTTGATTAGTGAATTCTTAAAACCCATTTAAGAAAAGTTTTCTCTCCCCAGAAACTTTAAAGTGTGGATTTTAATTGATAGGAAAGGTTAATGGAACATGAAGCAATAATTTATTGGTTTCTTGTTTTTTTGCGCTTGACTGCTTTGTTCGATTTAGATGTCGTATGCGTTGCGTTCTTTATTTTTTGAATATACTGGGTGTGGATAATGTTGAATACCAACCCTGGATCGAGGCCAAACAAATCAGCAATCTTATCAATTGTTTCAACCTTGATAATGTCCACCCGCTCAACAAATGTTTCCATGCGATCCGGATGCTTTCCTAATTCAATGGCGAATTTCGTTTTAGGAAAATGTGCTGGAAAGATTTCTTCAAATGTTTTTATAGTGCCATTTTCCACAAATAATTTAACGGCTGCATACCTTCCGTCCTGATTCTTCATCGTGTTAAAATTAGGATATGCGTTATTGGTATTGTCCTCCATAGCGTCCATTTTTTATACCCTCAATGGGTCTTTTTTAGGCCCATTAAGGGTATATATTATACCCATTGTGGGTATATATTGATTTGTATCATCATTTTTTACGTGCACTTTCATACATTCTTACATTTTTATACTACTGCCGCGCATGAGTTTTTCTTCTCCGAATTGCTTTTTGATGCTATCGACTGCCTGGTAAAGCTGAATCATGTGCTGGGTGTCTTCAAACATATTGATCTGGTCATTGCCCGGTACTAAGTGGGAAAAGCGCACACCGACGAGGCGAACCAGCATGCGGCGCTCGAACAGTTTAATGAACAACTCTTTTACCACTTTCTGCAACTTGTGATCTGCTGCAGTAAAAGCAATGGTCTTTTGCTTCGTGACAGTATCGAAGTTGCTGTACCTGAGCTTTACGGTAACGCACCCGGTCAGCTTGTTCTCTGAACGAAGCTGGAATGCGATCTGCTCTGTCATGCGGGCCAACTGGCTGTGCAGGAAATCAAGGTCGATGGTATCCTGCTGGAAAGTGGTTTCTGTAGATATTGATTTCTGTTCGTGGTACGGGATTACGGGTGTTTCGTCAATGCCCTGAGCTTTGCGCCAGAGGGCAAGACCATTCTTTCCGAGCAGATTGCCCAACATTTCCATCGGTATTTCGCTCAATATCCTGATCGTTTCCACGCCCATCTTCATCAACAGTAAAGCAGTTTCTTTACCAACACCTGGCATTTTGACGATGCTCAGGGGTGCGAGGTATTCTTTTTCACGGCCAAGCGCTACCAGCATTTCCGCATTGGGCTTGCCTTCGTTGGTAGCTACTTTGCTCACCAGTTTGTTACCCGCCAGGGCATAGGACATAGGCAAGCCGCTTTCTTTGACCACCTTCTTTTTAAGATCGGCAGTAAAGAGCTGGGTGCCGAAGTATTTGTCCATGCCAGTCAAATCAACATAGAATTCATCAATGGATGCTTTTTCGAAAAGGGGTACGGTATCGGCAATCACATCCGTAACCAGCCGGGAAAACTTACTGTACTCTTCCATATCACCCTGGCGAATGATGGCTTGTGGACATAAGCGCCGGGCCAGTTTCATAGGCATGGCCGAATGAATACCAAATTTCCGCGCTTCATAACTGCAGGATGCTACTATACCACGATCACCACTGCCGCCTATCAATACCGGCTTCCCAAGCAGGTGGCTATCTTTTAAACACTCTACAGCTACAAAGAATGTATCGAGGTCAAAATGGGCTATATGTCTTTGATCGGAAAGCATCATAGTAATTACAGATTTGCATAGGTTCGTTCTTTGTATCCGAGTTTTTCCAGGAAGGTTACTTCGACACTGTGGAAACCGAAATCCTGCACTACTTTACCCCGTACGTGGTAAAATCCTTTACCCTTCAATGGATACTTACTAAACACCGGCGGAAAGTGTACCGTATCCACCCAATCCATCTTTTCGTCTAAAAAGGCACAGAAAGCCATGTAGCTATCTTTGACAGTGGGCACTACTTTATAGTCGATAAAATACAACACCATACTGACCAGCTTACCGAGGTAATTTGGCAGTTCGGCCCCAAGCACTCTCGTAATCTTTTGTTCCTCCATCATATCAAAGGGATTTCCAAACCGAAAGCCTAATATTTCAAATTCATCGTACATATCGTCAATGGGATTGTCTACCAGTTCGGGCAATGTATATTCAACGGGCTTTTCTTCAAATAATGGGTAAGCGGGAATAAGTGCTTTACGGTGTTTTTGCAAAAAATTCGCTTCCCATAATAATTGCTTTTTTGATTTGCCCGTAAAGCGAAACGCACCAACCGATATTAAAATATTAACCTGTTCTGGCTGTATGCCTGTCCTCTTAATGAAATCAGCCATATCAGTGTAAGCACCATTTCTAAGACGCTCTTCCGGGATCAGCTGCATCATTTTTGTCTCCAGGCTATAAATATGAACGAATCCCGTATGTACGTCTTTACCTTCGATAGTGGTGTTGTAATAACTTTTATTAACACAAGGCAGGTGGGGTATGCCGCCTGCTTTACGTAGCTCAATAAAGTAAAGCTCTGTACTGTAGAAGCCTCCAAAGTTGTTGATGACACCCACCATAAATTCGATGGGATAATAAGTTTTCAGGTAAAGGTCCTGGAAGCTTTCCACAGCAAAGCTGGCCGAGTGCGCTTTACAAAAGCTGTAGCCGGCAAAAGATTCCATTTGTCGCCATACTTCGGCTGTCAATTCGAGCGGATACTCTTTTTGTGTACAGTTTTGGAAGAACTGGTCTTTCATCGAATTAAAGCGGTTGTTGCTTCTATACTTGCCTGACATAGCCCTACGTAACGTATCAGCCTCAGCCAATGTAAGTCCGCCAAAAAGATGGCCCACTTTCATCACATCTTCCTGAAATACCATCACACCAAACGTTTCGCCTAATACCTGTTCCATTATTGGATGCAGGTATACCGTTTTGGCCGGGTCGAGGAAGCGGGTGATGTACTCACGCATCATGCCACTTTCTGCCACACCAGGCCGTATAATAGAACTGGCCACGACCAATGTTTCATAGGTATTGCAACGCAGCTTATTAAGCAACTGGCGCATGGCTGGGCTCTCAATATAGAAACAGCCAACG
>JAGIBF010000010.1:66382-108969 GCA_017744515.1 Niastella sp.
GTATTGACGTTCTCCAATTCTGTTCTTACTCGTGGGTCTTTTTTGAAGGCGTCCACCTCTTCTATATTCAGGCGAATGCCACGGTTTTCATAGACCAACCGCACTGTTTCCTTTATATGTCCAAGACCTCGCTGTGAAAGTATATCCAGTTTATCCAAGCCCATGTCTTCTGCGATGTGCATATCAATCTGCGTGGTAGGAAAACCCTTTGGCGGGTAGAATGTAGCTGTATAAGTATGTATTGACTTTTCAGTGATCAGCATGCCACCTGCATGTATACTTATATGGCTGGGGCTATTGTGAATAAAGGGGCTATAATAAAGGATTTTCCATATTACCTCATCTATTATGCCAAGCCCCAAAGGGGATTGCAACAAGCCGGCTACCTCTGGTTCAGAGAGATTGTACTTACGGCCCAGCTTATTTATGATAGCTTCATAATTAACGGGCATATTTTGTGCATCATAATGGGCTACGCCTTTTTTGTAATCGTCCATGCTGGCCGGCATCGATAGCAGTTTTTGCCAGGCGTTCCATCCATTTGCAGTAACAAACGGCAGTGCAGCAACACCTTCTATTTCAGATGCAGGCAGGCCAAACACTTTGCCAAGCTCCCGTACTACTGCCCGCTCCTGAAAGGTAACAAAGGCACCCATGAGGGCTACGTATTGCTCTCCGTACCTTTTGAAAATATAATCTATGATCTCGTCCCGGTCGAGCCAGGAGAAGTCTATATCAAAATCAGGCGGTGAAGTCCTCTCCGGATTAAGAAAGCGCTCGAAATAGAGGTTCAGCTCCAGTGGATCTACATCTGTAATTTTTAGACAATAGGCCACGATGCTGTTGGCACCACTACCCCGCCCTACATGATAAAAACTACGGCTCTTGGCATAGCGGATAATATCCCAGGTAATGAGAAAGTAAGCAGTGAAGCGGAGTTCATTAATAACCTTCAATTCATTTTCCACCCGCGCTATAGCCATCTTGTTTCTACCGTAGCGTTGTTGTAAGCCATCAATAGTAAGCTTACGGAGTAATTTTGCATCATTTTCTTCAGAAGTAGTAAAGTACTTTTTATTTTTTGGCGATTTTACGTCCATCTCTATGTTGCAGTCATCGAGCAACTTCAGCGTATTGGTAATAATAGCCGGGTGGTCTTTAAAAACACGTATTATCTCGGTCTGGGAAAGAAAACGCTCAGATGGATCGCAGACCGCCTCCAGCAATAGCTTTGACTCGACTACGTTGTGGTGCATCGACCGCAGTAATCGGTGTACATAAAAACGATCATCATCCTGAATGGTAACCGGCTGCCTGATCACCAGCTTATTGCGCTGCGCAGCAGGGATGCTGAATATCTTATTCACTTCTCCAGGCTTGACACCTATCAATTCATTCCGCTGTAAGGCATCGGGCGTTTTAGCCCCCAATGGATATATTATATAGCCATCACTGACATTGAAAAAGAAGGATGTAATTGATTCCGGAACCGGAAATGGTTTGTTTTCTCTGAGATAATGAGAGATAAATGAATTGATCCATTCGAAGCCTTTATTATTTGCGGCCAGCAGAATATATAATAGTTTGTCGCCGTTGCGTATTTCTGCCCCTAAGACAGGTTTAATATTGTTTTCCTTGCATAAAGTATAGAACGGCCAGGCATCTGCCGTGCTATTGATATTGGTCAATGCCATGGCCGATGCGTTTTGTTCCACCCCTTCTTTTACGAGCTGTTCAGTGCTGAAGGTTCCGTATTTGAGGCTAAAATATGTTTTGCAGTTCAGGTACATAATGATCAATCTACTTTTTGGGCAATAACATGCTGGTAACCCTATTACTAAGGTTGTAACACAATGGAATGATTAAAATACTTGGGGAGTGTTGAAAACTGACGCCGTAAAACTACTAACTTTTTTAGCATTTTTTCAAGCATGAGCTTTACCTTTGTATCCACACAAACCTTCTATTCCGGTGCTCCCCCACTAAATAGGAAACGAACCTGGGCTTTTGAAAAGCAGACTGGCAAAGGATTACAAAGGAGTTCAGCGGTTGTCAAATCGTTGTATTCGGTTGGACGTTTCGCCATAAAAAAAGATGAATCGCAATAAAAAAGAATGAAACGCCAGTAAAAAAGATGAACCGCATGCTGCGAGTTCATATTGCCAGAAAAAAAGACAATTCGTACTAATAAAGTATTTTTTTATTCTGTTACTTGCATAACCTAACGCCAATGAACACGGATAATAGATATTCTGTAGTGAAAGATATTTATGCCGCAAAGAGGATTGAAGAATTTCATCAAATCTTTGACTACATTCCCAAGACTGTTGTTGCCGAAGACATTGGAACAAGTGCCAAACGCATAACCCGTTTGATCGAAGAGCCTCATACTTTTACGGGAGAAGAGATTTATCAGATGAGCCAGCTTTTCGGTATTCCACTGGACAAATTTTTTATGCTGCTTATGAAAAATTTCATTGAAAAAATGAAGCATTAATAGCAGGCTATAAAAGCAGTTTAATAATATTTACCATTGACCTATCCATTATTTAAGATCAAGAACCTTATGAGAAACCATGATAGATTATCGAAGGGTATTAGATAGATAGATCAAGCCGTCCGTTGATTTGCGGGCGGCTTTTATAAACGTCCTCAAGCAGCTTTGACAATCGTAAGCGCAAATATTACAATAGTAAGTTTAAATATGACATTTGTAATACTTTGACTTACTTATGTAACATTTCTTGTTTGGTGTACTTATTTTATTTTCGCGAAAATGAGCAAGGCTAACCCGTATAGCGTAGTAAAAAAGTCGGTGGAGAAAGGCGTTATAGAAAAGCTGTCAGACTTATTTGATCATGTGGCGATATCGCGAGTTGCCGCAGACCTGGGAAAGAATCAGGGTCGAACGGAGGTTTTCTTCGATTCGCCTGAATACTTAACATACCGGGATATCAAGAAACTTGCGGAATTAATGGGAGTAGAAATTCTTATAGTCATCTACCTTATAGAAAAGCAGATGGCGCATGTTCAGGATCAAAAGGAAGATAAAAGTAAATTCCAAAGCAATAATTAATACCATATTATAACCAGAGCCTATCCTTACAAATCCAATCAAAGCATCATCATCCTGTGAGGAACCACAGAAAACGAATGATCGAAGAAAAGCATAAGCTGCCCGTTTGTTAGCGGGTGGCTTTCCTTTCAATCTAAAGGTGGAAGGATATAAGTAAACTTTGTATCCAATCCTTTTGCAATCCTCAGGAGTTTTGTATACTCTACATCATAGCTCCCTTGTTCAATCTGTTCCAGGATACTGGCCTCGATTTTCGTTTTGGCAGCCAATTGAGGAATAGACATATTTTTATTCTTCCGTGTGTCGGCAATCGCTTCACCCAGCTCCCGCAAGGCTTTAGCTTTATTCACAAGTTCCATGGGTTGTTTTATAGAAATCATTAAAAGGCCAGTAGGAAAGTCTTTTCCCTGGCCATTACCATTACCTATCCGGTGCTAAATATATTAGTTTTCTCATATTCTGCTTTATTTATATTTCATTTTCTTCAACTACATTGATTCTCAATGTTTAGTACTTCGGCGGTTCCCACCCGCCAAGCCGCTATATGGCAGGCACAACAATTGAGCACTTACTAAAAGGAGCATTAATAATATGAAAGCATCCATCAAGGCGTTGATAAAGAGGGGGGCAAAATCTTCTATGCCCAAGCGGGTAACCCCCATGCTGGCAACGCTCACCAAAGAACTGGTGGAAGATCAAGCTTATGTTTACGAGATAAAATGGGATGGTTATAGAATAATGGCATTTTCTCAGAAAGGACGTATACGATTAGATTCCAGGGGCGGTAAAGATTATACAGCTCGATACCCTCCGGTTTTGAAAGCACTGAAAGCTCTTAAACACGACGTGGTACTGGATGGTGAAATGGTGGTCCTTAATGATCAAGGCTTGCCGGATTTTGGTAAAGTGCAACTTTACAACGGACACACCAGCCCTATATCCTACTACCTGTTTGATATTCTGTGGCTGGACGGGGTTGATCTATCAGGCCTACCGCTAACAGACAGAAAGGCAATTTTAAAGGAAATCATTGGCGACCGCGAAACCTTACGGATCAGTGAGGTTTTTGATGATGGAAAGGCTTTAATGCAGGTGGTTGCTGATAAAGGAATAGAAGGCGTCATTGCTAAAAAACGTGACAGCCAATATCTGCCTGATGATCGAAGCAGGAATTGGTTAAAGACACCTATTAAGAAGAGACAGGAGTTTGTGATTGGTGGCTGGGCCGAGTCGGACAAATCACGCTCATTTAAGTCACTGCTTTTCGGGGCATATAATGAAGCTGGTGAATTTGAGTGGATTGGCAGAAGCGGGGGTGGTTACAAAGACAAAGAAATGCCTGGCATTTTAAAAAAGCTACAACAGCTTGAAATAAAAGACTCCCCTTTCGTCAATCCTGTATTGGATACCAAGGGAGCTGTTACTCACTGGGTGAAACCGAAGTTAGTAGGCAATTTTGAATTTGCAGAATGGACAGCAACGGGCCGTATCCGTAAACCTGCTACCTTTTTAGGCTTTCGCATGGATAAAAAAGCTAATCAGGTAGTGCGGGAAGTTCCTGCTGAGCTCAAAATTGAAAATGCCCCAGAACAAATTAACCAGGAATTGGAAGATAAGCAAGCTACCCCGACTAAAAAGCAGCAACCAAAACGCATTCCTGCTAAAAACAAAGCCAAAAAATCAAGAAGATAAAGTTGAGGCTATGCCATCGACAGTGATCGCACATATTGAGTATGATGTCAACCAGACATTACTTAGGATCCAATTTGTATCCGGGGCAGTATATGAATATCTGCAGGTGCCTGAGATTGTATATAATACAATGAAGGGCTATCGTGAAAAGGGGGTGTTCCTAAATAAGTTCATTAAGGGGAAATACCCTTTCAAAAAAGTGGCATAGACGCTGTATAAAAAAGCCCCCTGACGGGGGCTTACAAATTTTTGGACGAGATCTCTTAACCTGGCTTTCAGGGACATTGGATGCGGACATGGATTTTGGACAGCGATAGCATGTATGAGGCAGTTCAGGGTACGCGATTCAACGGGCCATTAATAAGATATTGGATAATTTGATAACAAGATGCAATCAAAGCTCATAGCATGTATCAACTATACTAAGCTACACTTCCTATATCAATAAAACAATAGGAAATCTACGAAAGCAATTGCAGTTTTCCCTCTCCGGACAACGATCATTACAGTTCAAAACGCCGAGGTTATCTTTGTGTGCAGGGCCGGGATTGAGGGCAGGGTAATTGAAAAATTGTCATTCGTGACGCCAGTAAATGCCAGGTTTTCCATTTTTGGTGACAAGATGTAAGGGTGCATGATGTGCATCCCGATTGGCATATCCCTTGATGGGCAGAAATTAAAACAAGTAATCTGTTTTAAACCAAAGGAGGGTTTATGAAAATAAGGTTATTGGCGTACTCCCATATTTGGGCAACTTTGAAAAAATGGACGGGCGCCCTGACGAAGCGCTTACGTAAAGACGATAATAACGATGACATTTTCAATCATCCGTTTGCTATTTTTTAATGCTTATTGTTAACCAATAAAAAAGGAGGATACTATGTCCGACATCATGAAAAAAGAGAACGGCCGCCAGCCGGCCAATTTTGGAAGTGTTGTTGATCAAATCTTCCAAAACAATTTAGCCCGTTTTTTCGATGACAGCATGTGGGGATTCAACGGCAACATTCATGGCGCGCGCATCCCGGTGAACATCCGCGAAAACGATGGCAGTTTTGAATTGGAGCTCATTGCTCCGGGATTGCAGAAAGAGGACTTTACCGTACATGTGGCCGGCGACACGCTGACGGTTTCTTTCGAGCATAAGGAAGAACGCAGTGCTGCAGGGCAGGCAGAAAAGTGGATACAGCGGGAGTTCCGTACGCAATCGTTCAGCCGGAGCTTTCAGCTGAGCGATGCTGTAGAAGCGGCCAATATTTCGGCGCGTTATGAAAACGGGATCCTTTACCTGTCATTGCCTAAAAATGAACAATCCAAGCGTGTTTCGAAAACTATCCACATCGCTTAGTTGTGTCGTATATGGTTGGTTTTACCGGGGAGGGCTACCTCCCCTTTTTATTTCACGGCCATGCTGCATGCTTATGCCGGTTGAGCGATCGGGATTTAATGAAGAAGCCGTCCCTGTAAGAGACGGCTTCCTGATTTTACAAGACAAATATATTAATACCTGTTCTTATTGTAACTTCTGCTGTTGTTGAAGCCACCATCTCCACCACTGTTGTTGCGGAAAGAGCTGCCACCACGTGGCCTGTCTTCTTTGGGTTTGGCTTCGATCACTTTAATGGTTCTGCCTTCTACCGTGGCGCCGTCCAGTTCTGCAATTGCTTTTTTGGCTGCAGTATCGTCGGCCATTTCAACAAATCCAAAGCCACGTGATCTACCGGTTTCCCTGTCGTTGATCACTTTGGCTGAAGTTATTTCTCCATAGGGCGCAAAGAAATCCTGTAAGTCTTCATCCTGAACGTTGAAGCTTAAGTTTGAAACATAAATGTTCATTACTAAAATGTTTGATTTAAAAAATAACTGAGGAAGCAAGGAGTAAATAACTAATTAAAAGTGCAGATTGCTTAGCAGATAATTAACGATTACTGATGCAAGACTCAAATAAGGATGTAAGGTACGCTATTTATTGCACGCCACCAACTTTCCGAAAGAAATAACCCGCAGGCGCCCTGGCCGGAGCAATGACCAAACATTATTTTGAAATCCTGATCTTATACCTATCTTTATCGCGCCTCATCATTACTGCAACGGGGTTCCTGATTGCCTCAGCCATTTTCCAGCCGTTGCAGTTCGTCAAAAGTTACCTTTCATTTTATCAGATGGCCGGTATTTTACCAGCCAGGACAAAGTTATCTGTCAGCTTAAGGTTATTAGTAAATTTTTAACACATTACCTGTTTAAAATTTTTAACTATGCAGCTTTCTGATTTTATCGTATTGGGCGCGGACGAAAAGAAAATGACTATACTTCACCAGGGGGTACTCATTGCCAAAAGAACGACCATGGATTTCATGGTGTTCCTTTTTCAGCTGGGAAACTATTATGTAGAGGCTTATTGCAATCCCGCCACCAGGGATATCGAGGAGTACCGGGTTTCTGATAATATCACCCTGCTGAATCCTTACCTTGAAACCATCGCCATCGATAGTTTGCTTACGCCGGGACGCTGATCTCAGGTTTCCTGGGGGCAGTATTCAAATACCTTCCGGAGGTTTCTTCTGAGCCCGGCGATGCTATTTCCTTTAGACAGTATTGCACACACAGCGAGGTCTTTCAACATGCTTGCTATCATAATCTTCTCCATGATGTGCAATAATTTCCACAATATATTGTAGGTATATGGTATTATTTTAGCAATACAATAGTATATTGATAATTATGGCGATATTTTCAACTGTTATGTATGTTGATGATGATGCCGAGGACCGGATGTTATTTGCGGATGCAGTAAAAGCGATCGATGGCGAATACCATCTTGAAATGGCTTCGGACGGCCTGGATGCCCTCAGCATGCTTAAGAACCCGGGCGCCCATCTCCCCTCTCTTCTTATAGTAGACCTTAACATGCCCGGCATGGGCGGCCTTGAATTGATACGTTCGCTGAAAACAGACTCCCGTCTGGCTGATTTGCCTACTATCGTATTCACCACTTCCGGCAGCTCTACAGACCGGCAGGAATGTGCCCGGTATGGCGTGGAAATGCATACCAAGCCTTTGACCTTCGGGGAACTGAAGCAAAGTGTCCAAAAGCTTTTGGCCTACATAAAAAACTGAAAGATTAAACCTTTGTCAATTGGAAAATAACGGAGCCTCCTTCGAGCGAAGAGATATATTCGAACTATTACTGGAGAGCGGTAAAGCGATAGGTTCGGAGATCGAACTTGAAAATCTTGTACAGAAGGTTACCGATATTGCTACCGGGATCACCGGCGCAAAATTTGGCGCTTTTTTTTACAACGTGGTAAATAGTTCGGGAGAGAAATATGTTTTGTACACTATTTCAGGGGTACCGCGCGAAGCTTTTTCAAAATTTCCCATGCCCCGAAATACGAAGATCTTCGATCCCACTTTTCAGGGACATGGCACCATTCGGTATGATGATGTAACCAGTCAACCTCATTATGGTCAAAGTGCTCCCTATCACGGCATGCCCAAAGGCCACCTGCCCGTTCGTTCTTACCTGGCTGCTCCTGTGATAGCACCCGGTACGGGTGAAGTGATCGGAGGCTTGTTTTTCGGACATCCGGAGGTGGGTGTATTTACAGAAAGAAGTGAACAGTTGCTGGAAGGTATCGCAGCGCAGGCTGCCATTGCCATGGGCAATGCAAAATTGTTTGAAGAAAAGAGGGCCGCAGAAGCCCGCCAAAAAGAGCTTTCCCAGCAGTATGAAAGTATTTTCCGGGCTGCTTCCGATTCTATTATTATTTACGACGAAAACGGATATATACAGGAGGCTAATCCAGCGGCATCGAGGATACATGGGTATGGCTACGAAGAGTTATTGCGTATGCATGCCGGCATGCTTTTCAAGAACCCGGAAGATTTTACCGTGCTCAAAGAGATAGCTTTTTCCGGCAGGCAGTATCAAGGAGTCAATGAACGTATTAAAAAGGACGGCACCGTTTTCACGGCGCATTTTGTGGGTTATCAGTTTATTTTTCGGGGTAAGCTGCACGTATTATCGATGGTGAGGGATAATAATTCTCTACAGGTGCAGGATGCGCTAAAGCGCAGTGAAGAATTTGCGCAGATCATCACCACCGTATCTCCCACGGCGCTTTGGATGACCGATCATAACGGTAATAATATTTATGTAAATCAGACCTGGCTGGATTGGATCGGTGGCTCGCTTGCCGATCACACCGGCGGTGGCTGGCTACATGCTGTGCATCCGGATGATCGCGGCCCGGTGGATGCACAATTCAAGGCGGTCTTTAACCAGCGGAAAGTATTCAACCAGGACTTCCGGATCATTCGGAGAACGGGCGAAGTGCGCTGGTGTTCTACATATGGCACTCCTTACTTTTCACAGGACGGCAGTTTTGGCGGGTTTGCCGGTTCACTCACGGATATTACGGAAAGAAAGCAGGCAGAGGAATCGCTGGCTGGTCAAAATGCCCTCATTAATACCATCACCAATAACACGCAACAGGCCATCTTTCTGCTGGACGAACGGCAATTTTGTACGTATATGAACCCGGCTGCCGAAGCGATGACAGGTTACACCCTGGCTGCCTTGCACGAAAAGCCATTGCATTACCATCTACGGCATACTTATCCGGATGGCAGGCATTTTCCCATAGAAGAATCCGATATCGACAAAGCTTTTGCAACAAAAAAGCAGATCAAGGGTGAAGGTATGTTTATCAGGAAAAACGGCGACTATTTTCCGGTGGCTTTTATTGCCAGCCCTATCATCAGGAATGGTGTTGCCGTTGGCACGCTACTGGAAAGCCGGGACATTACCGAGGAAAAGCGATTGCAGCAGGAAGTACAAATTCAGCAGGAGAAAGCCATGGCCTACCTGGAACAAAAGGTAAAGGAGCGTACTGCGGAACTCGAACTCATGAATGATGAGTTGCTGCAATTCACTTCCATAGCGAGCCATGACCTCAAAGAGCCTGTGAGGAAGGTGTCTATTTTCAGCAGCCGGCTTAAGGAAATGGGCCTTGTGGACGACCCTGTCTTCAATCAATACCTTGACAATATCCAACGTTCATCGCAACGGATCGTGCGGCTTATCGACGATCTGCTGGAGTTTTCGCGGTTGTCGCATACTGCGGTAAATACATCTCTTGTCGATCTGAACGCCTGCATAGCGCGAATTATTTATGATCTGGAACTGGCCATCGGGGAAAAGCAGGCGACGATCGAGGTGGGGGTATTGCCTAACGTAGAGGGCGTTGTGCATCAGTTGCAGCAGGTTTTCCAAAACCTGATCCAAAACTCCCTGAAGTTCTCCTTTCCGGAAAGGCCGCTGCGTATAAGTATTAAAGCTGAGCAGGAAGGAAACATGCACGTAATCACCTATGAGGACAACGGAATTGGTTTTCGTCCGGAATACGGCGATAAGATCTTCAAAGTTTTCGAGAGACTGCATGGAAAGGAAAAGTATGAAGGCACGGGCATAGGGCTGGCGATCGTTAAAAAGATCATCGACAGGCACAAGGGTTCGGTTGCTGCTATTGGCAAAGAAGGTGAAGGGGCTCAATTCATCATCAGGCTGCCGGCTACCTGAATCACTGTTTCCTTATTGTAATATTAAGCGGACGTTTTTATTAGCCTGGGCGAGAGAGCGCCGTGGCAGAAAATATGTTGGAGGTGGGCCACCATTTCGCCTATGGCAGTGCTTTTGGTGAGGCAATAATTTGCCCCGGCCTGAAAGGCCATCTCTACTTCTTCAGGCGTAAGTAATGTCGAGTAAATAATTATGGGAATTTTGCAGTAGGCAGTATGTTGACGTAGTTGTTGTAGCCTCATCAGTCCGTCATCGGCCGGGAATCGAATATCCAGAAAAATAACGTCTGGCAATTCCTGGTGCAATCGTTGCAGCATAAGTTCTCCATCCAAAACCTGGGCTATAATTGCCTCTATACCTGCTTCTTTGATTGCCATCTCGAATATAAACAATTCGTCTTTATCATCATCTACCAGCAAAATATTGCGTACCGGATGGAGCTGCTCCTGAACCATCGTCATAACCAATTTTACTTTTAATACGATTTTAATGAAAGTCTCGTCGTTGACTTTGTAAATTAAAATCACCTACAAAGAACACCAATTGTGTTCAGAAATTTAATGTCTTTCAAGAATGCAGCTTGAACAAATGGGGGTAATATTATACAAATTTGAGGGTTTTCACCATACAATCTAAATGAGTTCTAAAGATTTTGCCGGCCTCCAGCTAATGTAAATCTTATACCCGGCAACATGCCGCATATAGGCTGATAATCGTGGATCAACTTACCTCTACAATAAGGTGCGAAAAGTGCCGTTATTCGAATGTATAGCGCATCTTTCCAGTCATCAATCGGTTCCAATTAAAATTTAGTTTAACGTAATCCCCCATGTTATGCATACGATTTTAATGGTAGCAGACGAGCCTGACGAATTGGAGTTATTAAAGGCCGGATTCCAAAAGGCTGGCATAGGCATCGATATGATCCATGCAAAAACGGGGACGCAGCTACTACAAGTTTTGAGTACATCCATGCCCTCGATCATCTTCCTGGACCTGCGCTTGTCGACAGCTTACAGCTGGCATATCATCGAACAAGTCCGCCAGCGTGCTATTTACAACGATATTCCCATTGTGATGTATACAGTATCAAACGATGCTACTCTTATACATGAGGGTTTCAGGACCGGTGCTGACCTGGTATTGCTAAGAACCAACAACATAACAGAACTCAGTGAATCGCTGAATAATATTTTTATATCCGACTGGAAGTGTTTTAAGCAACAGCGACTGGCCAGGAAGCTATGTTTAAGAAATAGTCTGATGAACAACAATCAGAATGGTTTGCTGCCGGCCACCGGGTAACAGGTTGTACCCAAACTTCTCTCTCAATCCGTACTTTCAAATAGTCTTATTTTTTTGGTCAATTTTGATTTAGGGGTCGGTCCGGCGTGGTTGCCGGACCTTTTTTTATGTAGTGTGGCAATCTGTCTACACGCATGATTAAAATATTATCAATCTTATACATGGTAATACTTATTTATTTACATTTATTCCTGCAACTCTCCTGATCGCGTTTGAAGGTTAAGCCGATGCGATCGTTTCAAGGTATTCATGTCTGTTAGTAGCAATTATCCCCCTTACCATAGGTTCATCGTGTTCAGCCATGCTGCTGAGCGACGCCATGCATTTTTGTGAGCTATGTCTATAGCCCGCGGCGCTTTTATGTCCCCACCCAGGCCGATTATTCACTAAAAAAATCACTTATTCCATGATTCGTCTCTACCTGTTGACGGGGGTGCTTACGCTCCTATTCTTACCTCAATTGCTCACTGCGCAATCGACCAGCTGGACGGGCGCTGTGAGTACTTCCTGGCGCAATGCTGCCAACTGGACCAACGGTATTCCTTCTTCTACCAGGGATGCCATTATCGGGGATGCGAGTTTCACGGGCAGCTTTCAACCGGTGATATCGCGCTCGGCCACTGCCAAATCCGTTACACTCGGCGGCACCAGGGCCTCTACGCTTACTTTGAGCAGGACGCTTACGGTAGCAGGGGGCATTACCATCAATGCGAATGGCACAATGGCGCTGGGCAAGACAACCATTTCATTGACGGGCAACTGGATCAACAGCGGCACTTTTTCTACCAGCAGTACGAGCGCGACCGTGGTGATGGCCGGCATTGCGCAAAGCATCGGCGGCGCTGTGACTACCACCTTCCGCCGGCTGACGGTGAACGCCGGTAGTACGGTGACGCTGGCGCGGGCCGTGAATGTGACCGGCAGCAGCAGCCTGCTGACGGTGAAAGGGACACTGAACCCGGGGGAAACCACGACCTACCTCGTTACGGCCGGCGCTATCACTGTAGACAATAATGCTATCCTGAAAGTGTATGCCAGCACGTTTGCAGGCAATTATAGTGTAACACCCACTTTAAATGCCGGCAGTACGGTGGAATATGCGGCTCCGGGGAATCAAACGGTGAGTAATGCACTTACTTACGGCACGTTGCGCATCAGTGGTGGCGGCGTAAAAACATTGGCCGGCAACCTGCCGAACCTGGCTTCGGCGCTGAGCACAGCGGGCAATATTTATGTGGCAGCGGGTACGCTGGACCTCAGTACGTTTACTGCCAACCGTGGCACCACGGTGGCGGGCGGCAACGTGACCGTGCTGAACGGCGCCACGCTCAGGATCGGGGGCACCAACGGTTTCCCGCAGAATTATGCGTCGCAAATGCTGAGCCTTACCAGCACGGTAGAATATTATGGAAACGCGCAAACCATCGCTGCTTTAACTTATGGCAATCTTGCTGTCAGCGGCACATCGGGCGCCGTCACCAAAACTTTTCCTGCCGGCGCCTTTACTGTAGCCGGCAACCTTTCGGCAACGGTTGGCGCTGCCACGTCCGTAGCCTTCACGGCCAATGCGGCCATAACAGTGAGCGGCAACGTCTCGCTGGGCGCCTCCACTACTTTCAATGGGGGGACTGCTTCGCATGTGGTGAATGGCAACTGGGTGAACAACGGAACGTTTACCGGCAGTACGAGTACTGTTACGTTCAGTGGTGCGGGCACTCAACTCAGCGGCACCGGGGCCAACAACTTCAATAACATCACTGTCGCGGCTTCCAACGTTACGGCTGCTGCCACTACTGCGCTCAGTATAGGCGGCAACCTGAATACATCCGGTCCGGGTGTATTTACGCATCTTGCCGGTGGCACTACTACGTTTACCGGCGCCAGCAAAACCATCAGCGGCACCGGTATTACATTCGACAACCTTACGGTCAGCGGCAGTGTAAGCAGCACCAGCGCTTACACGGTGACCGGTAATCTGAATATAGGCGGTACGCTGAGTCATACGGCCGGTACGGTAACGATGAGCGGGGCTTCAAAATCGATCCTCGGTACCGGCACCAAAAGCTTTTATGGGCTTGCGGTGACCGGCACGGTTACTTCGGCTGTCAATTTTTCGGTGGCTTCGCTGCTGAATGTTACGGGCAGTCTTACAGCCACGGCGGGCACAGCTACTTTTACGGGCACCTCTTTCCTGAGTGGCACGGCCAATCTCTTCAATGTGACGCTCAATGGCACCTCGCTGCAGCTTTCCACCAACGCGGTACTGGGCATTGCGGGTGCGTACACCGTAACTGCCGGTACGCTGGATGTTGCCAGCAGTGTGCCCAATACTGTGAGTTTTAACGGCACTACTGCCCAAACGGTGAATGGCGGCACTTACCATCATCTCACTTTAACGAACGGGAATACAAAGACTGCAGGCAATACCATTACCGTTAACGGGAATATTACGATCGGCGCAGGCACCACTTTCAGCGCGGGCAGCCTGGTGCATACCGTAAACGGCAACTGGATCAACCAGGGAACGTTTACTGCCGGCACCAGTACGGTGTCGTTTGCAGGCAGCCTGCCAGCACAAATATCGGGCGCTACCACCTTCAGTACACTGACCATCAATAAAGCGGCGGCCGCTACGGTGGTGGACCTGCAAAGCAATGTCAGCGCCGGCACGGTGAATATGACCAACGGATGGGTGAATACCGGCAGCAATACGCTTACGATCACTACCACGCGGAACGGGAACGGCATCATCCTCGGCAATATACAGCGTACGCATGCATTTGCTGCCGGCACGGCTTACGCTTTTGAAAGTCCGGCCAATACCATCACGTTCTCTTCCATCACGGTGGCTGTACCGAGTGTAACGGTATCTGTGGTGCGGGGCGGCATCAATGATTTTCCTTTTGGCGGGGCGATCAACCGGCAGTATACGGTTTCCATTCCTACGGGCAGCTATGCGGCCGTGCTGCGCCTGCATTATGAGGATGATGAACTGAACGGCAATGCGGAGAGCACCATGCCGTTGTGGAATTATGGAGGGGCTGCCTGGGCCAATGCCGGCAAGAGCAGCAACAACACAACGGCCAACTATGTAGAACTGAGCGGCCTTAGTAATATTTCCACGCGCTGGACCTTATCGGATGCGCCGAATGTGTTGCGCTGGACGGGGGCCGTTAGTACGGACTGGCACACGGCGGGCAACTGGACGGTGGTGCAGGGCAGCCCCGGATCCATTCCTACGGTGAATGATATTGCCGAGATCGGTACGGCGGCTTTTACCAACCAACCGGCCATCGGTGCTGCCGCTACGGCAAAAAGTATCTTGTTTGGCAGCGTGCAGGCAGCGACGCTTACGCTCAATGCAGGCGGTACTTTGACCACTGCGGGCAATATACGTGGTCAATGGAGCGGTAATGCCACGCATACGATCAATACGGGTGCGCAAAGCATCACCATCAATGGCGACCTGATCTTAAGTGATGGCACGGCAGGGCATGCCATCAACCTCAACATCGGCACGGGCAGTGTGACTGTAGCGGGCGCGATCACGCAATCGGGCGGCGCTAACATTGTCTTCGCAGGCGCAGGTACGCTTTCGACGGGCAACAACTTCAATTATGTGAGCGGCACCTTTACGCCGGGAACCGGCACGGTGGTCTATACAGGCGCTGCTGCACAGACTGTGGCGGGCGTCAATTACCACAACCTGACGGTCAACAAGAGCGGCGGCATCGCTTCGGTCAATAGCGCCATCCCGCTCACCGGCCAACTTAGCCTAACCGGCGGTACACTGGAATTGCGCGGGAACGTGACGGTGGCCGGCAACGTCAATACCAGTGCCGGTACACTTATTACCAGTGGCAATGTCACGCTTTCAACGGGTGGTAACTGGGCTGTTGCCGGCAGTTTTACACCCGGCAGCGGTACGGTTGTAGTCAATGGCACGGGTGCACAATCAATTGCCGCCGGCACCTTCAATAACCTGGTGGTCAACAAAAGTGCCGGTACTGCTTCACTCACCGGAAATATCATTATCAACAGTGACCTGACTGCTACTGCGGGCACGCTGGACCTTGGCAGTTTTACTGCTGCACGCAGTACTGCGGGTGGCACTTTCACGTTGGCAGCAGGCACTACTTTGCTGGCCGGTGGCGCGAACTTCCCCGGTAACTATGGTACTTACAACCTGGCCAATACCAGTACAGTAAACTATAACGGTACCGGCGTACAAACTGTGGCGGGCATTGCTTACGGCAACCTGCAATTGAGCAATGGCGGTTCCAATGCCAAGACGCTGGCAGGACCTGCTACCGTGAGTGGAGACCTTACCATCAATAGTGGCGCTACTTTTAATGCAGGGGGCGCCAATAATATTGCTTTGGGCGGTAACTGGGTGAACAATGGCAGTTTTGTACCTTCTACCAGTACTGTGCTGCTCAACGGGACCGGCAAGACGATCAGCGGCAATACCACGTTCAACCGGGTAACGGTGTATGGCAGCTATACTGTCAACAACAGCGATATCACTTACAATGGTTTGCTGAATATAACGCCTACCGGTACGTTTGTAGCCGGCGCAGGCAATGCCACTGTGAACGGTGACCTGACCAACAGTGGCAGCCTTACGAGTACCGGTGTGACCACCTTTACCGGCACTACCGTGCAAACGATCCGCTTTCTCAATGCGATCGTTTCCAACTCTGCCGGCGTGATCAACTTCAATGGCAATGTGTCGCCGGTATTGAATTCTACGAGCACGCCTACGTATGCCAACCTCAACATCAATAATACGGCGGGTGTAAATCCCAGCGTGGACTGGCTTGTGCTGGGTAATTTCACGATCAGCGCCGGCGCTATTTTCAATGGTGGTCTTCCGACGCACCGTATCCGGGGCAATTTCAATAACAATGGCACCGTGACGAGTACGGGTACCTTGTGGTATGACCCTACTGCGCCTGTGAATGTCAATTTCGGCAGTGCGTTTTCCAGCACCGGCACGCTTATTCTTGGCGGATCGGCGGCTATTGCGCTGACGGGCACTCCTACTTCGCTCAACCATGTGGATATAGAAAGTACCGTGGGCATTGCGCCACCCTCGGGCTGGACCATGAATGGCAACTTTACCGTGAACAGCGATGCGGTCTTCAATGCCGGGGCCAACAGTTATACCGTGGGCGGTAATGTAGAAAGTAATGGCACGCTACTCGGTGGCACTTCTACTTTTACCATGACCAGTGCTGCGGGTCTTGTATCAGGCAGCGCCAATACCCATTTTTATAATTTCACCATCACCGGTAATGTGGCGGCGAATACGAATTTCCAGGTGGACCACAATTTCACCAATAATGGTGCGTTCGACGCGACTGCCGGTGAGCTCATCATGACGGGTAGTACGCCCGGCGTGATCGGTGGCACCACCGCTCCTTCTACCATAGCACAGCTGAACATCAACAAGGGTTACAATGTTCCGGTGACGCTGGCAGGCAATGTTTCTGCCATCAACAGCCTGCGCATTACCGAGGGGATCCTCGATGCAGGGACCTTCACGCTGACGCAGGATGCGGTAGACCTCGGTGAGCTGGCCATCGAGGACAGTGCGGTGCTGAAGATCGGCGGTACCAATACCTTGCCTGTTTTCGATAGTTATGCGCTCGATACGCTGAGTACGGTGGATTATGCCGGCACTACGCAAAGTATCGCCACGAACGTTACGTATGGTAATCTTACCGTATCGACCAGCGGCACCAAAACACCGGGCGCCGCGCTCACCATACTGCATGATTTCACGCTGACGAATGGCACATTCACCGGCGGTAGCTTTACCCACCTGCTGGGCGGCGACTGGGCCATGACGAGCGGCAGCTTTACGAATACCGGCACCACCATTCAACTGAATGGGCTCGACTCGCAGGTGATCGTTTCTTCCGGTCCGTTCAGCACACTTACCATCAACAAGACCAGCGGTGCGGCGGTACTGGGAAGCAATGTAACGGTGAGCAACACGCTCGGCTTTACGGCCGGCAAATTGTACCTGACCAACAGTAACCTGACGCTTGGCAACACGGGTGTGGTAACAGGCGCCACGGCTGTCAATTATATCGTGGCCGACGGTGCAGGTACGCTTGTGCAGCAGGTGCTTAACGGCGGCAACAAAGTATTCCCGGTAGGTACGGCAGCGCAGTATATTCCTGCTACGGTGGCGCTGACTGCCGGTTCGGTGGCCGACAATATTTCGGTGCGGGTGCTGGACAATGCTTATGCCAATGGCGACAGCGGCCCTGTGGTGGGCAGTGGTGCGGTGGATGCCACCTGGATCGTCAACGAGGCAGTGCCGGGCGGTTCGGTGGCTACCATCACGCTGCAATGGCCAGGCGTGCTGGAACTGCCGGGATTTGTGCGGAGTCTCAGCCGGCTGGCCCATTATACCGGCGGCTCCTGGGATTATGGCACTACCAGTATCCCCGCAACGGGTACTGATCCCTATACGGTGAGCCGTGGCGGCTTTACCAGTTTCAGTCCTTTTGCAGTGAGCATGCTCGACGCGCTTCCCGTAACGTGGTTGAACGTGAGTGGAAAGAACCTTGGCAGGGACAATGAAATTGCCTGGGCTACCGCCAACGAAACCGGCAATGCTTACTTTGTGGTGGAAGTATCGGGCAATGGAAGAGACTTTGCGGAGGCCGGGCGTGTAGCTGGCAAGGGTAATTCATCTTTTGAACAGCAGTATACTTTCCTGCACCGGAATGTTGCTTACACAACGGCCTGGTACCGGATCAGGCAGGTGGACATCAATGGGCGCTTCTCGTATTCGCGCACCATCCAGGTAGTGAGTGGTGAAGGGCTGCGCAGTGGTTTGGTGTATGTGACCAATCCTGCACGTGAAACCATCACGGTAATGATACGGGCCGGACAGTCTTACCGACCAAATATGGTGATTGCGGATGCGACGGGCAGGATCGTTCACCGCCAGCAGGTACCTTTTAATGCAGGCAGTAATATTGTAGACATTCCTTTTGGTCATCATGCTGCCGGGATCTATTTCCTGCAGTATGTGGATGAACTGGGTAAGAAACAGGTAGCAAGATTCGTCAAAGAGTAAGTCAGCGTCTGATGAACATGCATAGCATAGATAAGCCCTGCATGGAAATGCAGGGCTTTTGCATGGTCTGTTTCAAACAACGTCTTTCAATTAATTCGCCGCTTCTATCACTTCATGCAGGTTTAGCTGCGGGTGACGCTGCCATGTAGCTTTCTTTGCAGCATGAAACTGATCGGCTGTTTTATTGTATCTGTGTTATTGATAACACAAAATACGACTGCACAGGTTACCTATGAACCTGTATTGACATTGAACCCGGGTGAGCGTGTAGAAAAATTTCTATCCTGCTGGTGGTTGGATGACCAGGGAGTCATTGCTTCGCTGGTGATCCGGCAGCCTGATGGGAAGTTGTCGGCCATCGAGCATGGCAAGCGGAGGAATGACCTGACGCAGGAGGATATATTGATCAGAGCCGCCTGTGAAAGGCTTGATCCCTATAAAGTACCACGTGAATCGCATGTACAATTTGCCGCATTACAACCCAATGGTCAATGGATCATCCGGTCGGGCAACAGGCAGTATGGCACTTATGACAAGATCGTGTTCATGCGTGAAACGGAGCAGCATTTTATAGCTATCGTGGGTAATAAGAAAGGGAATGACGAGTCTTTTTATTGTATAGATGACCGGGGCAATAAAGAACTGCTTAGTGGCAGGCCGCAGCATTTTTATACGAACAGCCAGCTTACGAAGGCGGCCGTGGTATTGTTTGATGCAGGCGCTCTATCTGCCGAGATGATCAACAAGCTACCCCGGGAGCAGCAGGTGGCGCTGTATGAGCAAATGCGAAATGCCTCCGCCCGGAAACAGGTGTGGGTAAGCGATGGGAAGACGTATACGGTGGATAAAAAGAGCCGTTTGTTTTTCGATGCATCGGGGCAGCATTTTATAGAAGCGTCACCAACGGGTGTGTTTTATATCGATGGCAGGCAGTATCCCAAAAATGTATCTGGCGGAGGGACTATCCTATTTGCTAATGAAGCGGGTGACAGCTGGGCTTATTTTTATGAGATCTACCTGACGTTTAAAGATAACTTTACGATCAAAGATGCGATCAACCCTTACCTGACTACTGAGCAGGGACAAACTGTGGTGAACTGGTATGAGGTGAAAGAGGAAGGCGCAAAGGTTACCATCAGGCGTGGCAAGCGTGCGTTGTGATGCTGGCATCAGAAAGTCGACAACAATTCATCCAGTTTCTCCAATGTAAGGCGCATTCCTTCCTGCATTCCCATTTCAATGACCGATTCTAAATCGGCCAACGAATTATATTGCACACGTGTATGGACTATGGTATTGCCCCCGCTTTCTGAAAACTCCACTTTCCACCGAGCGCGGGGAAGGTTGTTATTAATTTCTCCTTGCTCATTACTGAAGGCATCCACTGCAGTGTAGTAATCAATAGGTTTGATCTCTACATATTTTGTCAACCCCCAATATTTATTTCCTTCCACATCCACCATCGCATAGTGCCAGTGGCCACCTTCTTTGAACTCCATGGACCTGGTAAGGGTACTCATTGGCTTTGGGGCAAACCATTGATCAAGCAGGTCGCTCTTTGTGTAGCAGTCCCAGACCAATGGCCGCTCCGCTAAAAACTCACGAATCAATCTAAGTGTGTTATCTGCCCTGTTTACCTGAAAATCGAATTGCAATCTGGTATTCATTTCTTCTTCTTATCTTTTATGTTTGCCAACAGTGTATCCAACTGACTGTACCGGGTTTCCCAAATTTTCCTGAACTGATCCAACCATTTATCAATCTCTTTCATTTTGTTGATTTGAAGTTGATAATAAATTTCCCGCCCTTCCGATTGCTGTTTCACCAGCTCACATTCGGTTAAAATACGCAAGTGTTTGGACACTGCCTGGCGGGTGATATCGAAATGTTCGGCGATCGCATTGGGTGTCATGGTTTGAAAGGCAATCAGGGTTATGATGGCTCTCCTGGTGGGGTCGGCAATGGCCTGGAAAATATCTCTACGTATGTACATACTTTAGTTTATCGAAGGCAAAGTAATTCAGAACAACAATAAATAATGCAGTTACCGGTAAAAAAACTTCCGCAGATCCAAATCCATCGACGACCAGGAACCCAATAATGGCACAAATGAGATCGATCCCGAAACCGGCATATGCCCATTCTTTCAGCCGGTCCGGCACGAGCGGTACCACCACCGCGATAACACCCAGCACTTTAAAGCAGGTGAGCATCGGACTAAAATACAGGGGATATCCCAAACGTTGTATCACCTGTAAACTATCCGGATCGTCATAGGCAAATAATGGCCCTATACCAAACCAGAGCATCATGATACCGGCTGTGAGCCAGAATACGACTTTATATTTCTTCATGTGATTTTATTTTTTCAGTTGATACTTCAGTAAAACAATACCGCATTGGAATTGAACGGTTTTTATTATTTCCAATCGTTGCATGACGCTTACCTGCTGATAAATTGGCATTCCTTTTCCGATAATGGCCGGGTTGATGAAGAGGTGCAATTCATCGATCAGTTGTTCCCTGAGTAATGAAGAAACGAATTGCCCGCCTCCATATACTATGATGTCATTGCCCTCCTGGGTTTTCAGTTCCTGAATTCGTTGTACGAAGTCGCCGTTTTCTACAGTAGTGTTATCCCATTCTGATTTTTTAAGGGTCTTGCTGAACACGATCTTTGGGGTTTCGGAATACTTGATGCCGGCTTGTTTTTCAGGGTTATCATCGTCTTGTGCTACCGCTGCCCAATGAGGGATAAAACCAGTAGCGAGGTTCCTGCCCAACAGTATAAGATCAACGGGCTGCGTGATCTCCTCTACATAATCCTTGATGTCGTCGGACCAATTAAACGTCATCCAATCATATTCTCCATTGGCCCCGGAGATGTACCCGTCTACTGTGATTTGTACCTGTAATTTTAACTTTCTCATTGTCTTTGATTTTATAGTATAAGAAACCATGTGGTTGCAAATATATAAGCAACCACATGGTTTCGCAAAATAATTTTTGAATTTTATTTTGATTACTGGCACCATTTTACGGGGCCACGCAGTATAAGCCTTTGTGTGAAAGGTTATTCTTCGTCGAGGATGGCCAGGATCAGGTGCAGGGGGACAGCTACCCATGCGGGGCGGTTGTCGAGCTCGTCCTGGAGGTCCTGCAAGGCTATTTCCAGCAGGTAAATGTGGAGTAAAGTGGCAAACTCGTCTTTACCGGCAGGGATGAATGGTGGCGAGTCTGCCGTGGTCAGGTAGGCTTCCATAAAGAAATTGGTGGCATAGTGGGTCCATAGTTTGTACCACCGCGTAAGTACAGGCAGGTCTTCTGGTTTGATGCGGTCGTTCCGAAGGGCCTGCTCCGCCACGTAATAGAACGAACGGATCATGGCTGTGATGTCACGGAAGGGCGAACGCTTCAACCTCCTTTCGCTGAAAGGGCGACCGGGATCGCCACCGAGGTACGGGAATGATACATCACGTCCGGTAAACAGCACTTGTTCAAGAGTGAAATGCCCATGTATGCGTGTTTTGACGATGTCCAGTTTTTTGCTATAGATCTTTTTGAAGAAGTCCAGCACCTCATTTTTTCTTTGCAGCAGGCTGCGCGCTTCTGCCTGGATATTTTCCGGCAGGGTATCGATCTTGCGGGCGAGGTCGTCGAAAGCGCTTCTCACGAGTGTTTGCAATCCTGCGTATAAGGAGCGCTGGTAGTGCAGCGAAAAATTTTCCGGCGCAAAGTCTTTACCACCTATGGTGCTGTCCAATGCCTTATGAAAAGCGGCCAGCGCCTCTCCCACCTGTCTGGCGCCTTCTGCCAATGGAGCGCCCAGAATTTCGCGTAATTTTTCTGACAACGACTCGTAAGCTACAGGGCTGGTGAGCCGGCCTTCGAGTTCGAAGGCCGGTAATTGCTCTTCGGACCGGGCCAATATTTTATCATTGAAATTGCCCAGCCGTTCGAGCATGAACGTGCTGCCATTGCCGTGAAACTCTACGAGGTCCTGCGCCATGGCCAGGGTAATCTTTTCTTTGTTGGTAGCCCATTCGATGCTGCCTGCAAAACCGGGCACCACGGACAGGGGTACCTGTTCCGTAAAATAAGCGGTCATTTCCACATCGGGGTTGGTGCCGGTTTCTACCTGCCGGTATACTTTGAGGAAGAAATTGTTGTCGTACACAATGGCAGTGTAGCCAGACATGGAGGCTACGGCCCTCGAACGGATGACGGCGCCACTGTTGACGTATTGGCGAATGGCATCGTTGCTGTTGAACCGGATGGTTGCTCCTTTCAATTTGAGCACATTCTCTGCCGCCATGTTTTGCAGGAGGGTGGCCTGGAAGTTATCGCAGAACAGGGCATCGCATAGCTGCCGTTCCATATTGCCCACGGTGATGCGACCAATAAATGCCCAGGGGAAAGCGGTTGCATATTTTTCCAGCTCGCCCTGACCTACAGTGGTCAGTGGCAGCTGGTACCACTGTGGCAGGCCGTTTTCGAAATTCACTTCTATCAACAATATCCAGGCACTGCCTTTTTCCATGGGCACTTCTACCTGGCTGATGACCGACAAGGAATGGATAGCCCGGTCCTTGTCGACAAACCAGGGTGTTTTGGGTAACCAGTTGGTGAGCACAGCCGACAGCTCTTCGCGCGTGTCGGTACTTACCAGGTCGTGCCAGTTGGCAATGGTAAGCACCGGCGTTGCTGCCGATTCAGGCTCTGCATCGTATGCTTTCTCCAGTTCAAACCATTCACAGGCGTAGGCATCCAGTGTGAGCAGGTAGGGTATGTTGTCTTTGATGAGCGGGAATTTGTTCCTGCTGAATATTTCGATGGGCTGATAACCTTTATTGGCCGCGAGGTCCAGTTCGGCCGCCTGGGAGAACTTGGACAGGTTGATGACCACCAGTATTTGTTCTTCTTCGAAGGTACGTATGAAGGCCAGCACCTTGGGATTGTCTACCGGCACGAAGGTCATATCGCCCCGGCCAAATGCTTTGTATTTGCGGCGCATGGTGATCATGCGCTTCATGAACCAGAGCAGCGAAGAAGGGTTCTGCGCCTGGGTTTCCACGTTGACAGACTCAAAATTGTATTCGGGATCGAGAATGAGGGGCAGGTAGAGCTTCTGGGGATTGGCTTTGGAGAAGCCCGCATTCCTGTCGGGCGACCATTGCATGGGTGTGCGTACGCCATCACGATCACCAAGGTAGAAATTATCGCCCATGCCGATCTCATCACCATAATAGATCACCGGTGTGCCCTTGAGTGAGAAGAGCAGGAAGTTGAGCAGTTCGATCTTGCGGCGGTTGTTCTCCACCAGGGGCGCCAGCCGGTGGCGTATACCGAGGTTGATGCGTGCTTTGGGGTCTTTGGCGTAGACCTTGTACATGTAATCGCGTTCCTCATCGGTGACCATTTCGAGGGTAAGCTCATCATGGTTGCGCAGGAAGATGGCCCACTGGCAGTTGTCGGGTATGGGTGGTGTTTGATCGAATATATCGGTGATGGGATAACGGTCTTCCATGCGCAGTGCCATGAATATACGTGGCATCACCGGGAAGTGGTAGTTCATGTGGCATTCATCGCCCTCGCCAAAATAGGAAGCCGAATCTTCGGGCCACATATTGGCCTCTGCCAGTAATACGGTGGCGGGGTAATGGGTATCTACATGCTTGCGCAGCTTTTTGAGGAAAGCATGCGTTTCGGGCAGGTTTTCACCATTGGTGTCCTCGCGCTCGTAGAGATAAGGCACCGCATCGAGCCGGAATCCATCGACGCCCAGCTGGCACCAGAAGTCGATGATGCGAAATACTTCTTCCTGCACGGTGGGGTTATCGTAATTGAGATCGGGCTGGTGGTGAAAGAACCGGTGCCAGTAGTACTGTTCGGCCACGGGGTCCCAGGACCAGTTGGAGGCTTCAAAGTCCTGGAAGATGATGCGGACATCTTTGTACTGCGTCGGATCATCGGACCACACGTAATAATCTCTTTCCACCGAACCTTTCGGCGCCATCCGGGCGCGCTGAAACCAGGGGTGCTGATCGGAGGTATGGTTGATGACCAGCTCGGTAATGACCTTCAGGTTGCGCTGGTGGGCGGCGTCGAGGAAGTTTTTAAACTGCTCTATATCGCCATAAGAAGGATTGATGCTGTAGTAGTCGGCTATATCGTAGCCATCATCGCGCAGCGGCGAGGGATAAAACGGCAGCAGCCAGATGGCGGTAACGCCGAGCCCTTCGAGGTAATCGAGTTTTTCGAGGAGGCCTGTGAAATCGCCGGTCCCATCGCCATTGCCGTCGCAAAAGGCTTTGATGTGGAGTTCATAGATAATGGCGTCTTTGTACCACAGGAGGTTATCCTGGTTGTGCTGTTGCTTTGTTTGCTCCATATGATCACGCTATATCGGTTCACTTATAAAAATGACGCCAGGGAGGTTGTTTTTTTCAGGAGTAGGTTATAGGCAACAATCTCCTCAACTTTTACAGGAGGATCATTCCCGGTATGTATGACTGTTTGGCTTAATAATCAATAGACACAGCCAGCCCTGCCCTTTTTTGCAAATTGCACCTGTTTTTGGGTTAGAGGGCATTTGTACGTACTATCTACGGCTGATCTACGTACTATCTACGTACCATCCACGTACTATCTACCTTGTATCCTCTCTTCGTTTTTCGTTCCGGTTACTCTTTTATTCCCTTTCCCGGAATCTTTCCCATTTCTATTCTATTGTTCGCCTCAAACAGCAAGCGTCGAATATACTATCCCGGTAATGCGGTTTCCAAATTTTTCTTTTTTGATTTCTTACAGTTTCTTACAGTTTCTGATAGATTCATTATGAATTCATCAGAAACCTTCAGAAATCATCAGGATTCATCAGAAACTAAAAACAAAATAAATTTGGAAACGGGTATCGCGATGTTGTACGTTTGTCTGGAGATTTTATTCGCGACTAACTTCTCTTAAATGGTTTATTCATGTTGGCGTTGTACATCACAAGTTGGTAACTGATCAATACCCGTTTGCAGTACAGCGAAGCACGATGGCCAATGTGTGGTGCTTATCTTCTGTTGTTTACTCTGGCCATGACCAACTTAATGTATCACTACACATACGATGATTCAATTAGCAGCACCGGCAACGGCAGTACACTGCTACCTCGCACTTACCCTGGCAATCGTTGTTCAGTAGTTCTCTTAAACATCAGAAAGCTATCTGTGCAACAGCCAACCGGGATGCATCCTGCAATCTCTGGTGGTTTTGCCGGGGCCTGTTTCAGCAGGAACTCCGTTGCCGGAAGTCTGTAAGACGATCATCATACCGGGAATACGGAAAGTAAGGAAGGATGAAACCGATGTTTTATTTGTCCTGCTTTCCGGCGTCCTGGTTAGTCACCTTTTGAATTTCAAATCTCTCCGAGAGCTTTCGTTATTCCTGCTCTTATCATATTGCCATAGCCATCATCGGGCAGCCAGTCAATAAAGGATAAAGCGGCCAGGTAGTTTTCTTTTGCCTTGTCCTGGTCGCGCAAGTCTTCATAGCATTTGCCGATATTCAAATACAGGGAGGGCAAGACTGGTTTGACGGAATCATCTTCAATATTCAACGCATGTTGCAGCGCTATTTTGTCCCAGGTTAATTTATCACTGGTAGTTGCCTGGTGCCTGGCTACATAATGGGCGGCGGTAAACTTTTCAATATCGTTGGCCGCCATGGCCCAGGCTTCGTTGTACAACTTCGCGGCTTCTTCCGGAAGTCCTTTCCCCTCCTGCTCTATGCCGCGGGCGCAGAGTTGTACTACTTTATTTTGGGGGTCGAAGTTCATGTAGCGGGCGTTTTATCAATTTCCCAGGTACAAGGTAAGGGCTATTATCCAAATCAGGGAAAGCTGGTGTTGTGAAAGTGAGGTACGTCCACCCGAACCTGTTATCGTGGTATGTGTTTCGGTTGCATGAATGACCGTATTGCTTCCATCGGGATGGATAATGACCTGGGCGGCTCCGGGTATGCCGGAGGTGACGATCACCGTGTTGCGGCCATCGGGGCCAACTACAATGGAATGGCCGTCTATTTTGTGCATCACCGAGTGCTGCCCGTTGGGATGCACAATGACCTTCGGTCCCGGCTTATCATCCCCGACCACTACCGTGTGTTTTCCATCAGGCCCTACGGCAATAGAATGGCCGGCTGACTTATGCACTACCGTATGTGTACCATTGGGATTTACGATGATGGTTGGTGCTCCTCCTTGTCCACCTATTGCGATGGAGTGTGTGCCGTCCGGGTTTACGATGACGGTTTGAGCATTTGCCAGACATGCCGTAGTGGCAAGTATGGTGGTGAGTAAAAATTTAATCATACCTGAAACTACTAAACGAATACTATCAGCCATGTTAAAGTGGTGGAAGAAAGGATTGGGTTAAACAATTTTAACGATTTGTCTGCATGTATTATATTTACTGCTAACCCCCAGCACCTATTATGAAACAGGGCTATCTTTTTAAACATTGGTTAACCACCTTGCTATTAGCGCCATTGATGCCTTCTGTTTATGAGTTTATTTTCGTCCCCATTTCAGGTGAAATCATAGAATTGGTTGATCTGTATCCAGTTGTATTTTTTTATTCATTATTCTTCTCGCTGCCCACATTGATTGTTTATTATATAGTGTTCAGGCTGCTCAACAAAGGGCATGTGCATCCCCTGTTGGCGAAGGCTATTTTAATTGGGATGTCGATAGCCGGCATATGTACGACCCTATTGATATTAGGGCGCGGCCGGTTAACGGAAACGCTTATTTTGTCTTTTTCTGTAGCGAGTATTGTTGCGGGTTGTATATTCAGTATTAAGTCGGCGCCTGAAGCGGTTGGGACTTAACATTAATTAGGCCTCTTCAAGCTATGTTAAATGATATTTAGTGTTGGCTCGTCGGGTTCATGGTATCGAATCCCTGTTACTACCGCCGTTTCCAAAGCTTCTTTTAACCGCTCGGAAACGTATATTCTTGGGTGCATATCAAAAGTAAACATATCCAGGTTGCCAATGATTGCACCGTTTAAAGCCAGTACTTCATATTTAAGCATCTTTCCTTCTTCCTGCAGGGTAGTAAATTCGTCAAAATTCTTAGCGTATTGCAATGTCTTCCCTGCCAACTTGAGACCAGTAAAAAAGACTGAGTGCTCAAAAGAAAAAGCGTCCCTGTATTTCAGGGGAAGCAAGTGAAGGTTACTATAGCCTTCTATCTTCTTGTCCTTGTGGAATAATCCGATCTCGTTGTAAAAGCGGCAATTGATGTGATGCGCCTCCAAAACTTTCCTGACTTTTTCGGATATCAGGTATCCGCCGCCTGCATAGGCTTCTGAAAAAGAGAGGAAATCGGTAAGTATAGCGCCGGGCCTGACTTTAATGTGCTCCAATACCGGTGGTTGGATCACTTCCCCTTTTTCCATCCTGTTCAGCGAATCAAGTATGCCCAAAATATACTGTTCGGTGTATCGTTTCAACTCCTTTTTATTCTTCCATTTCGATTCAACTATTTCGGCCTGTACGCTTCCGTCGTTGATGCCTACGATCTTTTTGTCGCTTGGTTGTCTGATAAAGTAATAGTTCATTACCTGCTTGCTTTGTTTTGCTGAATAATGGCGGCTACCTCTGTATCGGTCATTCCTTCCCGGATGAGAATGGATGCAATGAATGCTGATTTACCTTCCATATAGTCATTCATATTGGTTGGATGTGCTTGCGCCAGCTTGCGTTTGAGTGTTGCGTATTCATTCATGGCAGATGGGTTTGACCTGAGGTAGTTGCGCAGGGTAAGGTGGTTTTGCAGGCTGGCGCTGCCTTCGCGGCAAACGTACAGGTGATGTTCCATCCAGTTCTTTTTTCCTGAAGCATATGGTACTGAGTCATCAAGTCTTTTGAATGCTTCCCTGCCCGGTATGCCCCTGTCGCCTATGTGGTAGTATCCTAACGATGAAAGTCCTTGTATGATAGCGGTCAGGTCGGCAGTAGCTTCGACAACGATGTCTATATCGAGTACTGGTTTGGCTGCCAGCCCGGGAACGGAAGTACTGCCTACGTGTTCGATAGCCTTGTACAAGCCGTGCAGTTTCTCCTTGTATAGGTTGTTTAGCTCTTCGAATGCAATTGGCCAGGTTGGAGAGTAGTCGACCACCTTTATTATGGGCATTGATTTCTTTCTTTTCGATGATAAAAGTACAATTCGTTGTTGGATATTGAGATTGAAATAAATACGGCCAACTGCCATGTCGGACTGACAGATTACTGCATCGGTTCCAGACCATGGCATAACGCTTCATAACATCTGATTTTAACCCTGTCAGTTTTAAAACTTGCTTTATATCAAGATTTTTAATCAAGCTATGGCGTGCTAAATAAATTAGTATATTTGAAAATGGATGCCAATGAAAAAAACAAAGTCAAGGAAATTGTCCTACCTCATTCTCAAGCTAAATTAGACTTGTATGAGAAATACTTGCTAAACTTTTTGACAGTATTAGGGCTTACCCCTTTTGTCAATAAAATAAATTTATATGACATATACTGTGGTATAGGTGTGTATAAAGATGGGAATATTGGAAGCCCTCTTATTACAAATAGAAGTATTAAGGCTGTGAACGAGATAATTAAACAGAGGGGAAAGCCTCTGAAACCAATATCTATAAATATCAATGATATTGAAAGCCATAAAATTCAAAATGTCCAAAGAATTCTTGATTCTGATAAAATAGAGAATTGTACCTACGAATATTACAACACAGATGCGGATAAAATGCTGCAAATCGCTTCCGCAAGAATAAACTCATACAGTTCAAAGGAGCGAACTTTGGTATTTATTGACCCATATGGCTATTCGCAAATCCACAGTGATAAAATTTATAGCTTAATTAAAAATGAGCATACGGAAATTATATTGTTTTTACCCGTAATGCAGATGTATCGGTTCAAGGACATTGCCCTCAACGATCCAAATAGAGCCTGCTATGAAGATTTACGGAATTTTATATTTTCATTTTTCCCATCCAATCACCGAATTATCAACGATAAGATTGACAATGTATTTGAGTTTATAAACGAGATAAAGGGTGCCTTATCCTATAATAATCGGTTTTATACTTGCTCACATTACATTGAGCGAGGAAAGGGAAATTATTATGCTCTATTTTTTATAACATCAAACATATATGGATTAGAAAAGATGGTTGACGCAAAATGGAAACTTGATCCAGTTAAAGGAAAGGGGTTTTCACAAAAAAAGACTGCTACTTTATTTGATAGCCAATTTGAGCAAGTAGACCATAGTCGCGAGATCGATTTTTTAAAAAGCCAAGTTTTAAATGGATTACGCCAGAAAATATTGAGTAATGTAGAAGTGTATGAACTTACTTTAAGAAACGAGTTTAAACAAACTCATACAAAAACAGTGTTGTATGAGTTGATGAAAATGAAGAAAGTTGTTTTTTGTAAGGAAAATGGAGAATATCTTGCTAATAGCGGTGCATATTACTTAGATTACACATATTTTAAGAGTAAAGATAAAAAGGTTTATTTTAAAATCATATAGCTATGGCAGCTTCAAGCATTGAATGGACAGAAATGACCTGGAATCCGGTAACAGGATGTAATAAGATTTCTGCTGGTTGCAAATACTGCTATGCCGAAATAATGTCCAAGCGTTTGCAGGCAATGGGCATCGATAAATACAAGGGAGGTTTTCGCTTGGCTCTTCATGAAGAAGCTTTAAGTATCCCGTATACTTGGAAACGTCAAAAAGTTGTCTTCGTAAATTCCATGTCTGATCTATTTCATAAAGACGTTCCGCTGGACTTTATTCAAAAGGTATTCCATGTGATGAATGAGAATCCACAACACACCTTTCAAGTACTTACAAAACGCGCTGATCGTTTGATGGAATTGCATCGGGAACTAAGATGGAGTCATAATATATGGATGGGAGTATCGGTTGAAAATAATAAAGTGATTGATCGAATCGATTACTTACGCAATACAAATGCCCGTATAAAATTTCTGTCTTGTGAGCCGCTTATCGGGCCGCTACCTAATATTAACCTTGATAATATTGACTGGGTGATTGTTGGAGGAGAAAGTGGTCCCAAAGCACGCCCAATGAAAGCTGAATGGGCACTGGACATAATGGATCAATGCCAAAATGCTGCCGTCCCTTTCTTCTTCAAACAATGGGGCGGTACCAACAAGAAAAAAGCTGGCAGGTTGTTGAATGGCAGAACTTTTGATGAAATGCCTGTCTATAATATTGAAGAATTATAGGATAATAAGTAACAGTTTTTACTTGTACGTTTTCTACTCCCCCTTCGGCTTCTCTACCATCATCCCCGGCGTTACCGGTATTCCAAAATTCGGCGTACCATCTGCATTCCAGGTAAACTTCTGCATGCGGATGTTGCGCTTTTCGGAGCAGCCGTCACCACTATTGTTGTTGGCGTGGTAGATGATCCAGTCTTCGGCACCGTTGACTGATTTGAAAAAGGCATTGTGTCCAGGTGCGTAGGCTTTATTCTCCGGCTTCTTTACAAATACCGGTTGCGGGTTCTTCGTCCAGTCGGCAGCTACCAATGGGTTGCCACCATCCTTCAGCGTCAGCATACCCAATGCATAGTCGTCTGTCCAGCAGCCGCTGGCTGAATAGATGAGGAAGGTTTTGCCACTGCTGTTTTTCAACACCTGCGGTGCTTCATTGACCGGCGCACCATTCGTTTCCCAGGAAAGTTCCGCCTTGCTGATCATAGTAGCAGGGCCTTGCAAGGTATAAGGGTTGCTCATGGCCGCGATGTAAATATTCTGATTTAAAATCGGTGGATTGGGCCGGCCACTCCACACGAAGTAGCGGCTGCCATTGTATTCCAGTATGGTGCCATCGATGGCCCAGAAATCGGTATTGGTGGTAAAGAGTCGCCCTTTATCCGTCCAGGTGCCGGTGGTAGGATCGGCGCTGCTGTTTTCCAGCACCCAGGTGCGCTGGGTCTCATCGGGTCCGGCGCCGGCGGTATAATAGCAATACCATTTGCCATCGAGGTAGTGAATCTCCGGCGCCCAGATATTGGATGAGGTGGGTGTGCCGGGTGTTGGCAGGAATATATCCTTGCGGGTGGCCATCGACAGTTTGGACATGGCCGTGGTTTTCCAGATCGCTACCTTGTTGCCCAGCGTGTGGGTGTAGTAGTAAACACCGTCTTTGCTGGTGACCCAGGGATCGGAACCGCTGAGGAGCGGGTTGGTAAATTTGGTGGTGTCGACTGCCGGCGGCGGTGCGGGCTGGTTGTTGCCGGATTTGCCGCAATAGGGTGTGCTGCCTGCGAGGGCAGCGATCAGCAGAAAGGGGATTATCTTTTTGAATGTGTTCATTGAGTGTTCTTTTAAAGCCATTCGACAACACTTCGACGGGCTCAGTGTGACAAGAAACGTTTTGTATGACCCTTCGACACCCCTTCGACAAGCTCAGGGTGACAGCGATTCAGGGTGACAGCCTTCCGGTGAGTTGTTTGATCAGGTCGGTTTCGGCGGTCTTGTAAGAAGAGCCGTCTTTCCGGAATATATCGTGAAACCAGAGGTTGGGTTCGGCGGTATATTTCTTCTGCCAGCTGTCCCAGGGGAAAATGGTTTGTGATTTACCGCTTACCAGTCCCCAGTTGAATGCCGCTACCCTGTACTTCTTCGCCACCGGCATGGAGCCTTCAAAGGTGCTGCCATTACCACGCGACATATATTCGGTGCAAATGATGGGGCGGCCATAGCGCTGCAACCACTGTATGCGCTTTTCAAATTCAGCGGCATTGTCGTAGTTGTGGAAAGAAACGATGTCGGACTCTTCGAGCATCAGCTTCTCGATGGGGCGCAGGCTATCGTGGCTGGCCCAGTTGCCGATCCATATGCCCGATGTGATGGGCTGCGCCGGATTGGCAGCGCGTGTCCATACAAATACTTCTTTCAGCAGTTTGTGTACCAGGTCCACTTTCTCATAGGGCTCAAAGCGGCCGTAGCTGCTGCCATTGGTATTGTCGGGCTCATTCCACACATCCCAGCCCACTACCCTGCTGTCTTTGCCAAAGCGTTTTACAATATCCGTTACATACTTCTTCAGCCGTGGGTATTGCTTTGGATCTTTCAGTGCATCGGCGCCGGGGCTTTGCACCCAGCCCGAGTTGTGCAGAAAAGGCGCGGGCTCATGCTGCTTGCCGGTGTGGGGGAACGGGTCCCAACAGGAATCGAACAACACCAATAACGGTTTGATCTTGTAGCGGGCGGCTATGCGCAGGAAGATGTCGATGCGTTTTTTGAATCCCTCGGGGTCCTGCTTGTAGGCGAGGTCGTGGAGGAACACGCGCATGGTATTCATGCCAATGTTGGCTGCCCAGGACAGTTCGCGGGCGATGGTGGCGGTGTCGAATGTTTCGGCCTGCCACATTTCCAGCTCATTGATGGCGGTGCTGGGCAGGAAGTTGGCGCCTACCAGCCAGGGTTGTTTGTCGTACCAGGCATTGGCCTGGGCTGCCGTCCAGATGGGTCTGCCTGCTTGTTTAGTTTGGGCATTGGTGGACAGGGTAACTGTAACGAGTACTAAAAACAGGAAACTTTGTAAGGCTTTCATTCCAATTGATTTTATGAATTGGGCTAAAGCCCAAAAAGAAGCTGATCATGGTAGGCCCGGCCCCAAAGGGCCGGGCAATATCCTTTGCAAGGCAAACCGTCGTTGACGGGCGTATTCATTTGAATCAGGGTGAGCTGCCCTTTGATACTTCGACAACGCTTCGACAGGCTCAGCGTGACAGCGCTCAGTGTGACAGCGGTCAGCGTGACATCGCTCAGTGTGACAGCGCTCAGCGTGACAGCGCTCAGCGTGACAGCGGTCAGGGTGACAAAGCTCTGTTACCAGTTCGGGTTTTGTTTGAGATTGGGGTTGATGTCGATTTCGGATTGGGGGATCGGCATGTATTTGTTGCGGTTCAATTGAAAGTTGGCAAATTCCGAATCTCTTGCTTTCAGTTCGGCCAGCTTGGTGGCATCATCGAAATAACCCCAACGCGCCAGGTCATTCCAGCGCAGGCTTTCGCCGGTAAGCTCTGTGATGCGTTCGTGCTGCAACTGGGTGAGGAATTGAGCCTGCGTCATTCCGGGCCTTACGACCGACAGCAACCGCAGTCCTGCACGCTGACGCACTTTGTCGACCCAGGTATAGGCATCTGTAGTGCGGTTCAATGCATTCAAGGCTTCGGCATACATCAGGTACACATCAGCGAGGCGGATGACGCGAAAGTTGATGGGGCTGTTGAATACTTCAAATTCATTGATGCGGAAGTAATCATCGAGGTACTTGCGGTACCATACCCTTGTCTTCATATTGTTGTCGAAGTTGCGGGCCGTAAAGGTGAGTCCATATACCACTGTGAAATCCGGTCCTCTTACATCGGTAGAATCATAGAGCGCGGTGATGGCCAGGCGCGGGTCCCTGCCACCGGAGGCGGTCGTTTCTTTCAGGAACTCATGTACTACCCAACGGTGCATATTGGCATCGGTGAAGCCGTTGGTGGGCGGTGCAAAGAAAGGCGCGCGGCTGGTGCCTACGTTGGAAGTAGGGCCATCGTCTCCCCCATTTTCCGGGCGCATCTTGAACTGTACTTCAAAGATGGATTCAGGATTGTTCTCCGTCGTATGCCTGAAGTTGTCGGCGTAGTTGGTAGTGAGGTTGTATAATGATGTACCCGGACCTGTGATAAAGTATGCGAGGGCATCGGCGCAAGGCTGGTACTTTTTCTGCTGCAGGTATACGCGGCCCAGCAGGCCAAAAGCGGAACCTTTGGTAGCGCGGCCAATATCATCGCCTGTATAGGAAGGTGGCAGTGCGGCAGCGGCTTCCGTAAGGTCTTTTTCGATCTGCGCCCACACTTGTTCCTGCGGCACCTGCGATGGTTTGTCGGACGGATTGGACGGATCGAGTACCAGGGGAATGCTGCCCCAGATGGTGACGAGGTTGTAGTAATACAAGGCGCGTAAAAACTTTGCTTCGCCGAGGTAGCGGTTCTTCAGCGTTTGGTCCATGTCGATCTCCGGCACATAGGCCAATACCTGGTTGGCGCGGTATACGCCCCGCCAGTGGTGGCCCCAGGTGTCGTAGTTCACCTCAAAGCTGTATTGGGTAATGTTCAACGCGCTAATGCTGCGCAGCTCGTTCCAGCCGCTGGTGCTGTAGCCATCATCGGAGCGCACGTCCATGTAAAACGGCTGCCAGCGGCTAAAGGGGGCACCGTTGCGGTAGAAGTTGCCATAGACGGCATTTACGCCCAGCAGGGCATCGCCTGCTGTTTGCCAGAAGTTGGATTCATCGGGCACGTTGGGATTGGGTATATCGAGTTCTGTCGACTTCTTGCAGGAGGCTGCTATGAGCAGCGTGCCGGCCAACAGGTATATGATGTGTTTTTTCATTTTGCTGTAGTTGTTGTGCTTAATCAATTAAAATCCGAAGTTGGCGCCTACACTCAAGATGCGGAGCGCGGGATATTGCCCGTTGTCCAGTCCGCGTTCGAAGATGTTGACACCGGTAATGTCCGGATCGAGGCCGGAGTAGTTGGTAAACGTGAGCAGGTTTTGCGCGCTTACAAATACACGGGCTGATGTGAAGCCGATATAGTTCAGGGCGCTTTTAGGAATCGTGTATCCCAACTCGATATTGCGCAGGCGCAGGTAAGAACCGCTTTCGAGCCAACGGTCTGTTTGTGGCAGCACGTTGTACTGAATGCCCTGATCCGGAGCGCCTATGGCTGCGCGTGGCATACTGGTGTTGGTGTTTTGCGGTGTCCATGGATTGGCGCCTTTGCGGTAGTTGGTGTTCTGGTCCATGCGGTCTACCTGGTAGCGGGGACGGTTGTAAACGTCGTTGCCTACTACGGCGTACCACTGCATGCTAAGGCTGAAATTTTTGTAAGCGCCATTCAGGATCATGCCTACTTCGAAGTCGGCCCAGGGTGTGCCTGCGTATACACGGTCCTTATCGGTGTTGAGGATGCCATCGCCATCGGAATCTAAATAACGAATATCACCGGGTTTCGCCCAGGGTTGTAGTTTCTGACCTGATTTGTTGACGTGGGCGTCTATGTCGGCCTGGCTTTGGAAGATGCCGTCTGATTTCAGCACGTACCACTCGCCTATCGAGCGGCCCAGTTGTGTGCGGGCATCACCGATCTGCGTGTATTTGGTGGTGGTGTCGCCAAAGCTGGTGACTTTGTTCTTAATGGTCGTAAAGTTCAGGGTTACATCCCAACGGAAATCGCCTGCATTGGGACTGCGGTAAGTGGCGCTCAGTTCCAATCCTGTATTTTTTATGGAAGCGGCATTCACGGGTGGGTTGCCGCCTGCATTGCCGGTGGTGAGGCTAATGGGCAGGTCCACGAGTACATCGTTGGTCTTTGCTATGAAGTATTCAGCAGTGAGCAACAGCCTGTTGTTGAACAGGGCCGCGTCTACACCAAAGTTGGTCGTCTTCTTGGTTTCCCAGCGCAGGTCGGCATTGGCCAGCTGTGTATTGATGGCGCCGAGCTGTTCCACTTCGTTGGGACCAAACACTGCACGTGGGAAAGGATTGATGGAACCATAGTATTGCCAGGGGCGCAGGAATTCACTGTTGCCCAATTCTCCATAAGATGCGCGCACTTTCAGGTCATTGATCCAATCCACTTTGAAGAAATCTTCCTGGCTCAGGCGCCAGGCTACTGAACCGGAGGGGAAATTGCCCCAGCGGTAGTCGGGCCCAAAGAGTGAGCTGCCATCGCGGCGGAAAGTGAGGCTTACCAAATATTTTTCGAGGTAGCTATAGTTCACGCGACCGAGGAAACCAACGTTGTTCCATTTGTTGGTGCTGCTGGTGGTTTGTGCATCCTGTCCCTGCAGCAGGTTTGTGAGGTTGTAGTTGCCATTGGCATCGGGCACAAATCCTGTTTTCTGGCCGGTGAGTATTTCGTTGGTGAATGTCTGGTTGGTAAAGCCGCCTACTGCGCTGATGCGGTGTGCGCCAAAGGTGCGGTCGAAGTTCAACGTGTGCTCATACAGGAAAGAGCGGAAGTTGCCGCGGTTCTCATTGGCCGTAGCCAGCGGGCTTGGTGTGCCCTGGCGGATGGTGCCTGGGCGGCGGAAACCTTTGAAGCGATCGAAACTGGCTTCTGCACCTACATTGAACCGGTAGTTCAGTCCTTTGAGGATGTTGAAGTCTACGAAGAAGTTACCTCTTACTTTAAAGTTGTACTGGTCCTGCTGCTGGAGGCTTTGGAGCGCCGGCACGTTGGCAGCGAGTGTATTGAGATAAGCGTTGCTGAGACCAATGCCCCATCCTTCGGGGTTGGTAGCTGATGCATAGCGCTGCCTGTCCTGCAAGGACACTACGGGCAGCATGGTTATCATATCGACGAAAGGATTGGTAAAGATGTCCGATGCGATCGGGTCTTCATGGGTGTATGACAACAGCATGTTCTCTCCAAAAGTGAAGCGGCCTCTTTTGCCGGTGGTGTTGATGCGGAGGCCGGCGCGCTCGAACTGGTTGTCGATAACAGGGCCAGTGTTTTTGAAATAACTGCCAGAGATATAATAGTTGGCCGTTTTGCTACCGCCGGAGAGTGACAGGTTGTAATCCTGGATATTGCCGGTGCGCATGAGCTCGTCCTGCCAGTCGGTATTGATGGCGGGATTGTATTCGGTGGTGATGCTGGTGGGCACGGGCAATCCGCCATTGGTATACAACTGGGTGGCGAGGGTCTTGTATTCCTCGTTGTTCATCATATCCCAGCGTTTGCGGATGTCCTGCACGCCTCTTTTTATGCTGCCACCAATGGTCATGGGGCCTTCTTTACCTTTCTTGGTAGTGATGATGATAACGCCGTTGGCGGCGCGGCTGCCGTAGATGGCGGCTGCGGAGGCGTCTTTCAATATCTGGATGGACTCGATATCGTTTGGGTTGAAATCGGGCGTAGCATCACTGTACATACCATCGATGATGTAGAGGGGGTTGTTGTTGGCAAAGGTGCCGGCGCCACGGATATCTATTTTGGCGCCGCCGCCGGGCGTACCGCTGTTGCGCACGGTAACGCCTGCTGCGAGGCCCTGGATGGATTCGGCCACGGAAGAGGCTACGTTGCGGTTGGCCTGTGCGGGGTTGATGACGCCTACAGCGCCGGTGAGGTCTTTCTTCCTCACCGACTGGTAGCCGATGACTACTACGTCACTTAAAGATGCTTCTGCCACGGTGAGGGTTTCATTGATCTCCTCTGCTGTGGCGGTCACTTCTTTGGTTTGGTAACCAACGGAGCTGATGACCAGTACGGTCCCGGCCGGTACATTGATGCTGAAATTGCCGTTGGCATCGGCCACGACAGAACGGCTGGTACCTTTAACGGTGATGGTAGCGCCTGCGAGTGGTTCGCCGGCGGGTGTCCGGATGATGCCTTTAATGTTTTGTTGCGCCAGTGCAGGAAAACTGCCCAGGAGGGCCAACAGGGTAATGACACATAAGCCAAGCAGTCGTCTTTTGTGCTTCATAATATGCAGTTTGTGTTTTGTGTGAATAATGGGCAGCTAAAAGAATGCCTTTGTGGGGTGACAGCATGGGCAGGGTTTGTGAGGAGATAATACCCCGGCCCGGGATGTAATAATGAACGTAGCAGCAGATACATGGCAAGTCTTTTAACTGACTGCAAGTACGTGCGGTGTGTTGAATATTAAAATATCAATGCTCGTCAAAATGCAATCAAATTGTATCAGGGGCTGTAAATGAGGATCCTTTATTTAAATAGAGTTGGTAATTTAGGAGGGGGAAGTTGGGGGTAGAAGTAAGACCCTTCGACAACGCTTCGACAGGCTCAGCGTGACAGTTGGAGGTAAGACCCTTCGACAACGCTTCGACAGGCTCAGCGTGACAGCTGGAGGTAAGACCCTTCGACAACGCTTCGACAGGCTCAGCGTGACAGTTGTCAGGGTGACAAGAATGGGCTAAGGGTGACAAAAAATGACTTGCCAATTGAGAAAAGGATTGCTTATCATATGGATGTTGTGTGTGGGTGTGGTGTATGGACAGCACTACAGTTTCCGGCATTACCAGGTGGAGAATGGTTTGTCGAACAATACGGTGTATTGCAGCATCCAGGATAAGCGGGGATTTCTGTGGTTTGGCACCAAAGACGGTCTCAACCGCTTCGATGGCTATCGCTTTAAAGTGTATACCGTACCCAACAAAGGGCATGATCTTACTTCTTATTTTATCAGCTGCCTGCAGGAGGATGACCGGGGTATTTTGTGGGCGGGTTGCCGCAACGGGTTGTTTTCTTTCGACAGCCGCCAGGAAAAGCTGGTGGCTTTCTCGGATACGCTGCCCGAGATCAATGCCATCACAACGGACGGCGCGGGCCAGTTGTGGTTCATCTCCCGCTTCACGGTGTGCCGTTATAATTTTACTACAAAGGCGCTGACTACTTTTCCTCCGCAACAATTTTTCAATGCTACTACTTTGTGCCGTGACAACCGGGGTGTGATCTGGGTGGGCACCGATAACGGGCTGTTGTACCGCTTCGATGCCGGCGGCGGTTCTTTTCAATCTTTCAATGTTTTTGCCCATTCGCCCAAGGCGTCTTCCAACTGGATACTCAAATTGTATGCGACCGACCGCAACACGCTTTACGTGGGCACCTTCAACCAGGGGTTAAAAGAGTTTGATATTACTACAGGCGCTTATAAAGATGTGCTGACGTATAATGAGAATAAGACGGTGATCACCATCCGCGATATTTTGCAATGCTCTCCCACGGAATATTGGTTTGCGAGTGAATCGGGCATTTTCATGCTCGACACGCGCACGCAGCAATTCACCAACCTGCGCCGGCAGATGGCCGATCCGTATTCGCTAACGGATAATGCGGTGTATACACTTTGCAAGGACCGGGAAGGCGGCATCTGGGCGGGTACTTATTTCGGGGGCATCAATTATTATTCGCGGCAGTATGACCGTTTTCAAAAGATGTTTCCTGATCTTTCGATGCATGGCATCAGTGGCAGTATCGTGCGGGAGATCTGCGAGGACGGGGATGGCAATATATGGATCGGTACGGAAGATGCGGGGCTGAACAAACTGAATCCCGCCAGGGGAACGATCACGCAGTTCACACCCACGGGTAATACGCACGGGATCTCTTACTCCAATATTCATGGTTTGCTGGCCACGGGTAATGAGTTGTGGATCGGCACTTTTGAGAATGGCCTCGATATCATGGACCGCACGACGGGTAAGGTAAAAAAGCATTATGTGGCCGGGCCGGGTGATCATGAATTGAAAAGTAATTTTATCGTGAACCTGCTGCAAACCAGCGGCGGCGATATCTATGCAGGCACCAGTAATTGTTTGTTCAGGTATGACCGGGCAACGAATGGGTTTACGCGCATTGGGCTGTTGCCCTGGGGTAGTTTCGTATCGTGCCTGCTGGAAGATCAGTCAAAGACCATTTGGGTGGGCACACACGACCGGGGTATTTATTTCTTCAACCCTGCTACCAATGTATCAGGGCATTTTGAAAATGATACGGGCAGTGTGAACAGTCTTTCTGCCAATACCGTCAACGCCATTTATGAGGATGCGGACCAACAGCTGTGGCTGGGGACTGAAGGCGGCGGCCTGTGCCGGCTCAACCGGGAAAGGACTTCTTTTGCGCGGTTCACGATCAACGAGGGATTGCCCAGCAATTTCGTGTTCAAAATACTGGAGGATGATCAGCGGCTTTTGTGGATCAGTACTTCGCGTGGGCTGGCGAGCTATGACCTGACCAGGCAATCTTTCACTACGTATACGAAAGCGAATGGCTTGTTGAATGATCAGTTCAATTATAATTCGGGCTATAAAGACAACCATGGCCGCATGTACTTTGGCAGTGTGAAAGGGCTGACCAGTTTTTATCCTGCCGATCTGGTACGTTCAGGCATAACGCCTCCCGTATATATTACCGGCTTCCAGGTGCAAAATAAAGAACTGGCGATTGGCGGGCAGGACAAGGTAACGCTGCCGTGGGATAAATCGTCGTTCAGTGTAGACTTTGCTGCGCTGAGTTATGTATCGCCGGAGATGACCCGGTACAGTTACCGGATGGAGGGGCTGGACAAGGAATGGACGGTATTGAGCAGCAACCGCAAGTTATATTTTACCAATGTGGAGCCGGGGAATTACCGGCTGCTGATCCGGGCGCTGAATGGCAAGGGGGAATGGACGGAGCAGCCTGCGGCGTTGCAGATCAGCGTCCTGCCGCCGTGGTGGAAGAGTATGCCTGCGTATGTGCTGTATGTGGTGCTGGTGGTTGCAACAACGTGGTACATGGTGCGGAAATATCACTTACAGCTCAAACAGCGGCAGCAACGCAGAATGGAAATACTGGAGAGTGAAAAAGCAAAAGAGATCTACCGCTCGAAAATAGAATTCTTTACGAATGTGGCGCATGAGATACGCACGCCGCTCACGCTGATCAAACTTCCGCTGGATAAGATCTTATCCACGCCGCAGCTGACGGATTCCATCAAAGATAATTTAACGATCATGGAAAAGAACACCAACCGGCTTATCGATCTGACGAATCAATTGCTCGACTTCCGGAAAACGGAGAACAACAGTGTAAGCCTGAGCTATGTGAAAACGGATATTCCTGAATTGCTGGAGCAGTTATTCGTTTCGTTCAGGCCGGCAGCCGAGCAAAAGGGGCTGCAGTTCAAACTGGAGATGCCACGCATGCATTTCCAGGCTTACGTGGACCCCGAGGCGGTGAAGAAGGTGCTGGGCAACCTGCTGAACAATGCCATCAAATACAGTGATCACTATGTGCTGGCGAAGATCATGCCTTTCAGCAGTGACGATAATTTCTTTTGCATCCGGATATCGAATGACGGGTATGTTATTCCTGCTCATCTTAAGGAGAAGATATTCGAGCCTTTCTACCGCATGAAGGAGTCGGAAAAAGAACAGGGTACCGGGATCGGCCTGGCGCTGGCGCTTTCTTTAACGCAGCTGCATAAGGGTACGTTGTCGGTAGAAACGGACGAGCGGCAGAATCATTTTTCCCTGACGCTGCCTATTCACCAGGAAACGGAATTCGAGTTGTTCCGGGAAGAAGCGCCTGCGGTAACGGCTGAAGAAGTGCCCGGCTTCATGGAAGAAGATCCTGATAAAAATGTGATCCTGCTGGTGGAAGACAATAAGGATATTCTCGATTTCATTGCGCGCGACCTGTCGGCCGAGTATACCGTGATCAAAGCGCAGAACGGCGCCGAGGCGCTGCAGAAAATATCGACGGCCAATGTGCAGCTGATCATCAGCGATATCATGATGCCGATCATGGATGGCTACAGTCTTTGCAAGGAGGTGAAGTCGAACATGGAATACAGTCATATACCGGTGATCTTATTGACTGCCAAAACTTCTTTGCAGGCCAAGATAGAAGGGCTGGAACTGGGGGCGGATGCATATATTGAAAAGCCTTTTTCGCAACCGCACCTGCTGGCGCAGATCAGGAGCCTGCTCAACAACCGGAACAAGATCAAGGAGCATTTTGCCAATTCGCCGCTGGCGAATATCAAGTCGATGGCTTATTCTCGGGCGGATGAAAAGTTTCTGCTTACCGTGAATGACATCATTCATCAAAATATAGCCAATACCGAATTCAATGTGGACCAGCTTGCGCGCATGATGAACATGAGCCGGCCTACTTTATACCGGAAGATCCGCGGGCTTTCCAACCTCTCCCCCAACGAACTCATCAACATCACGC
>JAGIBF010000110.1:0-8781 GCA_017744515.1 Niastella sp.
GTATTGGGCTATATAATGTGCGTAAACGACTCGAATTATTGTACCCGGGGCGCCACCAGCTGCTGATCACAGCCGAGGATTCGCAATTTATCGTTACTTTAAGTGTTCAACTAAAACCAGTGAAATGACGAGGTGCCTCATAATAGATGATGAACCACTGGCACGCCAACTGTTGGAGTCGCATGTACGGCAGGTAAAAACCCTGCAGTTAGTGGGCACCTGTGAAACAGCGATCGAGGCATTCGAACTACTGCACCGCGAACAAATTGATCTGCTGTTCCTCGACATCCAGATGCCGGGTATTACGGGCCTCAACTTCCTGAAGTCGCTCAAAAATCCCCCCAAAGTAATATTTACGACTGCCTACATGGAATATGCCGTAGAGGCATTTGAGCTGGAAGCAGTCGATTACCTGTTAAAGCCCATCACCTTCGAGCGGTTTATCAAAGCGATCCAAAAGATCGGAACACAAAAAGAAGTGCCAGCCGTTACGCCAAGTCAGCCTTCAGATGAAGCCATCTTTATCAAAGTGCAAAAGCGGCTACTGCGCATCGCTTATCCTGACATCTTCTATATAGAAGGTTTCGGAGATTATATAAAAGTAGTGACCGCAACCACCGTACACACATCCTATTCAACCCTCAATAAGATCGCAGAGCTGTTGCCCGAACAACAGTTCATGCGTATCCACAAATCATTTATCATCAATCTGCGGCATATACAATTCGTAGAAGGGAATCTGGTGAGAATACTCGACAAAGAATTACCGCTGGGAGTTACCTATAAAGATGCCTTGTATAAAAAGCTGGGGCAGGAGTAATAAAGCTCGCCTTTGCTGCCTTTTGCATTATTACTCACAGGAGAAGGATTTACCCCGTACTTTCGGTTACCGTCCCAATAAAATCTGATCCGGCCTGCCTATTCAGTAACAAAAACAACTCAAACAACATGAGGGAAACAACAGGCTTTCTACACCCAACGGCTTCCCGGGAAAGAGAATTATTCATGGACGTACTGCGTGGGTTTGCCATCCTGGGCATTTTTATTGCCAACTTAAATGGCTTTTCCTGGTATTCTCCTGATGCCGGAAACAGCGGACCATGGCTCTTGCCCAAACCCGATCATATAATGGCATTCATTCATCATATGTTCATAGAAGGGAAATTCTATTCCATCTTCAGCCTCCTGTTTGGCTGGGGAATAGCTTTGCAGATGAAGAGAGCGGCAGACAAAGGTATGGATGCCGTTCCGGTCGTAAGAAGAAGATTGGGATGGATGCTGCTATTTGGCGCAATTCATTTGATGATCTGGTCGGGAGACATTGTGTTCTTTTATGCATTGCTGGGATTCATTTTGCTGCCGATGCGAAAATTATCGAACAAAGCATTAGTCATAACCGGAAGCCTATTGATCCTGTCTCCAATAGCACTTTATGCAGCAAAATCTAAGTGGCCGGTGCTTAACTGGCCTGCAGGCTTTCTGTTTGAAACCGGCGGAAAAATACAGGGACTTCTAACCGGCGTAGCAATCAATACAGATGAAGAATTTGCAACTTACCTGAAACAAGCCAACTGGTGGGAGGCGATCAAAACAAATATCCCTGGCTTTTTCTTTCGCTATGGCTATTTATTCTTTGTGAGCAGAATACCGAAGGTGCTCGGTATGTTCCTGATAGGCTATGCACTTGGCCGCTCAGGTTTCTATACCAATATCCGTCAACATAAAAAGATCTTGTACATAGTAATTGGGACAGGTATAGTTATAGGACTTCCCGCCAACTATATGCTTGCCCACTACATGACCTATAATATGGGTGATTACTGGCAACTAAACACAGTGGGTCTTTACCAGACGATCGCTTATGCGCTGGGTGTTGCGCCGCTGGCACTGGCCTATGTGGCCGCATTGATGCTTATCTTCCAGGCAAAGCCGGCAGCCAAAGTGCTGTCGATACTGGCGCCGGTGGGGAAAATGGCATTCAGCAATTATCTTCTTCAGTCGATCATCGGGAGCATCGTTTTTTTAGGAGCCGGGTTTGGCTATATGGGCGAGGTAGGACCTGTATATTATACCATCTTCGGCATGATCGTATTCGTCTTCCAGATCGCCCTTAGCCATTGGTGGCTTCGATATTTCAATTATGGCCCCATCGAATACCTGTGGCGTAGCGCTACTTATAAAAAATGGCAGCCGATGCGGAAAGGATATTCTACCATTTAATTTTGTCGACAATGAAAACGGCACTGTGTAATTCAGACTAATTAAGGAGCCTTTTGCGGCCGGAGGGCGGAGGGTCATCCAACATAAAGTAGTCCCCACAGCGAAGTGCACGTAACAAACGGCGGTTCCTGCGTTTTGTAAAGTTGGTAACGACTTGTTCTTCGGTATCTAGGGCTACAGTGGTTGTCCGTTTTTCTTTCAGGTGCCGGCAGAAGAGGTTTATCGCCTGTGGCGTATAGCGCTGCTGCAGCCATTCCAATATATCTGTTTCTTTCCATCCATATTTAAGCCAGGTCATGGCTTCACCAGTTAATTTGCGATATAACGCATGTTGCTTTTGCCGGGCTGGTAAACCGGCATAGACCGCCGAGCCAATGCGGGAGGCTCTTGCCAGCAAGGTCGCATATTCCATCGTTTTACGGAAAGCCGCATCTTTCTTCACCCGCTCGCTGGTCAGTGAACTGCGGCTGCGCATAAAATAACGCCCATGCATCTTATAGATGCACACGGCACCAATGGTACCTATAACGAGTGGTACGCCTTCAAACCGTGCCATAGGAATCATTTTATACAAAGTTAGTATGCTGTATAGCCCTTTGAGAATTTATGTCGTGGAGAGCATTAAACGTTGGGGTGGACTCCGATAATGGTTGGGGTGAAAGCATGCGTTTAGAAGATCGTTCAGTAGCCTTTGGAGACAGAATTTGATACTCCTGCCGTTATCCAGCCCTGGCTCCATCCATGCCCCAGCCTTGCAGGTTAAAGCGCACTTTGAGCAAGATTATACTTACATGGAGCATGGATGAGACAAGCAATAAGCCCTAAACGGACAATTATCTAACCAGTTATTTAAGATTTACCGGGCTTTGTTGATTTCACCAGCACAACAGTTATAAAAAGATTGGTAAATTCAGGAACGCATAAATGCTAAAAATGAATATAGAATTCATTAATACCCCGTTCAGATTAGAGATCTATGGGGTTTCCGGGTTTGCACCTAATAAGGACTATGTGGGAACTGCATTTAAGTTAAGCGGTAAGATGTGGGAAATAGTCAAGGCGAACAGTCTAAAAAATAAAGGGCTTAACATTTGGGTTTATGAACCAAATGAAATGGTATTTACCGGCGTTGAACTTGACGAGGCTCCGAAGCATGACATCGGCTTAGAGGCTAAAAGCATAGCCTTAACAAAGTATGCTTATTACAAACATACCGGCCCTTACCATCTTATAAAGCAAGTGGGGCTAAACATGCAAAATGAATTAAAGAGCAAGGGCTTTGAAGTTGGCCTTCCTTACATTGAAATCTATGGGCATTGGACAAACGATGAAACCAAATTAGAAACAGAGCTTCTGATGTCTTTGAAGTAATTTGTTAACAGGCAAACCAGAAACTGCTTTAACTAACCAGCCGGTTATTACAAACACCTACCAGTTTGATTTAACACCTGATTCGTATGAATTACACCCGCTGTTTAAAGCGTCATTTTAGAAATAGCATAGTATATGTCTTTTTTATCCTGTCAATTCCCAAAGGCTTAATTGCCCAAACCGACCCGCCATTTAAATCCATATCGGCAGATATCATCAAACTTTCGTCTAAAGTATTGGGTGAAGACCGAAAAGTTTATATTTATGTACCGCCTGTAGATAGCTTGTTGCCCAACAAGCGTTACCCCGTATTATATGTACTTGACGGAGACAATCACTTTAGCCTGATTGCAGAATATTGCCGGTATCTTAGCCGCCGGGACGTAAATGTTGTGCCCGAAATTATTATAGTGGGTATCCCTAATACAAACCGCACCAGGGACCTTACCCCTACCCATAGCATTTTGGGTTATGACGGAAGGCCTGATACGAGTTCAAACTCCCGGTTTAAGTCAAGTGGCGGCGGCAATAATTTTTTGCAGTTCATAGGGGCTGAGCTGATACCTTATGTTGACGCACGCTACAAAACACAACCTTTTAAAATTTTTGCAGGTCATTCATTCGGCGGTATCACTACAATCAATTGCCTGTTAACGCAGCCAAATATGTTTAGTGCTTATATAGCTATAAGCCCATCCTTTTGGTGGGATAAGGGCTATTTACTTAGCCTCGCTGATGAAAAACTACAACATGATCGGATTACCAATAAAATGATCTTTTACAGCGATGCGAATGAAGGTATGCCGGACGATCCTACCTTTCATGCCAATCTTTTAAAATTCGACTCTATAATTATCCAAAGAAAGATAACGGGTTTAGACCATAAGTATGTTCACTATCCCGAAGACACGCATATGACAGAACCCATAAAAGCCTATTATGACGCTTTGCGGTTTATTTTCAGGCAACGGGATAGCCACTAATACCTAAACAAAGTCGCCTATGACTTTAGTCCAAAGCAGAACTTACAGCCCGTTTCAAAATCACATCCCGCAAACGGTCCTGGTGTGCATCACCCCATTGCCCAAGTGCGTCAATCACAGGGATCAATGTTTTACCAAATTCGGTGAGGCTGTACTCTACTTTCGGTGGCACAACAGGATAGATTTTTTTCGTAATTAATTCGTGGTCTTCTAATTCTTTCAATTGTACATTCAAGACACGCCTTGTGGCATCAGGGATTTTTCGTAGTAATTCGCTGGGGCGTTTGTGGCCCTGATCAATAAACCATAATAAACGGATTTTCCATTTGCCGTAAAGCACTTCGCCAATCAAATCAAGTCCGCAATTCAGGTTGGGTGATGTCTTTCTTTCGTACATGTTGCAAAGTTATACATATGTCCTATTTTCTGCAATAGGGGATAAATTTATCCCTATGTGAATCGTAACTCCGTACTTGTTCTGTCATCCTTTACGTCTCAATTTTGCCCTATTATAAATTTTTAAAACAGGACAAAAACAATGGAACAGTTCAATTTCAACGATGAGTTATCAGGCAAGATTACCTTGGTAACCGGCGGTACAAAAGGCGCCGGAAGAGCTATTGCAGAAAGGCTGGCGAAGGCTGGCGCAACGGTGATTATTACGGCCAGAAACGCCCCGGAAAAAGAAAGCGGCAAACTGCATTTTATTGCTGCCGATTTAAGCAAAGCAGAAGGAACAGCGAAAGTAGTCAGCGAGGTGTTATCAACTTATGGAAGGCTGGATATTCTTGTGAACAACCTTGGTTCTTCAACAACACCTGCCGGTGGTTTCGCCTCGTTGACAGACGAAGACTGGATATCGACATTGCAAGCCAACCTGCTTGCTCCGGTTCGACTGGACAGAGGATTTTTACCGCAAATGATAGAACAAAAAAGCGGTGTCATTATTCACATTGCGTCCATTCAGGGCAAATTGCCTTTGTATGATTCTACTTTGCCTTACGCCGCTGCAAAAGCTGGCTTAAGAAATTACAGCAAAAGCTTATCCAACGAAGTCACCCCAAAAGGTATTCGGGTGCTGACCGTTTCGCCAGGATGGATAAATACAACAGCATCGATAGCCTGGTTGGGCGAGATTGCAAGAAATGCCAATAGTACTGTAGAAGAAGCTCAGCAAAGCGTCATGGATGCTTTGGGTGGAATACCCTACGGCAGGCCCTCCGAACCGAAAGAAGTAGCCGAATTGGTTGGTTTTTTGGTTTCGCCAAGAGCCGCTTATTTGACAGGAACGGAGTACGTTATTGATGGCGGCACCGTACCAACTATCTAATCACTATTTAAAAGCTTACAAAATGAACTTATTTAAAGTAGTTCCAATTTAGTTAAGGGACAAAACGATTTTGATAGTACAGCCTATGCAGATTGTTTTTCCGAAACAGCCGTAGTGTTTGATGAGGGAAAAACCCACACCGGAAGAAAAGAAATAGAACATTGGATTGATGATGCAAATAAGCGATACAAGGCCGCAATTTGGTTTACTGCATAAAAAGATAAATAGACTGTTGTAATCAAAAGGTAAACCGGTAACAGCAATTTTATCACCTTCCTGTGCAACTGCAAGGGGAACCGCTTTTCCAATACCGGAATTCCCCCGAAATACATTTCATCAAACAATAATAATTGCTGTTACGCTTTTTTTGCATCTAACACGTCTTCGCTTTTTACTGCGAGAATATCTGTATATACTATTTCCGGATCTTTGGCTAACAGATTCGGAGCATTCGCCATCAATGCCTGGCCAACCTTGCCGGCAAGATGTGATTTGCGTCCTTCGTCATGCGGAAAGGTATCGAAAATACCAAATGAAGAAGGGCCGAATTGAACGCCATACCATGTTATGGTATCAGGTTCTTCTTGTACAAGCGCTAAACCGCTACGCAGAAAATCTGCTACTTCTTTTTCTTTGCCGGGCTTGGCTTCGAGCCTTACCAGCAATGCTACCTTTTTTTTCATAATACTTTTTTATTCTTTACTGAATGATCAACTATTGAGTACTGTCTTTTCTTTTTTGGAGCTTCCTTGTTTCACTGCATCGCCACCGGCTTTTGCCACTGTATGGTCATTTTCAACGGTGCTTCCAGAAACACCAATAGCACCAATTGTTTTACCATCTTCACCTTTGATTGGTATTCCTCCCGGAAATGTGATCAATCCACCATTTGAATGTTCGATGTTGTACAATGAACCACCCGGTTGAGAGAGCGCTCCCAAATCACCACTGTTCATGAAGAACCATGCAGCTGTTTTTGCTTTTTTAATGGAGATGTCAACCGAACCAAGCCATGCCCCATCCATGCGGGCAAATGCAACGAGGTTAGCCCCTGAATCTACGATACAGATGTTCATTAACAAGTTCAATTCGCTGGCCTTTTCTTTTGCAGCTTTTATCGCTGTTTCAGCTTGGAGTAATGTGATGTTCATTTATAATTGTTTTTGTTTTAAAAAGTATTGTGATTAATCCCCTTTAATACGATCACAGCAACTTAGTTGTGGTGTGGCTCAAGCGTCGCCTCTTCTTTTACTTTTGGTTTCTTCACACTACCGTGCGGATCGATCACAAATTTTTTGGATACTCCTTTGTCAAAATCTTTGTACCCTTGCGGAGCTTCTTCAAGCGAAATAAGTGTGACATTTACCGCTTTGGCTGGTTGTATCTTTTCGTGAAGAATGGCCTGCATCAACTGGCGGTGATACCTCATCACCGGTGCTTGTCCCATGTGTAAGTGTTGTGATTTGCTCCAGCCAACGCCTATACGCAAGCCAAGGATCCCCAATTTTGCATTCTCATCCTTTGCTCCTGGGTCCTCAGGCACATACAAACCAGGGATACCCAAATGCCCCCCTGCTCTTGTCACATTCATTAGATCATTAAGCATTTCAGCAGGTGCTTCTTTCTTTGCATCATGACCATGACCGTGACCCTCAAATCCCACACAATCAACAGCGCAATCGACTTCCGGTATTCCCAGGATGTTGTCAATTTGCTCTGCCAGTGTTGCGTCCATGGATACATCAAGAGGTTCACATCCAAAACTTTTTGCTTGTGCAAGACGTTCCGGATTTAAATCGCCGACAATTACACAAGCCGCTCCCAGCAGTTGACAAGAAACTGCACATGCCAAACCAACCGGTCCTGCACCGGCTATGTAAACAGTCATGCCGGGTTTTACACCTGCATTTACAGCGCCATCATAACCTGTTGGCAGAATATCAGATAATAAAGTAAGGTCCATGATCTTTTCCATTGCCTGCTCCTTATCAGGAAACTTAAGTAAGTTAAAATCTGCGTAGGGCACCATCACATATTCAGCCTGGCCGCCGATCCATCCGCCCATTCCTACATAGCCATAAGCACCGCCCGGAACTGTGTTGACATTAAGGCAGATTCCTGTATTGCCCTCTTTACAGTTGCGACAACGTCCGCAGGCTACATTAAATGGAACAGAGACAATATCTCCGACCTTAATGTATTCTACATCACGTCCTGCTTCGATAACTTCTCCTGTGATTTCATGGCCTAAAATAATTCCTTTTGGTGCGGTGGTACGCCCTCTTACCATGTGCTGGTCACTACCACAGATATTCGTAGTTACCAATTTGAGAATGACCCCATGATCGCATTTTCTACCGCCAGGCCCAATGAGCTTTGGAAAATCTATATTTTGAATTTCCACAACGCCGGGTCCCATATAGGCGAGTCCTCTGTTGTTTGCCATAGTTTGTTCCTCCTTTTATTTAATTGCCCGCCTGCCAAAGCAATGCGAAGGCATGGTGATTTTATTTAGTGCTCTTCTACTTCTCCGTCTTTGATTTCCGGGCGATCAACGAGAGGCTGGCGTGAGCCGCAGCAGTTCGCCATCCTTCCCATTATTCAAAAGCCACACAGATCCATCCGGCGCTTCAATGACATCACGAATGCGGCGGTGGAGATAGATTCTCTCTTCAGTCTTGACGCGGTTACCATCAAGTGTGAGACGAAGCAGTATCTCGGATGAGAGGCCTCCGAGAAGCGCATTATTACTCCAGCCGGTAAAGCGACTTCCTGTGTATAAGATAAGCCCTGAGGGAGAGACTGCTGGATACCAGTAGTAGTTCGGCTTAACGTACCTGGCAGTTGTCGGAGAGACCAGATATCAGGACGTATGCC
>JAGIBF010000110.1:8791-22747 GCA_017744515.1 Niastella sp.
GCCGTCGGGGTTGATGCGTACGATCTTGCCAAGGTTAGTGCTCATATCCTGCGCCGGATCGAATCTCTGACGATCACCTGAGGTGATGAACAATTTGCCATCGGGCAAAAAGGTCATTCCCCATGGTTCACTGAGCGTGGCCAGACGTTCTACCTTCACCGGTCCGGATTTCGTCTGCACAATTTCACCAGCCGTGCTGGTTGTGTCCTGACCAGTAGCGATGGCAGAGATGAACAATGCCGCAATCATTATAATTTGAAATTTGCATGGCATGAGATCTTAGTTTTTAATTCAATTTTTTTTCATAGCCCAGTACAACCAAAGCAACATAAATATAGAGAGTGATACATAGGCATTGATGAATGCCGCAATAAATGCAATCGAATAAACAGGAATGCCAATGAGGTAATTTCTTGTAATTGATTTTATTTTTTATCTGTAATATTTTCGATTACTAATTTCCGGTTATGGCTTGCTGTAAACCAAAGCCAGTTATACGCAAGATTTATAATTAAAAAAATGCCAGTATATACACCACATGCTACATTAGCAGAAGGAGTTAAAAGAAATTCGCTTACTAACAGTGTCGGGTATGGAACTATTATTATCAGGAAAAGTAAAAAGCCGTTGGCAGACGTAAACCTACTATCAATACGATGAACCAATCTAAATATGTTGTGATGATGAACCCACATAATGAGAATGGTAAAGAAACTAATGAACAATGACAGGTAATAGGGGCCAGAGCTTTCCCAGCTCTTTCATCAATGCTAAATTCGATTTTTCTTCTTCAAAATGAGGGGTTACCACCTGGTAAATAAGCAGTGTCATTGCAACAGCAAAACACCATCACTGAAACCTTCCACTTTTGCTGCTTCCATCCCAATGTGTTTATTACCTTCCTGGTAAGATTTGTTTCAGAGTGCTATTGATTGTATCAAAACGAATATTTTTCAATCATTGTTCCGTCTTCCTCCTAATGTCCTACAGTCGTCATGCCAAGCTTGAATTTGAATGATTGATTTAAGAACACAAGTTATGCTTCCCAAAAGCAGCACGGTAGTACATTTCGGTAAAACTGTGGTATTTTTATGCAAGTATTGCTCGCATCTTCGTCTTGTAATCGGAAGGGGTCAATCCGGTTTTTTTATGGAACACACGGGTGAAATGCGATTTTTCGTTATAGCCCAACTCAAAGCCGATTTCAGAAATTGTTTTATTCGTGTGTATTAAAAGTTGCCTTGCCTCTACGAGCTTTCTTGTTTCAATAATTTCAGTAACACTCATGTTCAAAACGGCATGGGTAATGTTGTTCAAACTCCGTGCTGTCGTGTTCATTTTGCTTGCATAAAAATCAACTCCTTTATGTTCCCTGAAATTTTCTTTGAGTATTCTTAAAAAAGTATTGAATGAAAGCAGGTCGCCATTTTTTGTATCTGTATTTTGTCCGTAGTGCTTATCTCCCTCGGTTTCCAATTTCAGAAGAAATGCAGAAAGCAAATGTTTAATCACTTTGTAACCAATTTCCAGCTTCGAATACTCATGTAACATTATTTCACAAAGCGATACAATATCTGTTGCACAGCTACCTGAACTGAGCGGATATTTAATGCAATCAAGGGAGTTAGAGTAAAAGTGAAAATTGGATTGTGGGATAAATTCATTGGTATACTTTACAGCATAACCTCTTGTATCAATATCAGGAATAAATTTGTGAACTTTTCCAAGTGCCACATAAACAGCAATGGGTGGAGATAGATTTACTTTTTTAGCATCCAGCAGGTAATATGGGTTGCCCTGAGTAACAATTATCACTTCTTCAAAATCATGGCGGTGTGGTTCGCCTATCCCCGTCACCACTCCCTTCATTTCGGCAGTCAGCTCAATTATGGCAAAAGGAGTATCCATTTCTTTGTTACAAAGCTACTCTTTTATAAACTACACTGCGTTCAAGATTTTCACTCAGATAAAGGCGGAGTGGGTTATATCAGATTCAAAAGTGTTCCCGGAAATACATCCAGAAAGAGAGAAAATGGAGATCTTTTTACACAACACCTCATTTACCGCCTCGAACCTTGAAGAATACTGAGAGAGCCATTGAATTTACCCGAAACCTTACGTTCAAATGGGATTCCAGCGATTTTAAAGAGAAACTTAAAATTCAAGAGATGATATTTTCGGGTGGGCTCTATTATGATAACAAAAAAGGCAAACCTTGAACCACAAAAATGGATCCCGTTTTTTCGCTAATCGCCAGTCTGAAGTGCAATACAGAGGAAAACGAAACCGGAACTTCTGAAGTCATTTTCAAAAATTCCGGTTTGGTAGTCCCGACAGGAATCGAACCTGTATCAAAAGTTTAGGAAACTTCTATTCTATCCATTGAACTACGGGACCGGGAAGAAGAAAACGGGTTTGCGGCCCTCTCTTTCTGTTTTCCGGGCGCCAAAAATAAGAAAACAAAGCGTAGTATTTACGGTGGCGCAGAAAAAAGGGCAAATTGTTCAGCGACAGGCAGTAAGAAGGCCTTCATTTCCATTCTTATACCCCTTCCTTACGCCCTTACAAATTTCCGCAACTACACCTGAAATCCACCTATCTTTGCTACCCCTAAAAAAGTATGTATGAAGTTTTATACCTGGCTTATCCGCTATCGCCTGTACCTCGGACTGGGATTGGTGGTATTGGGTATCGTGGCGAATATCTATAGCAGTTTCTGGCCCGCTTTTCCCCTGTATTTCATCGGCGCTATCCTTATTTTTGGTCACTTTTTCATCGGCCCCCTGCGGCTTATCCAGGAGCACATGGAAGGCGGCGATCTCGAAGGGGCTAAAAAAGTACTCGACTCCATCAAATTTCCCGGCCTGCTCTATAAACCCATCCGTTCTGCTTACTATACCTTCAAAGGTCAGTTGGCGATGATGGAACAGGATTTCGACACCGCCGAGACCAACATGAAAAAGGGTCTCTCCCTGGGCACACCCATGAAAGAAGTAAAGGGCGCCAACCTGCTGCAAATGGGTATGATCGCCATGCAAAAGAACAACTTCAAACAGGGCGAACAGTATATCCGTCAGGCCATCCGCGAAGGCTTACCTGATAAAGAAAATGAAGCTGCCGCCTACCTGCAGATGTGCAACATCATGATGAATAAAAGGGAGTTCCGCGCGGCCAAAGAGTTTTTCCGCAAAACAAAGGCACTGAAGCCTACCAGCCCCGAGATCGTAAAGCAGATCAAAGAGATCGAGAAATATATTTCCCGCATACCGGGATAAGCTACCCGCTTAAAGCGAAAAGGTTGACAAGGAACTTCCCTGTCAACCTTTTTTATTGATGAAAATCGTTAGCTAATTAAAGCGAGCCTCCTTTTACCGAAGCCGTATCCCATTTCCCAAACAGCTCCCCGATCTTCGTGTGCCGGTAAGCAAAGATGCCATCCAGCTTCTTTTTCAGTACCAATCCGTGCAGCAGTTCGCCCACCCACCAGCCGGGTATCTTATAATGTACAATGTCCGTCATCTCCACACCTCCTTCCACTTCTCTGAAATGGTGCTGATGGTGCCATAAGCTATAGGGACCGTAACGCTGTTCGTCGATGAAGAACTTGCCCGGTTCTACATGAGTGATCTCAGTCATCCAATACCAGGGAATGCCCCACAGTGGTCGTAGTTTATACTCGATGATCTGGCCGGGGTATACCCTATCTCCATGATGTTTGGAAATGATATTAAACTTGAGATCAGGAGGGGTAATGGCCTGTAGATTGGCAGGACTGGAAAAGAAATTCCATGCTTCCGCAAGGGATACGGGTATAAGCTGAACCGCTTTGATGGAGTGCACGCTCATAAAATACTATCTTAAACCAGCAAGTACGTTATTTGGTTCTACAAACTGTAATCTTTTTTTACCTGCGCGATGCACTCTCTCATTACCGTTTCCACGAGGCTTACCTGCGCCGTCAATAGTTCTGTTTGTTCACCTTTTTTACCGTTTTGCTCTATCTGGCGGATGATGTCTTTCAGGGAAGTAATACCCATTGAATCGATCGTTGATTTCATCTTATGGGCCAGCTTGCTTACCAGTGTCCAGTTTTGCATGGCGGTGTTTTGCTGTATTTCCACGAGTGTATCGGGCATCGTATCGAGGAACAGTTTCAACATACGCCTTACAAAGTTTTCATCGCCGCCGGCGATGCCGTAGATCATGGTAAGGTTGTACAGTTTAACAGGGGGATCCGCTGCAGGAAGTATAGTCTCCTGCAATGGCGCTTTAACAGTGGTGGTTGTGGTGGTGATCATGTCAGTCAGGTTGTGGGCTATGATGCTAAAAAGGTTGGGTTCATTGAAAGGCTTGGGCAGGTAGTCATTCATGCCCGCTGCCAGGAATCGTTCACGGTCGCCTTTGAGGGCGTTGGCCGTAAGCGCTATAATAGGGATGGCTGCCTTAATGGCATCGGTTAGCTTCCTTATTTGCCGGGTGGCTTCCATGCCATCCATTTCAGGCATTTGAATATCCATCAGTACCAGGTCGTAACTCTTCTGTTGCACCAGCACCAATGCCTCGCGGCCATTACCGGCGATATCCACTTCAAACCCCCATGACTCCATCATGTGACGGGCCAGGTGTTGGTTGATCTCCACATCTTCTGCTACAAGAATCCGCCGTTTTCCCAGGCTTTGATAATTGGTGGTGGTCGTCATGCCGGTTATTTGGTATTTAATTCACCGGCCTGTATCATGCGGTAAATGGTCGATTTGCCAATATCGAGCTTCTTGGCTACCAACAATACATCTTTATCATATTTGTCAAGATAATGTTGAATGATGTGTATCTCGAAATCTTTCAGGGTGCGCTCCTTACTCAACAGATCGTTCACCGTAGCAGCTGTGTTGATGGTGATGTGTTCGGGCAGGATGGATTCGCCGTCGGCCATTACGGCTGTGAGCTCCATCACCGATTTCAGTTCACGCACATTACCCGGGAAGGAATATTGCAATAGCTTCTGTTGTGCTTCCTGGGACAGGGTTTTCTTGTCGAGGCCGTTGTCTTTAATGAAAAGGTCCATGAAATACCTTGCCAGTAGTATAATGTCATTACCACGCTCACGTAATGCAGGTAGTTGTATGGGTAAGCCGATCAAACGGTAATACAAGTCCTCGCGGAATGTTTTGTTTTGTACTTCATCCAGCAGGTTACGGTGGGTAGCTACAATGATACGCGCATTCACCGGCACCACTTCGTTGCCGCCGATACGGGTGATCTCCCGCTCCTGCAATACCCGCAGCAGTTTCGCCTGCAAGCTTATGTCCATCTCTCCTATTTCATCGAGGAACAAGGTACCGTTGTTGGCTTCTTCAAACTTACCCAGGCGACGGGTGACAGCGCCTGTAAAGGCTCCTTTCTCGTGGCCAAAGAGTTCGCTTTCTATCAGTTCTTTGGGGATAGCCGCCACGTTCACCGCCACAAAGGGCTTCTTTTGGCGCTCGGAGTTATAGTGAATGGCCTTCGCCACCATTTCTTTACCGGTACCTGTTTCGCCCGTGATCGATACTGTAATATTGGTCTTGCAGGCTTTTTCAATGAGTCCATATACTTTATCCATCGACTCGCTCTTGCCGATCAGGAATTTGGAGTAGTCGTATTTTTTAACGACCTGCTCTTTCAGGTGTTCTACCTCTTGCCTCAGGCCCACGATCTCCCGCAGGTGTAGTAAGCTATTCCACAACCTGTCTTTTACATCATCGTCTTTTACGATGTAATCGAATGCACCATTCTTCAGCAGGTTGATGGCTGTGCCCACATCTTCCTGGCCTGAGATAATGATAACCTGTATGTCGGGATTTACTTCGCGGATCTTTTTCAACACGGCGCTACCGTCCATATCCGGCATCGAGTAGTCGAGCGTCACCACGTCGGGCCGCTCATGGAGCTGGTTGAAAAAGGCGGTAGAGCTTTCGAAGCGCCTTATTTCATAATCTGGATTGAGTGACAGATAATGTTCGAGCATGGAGCCATACCAAACATCATCTTCCAGGACAAATATCCTGAGGGCATGCTGATTTTTCATTTGTAAAGGACTAAATATTACTATATAACTATATAAACGTAGGAACCATAAAAAAGTATTCCCAAAATGAAGATTTTTTCCGTAAACCGGAAAATCATTCCCAAAATGCTAAGGCTTTCAGGGGAAGGCAGGTAAGTAATTTGCCTTAAAATACCCTCCCTTATCTTTGAATCATGTCCGCCAGCACACTGCCTTTGTCCGATATGGAGCGTATTGCACTGTTTACCAGGCTTATCGACGCCTTCCCTAAAGGCCACCCGCTCAAACGTTACCGGGGCGATGTGTATTTCGAGGTCGGTAACTTTTACTTTCTTTTCGGCATCATGGAACGGGAGGGGTGGACCTCCGGCCTCATCAATCAGCAAATAGATGCTCACCTCACCCAACTGGAGCCTACGCAGGCAGCCATTTCTGCGGCATGGGCCGACAAGCTGCGGGCCGCCGTGCATGAGTTCGACAATTACCAGCTGCTTCTTGGCCAGCTCAACCGGGATAACCGTAATGGGATATTGGATAGTATGGGACAGGCAATACCAGCTCATCCATTGGTAGAACAGTTCATGCTCCTGCTTCATTACTTTGCGGCAGAACAGGATATTCCCTATAGTGGCGATGCGATGTTGTTTGAACTATTGCATGCGCCCTGGTTCAACATTCCTGCTTCTGAAATTGTGCAGCTCACCCTGGCATTGTCCGAACGGCGTGACGAAACTTCCCTGCGTCAGTTGCTGCAGTCAACAGTAAATACACCTCCCCGCGACTTGTTTACGCCGCCCGTTCATAAAGGGTTGAAAAAAGCATCGGAAGCTATAGAGCTATTAACGGGTATGACGCCCGGCACATCGCTGTCTTCACTGATTGATCTTATACTACGGGAAACCGGGATGGGGGATTTTATCAACAACAGTCCTGCAGAAGCAATAGCGGTCACCAGCTTTATTGCTTACATCAAAGCAGAAGTGCGTCTCAATCCTGCTATGGACCTGCAGCTGTTGGTAAAGCTGTTGATGTTATTGGAACACATTGCACCAACAACCTTGCCAGAACCTGTCAATGATCAGGAACAAATCATTGCAGTATTGGCACCGCTTTATCAGCCTGTCAGTAAAACAATATATAATAGCCCTGCGCCAGTACAGGCTGGCAGGCCGGAGATCGGCAAGTTGGATGAAACGACAGCGCGTAAACTGCTACAGCGGTTCATGCTGCATGTTACTGCGCTGAACAGCTATCTCAGGTGCCCGCTGGAGTTTTATTTTCAGAGTGTACTGCGTGTGCCTTCGCCCCGCAATGAAGCCACGGAATTTGGCTCTGCCGTGCACCATGCGCTGGAGCTGTTGTTTCGCAAAATGCAAACGGATAATGATGCTTTTCCGTCGAAGGCCATCTTTATAAGCGACTTCGAGAGGTATATGCATCAGCACCGCAAGAGCTTTACGCACGAACAATTTAACCGGCGTTTGCATTATGGCTATGAGGTATTAAATAATTATTATGATGAGTATGCGCACAAATGGCATACGATCGTAGCAGTGGAAAGGAATATCCGCAATGTGATCATAGACGGAGTACCCATAAAGGGTAAAATAGATAAGCTGGAATTCGATGGCAGATCGGTGAACGTGGTGGATTATAAAACCGGCGACCCGGATAAGTCCAAAGCGCGGTTGGAACGTCCTGGTGAAACATTCCCTAATGGTGGAGATTACTGGCGGCAGGCTGTGTTCTATAAAATACTGGTGGATAACTACCAGCAGAAGGAATGGAAAGTGAGCAGTACCGAGTTCGACTTTATCGAACCCAATAAGAACGGGCTTTACCGTAAAGAAAGGTTCTTTATTACGCCTGCTGAGGTTGCTATTGTTACCCAACAGATCGTTACTGCGTGGCAACGTATCCAACAGCGTGATTTCTACACTGGTTGCGGCAAGCCGGGCTGCCACTGGTGTCATTTTGTTAAAACATATGGGCTGGCAGTGGCCTTACATGAATAATCCGAGCAAACAAGTTATGTTTGCAGCTTATTGAAGTTGTATTTATTTCCATGAAGCAGGTATTAACTTTTCTTTTCATCATAGTAGTCGTTGCTCAATTCCAGGTATTTACCACAGGCTGCGCCAATATTATACCGCCTACCGGCGGCCCCCGGGATTCGCTCCCGCCCACCTTGTTAAGGGTAAATCCGCACGACTCTTCCCGGAATTTCGCCAGCAAGAAGATAGTATTCGAATTTGATGAGTTTATCGCGCCACCGGATAACATCATGGAAAACCTGCTGGTATCGCCCGTGCCCAAGCAGGCACCGATGGTCGTAAGTAAACTACGCACGCTCACCGTTACCATCAGGGATACGCTCGAAGAAAACACTACTTATGCTATCAACTTCGGCAAAGCGATCAAAGACATCAATGAGGGTAATATACTGAATGACTTTACTTATGTGTTCAGCACAGGCAGGGGGATCGATTCGCTTACTGTTTCAGGGAAAGTGATCATTGCCGAAACCGGCAAAACCGACTCCACCCTCATTGCCGTATTGCACCGCAATACGGATGACTCTGCCGTTATCAAAGAACGCCCACGTTATGTGGCCAAGACCAACAGGGATGGTAATTTTACTTTCCGTAACCTGCCTCCCGGTACTTTTGCGTTGTATGCGTTTAAAGATGAGGGCGGGCAACGGAAGTACCTAAGTAATAAACAACTGTTTGCTTTTTCCGATACACTGGTCAATACACAAAGTGGCAAGTCTTTTACTTTATACGCTTACCTGGAGAAAGATAAAGAGGAGGAGAAGGATAAAGATAAGAAACCTGCTACGCCTGCTGTAAGGCCAACCGCTCCCAACAGGGGCGGTGGTGTAGTGCAGGATAAAAGGCTGCGTATGGAAACCAACCTTTCCGGCCAGGAGCTGGACCTGCTGGGCAACCTGGAGATCAGTTTCAAAACAACGCCGCTTAAATACTTCGACTCTACCAAAGTGCAGTTCCTAAACGAAAAGTATGAGCCGCTTACTGGTTATCGCTTTATCAACGATAGCAATAAGAGAATTACACTTCTATATAAATGGCAGCCCAATACTGCTTACAACCTCATTGTTGATAAGGACTTCGCAGAGGACACGCTCGGCCATAAGCTCCTCCGGACAGACACACTGGAGTTCCGTACCAAAAAGGAAAGTGATTATGGCCTGGTGCGTCTCCGTTTCCTCAACCTCGACCTGTCGAAGAATCCGGTATTGCAGTTTGTACAGAACGACCAGGTGAAGTTCAGCCACGTGTTTACAGACCGGAACTTCAATGCCCGGTTATTCACTCCTGGCGAGTATGATCTCCGGATCGTGTACGACACCAATAAGAACGGCAAGTGGGACCCCGGTGAATTCTTTGGTAAGCACCTGCAGCCGGAAATAGTAGCCCCGGTTTCCCGTAAGGTAAATATCAAGGCCAATTGGGATAATGAAATCGATATTACCTTGTAAGCCGGTAGCCGATCCTCAGTGAATAAATGGAAGGCTTTACTGAAATAAAGCTAAATGTTTCAAAAGCGCCTGCTACATTGGCCAGCAAGCTTACATCTATCTTTTTGAAGGTGCCACCAATGCGGACCGGAACACTGAGCCAGCTTTTTTCAAAGTCCAGAAAGTCTTTCTCCGGATTGTTTTCATTGCCTTTGGTTACATATACATTGTCGGGATAGGAGGAAAAGTTGTACTGAATGCCTGCACCAACGTATGCTTTACAGGCAGGTTTTCTGAGGAAGCTGTACAACAAATTCAAGGCTGGTGTAATATTATTTTGCTTAACGGTATAGGTAGCTGTTGCTGATTTCCCTTCATACTTCAATGATGAATAAAAGACTTCGAGACGGATTATAAATGCCTGTAAACTTCTTTCTGATACGATATCCATACCTACACCTGCTGCAAACCCGAGGTTACCGCTATAATCCAATCCAGCCGCTTTGGTAGGGCCTTCTACTTTCATGTTAGAATAAGCCGGTCCGGCGGCTACAAAAAACTGTGGGGGGGTCTTTTTCTTTTGCGTAAACTGTACGTTGTTGACAGTGGCTATTACGCGCATAAGGTCATGTTCGTTGTATTCAGCTTTCTCAAGCAGCCTGTAAAGCTTACTTTCTTCTTTATGGCCATACGCGTATTGTTGTAACTGATTGCGGAATGTGTAGCTGTATGACAAGCCTGATGTTCCGGTAGAATAATACACTTTATACTGTAGTTCTTTATAATCGCCTTGTTCCCTGATGTAATAGTGTGGTTTTATATCCACCAACTCATACAGCTCTGCTTTTCCTCCTTTTGATAATATGCGCAGGAAAACCGTGTCAACCTGTTTTATTTCTGCCGTATCGCTGCTCACCTGAGACTGATCAATCAACTCCCGGAGTTCCACCGGCCGCATATCTTTTGTTACTACAGCTCTCTCAAAAGAGTCCTGGTTGTTGATGGTAAAGCCTGTCAGGTCTTCTACGCCATACTGCGCTACCTGGGCACCTGCATCTTTTTTAAAATTTATAGTACGGGGGTTCTGGCGCCATTCGCGGTAGTCGATAAGGCCATTGACCTGTTGGCCATTTTTCAGCAGTACCGAGCCGGGTTGGTAATTGGTTTGACCTTGAGCGGTTAAAATCGTGGTGAATAATAATACGGGCAGCAGAAGCTGGTGAACTTTTCTCATAAACGTGATTAAGGGGTTAAAATGAAATCTGACCTGGTGAACGAAGATAAGGTCTGGATATTGCATAAACCCCCAAGTACGAAACTCGTATCTTTGCATTATGCAATTCTCTTCTGCGTTACTGGAAAATGCCGTGAATGAATTTGCCAAGCTTCCGGGTATTGGCAAGAAGACTGCTTTGCGCCTGGTGCTGCACATGCTGAAGCAGGATCCGGAGAAGGTAGAGCAATTTGGCGAGGCTATTACCAGGATGCGCCAGGAGATCAGGTTCTGCCAGCGCTGTTACAACGTGGCGGATGCAGATATCTGTTCTATCTGCGCCAACTCTATGCGGAGGCAGGAGCTGGTGTGTGTAGTGGAAAATGTACGGGACGTTATCGCCATAGAAAGCACCCAGCAATACAGCGGCTCCTATCATATCTTGGGGGGCATTATATCACCACTCGATGGCATTGGGCCAGATCAGCTTCATATTGAGGCTCTTATACAGCGGGTTCAGAAGGAGAAGATCGAAGAGATCATTTTTGCCCTCAATCCCAACATCCAGGGGGATACCACGATCTATTATATACAAAAAAAGCTGCAATCATTCCCCGTACGGGTTACTACCATTGCGCGTGGCATCGCTTTCGGCGGTGAGTTGGAATATGCCGATGAAATGACGCTGGCCAGGTCTATTACCAACCGCCTGCCTGTGGAAAGCTATGTGGCCAACCGCTAAATGCCTCTCTTTGACCCCCGTTTTGATATTAAAGGAACATAATGTAACTTTGCGCTCTGATCGCAGGCGGATTTGTTTATTGTTCGGCCTGTAGCCCGGTAAAGGGGCCCACTCCCACAAGGGTAGTGCTAAAAACGGAACTAATAAACGCAGGAAAACCTTCACACCATTTTCCCAACGTTTATGATGTTCTGATATCGAACAGTTTTCACCCACTGCCTGTCAATCTTATGCATTACCAACGCTGCCATTTATCGCTGCAGGTCTATTGCCGGCAGTAAATAAAATTTTACGCATATGGACATCAGGAAAGCATTAGAAAAAAGAATATTGATCATCGATGGGGCCATGGGTACCATGATCCAGCGATATAAGCTCGAAGAGGCTGATTACAGGGGAGAACGTTTCAAAGACTGGCACCTGGATGTAAAGGGTAATAACGACCTCCTGTGTATTACACAACCTCACATCATTGAAGAGATACACGGCCAATACCTCGATGCAGGGGCCGATATCATCGAGACCAACACTTTCTCCAGCACCACCATCGCCATGGCCGACTACGAAATGCAGTCGCTGGCTTATGAGCTCAATGTGGCCGCTGCGCAGTGTGCCCGCCGTGCTGCAGACAAATACACGCAGAAGGATCCTTCCAAGCCCCGGTATGTAGCCGGTGCGATAGGACCGCTCAATAAAACACTGAGCCTGTCACCAGATGTAAACAATCCTGGCTTCAGGGCCCTGACTTTCGACGAGGCTATGACTGCTTATTACGAGCAGGTATCTGGCCTGGTAGAAGGGGGTGCTGACATTATTCTGATCGAAACCATTTTCGATACGTTGAACGCCAAGGCGGCTATCTACGCTACCAAAAAGTTCTTCCAGGATACCGGCAAGCCTGAACTGCCCATCATGATCAGCGGCACCATTACGGATGCCTCTGGCCGTACGCTGAGCGGGCAAACGCTGGAAGCTTTCTATACCTCTGTATTCCATGCCAAGCCGCTGAGCATTGGTCTCAACTGTGCGCTGGGTGCTGCTGAAATGCGCCCTCACATTGAAGAGCTGAGCCAGATAGCTGCGTGCTATACTTCAGCTTATCCCAATGCCGGCCTGCCCAATGCTATGGGTGAATACGATGAGCAACCTGAACAAACTGCTCACTTCCTTGAGGAATGGGCAGAGGAGGGTTTTGTAAACATCGTGGGTGGCTGTTGTGGTACCACACCGGACCACATCAGGCATATTGCTGAGCATGTAAAAAACATCACTCCGAGGAAGTTGCCCGTAGTAGAGGAAGTATTGTAATGCATTAAACCTGTTGGTTAATTCCAAAACGGAAATAAATAGTATGTCCGAACAAATTATTATCAAGCCTTACTTACGCCTGTCGGGTCTCGAGCCGCTGGTGGTGCGCCCGGAAACAAATTTTGTGAACGTGGGTGAGCGTACCAACGTTACCGGTTCCAAGAAGTTTGCCCGCCTCATCAGGGAAAACAAGTATGAAGAAGCGCTGAGTGTGGCCCGCCAGCAGGTGGAAAGCGGCGCTCAGGTGCTGGACGTGAATATGGACGACGCCTTATTGGATGGGGTAAAGGCTATGACCACTTTCCTCAACCTCGTACAGAGTGAGCCTGATATCGCCAAGATCCCCATCATGATCGACAGCTCCAAGTTTGAGATCATCGAGGCTGGTCTTAAGTGTGTGCAGGGTAAATGTATCGTGAACTCTATTTCCATGAAGGAAGGGGTTGACAAGTTTATCCGTGAAGCGCGCATTTGTAAGTTGTTTGGGGCTGCTGTAGTGGTAATGGCTTTCGATGAGCAGGGACAGGCTGATACTTTCCAACGCCGGGTAGACATTTGTACGCAGGCTTATAACATATTGGTTGAACAAGTAGGTTTTACTCCACAGGACATCATTTTCGACCCCAATATATTTGCGGTTGCTACCGGTATCGAGGAGCATAATAATTATGCTATCGACTTTATCGAGGCTACCCGCGTTATCAAGCAACGCATGCCGCTCGCCAAGATCAGTGGTGGTGTAAGTAATATCTCTTTCTCCTTCCGTGGTAATGATCACGTGCGGGAGGCCATGCACAGTGTATTCCTGTATTATGCCATCAAAGCTGGTATGGATATGGGTATCGTGAATGCCGGTCAGCTCGTGGTGTATGACCAAATTGAGCCTCAACTGCGTGACCTGTGCGAGGATGTGATCCTCAACCGCCGTCCTGATGCTACTGACCGCCTGATCTCTTTTGCCGAAACCGTAAAGGCCAAAGGAAAAGTGGAAGTGAAGGATGAGGCATGGCGTAATGGCTCCGTACAGGAGCGCCTGACGCATGCGCTGGTAAATGGTATCACCGATTATATAGAAGTGGATACAGAAGAAGCGCGTCAACAGTATTCAAGACCGCTGGAAGTGATCGAAGGGCCGCTGATGGACGGCATGAACGTGGTGGGCTGTC
>JAGIBF010000111.1 GCA_017744515.1 Niastella sp.
TACCAGCACCGTTAGGTCCCATGATTGCATGTATCTCGCCTGCTTTCACATCCAGGTTCAGCCCTTTCAGGATCTCCTTACCATCAACAGACGCTTTCAAATTCTGAATACTTAACATTTATTAACGCTTTGATAAATTTAAACTTTGAAAACAGCTTCGGATTTTTACCACCACCTCTTACTTTTAGTCAGGTAAAATGAACCGCGGCAGCAACCCGAAACTCCAAACTCCAAACCCGAAACCCGAATCACCCAACGGAACCTTCCAGCGAAATCGCCAGCAACTTCTGCGCTTCAACGGCAAACTCCATAGGCAGTTGATTCAACACTTCCTTGGCGTATCCGTTTACGATCAGTGCTACCGCTTTCTCTGTGTCGATACCTCTTTGATTGAGGTAGAAGATTTGGTCTTCACCGATCTTGGAGGTAGTAGCCTCATGCTCTACCATCGCAGAGTTGTTCTTCGACTCGATATAAGGGAAAGTATGAGCACCACACTCGTCTCCGATCAGCAGCGAATCACACTGCGTAAAATTCCGGGCATTGTCGGCGCCGCTGCCTACCTGTACCAAACCGCGGTAACTGTTCTGACCATTGCCGGCAGAAATACCCTTCGAAATGATACGGCTGCGTGTATTCTTTCCGATATGGTACATCTTGGTACCAGTGTCGGCAATTTGTTTGTTCTTGGTAAGCGCAACAGAGTAGAACTCGCCGGTAGAATTATCGCCCCGCAGGATCACACTGGGATATTTCCAGGTGATAGCAGAACCAGTTTCTACCTGCGTCCAGGAAATCTTGGAGTTTACACCCCTGCAGATACCCCTTTTAGTTACGAAATTGTAGATACCACCGTTGCCATCTTTATCACCAGGATACCAGTTTTGAACAGTAGAGTACTTGATCTCACCGTTATCCAGGGCGATCAGTTCCACTACCGCAGCATGCAGCTGATTCTCATCACGCATGGGAGCTGTACAACCCTCGAGGTAGCTCACATAGCTGTCATCGTCGGCAATGATCAGCGTACGTTCAAACTGGCCGGTATTCTCGGCATTGATGCGGAAGTAAGTAGAAAGCTCCATGGGACAGCGTACACCCTTGGGAATATACACGAAAGAACCATCGGAGAACACGGCTGCATTAAGCGCCGCGAAAATATTATCAGTATGCGGTACAACCGTACCAAGGTATTTTTTTACGAGGTCGGGATATTCCTGCACAGCTTCACCGAAAGAGCAGAAAATAACACCCATCTCCTTCAGCTTGCCTTTAAAAGTAGTGGCAACCGATACACTGTCGAATACGGCATCCACCGCAACGCCAGCCAGCATCTTCTGCTCAGTCAGCGGGATACCCAGCTTTTCAAAAGTAGCCAGCAACTCGGGGTCCACCTCTTCCAGGCTGTTCAGCTTCGCCTTCTTGCGGGGAGCAGCATAGTAAGAGATCCCTTGCAGGTCCATCTTAGGCATTTCGAAATTCTGCCAGGTAGGCCATTCCATCTTTTCAAAATGACGGTAAGCCTTCAGGCGCCATTCCAACAGCCACTCCGGCTCATTCTTCTTGGCCGAAATAAACCGGATCGTATCCTCATTCAACCCTTTCGGGGCAAACTCCATTTCGATGTTGGTAGTAAAGCCATACTTGTACTCCTCCGTCGAAACATCCTTTAAAATATCTAAATCAGTACTCATGTTCTTCTTCGCTTGGTTAAAACAAACTAACCGTTGATGATCTGCCGTCCTGGTTCGTGTCCCCACGAACCGGTCTTATTGGACACTGGCGCAAGCATGCAACTCAGCGCCTGCGTACTTGTGCCCTGAGGCCTACAGCGCAAAGCTCTCCCCACACGCACAGGTCCGGGAAGCATTAGGGTTGTTGAAAAATAAGCCCTTGCCATTGAGGCCGCTGGAGTAATCCAGTTCTGTACCATACAGGTACAACAAACTCTTCATTTCCACTACCAGCTTTACTCCCTTGTCCTCGAAAACCTGGTCGCTTGCGCGCATTTCCTTGTCAAACTTCATTTCGTAAGACAGGCCCGAGCAGCCGCCACCCTTCACACCTACACGCACAAAACTACCTTCACCATGACCCTCTTTTTCCATCTGTTGAAGGATATATGCTTGAGCGTTATTGCTTATTGTTATCATTTTGAATGCTTTGATGAGATGATTACCAATATAACAATACAGGAGGCCATTAGTTGCCTGCGCAAGTTATAGCTATAAATCGTAATCACATTGATTTACAGACACAAACAATCGGCATAACCCAAAATTTTCGAAACGGACATAATTTGAGCGCCAAAAGCTGAAATCAGACTGCAAAAATAGTGTATAAACCCCGTGTTTTTTGTGGATTTCTGGTGTTTTTAGGGCGCCTGGGTACAATTAACAACCCCGTTTCCCAGGGCCGGAGGCAGGTGCCGTTCTGCTATTTTCGCAAATGTTCCCGTAATGGGAATTCAAGACCCTTGCCCTTTGTTTAAGTTCGGTGTAGCTTCGATTAGCATTCGATTGTCCCGAATCGGGAAAACAAAAAGGCGCCTTCGAAGGGCTTGCCCGTCTCCAGCTGGAATGGCTCACAATATTAAGCGGAGTAATAGCCAACTTTTTGCTGACAATATGACGCATGAGCTTCCCGGTTGTTCACCGGACAGGTCGGTTCCTTTCCCCGATAGTTCAAAGAAAAGGTGGGTTAAAGATGTTGTATAGATACTGGAGGGATGCTGTATGGTAAAGCTAAACCAAAACTAAACCAAAGCCAGACTTAAGCTAAACCAAAGCTAAGCGGACCACTTTTTTTGTGCCCATAACTGAGGTAGAGAATGCCAGCATAAGAAAAGCCGGTAGAACGCCCTTTTACCCATTAAACTGAAGAAAAGCTGGGTTGGAGGAAAAGCAGACTGATATATAAAGTAAAAACACATTGTTCAAAAGATACGAAAAAAAGTGACAACCTGTCTGGATTTGCCACACTAAAAATGTTGACCATGCTATAGCAAAAAAACGTTATATTCGTTGACCGTTAACCACTGACCGCCTTTCTTATGATCCAATCGGCAAAAATAGACCTGTCAATCAATATCCTATCACTTCGGCAGGATGTTCTCCTGCTGCCCAACACCTGGGCCCCCCACTTTAATACATATCACTACGAAGGCGAATGGACCGTGTTGCCCCTCCGTACACCCGGCGGCCACCACGAGCGCATCATACCCGACCTCATGAGTGAGGATACCTACCTTGATACCCCCCTCATGCAAAGTTGCCCCTCGGTTCAACAATTACTCACCAGCTTTCAGTGTCCCATAGGGTCCGTTCGGCTGCTCAACCTGAAAAGTGGCGCAATTATCAAAGAACACCGGGATCATGAACTGGCCTTTGAGCACGGCGAAGCGAGGCTCCACATACCCATCTTTACCAACGAGCAGGTCGAATTTTGGATACAGAACCAACGCATACCCATGGAAGTAGGCGATTGCTGGTACATCAATGCCAACCTGCCCCACCGCGTGGCCAACCATGGCCCCAGCGACCGCATCCACCTGGTCATCGACTGTGTGGTCAACGACTGGCTGCGGGAACGTTTTGAGCAGGCGCAAAAAAACTATGTAGCCCAGGAACGCAAAGCAGGAGAACTGCTCAAAATGATATTTGAACTGCGCCTCCAGAATACAGCCGTTACCAACCGGCTCGCCGATGAACTCGAACATAGTTTGCTCGAACAGACGTAACTTCCCACCATGTTATTGATACAGTTGACCGGGCTCTCCGGCGCCGGCAAAACCTCTATAGCCTTCCGCGTACAACAACTATTGCTGCAGAAAGATATTGCCGCACAAATCATTGATGGCGATGCATACCGCAAAACCGTATGCAAAGACCTCGGCTTTTCCCCTGCTGATAGACGTGAGAACATACGAAGACTGGGCGCCATTGCCAATGACCTGGTACAACAAAACACAATAGCCATCATTGCAGCCATTAACCCCTACGATGATGTACGCCAGGAGCTAAGAACGAAATACGACGCCCGAACAGTGTGGATACATTGTGCTCTCGATATACTGGTAGAAAGAGATACGAAAGGATTGTACAAAAAAGCCTTATTGCCCATTGGTCACCCCGACAGGGTCAACAACCTCACTGGCGTGAATGATGCCTATGATATCCCCATCAGAGCCGATTTAGTGATCTACACCCATACCGAAGACCTCGAAACCTCCTCGTTAAGGCTCTTCGCATTTATCATCGACAACATGTTAAGAACAGGATTATAAATCAACGCGCTTCGCTTCCAGTAGATGGTACAACGCCATCACGGGTACTAAAGAATCAGGCAGTTTATCGTCAGTGACCGGCTCCTGAAAAATCTGGTCGGGATACTTGGCATGATAACGGCTGCGTTCCCGCATCAGCTGCAACATAGCATCGTCGATAGAGATACCGGTAACGCCAGCGATCCTTTGCATGATCGATAACACAGGCTCATTATAATTCACAAGAAGAACATGCGGGTCACGGTCGGCAATTTCCAGCATGATGGTAAAATAACGCTCCAGCACCTTGCACATATAATCATCCAGCGGCCAGTCATTGACCACGTTCCTGTCGAATCCAAAGATCTCGGGCTCGATAACTCCCTGAACAGCTTGCATACCCCGGCGCCTGCGTTGAGAACGAAGCACTTCATCAGGAGAACGGTACAATAGAATAAAAGGAACAGTAGGATACAACAACCGCAACTGTTCATAAAAACAAAGATGCCAGCTATCCGATTTGATAAACAAGTGCGATTCATCACCCCTTCGTTTGCGTCCATACAACTGAATAGCGGCAGGCAAAGCATGAGGCGAAACCAAAGAACTATTACCATGAACAAAAGAAAACCGCAGCAACTGATCGATAAAAGGCGTCTCGGCCAACACAATATGCTGCGCACAAAGACCCAGCAATTGCGCGATCAGCGTGGAGCCGCAACGCGAAACATGAAAGATAAAAGCAGAAGGCGGAACAGCCAGCGATTCATCGGCCCATAAAGGCAACACATCAACAGAACTCACACTTTTATAACCCGTTGAATTCTCGGGCAGGCCCATACACCCACTAATGGTATCATCAAAAAACGGAGCAGTATAAGATTGAGTACCTGTGTACAGCCAATGACAATGCGGATAACCATCACTGGTCGATAACCTGTAAGGAACCCAGTTAAGAAGCGCAGTTGCAAGCAGTTTGTCCATAGGTTGGTTAATGGTAACCACTAAAATAAATCATTTTTTGTACCTTTATGCCACTTCACCATCATCATAAGGTTGTATTGTCACCCTGAGCCTGTCGAAGGGCCTCGTTGCCTCAACGCCTTGCTGCCTCGTTGCCTTTATTAAAATAAGTCATGACCAAAAAAAGATATTATTTTCTCGTAGTGTTGCTGGGAGCACTCACCACGATCGCCCCATTTTCAATAGATATGTACCTGCCGGGTTTCACGGCTATCGCCAAAGACCTGGACACTACAGTAGCTGAAGTAGCGTTGACCCTGTCAGGTTTCTTTGTGGGCATATCACTCGGTCAGTTATTATACGGACCACTGATGGATCGCTTTGGACGCAAGCGGCCATTGACCCTCGCATTGATACTATACATCATAGCAACATTGGGATGTGCATTTTCCGCTACCCTTGATATGTTGGTGGCGATGCGCTTCATTCAAGCGATGGGCGCCTGTGCAGCTACAGTCGCAGCCAATGCGATGGTGCGCGACCTGTTTCCGGTAGAAGAAAACGCCAAAGTATTTTCCATGCTCATGCTCATCCTGGGCGTGTCACCGATCGTGGCGCCTACAGTAGGAAGCTACATTACTTCTACACTGGGATGGCAAGCGGTGTTCTTTATACTGGCCGCAATAACCACGATCATCCTGGTCACTATTTATATTGCCCTGCCCGAGAGCAGCAAGCCCGATCCAGATTACTCCCTGAAGCCGGCGGCCATTACCCGCAGCTACCTCGCAGTATTTAGAGAGCCTTTATTCTACACATATACATTCACCGGCGCAATAGCCTTCTCAGGATTATTCGCGTTCCTGTCAGGCTCGCCCTATTTATACATGGAACTCTTCAAGCTATCAGATCGCGAATATGGTTTGGTATTCGGTTTACTGGCAGGCGGGTTGATACTGGCCAGCCAGATCAATCGCTTCATGCTGAAGCGCTACCGTACAGAACAGATCATAACAATGGCACTTATCAGCATGAGCATAACCGGTATATTGTTGATAGTAACGACGGGGAATGGATGGACCACACTACCCATCATGCTGATCCTGCAGTTCATCTACCTCAGCTGCCTCGGATATATACTGCCCAATGCATCCGCCTTGGCAATGTCACCCTTCACCAAAGGAGCTGGCAGCGCGTCAGCCCTGATGGGTGCATTACAAATGGGAATTGGTGCAGGCGTTAGCATCGTATTGAGCCTTATTCAAAATGGAACAGCCATCCCCATGGTTGTGGTGATGGCTGCCAGCGCACTCATGGCGCTATTAATATTATTGATCGGTCACCGCGTCATCAAATATAAAGTCAGCGAAGCATAAACAATCGGCGAAGCCAACGCATTCATTATTCACCACTCACAAGAAAATCCAGCACCCCTGCCTGCAATTCGATAGAAACGCTGACCGGTTCTTCCAGGCTGATCAGTTCATCATCAGTATGCAGTAATGTATCCTCGGTATGCACTTCGACCTTGGTGCCGGGAATAGTAGGAATATCAAAAACAGTTTCCTCGCCATTCAGCTTTTGCTTGATCCAGACAGCCAGTGCATCCCGTTTATCTTCCGGTATCAGTACCACTTCAAACTGGCCATTACCCGGATCGGCATTAGGCGATAACACGAGGTTGGGACCAATAGAACGGCTGTTCATAACCTCCACCATCAGGAAGCGGCCCGAATGCTCATTGCCGTCAACCACGATATGATAATGGCGAGCCTCTGCAGAAAGAATAAGATGATGCAGCTCTTCCAGCGCCGTCTGTAAAGCCTTTTCAGGCGTATCCTTTCTTTCCTTGTCAACCTTCTTCATCACCTTCATCAGCCGTGGAAAAAGACCATAACCAAAACCCTCCACCAAAAAGTGAGGCTCAGGCAAGCCATCGATCCGCCCGATATCATACTTCTTGATAACCCCCGACTTCCAGGAGTCGATGATACCCGGAACATCATTGCTGAGATTTAATGCTTTGGCAATATTGTTGGCGGTGCCGAGCGGCAGAATGGCAATAGGCAATTTCTTGTCCGAGAATTTGCGATCCAGTAGCGTAAGGGCCGCTTTGCGAATAGTGCCATCACCACCAGCTACTACTACGAAATCAGTATCGGGTTCTATCTTTTCCCATCCCTTTTCTTTTGTGGACGAATATCTACATTCCCAGCCAGCCGCTTCAATGAGCGGGATCAATTCCTTCTTCGTATGATCCTCTTCGCCAGCCGTAGGATTGTGCAGGAGTTTGACGTACTTCATGATGTTGATTTGTTGTTACACCTATTCCCTTAACAAATACGTACCACAGCAGGCTGGCACAATGTTATTGGCAGCAACAGTATGAGAATATTAGTTACCAACGACGACGGCATCTATAGCCCGGGCATCATGGCTCTGGCCAAAGTAGCACAGCGATTTGGAGAAGTACAGGTAGTAGCTCCCGATGTAGAACAATCATCGATGGGCCACGCCATTACGGCTACCCGTCCACTATACTATAAGAAGTCACCCATAACATTCGAAGGCATCGACGCCTATAGGGTCAATGGCACACCAGCCGACTGTGTGGCCCTCGGCACACACCTCTGGGCAAAGACCGATGTGGTACTGTCGGGCATCAACATGGGTCCCAACCTCGGCAACGCGATGTGGCATTCCGGTACACTGGCTGCCGCCAAGCAGGCTGTACTCTTCGGCATGAAAGGAATAGCCCTGAGTACACCAGCCGGTAAAACGGAGCCCGATTTCGATCAGCTGGAACCTTGGGTGGAAAAAGCATTGAATGCGGTAATTAACAATAAAGACCTGAGCCTCATCAACATCAACCTGCCTCCGGATCCCCGGGGAATACAGTGGACGAGACAGTCCGTGCGCCTCTACGACGGAAAGATTGTACCCGGCATCGACCCGATGGGCCGCAAGCACTATTGGTTCACGGTCTTCCCGCTCGAAGCGGCAGAAGAAGGCACTGATCGCTATGCAGTTGAAAACGGCTACGTATCCATCACCCCCCTGCGCCTCGACCTCACCAACGAAGCCGAACTCACCAAAGCCCTGCAAAAACAACCCATCGTTTCTTAACATTTACTATATATACAGGCCAAAGCCCTCTTTTTTCTATATGAAATAGAGGGCTTTGTCTTTGAATAACAATTAAGAGCAACATAAATTTTCCCACCACCCCAACGCTCCCGATCTAATTTTACGTAATAATTAACAGTTTAAGGCAGGTTGAAAGGCAGGCGCAATGCTTATATCCGCAATATTTGCTGTTGGAAACCCGTTCCTGAAAATACTCCACAGCAATTACATAAATTACTATAGCCGGATAACGCATTACGTAACCAATAATAGTAGGGGGCATATTTGGCAAACAGCATTGCCGATACTGAGTTGATTAACGGTTGTATAAGCAACGACCGTCGCGCGCAGGAACAGTTATATAAACAGTTCTATGGGCCGATGACAGCTATTTGCCTGCGCTATACACGCAGCCAGGAAGATGCGATAGAAGTATTACACAATGGATTTCTGAAAGTATATAAGAACATACATACGTACGACGCTACCAGAGCATCCTTATATACATGGATACGCAAGATCATCGTTAATACTGCCATCGACTTCATCAGGCAACGCGAAAAATTCTATACAAAGATCGAACTGGAAAAAGCCGAAGAGCCTGCCATAGAAGCGGACGCCATCACACGCATGAGCGCCCAGGAATTATTACAACTGGTAAGAAAGTTATCACCCGCCACACAAGGAGTCTTTAACCTCTACGTAGTGGAAGGATACAACCACCGGGAAATAGCCACCCTGCTGGGGATCAGTGAGGGAACCAGCAAATGGCACCTGAGTGAAGCCCGAAAACAATTACAACATTTATTACAAACCATGCAAGTGTAACCGTAATGAACGAACGACAAGCATACGAACGACACTTGGCAGACAAACTGCAGAACCTGCCACCCCCGGGAGCGGTAGACGAATCCTGGGAACAGATGAGAATATTGCTGGATAAGGAAATGCCCCGTGGAGGGGGATTGCCTGGCCGCCGCAATTGGTGGCTGTTTGGAATTGCTATAGGCATCCTCTTCCTCGCCACCTGGCTTTCAGGAGGGCCATTCATGGACAGCAACAAGACAAACGTAGCTTCCCAAACGTTGCCTCCCGCCAATCAAAGCAATGGAACCACTACCGAAAACAACCCGTCGGCTACTGCCGACAAAGGTATGGCCCAAAGTCAAAGCCGCGGAGAACCCGGTACAACCACCAATCCATCATCAGAAAAAGATGAAGGGATGGTAATCGTAATACCCGCAGAAAATAACAAAGACAATAAAAACATAGAAAACTCCGAACCCAACGCCGATGATTTAAAATCTACTCTAAAGAATAACCGTACAGCAGATAAGAAGGCAGACAAGAAAGACGACAACCCGGCATTACCCGCCACCGACAGAAATACAACTGCCGGTAATACAATCACAGGCAGGCGTACGCCGAACAACAAAGATCGTGGTGTAGGAACTACAACATCACGAGACCGAAGGAAAGGCAAAAACGACAGCAATAACACTATAGTTGGTGGACCAACTAACGATGGCAGCCAACAACCAATGGGAGGCAATCCGTTAACACCATTGCCAACCATACATACAGTACAAGCCACTGCGGTGCAGGCACCCTTTGGCTACGACGACCAACCCGGGCCTGTGCTTGCCCCCGGAACTACCATTCAGAAAGACTATGCGCAAAAGAGCGCACGATTGCCACAACCACCAGCTAAGAACGCTGCAGGAAAGAAACTGCTCAAAACACGGGAGGCCGGAGTATTCGCATTGGGATTCTCCCTGCCACTGGCCTTCCCGCTGGGCGATCAGCGGGCAATGGGATACAACCAATGGGCCGGGCACAATACGGTGTCGGATTACCTGCCCTCGCCCCACTTGCAGTACCACCTGAGCAGCAAAACGTTCCTCCAGACAGAGGCACAATTCACGTCGCCCCAGTTTGTACGATCTACCCTGTTGTACGAGAGCAGAAGCCCGGTAGTAGCCGGAGGATACACCACCAATTCAGTGTACGCCAAAAAGCTCTACTACTTCAACGTGCCCGTGAGCATACACCACAGCCCATTCCCCGGATTCTATATGGGCACAGGTATCCAGTTCTCCTCCATGCTCAGTGGCGTAGCGTTGACAGAAGAGAAAAAATGGACATCCGGAGGCAATGGAACGCTGATAAGAGAAACCTATACACGCTTTAGGAACGACACCCTGTCAAGCCGCATCAATGGCAACGAATTCAGGGTATTGCTGGATGCCAATTACTTCTTCAACCGCTTCACGGTGGGATTGAGGTACAACCAGGCATTGAGCAACTACATCAGCTTCCAGGTGTCGCCCAATGTACCATACACGTTCGATAAGAACAGGGCACTGCAGTTTTACCTGCGGTACAACCTCTGGGAAGAAAAGAAAAAAGCTGCTGGTATGGGCAAAAAAGTGTTAGCGCTTAAATAACTGTTCGAGATAATCACGCTTGAATTCGATGTACGTGGGGTTGCCGCCGGCAGTAACATTCGGTTGCCTGCACTTGAACAGGTCATCCACCAGCGTACGCATTTCTTTTTCCGTCAAAGCTGTGCCGGGCTTGATAGCCTGTTGCCAGGCCAATGAACGGATCACTTTCTCACGCTTGGAGAACTTCAGGTCACTGCTGAAATGCTTGAACTGCTCCAGCAGGTTCTCGATTATCATCTTTTCATTACCCTGCTCCAGGTCTGCAGGGGTGCCCTGGATCACGAACGCCTGGTTGCCAAAAGGCTCGATAAGATAACCGAGCAGGTTAAGGTCACCCGTTAATTCATTCATCAACACAGCATCCTGCACAGAAAGTTGCAGCGTTGTCGGGAATAAGCTCCGTTGCGTAGCCATGGCCTTGTCACTGGCTGCAGTAACAAACCGCTCATACAGGATACGCTCATGCGCCAGCTGCTGATGAACAAGTATAAAACCCCTGTTGGTAGGAACTACAATATATAAATTGTGCAACTGCGTTAACGGAGCGTTATCATGCACGATCAATTCCAGTCTTGATTGATTAGCGTGCGCAGAAAGAGGAGAGTGTTGCCCAAACAGCGCCTGGTCCGCCGGCTCATCCTTCCTCAACTGATCCAGCAAAGAAGTAAACTTCTTCTCCCCCTGCATCGCCGATTGCTGATCCCCGGCCTCCGGCTTCTTACTTCCTGCCTCCGACCGCTGACCTCCATCATAAAAGTCCTTCCAGTGCTTCAGCTCACTCTTATTCGTAGGCTGAATAAAATGCGCCTGGTGCTTCTCTGTAAAGTTCTTGAACAGCGGTGAAGCGGTGGCAGCCTCCTGTTGATCGCCCGTAAAAGGCTTATTGATAGCATCCAGTTGTTGAATATTGGGGTCGAGGTCAAACTCGAGCGTAGGCGTCACACTAAACTGCGCCAGCGCATGCTTTACTGCAGCCTGCACAAACGCATACACGATCTTCTCATCCTCAAACTTGATCTCCTGCTTGGTAGGGTGCACATTGATATCTACCTGCGCAGGATCGAGGTCGATAAACAATACATACAGCGGAAAACTGTCCGGCGCGATCATTTCCTGGTAGGCACTCATCACCGCGTGGTTCAGATAAGGACTGCGGATGAAACGGTTGTTGACAAAGAAATATTGATCGCCCCGGGTTTTCTTGGCCGTCTCAGGCTTACCAACAAAGCCATATATATTCAGGTAATCCGTCTTTTCCTGAACGGTCACGAGCCGCGCGTTATATTGGTTGCCCAATATCTGCACGATGCGTTGCTTCAATGTGCCCTTCTCCAGGTGAAACATTTCCTGGCCATTGGCCGACAGTGAAAAGAACACCTCCGGGAAGGCGAGCGCCACGCGGATGAACTCATCAACAATATGACGCATCTCTGCCGCATTGCTTTTGAGGAAGTTACGGCGCGCCGGGATGTTGAAGAACAAGTTCTTCATGGCGATGCTGGTGCCCGTGTTCATAGCGATGGGCTCCTGCCTGATCACCACGCTATTCTCGATCTCGATATAAGTACCGGCAACATCATCTGCCCTTTTGGATTTCAGTTCAACCTGCGCTACGGCAGCTATGGATGCCAGCGCTTCACCACGGAATCCCATGGTGCGTATGCGGAAAAGATCATCGATCTGGTGGATCTTGGAAGTGGCATGCCGCTCAAAACACATGCGGGCATCCGTCTCACTCATCCCCTTACCATTGTCGATCACCTGGATGAGCGCTTTACCGGCATCCTGGATCAATAACTTGATAGAAGAGGCGCCGGCATCTACGGCATTCTCCAGCAACTCCTTCACCGCGCTGGCCGGCCGTTGGATCACCTCTCCGGCAGCGATCTGGTTCGCAATATTATCGGGCAATAATTGAATAATGTCTGGCAATCTACAGTCTCCTTATTTGGCAGCGAAAATACGGTAATAATTTGGGGCAGATGCAGGCATGATTTCTATAACGTATTTACGCCCAAATACCTTGAAAGTCAACAATGATTTGGCAACCACCATCAAGGTGAAAAGTAAACTGTTGAGGATTTATAGAAACAGGTTGATATTTCCCGTCAACTAATTCGTATATCTCGATCTTTTTAAACTTCGGGTCTGCAATTAAATAATAACGCACACCTTCCTGTTCATACAATTCATATTTCTCATTCCGATCCTTCAAGGCTGTGGAGGGTGATAATATTTCAACAACGATCGTCGGTGCAAACTCGAGAAAGTCAGTCTCGAATTCCTTGCAAACCAGCATTAAATCAGGTTGTACAACAGTTTTCTCGCTAACCTTCCAGTCGAGAGGCATAAAAACACTACATGGCTGGCACTCAGGCGATATCGCATTTTTAAATACAATATAGAGGTTGCCATTAACCACCTGATGCTGTCTTACAGGCGAAGGGCTCATTGCATACGGCATGCCGTCGATCAACTCCCATTCACCTTTCCACTGCATATAGTCAGTGTAAGTATACTGCGGCCTGTATTTATCAGCGATAGACATGGACCAAATTTACAATTAATTACCACCACTCTCAACAGGAATTATTCCGGTCTAATTATCAGTCAGCTGTGGTTTGCAAAGGGGGTAAAAAGAAGGTGTAGAAGAGGTGGGAACGGTATAAAATAAAAAAAGGGTCAGAATAAAAATTCAACCCCGTTTTATAATCCAATTATCCTATGAAAAACCGATATAGGATATTCAACCCACGTGCCAATTATTTTTAAACGGTAAACAGCCTGTTTACCCTGTAAATCGTTCCCATCATAGGAACGAATTTCTCGAAGCTGGAATGCGGCCCTAAGAAGTGGGCACTTTTGGGGCTAAGCTTTTCTTCCGGTCTTTCTGTCTTCCCGACTTTCGGACTTATATAATGCGTTAATCTGCACGTTGCGCAAGCCGGAGCGAACCATTTAAAAACCCTTCATTCACAACATTGCACATTCGTTAAAATTGCCATGAACGAATGGCCCGTTCCCCCGTTTTATGAGCGTTTCTTCTTAATTTCAGCGGCTAAATTCGCTTTTTAAGAACATCATCATGAAGAGAATCCTTTCATTTGCTATTGTACTACTAAGCATTACCGGCACACAGGCACAACACACATCCTTCCTGCCTGCCACCCAGTGGGTCGACAGCGTGTTCAAAACACTCACACCCGAACAGAAGATCGCCCAGCTGATGGTACTGCGCCTGTCCTCCATCGGACCCAACCGCACGATCACCTTCTACGAGAAAGAAGTAGAAGAAGCTATCCGCAAGTACAACATCGGCGCCATCTGCCTCTTCCAGGGTGGGCCGGTAAAACAAGCCAACCTGATCAATTACTTCCAGACTATTGCCAAAACACCGATCATGGTGGCCATCGATGGTGAGAACGGTGTAGGTATGAGAATGGACAGCGTACTGGGACTGCCCCGCCAAATGATGATGGGCGCCGTGCAAGACCCCGCCCTGATCTATCAGTACGGACGCGTGGTAGGTGAACAGTGTAAACGCGTAGGCATTCAGGTAAACTACGCGCCGGTAGTTGACATCAACAACAACCCCAACAACCCGGTTATCAACGATCGCTCCTTCGGAGAAGACAAATACAAAGTAGCTGAATACGGCATTCAATACATGAAAGGCATGCAGGATGCCGGTACGATGGCCTGTGCCAAGCACTTTCCAGGCCACGGCGATGTAGATGTAGACTCACACTACGACCTGCCCGTCATCAACAAATCAAAAGAACAACTTGATTCACTGGAGCTTTATCCCTTCAACGAAATATTCAAAGCAGGCATCGGCAGCGTAATGATCGCTCACCTGTCAGTACCCGCAATAGACAATGCAGCCAACAGAGCCACTTCAATCTCTAAGAATAATGTGACCGACCTACTCCGCAAGGAAATGAACTACAAGGGCCTCACCTTCACCGATGCACTCGAAATGAAAGGCGTAGCCAAGTATTATCCCGATGGAGAAATATCCCTGCAGGCGTTGATCGCAGGAAACGATATGCTGTGCCTGCCCGGCGATATCCCCGGCAGCCTGGAGAAGATCCTCAAAGCCATCAAAAAACGCAAACTCTCCTGGAAAGAGATCGATGCACATGTAAAGAAAGTTTTACACGCCAAATATGAGTACGGTCTGGCCAACTGGACACCGATCAATACAAAGAACTTAACAGAAGACCTCAACAGCAAAGTGAACGAGATGCGCCGGTTGATCGCAGAGAAGTCTCTCACCCTCCTGCGCAATGAAGAATACAGCATCTTCCCGCTCACCAAAGGAAAAAAAGTAGCGTACGTAGGATTCGGACTTACCAAAGACAATGTGTTTGCCGAACAGGTACGTAAAGATTACGACGCACAGGTATACTATTTCGATTATAAACTCGACTCGGCCAGGGTAGAGCCAATGCTGCAGCTGTTCAAAGATCGCTACGATGTAGTGATCATTGGTATGCACAACTACGCACGTTATCCCGCCAATAACTTTGGCATCAGCAATGCTGCAATGACTTTGGTGCAGGGATTACAAAAACAGCACAGGACCATTACCCTCGCATTCGGAAACCCTTATGTGATCAAAAACTTTTGCGACGCAAAAGTGCTGGTAGCCTGCTACGAGGATGACGACATCACACAAACCGTTGCTGCCGATCTGATACACGGTAGACTGCAAGCCAAAGGAAAATTACCGGTAACAGTATGCGAGTCCTTCAAATATGGCGACGGAATAATTGCTGCAAACCCTTTATTGCCCATTATGCCAGCTGCTAAACTTGGCTTTAGACAGGCACAAATGAACAATGCGATCGACTCCATCGTAACAGACGCCATCAGGCAGCAGGCAATTCCCGGAGCAGTAGTACTGGTAGCCAAAGACGGAAAGATTGTTTTTGAAAGATCATACGGATACCTCACCTACGATAGCACAGAACCAGTATATCCCGAAACGATCTACGACCTGGCATCCGTTACCAAGATCATGGCCACCACGGTGTCAGTGATGAAGCTGTACGACGAAGGCAAGATCGACCTGCAAAAAACATTGGGTGATTACCTGCCCTGGGTAAAAGGCTCCAACAAAGAAAACCTGAAGCTCTGGGATGTTATTCTGCACCAGGCCGGTCTGAAATCATTCATCCCCTTCTACAGGGAAACCGTAAATGTGGCTGATGGCCTCAGTCCCAACTGGAGCTTCTACGCACAGAAGCCCGACTCCGCACACCGCGTGCGCGTAGCCGACCATATGTTCATGCGCAACGACTGGGTAGATACCATTTATAGCCGTATCCTCACCAGCAGCCTGGAGCCCGGCAATAAATACATCTACAGCGACAACGACTTTATCTTCCTGGGCAAAATTGTGGAAGCTATTACGGGCATGCCGCTGGAAGTATACGTGAAAACTACTTTTTACGATAAGCTGAATATGACCTCTACAGGCTTCCGGCCAAGAGAGCGGTTCCCACTCGATTACATCGCTCCCACAGAAAAAGAAGTAATGTTCCGCCAGCAGCTCATCCATGGCGACGTACATGATCCGGGCGCCGCGATGTTTGGTGGCGTGGCTGGTCATGCCGGACTCTTCAGCAACGCTTACGATCTGGCGGTGCTGTCACAGGTGTTGCTCAACGGCGGCGTACTGGGTGGACAAAACTTCTTCAGTAAGAAAACAGTGGATTATTTCACCGCCTACCACAGCGACATCAGTCGCCGTGGACTGGGTTTCGACAAACCGGAAAAGGACAATGCCACCCGCAAAGAACCTTACCCCACTTTGTCGGCCTCGCCCCTTACTTATGGACATACAGGATTTACCGGCACTTGCTTCTGGATCGATCCGCAGCACAACCTGACGTATATATTCCTGTCAAACCGTGTCAATAGTCCCGATCCTAACAAATTTGGGCGGATGAACATACGCCCCAAAGTACACGAAGCTATTTACCAGGCATTGTTACGTTAAAGTCGCCTCGGTTCGGGGACACGAATCGAAAGAAACAGCCAGTAACAACTAACTCAAAAGAAGAATAATAAAACCAGGCCCCGGGCCTGGTTTTTATGTTAATTTCATTACCTAAAATCATTACAATGAAACTTGCTGAGCGCCTGTTACTGGAGAATAAAGCCTGGGCGGCCGAAAGAGTAGACGAAGATCCTGAGTTCTTTAGCCGCCTGGAGAAAATACAGACACCCGAATTCCTGTGGATCGGTTGCAGCGACAGTCGCGTACCTGCCAATCAGATTACGGGCACGTTGCCGGGCGAGCTATTCGTGCACCGCAATGTGGCCAACCTGGTAGTCAATACAGATGTGAACCTGCTCAGCGTGCTCGATTATGCCGTGAACCACCTGAAAGTAAAAGCAGTGATCGTGTGCGGCCACTATGGGTGCGGCGGTGTAAAAGCAGCCACCACCAACCACGACCTTAAATTAGTCTTGAACATGTGGTTGCGAAATATCAAAGACGTATACCGCCTGCACCGGCAGGAACTGGATAACATTAAAGTAGAAGGAGAGCGCGTAGACAGGTTGGTAGAGCTGAACGTAATAGAACAATTAAAGAACCTCGCCAAAACCTCTATTATACAACGGGCCTGGAAAGAAGGCCAACGCCCCGAGTTGCACGGATGGGTATACAGGTTGAGCGATGGTATTATCAAGCCCTTGCTGGAGATATCGCACGACTCCGAACTCGACCCCCTGTATGAATATGACGATCTCTGATACTTTTTTGGGCCGGCCAGCGTTGCCGGAGCACGGGGCCAACAACTAAAAGTTAAAAGCCAATTAGCCCCCTAAATTTTAAAATCTTAAAATTGCTTTTTGTAGGTTTGCCGCATGTCAATTGAAGTAACCCAGCTTACCAGGTTATATGGTGAACAAAAAGCTGTAGATAACATCACCTTCAAAGTAGGAAAGGGCGAGATCGTAGGATTTCTCGGTCCTAATGGAGCCGGTAAGTCCACTACGATGAAGATCATCACCGGCTACCTGCAGCCCGATCAGGGCTCAACGGTCGTTTGCGGTATCGATGTACAAAAACAACCTCTCGAAAGCAAGAAAAAGATCGGCTACCTGCCCGAAGCCAACCCCCTCTACTATGATATGTACGTACAGGAGTACCTCGATTTTGTAGCCGATGTGCACGGTGTAAGCGATAAGAAGAAAAAAATAGAAGAAGCCATAGAAACAGTGGGCCTTACCCTCGAAAGCAAAAAGCGCGTAGGGCAGCTGTCGAAAGGATACAAACAACGCGTTGGGTTAGCTGCAGCGTTGATCCATGATCCCGAAGTACTCATCCTCGATGAGCCTACTACCGGCCTCGATCCTAACCAGATCGTGGAGATCCGGGAAGTGATCAAAAAGCTGGGCCAGCACAAAACAGTACTCTTCTCATCACATATATTACAGGAAGTAGAAGCCATTTGCGACCGGGTAGTCATCATCAACCGCGGCAAACTGGTGGCCGATGACACACTGAGCAGCCTGCGCGCACAAACTTCAGACAGTGAGGTATTGAAAGTTTCTTTCCGTGAACCACTCGAAGCTGCCTGGCTCGAAAGACTAAGCAGCGTACGCAGCGTCAATAAAATAAGCACCCATGAATGGGAATTGATCTGTAACAACGCACAAGATGCCAAACGGCAACTACTGGAACTGGCCTTACAACAAAACCTTAATATCGTTTCACTTCAATCCGGTGGCCAAAGCCTCGAAGAAGTGTTCAGAGCATTAACAAACAATAACAATAATAATAACAACAATGGGGACCTGGGGACATAGAAACTTTGAAAATGACAATGCATTAGATTTTATTGAAGAAGTAGAAGAACGCGGAATCGAAAGAATAGAAGAAGCCATCAAGGTAGTAGCCAACTATCCTGAAGAAGAGTTCCTGAATGCAGATGACAGCGTTGCAGCATTGGCTGCCATTGAATACGTAGCTGCCGCCAAAGGAAAACAATCCGAAGACTTCCCGGAAGATGCAGAAGACTGGCTGCAGAAAAACGGCGCAGGATCATTACCCTCATACGATAAGACGACCATCACAAAAGTCATTGACCGGGTCAGAAACAATTCAGGACTCCGCGATCTTTGGCAGGAAGAAGGCAATGAGCCCGCTGAATGGTTGGCCGTACTGAGCGACCTTGAAAATAGAGTTAGCTAAAGCTGAGATCAATAAATTAACATAAACTTCGTTTCTTTGCCGGGCCGCAAACCCCGCAGAGAACCTGCGTTTTTGCTAACGAGCGTTTGCCTGGCGATTTAAAAACAACAGCAAATACACACAAACAAAGAACCATGAGTTACATTGCCGACATCCATGCAAGACAGATATTAGATAGTCGTGGTAATCCTACAGTGGAAGTAGATGTAGTTACCGAAAATGGTATTATAGGCCGTGCTGCAGTACCCAGCGGAGCTTCTACCGGAAAACACGAAGCAGTAGAACTGCGCGATGGCGATAAGAAAGTATATGTAGGAAAAGGCGTATTGCAGGCCGTAAAAAATGTAAACGATATCATCGCCGATAAACTCATCGGAGAAGAAGTAGTACAACAAGCCCACATCGATGCCGAGCTGATCAAGATCGACGGCACTGAAAATAAAGCCAAGCTGGGTGCTAACGCTACCCTCGCAGTTTCCATGGCAGTAGCTCATGCAGCTGCACAGGAAAGCAACCTGCCCCTGTTTCGTTACCTCGGTGGCGTTAACGCTACTGTACTCCCCATGCCTTTGATGAACATCCTCAACGGAGGTATGCACGCTGATAACAAGATCGACTTCCAGGAATTTATGGTTGTTCCCATTGGCGCACCCTCTTTCAGCGAAGGCCTTCGCTGGGGCGTTGAGATCTTCCATAACCTGAAAACAGTATTGAAGAAAAAAGGATACAGCACCAACGTAGGAGACGAAGGTGGTTTCGCTCCCGATATCAAGAGCAACGAGGAAGCTATCGAAACCGTACTCGAAGCCATCACACTGGCCGGTTACAAAGCCGGTGAGCAAATTGGCATCGCTATGGACGCTGCTACTACAGAAATGTTCGACGAAAAAACAAACAGCTATAAATTCCACAAGAGCTCAGGCAAATCCATCAGCAGCGATGAAATGGTAGCCTTCTGGGCTGATTGGGCGAAGAAATACCCCATCGTTTCAATTGAAGATGGTATGGCAGAAGACGACTGGACAGGTTGGAAAAACCTTACCACAGCGATCGGCGGCAAATGCCAGCTGGTAGGAGACGACCTGTTTGTTACCAATGTAAAACGTCTTCAGGAAGGTATCGACAAAGGAATTGCCAACAGCATCCTGATCAAGGTAAACCAGATTGGTACAGTGACAGAAACGATCAATGCAGTACAACTGGCTCAGAACAGTGGTTACAATACTATCATGAGCCACCGCAGCGGTGAAACAGAAGATACAACCATCGCTGATTTGGCAGTTGCGCTCAATTGCGGACAGATCAAGACTGGTTCTGCAAGCCGTAGCGACCGGATGGCCAAGTACAATCAGTTGCTCCGTATCGAAGAATTACTGGCTGGAAACGCTGTTTATCCTAAAGGAAAGATTAAATTTGGTAGATAAGAACCAAAGTAAAAGCGGGAAGTCGAAGCAAACGCTTTGACTTCTCACTTTTCACTTCTCACATCAAATGAAGCTACTACAACACATACCCGCCTGGCTTAAGAACAAGTACCTGCTCACCGCCCTGGTATTTGGTGTATGGATTTGCTTCTTTGATGACCAGGATATCATTACCACTCACTTTAAGCACAAGAACGAACTCCACAAGCTGGAAAAAAGTCGTGACTACTTCCTGGGCCAGATCGAGAACACAAAACAAGAACTGGAACAGCTCAAGTCAGACCCCGCCACGCTCGAGAAATATGCCCGGGAAAAGTATTGGATGAAACGTGACAATGAAGACCTCTTCATTATGCCCGCACTCCCCGAAAAGCAGTAAAAGATCGTTCCCCTTTAATTTGATTGTTTTGCAATGAATTGAAAGACATGCTACTGCATGCCTTTATTTACTGTCTTTGCCACTGATCAGAGCACCGGGTGCACTGCCTTGTGAACCGATCCGGGCATTAGGTTGTTGGTTATGACAGATGGAGTCATTGAACCCGCGATGAACGGGCTGATCGTAGAATTCCTAATATAATTTTTAGATTATTTTTTCTACCTTGAACCGTATTTAAGCAACTCCTCCTCCAATTTCCATATCCTATACAATAAGACAAACCCAACCAGCGTTTATAACACGGACGGACTCCGAAATTGACTCTTTCGGAAATTTTATAAGGACATAAATGGTTTTGCCTATGACTATTCTCTTTACACCAGAGGAGCTCATACAGTATTTGTATCAAGAAACCTCTCCCGAAAAGACCGCAGCAATAGAAGCCGCATTACAGGACGATTGGACACTTCGCGAGAAATTGGAAGTATTAAAAGCCTCCAGGGAAAGCCTTGACCGGATTGTTGAATCACCCCGGCCACAGGTTATTCTTAATATTTTGAACTACGCCCGCGAATCGGCCACGGAATCTGTAGAGTAAAACACTCCCAGCTTTTATTGATTGCCTGATTCTCTTCCCGTAATTTCGCCGTCATTCCTTTATAAGAATGACCAGAAAAGAACGATTCAGCTTCGTTATCAATTATTTCCAGCAACACGTTCCCAACGCGGAGACGGAGTTACTGTACGACAATCCCTACCAGCTACTGGTGGCGGTTATCCTTTCAGCGCAGTGTACCGACAAAAGGGTCAACATGACCACGCCGGCTATCTTTGAAAGATACCCGGATGCGGCCAGCTTGTCTAAAGCCACTTTTGACGAACTCTTCCCGCTGATCCGGAGCATATCTTATCCCAATAACAAAACGAAGCACCTCATCGGCATGGCCAACATGCTGATGGAAAAGTTCAATGGCGAGATCCCCCTTACCGTAGAAGAGCTGGTGCAATTGCCCGGCGTAGGCCGTAAAACAGCCAATGTGATCACCTCAGTGGTTGATCAGCAACCCAATATGGCTGTTGATACCCACGTATTTCGCGTGTCGGCACGCATTGGCCTTACCGTAGGAGCCAAAACCCCGCTGGCTACCGAAAAACAGTTATTGCAGTTTATTCCTAAAGACCTGGTTTACATTGCCCATCACTGGCTTATCCTGCATGGACGGTACATTTGCGTGGCCCGCAACCCCAAATGCGATCAATGTGGACTAACACCCGCCTGCAAATACTATCAAAAGAACGTAGCCAAAGCCGCCAAATAAGAAACGTGTCACCCTGAGCCTGTCGAAGGGTATTCGGGAAAGTGATTGATTATCTTATTGTTGTGCAGGCTGGCGACACCTACTCACCACTGATATACAACGTGATACCCGTAAAGAAGCAACAACTTGCAACTTTTACC
>JAGIBF010000112.1 GCA_017744515.1 Niastella sp.
ATCCATCAACCTTTTTATACCTGATAAGGCCATGTATTGATAGGGGATCAACAGTGATTACAAGTTTCATTATTTTTCTTCCGTCCTGATTGCCATACTCTTTTCGCCAGTTAAAAAGCCACCCTTTTTTCTTGGTTATCAGAGGTAAATCAGCTTTTGTTAATGGCAATACGCTTGTTTCATATGACGCACCTGTTTGTACATGCTCTATGGAATTGGTGAGTTTATCAATCAGGACATTAAAAGTTGGTTTCATAGCGTTAGTTTGGTAACAAGGGTATATACGGATATAATGCCTTTTTCGATTATATAATATCCTTAAACCTTCGCTTTGAAATAGCAAAAGAAGTTTCTATTTTGTAGCGTTTATACATATCCTTATGAAAAATAGAGAGCAATACATCGCCGTAGGCGCAGTAGCGGTAGCAGAAGCCTACAACATATTCAGAAGCTTCGATTACTACAAACAATTCTTTACGAGTTTCGGTCTTTTTAGTGGAGGCATATATGCCATACAGGAAATGTTCAGCATGCTATTCCTGCTTTTTCAATTAACCCTCATTATAGTATTCTTTGCCGCTGACGGCGAATACCAGGATAAAACGTACAAGCTGTTACGTTTTATGTTTCTCATGTCTTTCTTCCTGTATATACCTTATACCCTATACATATATATCTTTAAAGCCCGTGAGGTTTTTACCAATAATGACACAGCAATAATGATAAAGCACTCGATCGGAGTGGTTATTTCCTTCGTTTGCACGGCCCTGTTTTTGCGTGCCAGGCCACGAAGCCAGCCGGAGAAGATTGACCTGGCGAATTACGAGTTAGTCAACTATACCTCCACAGGGCACCGATTTGTGCACCGGTTGATAGACGCATTATTTATATTGCCGATCTTCTTCTTCTGGGGGCGGATCTTAGATGTGAATAACCAATATGTCCTGCAATTAGTATTTGTACTGGTTTACCTGGTATACTGTTTTGTGGCTGAACTGCTTTTCAGGCAAACCCTGGGTAAGATTGCTACCAACTCCTGTGTCACCACCATTGGTACAGAATATTCCGCAGGCAGGATATTGGTGCGTACACTCGCACGCCTTATCCCCTTCGACGCCTTCTCTTTCCTCTTTAAAAGGAACTGGCATGATACTACCAGCGACACCTCAGTGGTATACGTCAACAGTTGGGAAAAAGCTTTCGATGAATCGAACATGACCGACACTGCGGCGGTTGCTAAGTAAAAACAGCAGCAGCAATTAGTTGGAGGTACTCTTAATATCCAGCGACACGATCACCCGTGTGCCGGCAGGTTCGCCATGCTCATCTATCAGGTCTTTGATCACGGCCTGCACCTGCGAATGGTAGATATCATTGATGATCTGAATACGTTCATCGGTTAACTTGATACCCTGCTTTTGCAACGTGGTAATGCGGCCGGTCCTTGATTTGGCAGAAGCGGCACGGCCAATACCATTGTCCTCGATGCTCATAAACAGTTTATCATGATTAAGCCAGTAATGCAGGTACAGCTCACCACGCTCGCCCTCTTTAGGCATCAAACCATGCCAGATGGCATTCTCTACGAAAGGCTGCAATAATAAGGGAGGCACCATTATCGAGCCCCGGTTGATGTCGTGACTCACGTTCACGATCACATCAAACTTATTATTGAATCGCAGCTGCTCCAGTTCTATATACAATTCCAGTGACTTGATCTCCTGGTCGAGCGATACCCACTCCGATTGAGCACTGTCGAAAATAAGGCGGATCAGTTTGGAGAACTTGGTCAGGTAACCCGATGCCTTCATGGGCTCATTCTTCAGAATGAAATTGCCGATAGAGTTAAGACTATTGAATACGAAGTGAGGGTTCATTTGCAGGCGCAATACGGCCAACCTGTTTTCAGCGATTTTGCGGTTATTTTCATGCAGCCTGATGGCAGTAGCCCGGTAAGCATCTTCCACCTGCGAACGGATGATCTTATTGGCACAAAGAGAAGCAATCGTATTCAGGATAAACAAATGCTTGGGTTGAAAGAAACCCTTCATATGATGCTCGGCATCGATGATGCCCAATACCTTGCCTTGATAAATGATCGGAACAGTGATCTCTGAAAACCGCTGGTCGTCATCCACGATATAACGAGGGTCGGTACTGGTATCGCTGATAATTTCGGGCAAGCCACTCACGGCCACACTGCCTACAATACCCTTACCAAGGGGAATCTCGATGGGCTCGAAAATTTCATAGTCCTTAGGGTTCTTGGGGCCGTAAGCAGCCTTCTGCACCAGCACCCTCCGCTCGTCATCGACCAGGTAAACCACACAATCTTCAAAGTTGAGGTGTGAAATACAGTTCTTGGTAACGTCCCAAAGGATTTCGTCTATTGTATTCTTGCCAAAGAGGGAAGTAGCGAAATAATTGATAGTTCGTTCAATCTCAAGATCATCGGATTGATTCGCCTTACGCTGCTTCATGAGTAGCCATCCCAGGATGAGACTACTGGCCAGCAGCACAGCTATTATCAGATAATAAATTGTCAAAGCTTGTTCTTGGATTTTAATAATTTGCCTAAACCGTTCTGAAAAGTAGCACACAAATGCGGATAATTGCAGCCTATTGAGTGGCTGGTAGCATTTTTCCAGTATTCTAACCGTTTAAACCAATATTTCGGAAAGCATAAACCAGTAACTGAAGATCAATCATTAACTGGCAGCGCAAAATTGCCAAAGACTCATAAAACCAGCCAGTTACTCACTAATTAATGGGCATACACGCTTAGTTTGTTAGCTTTACCCGGAAAGCCTATCTTATTACACTTAATCGTTATTTCTGAGCCGGTTTCTTACAGCAGGGATTATACTGATACTGTTGGCCCACACTACCGTAACAGGCCAGCGTATCAACTTTTCCAGCCTCAACACCTCCAATGGCCTCACTGGTAACAACATTCGGTCAGTAGCTGTCGACAAAAACGGATTCCTGTGGGTTGGCACCAACGATGGCCTGAACGTATACGACGGTTACACCGTTACCAATTTTGTAAAGGCAAAGTATCCGGAAATAGCTTCTGATGTAGTACTACACCTCTTCAACGACAGACATAATCGTACCTGGCTCGGTACCTACAGCGGGGCCACCTGGGTAGATGAGGATCGCACCTTCCACCGGGCTGTCATCCGTGATACAGTAACCAGGTTCCGCTGCCCCACCATATTTGAGACCACCATGTATGGCACCATATTACATACAGGAAAAGGTCAGTATTACTTCGACAGCACCACCAATAAATGGAAAGAGCTGGAGTGGGTGCCCGATGAGATAAAGAAAGGCAGCTTTACAGATGCCGAGCCCTTTGCACAGGACAAAATCATATTTATTACCAACAACCTGGTTACTATACTGGACTATAAAACCCGGAAGATCATCTTCCGGCAAACATTCGACCGGCCCTTGAGTGCCTGCCCGGCCAGCGATACAACCATTGCCGTGGGCGTGAAGACAGGTACGGTGACCATTGTAAATATCTACTCAGGAAAGACAATAGCCGATTATCAGCTGATCAATACATTAGGTGGCAAAACGATCAATACCTACCTCACAGAAGTACGCCAGGCTGCCAATGGCGACCTGTTGGTAGCTACCGATTTTGCCGGCCTCATCATCATCGACAGCAAAGGCAATATCACCCGTCATACCCACGATCCCCTGAATCCCGGCACCATCTCCGGCAACAATACCTATCGTGCCTTTGCAGGTACAAAAGGAGAGGTAATTGTAGGTACGCAGGCATCCGGTGTTAACATGGCCAACATCTTCAACCGGCCTGCCATGTACACCCGCATCTTTAAAGATGAGAAAGGAGATCTCTATGATGATTACATTACGCGGATTGTAGAAGAAGGCAACGGCGCCTTTTGGCTGGGAGGTAACGACCGGCTTATAAAGTGGGATAAGAACACCAATCAATCTACCTTCTATCACTACTACCTCCAATCACCGGATGGCATACGACCACTGGAAATACGGGCATTGGCCAAAGACAAGTCGGATCGCCTGTGGCTAAGTGCGGCAGGAGATGGACTGTGTACATTTGATAAAGCCACCGGCCGGTTTATAAAAGTCAAACCCGATACTTCCCTTGGGAAAACAGTTTCCACTCCATACATATATGAGTTGCTGGCACTTGCAGAAGGCCCTATATGGGTAGGCACCATGGGTGGGGTGTATGCCATCGATCCTGTTACGATGAAGGCAACTTCCTTTGACAAGCATCCTGTATTGAGTCAGTTGAACGGCAAGATGATCATCAGCATGTTTGAAGACAAGGCACACCGCGTCTGGATGGGTACACATGGAAACGGTGTGTACTCCTATGATAAGCAGCAAAACAAGATCGAACATTTCGGTATGCAGGAAGGCATGCCCAGCGACCTGGTCTTTGGCTTTACAGAGGACAACATAGGCAACGTATACACGGCTACATCACGCGGGTTCGTCATAATACCACCCAATCGGAAGCTACAGGTATATAGCGTTCAGAACGGATTGCGCTATGAGCGTTGTGAAACAGTGCTAAGAGATAAAGAAGGAAACGTGTGGGTATCCAACAACCGGTCACTTATAAAATACAACCCGGCAACCAAACAGCTTACCCATTATGAAGAAAACTCGGGACTTAGTATTGACGGGTTCCGCAGCAATACAGCCATTATGGCTTCCACCGGCGAAATGCTATGGGGCAGCGAAAGCGGTGTTAACCATTTCTTCCCCGAAAGACTGCTTATTGCACCCTCGCTTTTGCAGGTGAGTACATATGCTATCGATACCGATGATACCACTCAATACCTAAGCAGTAATAAATATTTTGCTGTACCCTTCAGCAGCAATGACATCACCCTCCATTTCACAGCCATCAACCTCAACGGGTCGAGAAACATAGAATACCAGTATAAGCTCGAAGGCTACGATAAAGAATGGCATTCAGGCACCGATGTGCGTGAGGCCCGTTATCCTTCCCTGCCGGCCGGTAGTTATACCTTTCACGTAAAAGCAAGCGTTGACCGGGTTAACTGGACAACAGCCAACAATCAACTGTCTCTCTACATAATACCGCCGGTTTGGCAACGCTGGTGGTTTATTGCAGCATCAGTGTTATTGCTGGGATTGATCGTCTATGCAGCCTACAGGTACAGAATACAACAAATACGGGAAAAAGAAAAGCTCAAGACGGAGTACAACCAGAAGATCGCTGAAATAGAAATGAAGGCCTTGCGCGCGCAGATGAACCCTCACTTCATCTTCAACTGCCTTAACTCCATTAACCGCTACATCGTAAAAAGCGATCACACCACCGCATCGCTATACCTTACCCGGTTCTCCAAGTTGATCAGGCTGATACTGGATAACTCCAACAGTAAAAATGTATTGTTGTCCAATGAGCTGGAAGCACTCAGGATCTATATAGAAATGGAGTCATTGCGCTTTAACAACAAGTTTACCTACAACATAGTCCTGGACAAAGAAGTACATGCCGATATTATGGAGGTGCCGCCACTGATCATACAGCCCTACGTGGAAAATGCGATCTGGCATGGATTACTCCATAAAGAAACGGCAGGCCACTTAAGCATACACCTCAGCCTGCTGACCGATAATATGCTACAGTGCGTTATACAAGACGATGGAGTAGGGAGAGAAAAAGCAAAAGAATACAAGAGTAAGTCTGCCACTACCAAAAAGTCATTGGGAATGAAACTGACTGAAGACAGGATATCCATCCTCAACAAACATGCTTCACCCAATGCAAGCATCACTATCGTAGACCTGGTAACAGCAGAAGGAGAACCCGGTGGGACGAAAGTTATATTAAAGATCCCCGTATAACTAACAAAAAATTGAAAGAAAATGATACGTTGCATTATTGTGGATGATGAAAACAATTGCATTGAGATGCTGGAATGGTTACTGAAAACCTATTGCCCGCAGGTAACCATCGATGCTATGTGCAATTCAGCCGAGCAGGGATTGGAAGCAATCAATAAGCACAAGCCCGATGTGGTGTTCCTCGATATCGAAATGCCCCGCATGAATGGCTTTGATATGCTGGAACAATTTGATAAACTCACCTTCGATGTAGTATTCACTACAGCATACGATAAATTCGCTATCAAGGCATTTCGTTACAGTGCCCTCAACTACTTGCTGAAGCCGATAGACCCCGATGATCTGAAAGAAACCATCCGCAGGCTGGAAGAGAAACAGTCGATACCAACCCGTGAGCAAATCGACTTGTTATTGCAGAACGTTAAACAGGTGAGCAAAACCACTATACCCCGCATTGCACTCACTACCAATGACGGGATGATCTTTGTATCTACCCAGGATATCATATACTGCGAAGCTGAAAGCAACTACACGAACATAGTGCTGGTAGGCAACAAAAAGATCATGGTGTCGAAAGTATTAAAGGATATCGACGAAGCATTGGCAGGCCCCGATTTCTTCAGAGTACATAATTCCTTCCTCATTAACCTGAACCATATCAGAAAGTTTGTACGCGGAGAAGGCGGCTATGTAGTGATGGATGATGGCGCCACCATCAGCATCTCCCGCTCACGCAGGCAGGAGTTCATGGAGCTGTTCTCTAAGTTCTAAGCCGGTAAAATAATTGCATTATCCCCGGTCGCCCTACAGGTAACTTCTGTAGGGCGATTCTCTTTTAGCTCGGTACTACCCATTCAGTTGATGGTAACATAGCCTCGTTTGTCAATAGTGAAAAGCGTAAATAGATGCTGTAATTGTTAAGAAATCGTAAACAAAATCCACTTGTTATAGATTTCATTTAAACAAAAGAATATTTCTTTTTTATTTTTTGATTTACACAATATACTATTTCAAAGAGTAGATTCCCCGGTGTACCATCTGTTCGGTTATGATACAGTTAGTTAGTATGTTATTGAATATCAGTAAGCTGAATAAGGAGTGGCTGAAACCCTGTGCCAGCCTCACTTTTACCGCTCATAAACATTCTATAGGCACAAATACGCATTTCAGTAAGCAAACAATACCGTTCACTCAAAGAACACTTGCACAGGAAAAAATCCTTACTAACTTTGCGGCGCAATCTGGTACTTAAAGATCGAAGCTTTCAAAAAAAGAGGAATTGTTAAAGAAAGTTTAAGAGTAAAAAAAGTTCACAAAGATTGTAACATTTACAAAGAAGTGACGTCTTATATAGTGTGATGCATCAAGTATAGCGCAGCACTTCAAAAAACAAATAGCCATAAAAGCAAAAAAAACATTTAAAATGAAAAAGAGTATTTTAACCTGGGTATTGTTGCTGACTGTAAGTATCAGTAGCACATTTGCCAACAACAAAATTGAAAACGTAAACGAAACAGTAATCAGTTCTTTTAAGAAAGACTTCGCTTCTGCACAGGAAGTTACCTGGGAGAAATCAAAAGAAGTTTCTAAAGCAACCTTCAAACTGAACGATCAGGTGATGTTTGCTTACTACGCAGAAGATGGTAACCTGCTGGCTGTGATCAGGAACATTGTTTCTTCACAACTGCCCATCAACCTGCTGAGCGACCTGAAGAAGAACTACGGTAGCTATTGGATCAGTGACCTCTTCGAAATGGCATCTGACAACTCTACTTCTTATTATGTAACCCTCCAGAGCGGTGATCAGACAGTGGTGTTGAAATCGTACAGCTCTACAGGTTGGGAAACCTTCAAGAAAGAAAAGAAATAACAATAAGGATCTGATTCGTTGTAATTAAAAACGTCCCGCCAATCGGCGGGACGTTTTGTTTATTTACTCGCTCGCCTCTGGCGAGTGAGTAAATTCCGTAGCCTCCGGCTACAACCCAGCTCTGGCTGCTTCTAAAACCCTTGTCCGTTTCCCGTTTTGAGCGTACTTTTGTAGCCAGCTTCAGAACTATGAAAAAACGCCACCTGATATTACCGCTAATAATAATATTGCTGATCTGCGTCATAGATGCCTCAGCACAATGCTCCATCTGCACAAAAACCGCAGCCCAGCTGGGCGAACGTCCTGCTAAAGCCCTCAACACAGGCATTGTTTACCTCGCCTTTACGCCCCTGGCCATTATGGGCTACTTAGGATACCGCTGGTGGAAAAGTAACCGAATAGCCTAAGCAGCACGCCATTACAGCTTGTCATTTTCTTATCTTGTTGAACCAAAACAAGCTGCAATGAAATATACATGGCTATCCTGCCTTCTTTTACTGTCACTCTTTACAACTGCACAGAAACTCCCTGCTATTGAAGAAAAGACGAATGGACTGAAGAAGTACCCGGGCTTCCTCGACTTTTACTGGGACGAGAACCTGGGCAAGATCTGGCTCGACATCAACAAACTGGATTCGGAGATGATCTATGTTACGTCATTGCCTGCCGGGCTTGGTTCCAATGACGTTGGTCTCGACAGAGGATTGCTGGATGCCACCCGCATCGTTAAGTTTTCCAAAGTAGGGCGAAAGGTGCTGATGATCGTTCCCAACTATGACTACCGGGCCATTACCAGTGACGTTGCAGAACGTAGGGCTGTAGAACAATCCTTTGCACAATCGGCTATCTGGGGATTTACAGTAGAAGCTGAAAGCAACGGGCACGTGTTGGTAGATGCTACCGATTTTGTGCTGCGCGATGCTATCAGGGCAGCCAGCCGGTTGAAAGGCGCGAGACAAGGCAACTACACATTCGATAAGAACAGGTCGGCCATTTATCTGCCCCGCACCAAAAACTTTCCCAACAATACGGAGATAGAAGCAACCATCACGCTCGTCAACAATGATGGAGAAACAGGCCCTTATGTAGGAGCAGTTACACCTTCTCCGGATGCTGTTACCTTGCGCATGCACCATTCCTTTGTGCAACTTCCGGATAATGATTACCAGCCAAGAGTGTTTGATGCACGCTCAGGTTATTTTGGTGTTTCATTCTTTAATTACAGTACACCGGTGTCGTCGCCAATACAGCAATACTATATCTGTCGCCACCGGTTGAAAAAGAAAGATCCGGCAGCAGCCATCAGTGATCCGGTAAAACCAATTATTTATTATATCGACAACGGCACGCCGGAACCCATTCGCAGCGCTCTGCTGGAAGGCGCTTCCTGGTGGAATCAGGCATTTGAAGCAGCCGGTTATCGCAATGCTTTCCAGGTTAAATTGTTGCCCGATAGTGCCGATCCCATGGATGTGCGGTACAATGTAGTGAACTGGGTACATCGCGCTACCCGTGGATGGTCATACGGTAATACTGTTACCGACCCACGTACAGGAGAGATCATCAAAGGACATGTGACACTCGGCTCATTACGGGTAAGACAGGATTACCTGATCGCACAGGGACTATTGGCGCCCTACGAAAACGGTGTTCCTGTCGATGATAAGATGCTGAAAATGGCACTGACCAGACTGAAGCAATTATCGGCGCATGAAATAGGGCACACATTGGGATTGATGCATAACTATGCATCCAGTGTAAGCGATCGCGCCAGCGTAATGGACTATCCGCATCCGGTGGTTAAGCTAACAGCATCCGGAGAAATAGACCTTACCAATGCCTACGATCAAAAGATAGGAGCATGGGATAAAGCGGCCATCACCTTTGGCTACCAGGATTTCCCACAAGGAACAGATGTCAATAAAGGACTCGACAATATATTACGGGAGGCTGCGCAAAAAGGATTGCAATACATTGCCGACCGCGACGCACGGGCTGCAGGTGGCCTGCATCCGCAAGCGCACTTATGGGATAACGGCGCTGATGCTGTGAGTGAATTAAAGGAAGTAATGAAAGTAAGGGCCAAAGCATTGGCACAGTTTGGAGAAAACAACATTCGAGCAGGGCAACCGATGGCAATGCTTGAAGACGTGCTGGTGCCGGTATACCTGTTTCATCGCTACCAGGCAGAAGCAGTCACAAAAGTAGTAGGCGGCATGTATTACACCTATGCACTTCGTGGCGACGGACAAACCGTTACAAGGCCGGTAACGAAGGCAGAACAACAGAAAGCCCTCAATGCACTGATCGATTGCCTGGACCCTAAAGTACTGCGCATACCAGACAATATTGTTAAACAGATACCACCTCGCCCCGCAGGATACAACTTCAACAGGGAGCTATTTAAAAAGAGGACAGGCCTTGCTTTCGATGCGCTTGCCCCTGCAGAAACAGCGGCCGATCTTCCCTTATCGTTTTTATTCAATACTGAAAGGCTCAATCGCATGGTTCAATACGAAGCGCAGCAGGGAGGATTGGGCGTTGCAGAAATGATCAATACATTGATCAGTAAAACATGGAAAGCGCCACACAATAGTGGTATCGAAAAGCTGATACAGCTGCAAACAGAACAAGTATTGCTAACCTATCTGTTGGCAGTATCGATAGATGATAATGCATCCTTTCAAACCAAAGCAATTGCTCAAAAAGCGCTCAGCGAGTTGAAGAAGTATATAGAAGCGCAACAAAAGATCAGTAAAGATGCAGACTATGCAGCACACCTGATCTATTCCCTCGAACGGATGAAAGCACCGGAAAAAGCCAAACCAACCATACACAAAGAAATACCCCCCGGCGCTCCCATTGGCTGCGATGTGGAATAGTCCGCAAGTCTGTAAAGACCGATTTAAACTCGTTTTATATCGGCCCCCAGTTTCCGAAGACGCTCATCGATGTTTTGATAGCCACGATCGATCTGTTCGATATTTTGAATAGTGCTGCGTCCATCTGCACTCAAAGCAGCGATCAGCAATGATACCCCTGCGCGGATATCAGGGCTGCTCATCGTGATACCCCGCAGATTTTGTTCACGGCCCAGACCGATAACAGCAGCGCGGTGCGGGTCGCATAGAATAATACGTGCACCCATGTCGATGAGCTTATCAACGAAGAACAGGCGGCTTTCAAACATCTTCTGGTGGATCAGTACACTGCCCTTGGCTTGTGTAGCCACCACCAGCACAATACTGATGAGGTCGGGCGTAAAGCCCGGCCAGGGATGATCGTAAATAGTAAGAACAGAGCCGTCGAGGAAAGTTTGAATTTCATACATATCCTGGGCAGGAACATGAATATCATCACCCACAAAATTCATCTGAATGCCCAGCTGCTTGAACTTCTCGGGAATAACACCGAGGTTATCGAGACTTACATGCTTGATGGTAATATCACTTTGCGTCATGGCAGCGAGACCAATGAACGAACCGATCTCGATCATATCAGGCAACATACGGTGATCAGTGCCGCCTAAATAATCAACCCCTTCAATCACCAGCAGGTTACTGCCAATGCCGCTGATCTTAGCGCCCATGCGCGTCAGCATCTTGCAAAGCTGCTGCAGGTAAGGCTCGCAGGCGGCATTATAAATAGTAGTTGTGCCCTTGGCCATTACAGCGGCCATTACAATATTAGCGGTACCGGTTACAGAAGGTTCGTCAAGCAATAAATAAGCACCTTTCAGGTTAGGCGCTTCAAGGTGAAAAAAGCCATCACCCGATTCATAATTGAAAGAAGCCCCCAGCTTTTCAAAACCGATGATATGCGTATCCAGTCTTCGACGGCCGATCTTATCACCGCCCGGTCTGGGAATAAAAGCTTTGCGGAAGCGGGCCAGCAATGGGCCGGCCAACATCACAGAGCCGCGAAGACGCCCGCTTTTCTTTTTATAATCTTCACTGCGCAGGTAATCGATATTTACATTGTCGGCCTGGAAGATACAAGTCTCGCGCTGAGGCCGCTCGATCTTTACATTCATCTCGCCCAGCAACTCGATCAACAGATTTACATCGAGGATGTCCGGAATATTGGTGATAGTTACCTTTTCAGGAGTTAGTAATACCGCACTAATGATTTGCAGCGCTTCATTTTTAGCGCCCTGAGGAATGATCTCGCCCTGTAGTTTTTTACCGCCGGTGACTTCAAAAGAAAGCATAGGTTGGCTGGAAGTTGAAAGGTGATTGAATTAAAGGAGTGCAAAATAAAAAAAAGTTGACCAGCACGCTGGTCAACTTTTCAATAAATCAGTTATTGGAATAAATTACTTATACCGTTTCTTGAACTTATTGTTACCGCCACGGTCACCACCCCTGTCTCTGTCATTGCGGTCATTCCTGTCGTTACGGCCACCGCCGCCACCACCACCGCGATTCTGGTGTTGGAACTTCTGGTTACGCTTATTGCGGTAATCGCCATAGCCACCACCACCTCTGCCATCACGCTCACGGCCTTCATTAGGACGGTGCTGACGAACATACGGCGTATTAGTGAAGGTCAATTGGCCATCGGTCAGGTTGGTCAATTCGCCTTGAATAGCATCATCGTGCACAGTTTCCTTATGCCAATTGTTATAAGCCAGCTTCATATAGTAAGCTACCGCATTGGCAAATCCCTGGCGCTTATCAGGATTTTCTTCCTTCAGAGCCTTGTTGATCACCAGCTCAAGGTTCTTACCCAGGTGGCTGAATTTGGGATAGCGCTTCGGATAAGGAAGCGGCTTAGGCCTTGCCTTCAGCGTTTCGCGTGTAGGAATGGGATAAGGAGATTCTACATCCAGCTTAAAGTCTGAGATGAGAAACAAGTGATCCCATAATTTATGACGGAAGTCCTCTACATTTTTCAGGTGCGGGTTCAGGAAACCCATTAATTCAATCACCGCATAAGCATTGCGCTGGCGGGCCTCACGGTCTTCCAAACTCAACAGATATTCGATCATCTTCTGAATATGGCGGCCATACTCCCGGTAGATCAAATGATTACGGGTCGTATTATATTCCATTTCCCCAAATGTTTTTACCATCCTACAAAAATAGCAAAGTAAGTTTACAAAAAGAAAAGGCCTTTTTAAGGGATAAAACGGGTATTCGAGGGCATCCATAAAGCCGGTAGAATGGATCGGCAGAGGCAGTTGAAAGTCTTTTGTTCGGCAAAAAGCATTATTCGGCGTATTTTTGCCGCTCTATATACAAAAAATTGATATTCAGTAACATGAAAAAATCCACTATAACGATCGATGTATCACTTGACGAAAAGAATGTCCCCGAGTCAATCAATTGGAGTGCTACAGCCAGTACAGCCGATTCCGCACGTCCTGCCAAAGCCCTGATGCTTTCCTTCTGGGATGGCGCCGACAAAGCAGCCCTCCGTATGGATCTCTGGACAAAACAAATGATGGTGGATGAAATGGCTGATTTTTATTACCAAACTCTGATGACCATGGCCGACTCATTCGACCGGGCAACTCACCAGGAAGAATTGGTAAACGATATCAGGACATTTGCTAAAAACTTCTATACCAGGTTCCAGGAAATCCAATTAAAGGAAAATAAGGCATAAAACAAGCGTTATGGCATTAGAACAACAAATCACAGGAGAACTCAAGACAGCCATGCTGGCCAAAGATGAAAAGGCCCTGCGTAGCCTTCGGGCCATTAAAGCCGCTATACTCCTGGCTAAAACATCTGAAGGCGCCGGAGGCGAGTTGAAAGAAGAAGATGAGATCAAGCTCCTGCAGAAGCTGGTAAAGCAACGCAAAGACTCCCTCGAAATATTCCAACAACAAAACCGTGCCGACCTGGCACAAAAAGAGCAGGAAGAAATTGAGGTCATAGAAAAATTCTTACCCAAACAATTAAACCCGGAAGAGCTGAAAGCCCTTCTCGTAAAGATCGTTGCCGAAGTAGGGGCAACTTCACCGGCAGATATGGGTAAAGTAATGGGAGCAGCTACCAAGCAGCTGGCCGGTAAAGCCGATGGAAAAGCCATCAGTGCGGCAGTAAAGGAATTGCTGGCAAAATAATGGTCATTGATATAATCTTCTGCATTTTACTCCTGATAGCTGTTGTCAAAGGATGGCGGCGGGGGCTTATCATTGCAGTATTCTCAGTAATTGCTTTAGTAGTGGGCCTGGCAGCGGCCATGAAACTGTCTACAGTAGTGGCTGCCTGGTTGAAGGATTCTACCAGCATATCCGTACAATGGTTGCCTTTTCTTTCATTTGCCATCGTGCTGGTAGGCGTTATCCTCCTCATCCGTTGGGGAGCTAACCTGATTGAAGCATCTTTGGAAGTAACATTGATGGGTTGGGTAAACCGCCTGGGGGGAATGGTGTTATATATATTAATATACACACTCGCCTTTAGCGTTTTGTTGTTTTATGCGACACAACTAAAGCTGTTGAATGAAGAGGCGATTACCCAGTCCGTTACCTATTCTAAAATACAGCCACTGGGCCCAATGGTTATAAATACATTTGGCAAGCTTGTTCCATGGTTTAAAGATATGTTCACAGAACTGGAAGGCTTTTTTACTCAAATTGCACAACAGGCACCACAATAAAATAGTTATTTTGAGAGAGGGCAAAGGAACCTGTAAAACGCAAAATAATCAGTAGTTTACAGCAAAAATTGCATCGCTAAAAGCCAGGGATGTGATATTTGAGGTAAAACGTTTATTTTAGCGATTAATTGACTGAATTGAACCGATTTAACAGATGAATTACGAGATCAAACAAGTGGATAAGTTCAAATTTATTGAAGAAGGTGAGGGAGAACCGTTGATTTTGTTACACGGTTTGTTCGGCGCATTGGGCAACTTCAATGATTTGATCAAATATTTCAGGGATCATTACAAAGTAGTGGTGCCCATGCTTCCTTTACTTGATCTTGATCTGCTCCATACCTCAGTAGGCGGATTGCAAAAATATGTACACCGTTTTCTCGAATTCCGCGACTATAAGAATGTACACTTACTGGGCAACTCGTTGGGTGGCCACGTTGGCTTATTATATGTATTAAAGCATCCCGAGCGGATCAAATCACTCATTTTGACCGGCAGTTCCGGCTTATTTGAGAATGGAATGGGCGACACTTATCCCAAAAGAGGGGATTATGAATATATTAAAAAGAAAGCAGAAGTAACCTTTTACGACCCCCAAACCGCCACCAAAGAAATAGTGGATGAGGTATACGAAACGGTAAATAACCGCCTCAAAGCCATTAAAGTGATTGCCCTGGCAAAAAGCGCCATCCGGAATAATTTAGGCGAAGAACTCAATCAGATCAAGCAACCTACGTTATTAATATGGGGCAACAATGATGCAGTAACACCTCCATTCGTTGCGCGGGAATTTCAGAAGCTGATCCCCAACAGTGAACTGCACTTTATCGACAAGTGTGGTCATGCCCCCATGATGGAAGTACCGGATGAATTTAACCGGATACTTCATAAATTTTTGACAAAATTAAATGAGCCGGCAGCGGTAGCCTGATTTTTATCGTCTATATAAGTACACCCATTGTTCCGAAAAGGTAACCACCAACAACGACTGCTCGCATAGAAGGCAGCAACTATTTGCCTTTTGACAAAAGTTTGTCTGGCAGCCCATCGTTTTCATCAACAATATTTACAGGTAAAACCCTGAATCAGTGCTAAACAAAGAACTAATATCTGCGACTATCCCTACACTGAATCTCAAAGATTCGGTGTACCAGGCCCTTGAGCTGATGTCAGAGTTCCATGTAATGCAACTGGCTGTAGTAGCCGATGAAAAATACCTGGGACTTGTTTCAGAAGATGACCTGATGAATATGGATGAAAAGCTTACGCTGCAGGCTGTAGAGTCTCACTTCTCCAAGGCAGCAGTAAGGTCTGGCTCCTATTTTATGGAAGCTGTGCAGCTGGTCAATGACCATAATCTCTCAATAATCCCAGTTGTAGAACCTGAGAACGTATTTGCAGGTGTTATCACTGCGGCCGATCTGCTGAAACAGCTGGGTAAAGTGACCGGCGCCAGCGAGCCCGGCGGCATCATTGTGCTGGAAATGGAACAACGGAACTTCTCCTTTTCCGAGATCAGTAAGCTCGTAGAGACCAACGATGCACAGATCACCCAGCTTAATACCTATTGGGATGGCAATAACGGATCATTCCTGGTTACCCTCAAAATCAATAAGTTCGAGATCTCCGATATCATATCTACTTTCCAACGCTACGAATACCAGGTGAAGTATTATTTTGGCGAAGAGCTATATGAAAACGAGTTACGCAGCAACTATGATCATTTGATGAATTACCTCAGTATTTAAGACCAATAGCCGGATTCTGCTATCTTCGTTTCAAGTCATCCATCACTAAAAACTGATACCTGCAACAGTTTGCCTGCATGCGGATACCAAAGAAATATTATACAGTAGCGATCCTGTTGCTGGGAAGTCTGCTACTGCAGGCACAACCCACCACACCAGATTCACCAACGGTTGCTGTACCGGTGTCCACGATACAGGAACCCCAGCCAGCTCCATTCGTCGTAGGCATCATTTACATTGAAGGGAACAAGCGCACCAAATCTTACATCATTAAAAGAGAATTGCCTTTTAAGACAGGCGACTCCATTTACCTTCCCGACCTGGTGAAAGGATTTGAAATTTCGCGCCAGCAGTTGTTCAATACAGGATTATTCAATGAGGTGATAGTGGCGCTTAAAGCATTTCGCGGATACGAAGTAGATGTCGTCATTCAGGTAAAAGAGCGCTGGTACCTTTTCCCCCTTCCTTACCTGAAACCAGTAGACCGTAATCTCTCCGAGTGGGCGCGGCAGGGATATGGATTAGACAGGATCAACTATGGCCTTAAGTTTACCCAATATAATTTTTCAGGCCGGAACGATAAACTGAGGTTTTATCTCATTTCCGGCTATACAAAACAGCTACAATTCCAGTATGATCAGCCGTATGCCGATAAAACCTTGCGGCATGGCTTTGGAGTTGGCTTTTCTTATTCATTCAACAGAGAGATCAACTACGCTACTATTAACAACCAGCAAATGTTTACCGATTCCCTCGCAGATGGGATCAGGCGCTGGGAGGGGAAAATAGAATATTCGTATCGTCCGGGCTTACGTACATTTCATGCCGTCCGTTTATCGGTCTTCAAACAGCGCGTGGATAGCCAGCTGATTGAACTGAATCCGAAATACTTTGTGGATCGCAGCAGTTCGGTCACTTATCCTGAATTAGCCTACAACATGAAGTATGTGAATGTGGATTATGTGCATTTCCCATTGACAGGCTGGGTAGTAGAGGCAGGTATTCTAAAGCGGGGTATCAACAAGGATATGAATATGTGGCAGATCAACGCCAAAGCCAACAAAGGCTGGCAGGTTGCTAAAAAAACATATTACGCTTTGCAGGCAGCAGGCGTATTGCGGGTTCCCTTTGATCAGCCGTATATCAATCACCGCATGTTCGGTTATGGTGATATGTTCCTGCGTGGATTGGAAAGATATGTGATAGATGGCGTAGCAGCAGCTATGGCACGCAGTTCCCTGCGGCATGAATTGTTCCGGTTCAATATCAGGCCGCCTATTAAGTCACGAACGCACGACAGAGTTCCTTTTCGTATCTATGCCCGTACATTTGGCGATATGGGGTATGCATATAATAAAAATTTTAGGGATAACTCCCTCACCAATCGTATGCTATACACCGGTGGGTTTGGCGTGGATATCGTTACATTTTACGATTTCATATTACGCTTTGATTATAGCTTCAACCAATTAGGCGAAAACGGGTTATTTTTGCACGTCAAAAACGATTTCTGATTGTTGCCCGATCGTTCCCTTATCCAATATTCGCGACACGGTGTTTTATCCAATATCTTATTCTGTATCCTGAATTCTGTATTCTTTATTCTTGTTTTTTTATTATGAAAGTAGCCATCTACAGCCGGGTAATCGATTACGATCAGAAAGGAGAAGTCCAACAATTGTTCGATGAACTGGGCAAAGAAAATATGGAGCTCGTTATATACGAACCCTTCTTTGAGACCATCCGGTCCTCCTTTAGATTTCCTGATAAGATTTCCATTTTTAAAGATTCCAACGACCTTACGTCTGCTATAGACTTCCTGATCAGCCTGGGCGGTGATGGCACGCTGTTGGATACCGTAACCCTGGTGCGAAGTAAAAACATTCCCGTATTGGGCATCAATTTCGGCCGGTTGGGTTTTCTGGCGAGTATTGGCCGCACTGAACTTTCCACGGCCGTACAATCCCTGGTAAAACGTACCATCGTCATCGACAAGCGGTCGCTTATACACCTCGATGCTAACAAGCCACTTTTTGGCGATGTGCCTTATGGGCTCAATGAATTTGCTATCCATAAAACCGATACATCCCCGATGATCAAGATCCACACGTATCTCAACGGGGAGTTTCTGAATACCTATTGGGCTGATGGTGTGATTGTTGCAACACCCACGGGCTCAACGGGGTACTCATTAAGCTGTAATGGCCCGGTAGTGTTTCCCGAATCGGCCAGCTTTGTGATCACACCTGTAGCCCCCCATAACCTGAATGTTCGTCCAATTGTGGTGGGTGACGACAACATTATTTCGTTTGAAGTAGAAGGCAGGACCGATCATTTTATCTGCGCCCTCGATTCCCGCAAAGAAATTGTGGACAAAAAAGTGCAGTTAGCCGTTCAACGTGAAGCCTTTACATTAAGCCTTGTGAGATTAAATGAAAATAACTTTTTACAAACCCTTCGTAATAAGCTATCCTGGGGGCTCGACACCCGGAATTAACATTTCATACAGAAAGAAAAAGCCTTTGGCGTACGTTAAACTAAAATACTTTAATCATTATATTGCGGGTATGAACAAACTGGCTGTTGTTATATTGCTGCTCCTGGGTGTGTCTTCAGTAGTTCCAGCTACTGCTCAATATGAGGCTATACGGCAAGAAGGTGAATTTGGAATTTCAGCCGGTGCCGCACACTATTTTGGCGACCTCAATACGAGAGCCCAGCTCAATCGCCCCAAGCTGGCTGTTGGAGCTTTCTTCCGTAAACAATTTGGCAACTATATCGGATTGCGGGTAGGTGCTCATTTTGCCCAGCTCGGCTATTCCGATGTGTACAATAAGAGCAATGCCTATCAGCGCAGCAGAAACCTGAGTTTCAATAGCAATATCTTTGAGTTGGCGCTGCAGGGAGACTTTAATTTCTTCAAGTTTGTCCCCGGCGATCCAGCTTACTCTTTCACACCTTACGTTACATTGGGTGTAGGCGTATTCAGCTATGACCCATATGCTTATCTCAATGGCCAGAAAATATTCCTCCGTCCGTTAGGTACTGAGGGTCAGGGGCTTAATATCCCCGGATTTCAAGACCGGAAGCCCTATAACACGATGGCTTTCTGTATACCACTCGGAGCAGGGATCAAATATGCGCTCACAGACAAGATGAATATAGGATTTGAAGTGGCTTACCGGTTTACGATGACTGATTATCTGGATGATGTGAGCAAGACCTATGTTGGCATCGATAATTTTCCGCTGATGCCCGATGGTTCTTACTCCCAGGCTGCCTTGCTGCAGGACAGGTCATATGAAACCAGTCCCGAGCGCATCGGTAATCCGGGCGTTCAGCGTGGCTTCGCCAAGCAAAAAGACCAGTATGTGTTCGCTGAGGTTACGCTTTCTTTCAACCTGACCTCATACCGCTGTCCAACCGCCAACTAAACAGAATTTGTCTGCAAAATATTCAAAACCGGCTCCGAAAGGCCGGTTTTGCGCTTTTCAGGGGGGCTGTGAACTGACCTTTCCGCAATATTAAAAAACCTCAAAAGTAGCTTCCCACCTATTCTTTTCGTAACTTCGTGCCCTTCAAAAAAATGAGGTAATGCAGAGCCTTAAGGAGCAAATTAACCTGGAACGACTGCCGCATCATATAGCCATCATTATGGATGGCAATGGGCGTTGGGCGCAGGAAAAGGGCCAGGATCGTTTGTATGGCCATTTCCATGGTGTGGAAAGTGTGCGCAATATCGTCGAAGGTTGCGCAGAGCTGGGTGTGGGATACCTTACGCTCTATGCCTTCTCGACTGAAAACTGGGACCGTCCGGAGTATGAAGTGTCTGGTCTCATGGAGCTCCTGGTGGATACTATCCGCAAAGAGACTGAGACCCTTAACAAGAACAACATTAAGTTGCATGTTATTGGTGACATGAAAATGTTGCCGGAATACGCTCAAAAGGAGCTGAAAGAATCATTGGATATTACCAGTCAGAATACAGGGCTCAACCTTATCATGGCCCTTAGCTACAGCAGCCGCTGGGAGTTGGTGCAGGCTGTAAAGCATATTGCCGAAGACGTAAAAGCCGGAAAGATCGATCCGGATACCATTGGACAGGAAACCTTACAAAAATACCTTACCACCAGTAATTTCCCTGACCCGGAGCTCATGATCCGTACCAGTGGAGAGTACCGCATCAGCAACTTCCTGCTTTATCAGTTGGCCTATGCGGAGCTGTATTTCACCAATGTACGCTGGCCGGATTTCCGTAAAGAAAACCTTTATGAGGCTATTCTTGATTTCCAGAGCAGGGAAAGGCGCTTTGGGAAAACAGGCGACCAGATCCAACAGGAAGCCGTAAGTCAGTAGCTCGCACTATAAAATCCCTATAAATAGTTTGAAACCATCTCCGTTTTAACAACACTTTTAAGTTAATCTTAAGTAAATCCCTTTAATTTGCCCCAGCTTAAACAACCCGGAATGCAGCGTACGTTTACTTTTTCCGCTATTCTACTGGCTCTTGTGTTCTTTTCTGTAAGACCGGCATCAGCCCAGGAGAAAACAGATACAATCCCTACCTCTATTGATCCGGAGCTGGAGGCCCTCTCGACTGCAAGAAACCCTAAAGAATATACTATTGCAGGTATCAAGGTTACTGGTACCAAAAGATACGATGAGCAGTTGCTCATTTCTATTGCGGGTATCAATGTAGGTGATAAGGTGTCGGTCCCCGGCTCTGATCAGTTCAGCAAAGCGATCACTAATCTATGGAACCAAAGGCTTTTCTCCAACATACAGATTTATTTTACCCGCCTGGAAGGATCCAACTTATATATTGAAATACAGGTGACAGAGCGCCCTGCATTGTCTAAATACTTTTTCAAGGGAGTGCGCAAATCAGAAGAAGAAGACCTTAAAAACAAGCTGAACCTCGTTATTGGTCGTGTAGTAACAGAAAATACCAAGATCAGTTCTATACAGCTTATTCAAAGCTATTACACCGAAAAGGGATTTCAGAGCGCAACAGTTAATATTGAAGAAGCAGCTGATCCTGCATTGCCCAATTCTAACATACTCACTTTCTATATTCAAAAAGGAAATAAAGTACGTATTGAAGAAGTTGGCTTTGAAGGCAATGAAAGCGTAAGCTCTATGAGGTTGAAGAAGAAGATGAAGGGCACTAAGGAAAAGTCAAGGCTAACCTTGTTCCCTTCCAGGGATTCTGCTGATACTGTAGGCCAGAAGCGTGCTACCTTCAAGGAATACCTGAAAGAAGGCGGCTTCCTCTCATTGTCGAAAACAAAAGATTTCCTGGATCCCTATTTCCGGTTTAAGCTTTTCAGTTCAGCTAAATTCAATGATAAGAAATTCGAAGAAGACCTGGAGAATGTATTGACCTATTAT
>JAGIBF010000113.1 GCA_017744515.1 Niastella sp.
CAACTGAACCTGAACAACAAGGAAGAAGATGAATTCACTATCACTTTCCGTGATGACTATGGTAATGTTCTTTACGCTGGTAAAGTAAAGGGCAGCAATATCTCCAAGAAATTCATGCTGAACATTGAAGAGATCGGTGAGAATATCCTGAGTGTAGAGGTTAAATCAAAGAAGAAGAATCAATCTGAAGTTTATCAGATCAACAGGAACCGCAGCTATGTTGAAGAGACTGTTGTGAGCAAGGTTAAGTAATTGGTTGATAAATTTCAGCGTTAACAAGTTTATAGGGCGTAGCATCTGAGATGCTACGCTTTTTTATTGGGTTTGCTGAGATATGCTTTTGCTTCGCAGGCAGATTTCTCACTCCGCTATTGCTACGTTCGAAATGACAGAGAGGGGGAGTTTCATTCGAAATGACAAAGAAAGGAGCGCTGCATTCTAAATGACAGAGGAAGGAGAGTTGTGTTCGAAATGACAAAGAAGGGAAAGTTCCGCAGGATAATAGTCTAAAGGAAACAGAGGCTGTTAAAAACCGAACGGGTGAGCTCCTTTTGGAAGGCGGCGCACCCGTTTGGTTTTATTGTTATCTAAGTCTCTAAATCGATCTATTAAACGTCGGCTTCTTGTTTCTTTTTGCCGAAGAGCCAGGTGTACAGGATCGGTAAAACAAATATGCTGATCGTCAATATGGATACGCCCCAATCGGCTGCATGGCTTCCGAGGAACTTGCTGAATGCTGTATCGGGCTGGAAGTGCTCGTACAGGGAAAGCATCAGCTTAATACCAAGGATCGCAATTACTATAAATGCCGCTGCTTCGAGGAAGGTGTATCTCTCCATCAACTTCACAAAGCCCTGTGCCACGAACCGCATTGCCAAAATACCAATGAATACCCCTATCCAGATCAGGATGATGTTATCGGAGAAGGCTACTGCCGCAAAAACGTTGTCGATCGAGAATGCGAGGTCCATGATCTCCACGAGGGCTACCGTAGCCCAGAAGTTGCCCAACGCTCCTACTGTCATTTTATATAGCCAGTTGCTGCCTTTATCTAATGTATCGTCTTCTTTCTCGGGTGTTTGTTTTCCTTTCCACCAATCCCATACGAGGTACAGCAGGTATAACCCTCCCAATGGTTTCAACCACCATATTTTAATGATGTAGGCAGCCAGCAACAGACAGATACCACGAAACACATACGCACCGATAATTCCATACTTCAAGGCCCTGCTCCGTTGTTCTTTGGGCAGGTCCATCACCATCGTGGCCAGCACAGCGGCGTTGTCTACTGACAGCAAGCTCTCGATAACAATAAGGTTCCCAACCACCGCCAAGGCTGCAAGGGGGTTGTTTAGGATATCCTGGATCATTTCATTCATGATGTATTCTTGTTTTAATTATTTACCATTTGTACTATGATCAATCGTCCGCCGTCTTCTTTGGACAGCAATATTTTTTGTGCATCTTTTATCTCCAGCATCTGTCCGACCGGCACTTCCTGTTCGGTGTCCATATCTTTCAGGTCGGGTATGGCCTGGTTTACCAGCACCCATTTACCATTGTGGAATACAAAGTACCCTACCGGCTTTTTCTGATCGGCTGTCAACCGTTCATTGGGTGATATGTTCTTGTTGAGGTGCCACTGGTAAATATACTGATTGCTATAAACCATTAGTCTATGATTCTCAAAGCTAAACATCCCTTTGGGATTTTTGGAATATAGATTCAATACCGGTAGCTGCCCACGGTATGGCGTGCCGCAAAAGGGGCATTTGGGCGCCGTGGTATTGTCGAATACGTACCACTTCATTTCGCAAGTCTTGTTCTGGCAAGGCTGCATCAGGTCGACTGTTTTAACGAGGGCATTCTCCCATTCATCAGCTGTGGGGCGCATGGACGGGTTGTGCAGGCCATCGATAAATGCTCTGTCGAATAGCTGTTTAAGGTATGGGCCTGCGATCGTGTAGGGCAACTTATCTGTATCAGCCCAGGGAAAGTAACTCGGTTTTACCTGACTGAGTTTGGGCCTGTTGCTTTTATCAGTAGGATGCTCAATGAACACGGCTTTGGTGCCCATCGACAGTTCTTCGTCTTTCTGTGCATCCGCATCATGTACTTTGCCGCCGCGCAACGGGTGGCGACGGAGTAAGTACATGTAGATCATGACAGCGAGTGCGTGCCTATCGGTTTGGATGCTGGGGAACTTCCTGCTCTTGTCTTCCTTGGGCAAATGGCGCGTGGCCAATACTTCCGGGGCAATGAAGTCGGGTGTTCCCAATACATCGGGCGGGAACTTGCCGGGGACTACCAGGCCGTCGATATCGATGATGGCTGCGCGGCCACTTACCGGATCTATCAATACGTTCTTATAGGAAAGATCGGAATGGGCCAGCCCTGCAGCGTGCATGCGTTTTACACCACGGCTGATCGTGATGCAGATAAGGAAGTATTTATACCAATCGCCTTTTTCGGAAGGGTCGAGGTTTTTGTTCTGGTGGAAGGCGCTGGCAAACCATTTGCCTTCTTTTTCTTTTCCTTTGATCTGGAGAAAGTCGTTGTTGCGTGAGCCTGTCTGGAAAAAGAAATGTTTTTGGTAGGTGGGCGCCACAATGCCGAGGCGTCCGTTCCATTCCACTACTTTGGTGGGCCAGCAATACAGGTCTTTCCAATAATCGCCTCCGGCCTGCTTGAAGATGCGGTCGTAAAAAGTACCGGTGATAGTGAGTAACCGATCTTTGGCTACTGCATCTTGTTTATCGCGGAAGAAGGCTACCACGTAGGTTTTATCGGGACTGAAATAAACGTCCTTCATGCCTCCCTGGCCGATCATATCGTTTACAAACTCAATGTCTGTGCCGTCTACAGCCTTTATTTTAATGGTATTTGCCATATCTAAAAGAGTATTGCTATTGTTCGATCATCGTATTCTCCTTTGACCCAGAAGTCGAGCCATTGCAATAACTGGTGGTGTGCTTCTTTATTGTCTTTTGTCAAGGTCACTTCTTTGCCTATTTCCTGGAAGAGCTCATCCCACTTCTCTGCTTTGAAAAGGTTGGCATCGGTATGGAACCAGGCATCGGTGATGCCATCTGTCATCAGTACCAGTGCATCGAAATCGTCTACCAGTTCAAAGCGTATGCGTTTATAAAAGGACGTTGGTTCGAATATCTCCCGCATCGTCAGGAATCTTGTTTGGCCGGAGTATTCGCCGCTATCAGTTTCACCCAGTATTTTTGGGGCTTCACCTTTTTTGTAGATGCCTACTCCCCCATCGCCTACCCAAAAGGCTCCGATGAACCATTTATCGCCGTATTGGCGGCACACGGAGACCAGCAAAGTGGTAGCGTAGTCTTTGACTACATTTTGTTTATCCCCGGCTTCTTTCTCAATGTTTTTATATGCCTGAAAGACTGCTTTGCCGACTGTGTTGTACAGGGTATCTCCGATGGCTTTACGGGTAATGTCATCGGGGGTGGCCTGAAACTGTGTTATCTGTGCTTCCAGCTCATTCAGATCACCACTTGTAGCAGCGAGTGATAAATGCTCTATTACTGTATTGGTGGCAATGCGTGATCCTTCGCGGGAGAACCTGGCAGAGCCAGCTCCGTCTGCAACGGTTATCACGTACCAGCCTGTATCTGCCCGATAAGCTGCTTCGAAATCGTCGTCTCTAAATTTGGCTTCCTTGGCGTGTGAGCGGCCGCGCTTGCTGGCAGCAACAATGGTTTTGGCTCCACTATCATCCAGTTTTACCTCTGTATGGGGCTTATAATAGGGTGCATCGGCCGGGGGCTCATGCTCTGTCCACAAACTACGGGGATCGAAGTTCACAAACAGGTGAATGGTCTTTGTGATCAGCTGCTCCATATCGCCCTCCGAAGGTTTATAGCATAATGTAATATCTGCATCGCCGGGCTTTGTAGGAACTCCCTGCACTGCATTTGTGGCAGGGTCATAGGTGAGGCCGATGGCTTCCAGCCCTTCAAAGTAATGTTCGCCTATGTTGGACAAGGCAAACTTTCCCCATTCAACTATGTATGTGTAGGCTTCTTTTTCTTTGGCGTTGGGAAATACAATTCTATCCACAGAATATTTGGGTTGTTTGTGCTGTTGTTATCCTCTTGAGCGGTTAATGTCCTGGTGTCCTGATGCGAATCCGAATTTGGCTTGTGTATTACACCATGGGCAAGTGCTTACTTCTTCATCTCCGGTGCACATGATGCCGCCGCAAGCGCAAGTGCTAAAGCCATATTGGTTGCCGCAACAGGGGCAGTGGGGAAATCCCACCAGCTCGCCGGAACTAATCTTCTGATTCGTGGGCCGGCTATCGCTCAACTGGAAATAGCTATCGTCTACCGGAAAACTGCCTTGTAGTTTGAAGAACTGTGTTTCCAATGAAAGGCCTTCTATTTTAGCCGGTGCAATATTGCGTTTGTATTTAATGAGGTATGGTTTCTTTGTAGCCTGGCACTTCGACAGGAATACTGCAAAATTGTTGTCGATGACCTGGGGTGTTGAATCGACTGTTGGCTCTACTTTAGTGAGTACTGCATCATCCAGCTTAGCAAGCTGTGGACCATCGAGGTTGTTTTCCGCAATGCTCATGCTCGTGGTCTTGATAGAGGCTGTTACCCATTTAAAGAATGCTTTGTATGATTCGGGCGCCAGGTTCTTTACCAATAATACATCGTTGGTGAGCCTGCTCAGCAGTGCAGTATCAGTATTATCGCCCAATGAAATGGCGACGATAGATGCTTTCTTTTTATACTGATTGATCCATTTAGTAACGGCCGCTTCAGGGTTATCGGTAGGTGCACCGTCGGTAAAGAGGAAGACGATGGGCTTCCAATCGCCTTTGGTATCTGCTGTGCTTTTTACCACATTGGTGTCAATATCCTGCATGAGGAATTCGAGTGCTTCTCCGAACGAGGTGCCTCCTCCTATGGGCATGCGTGGCGGGTAAAATGATGTCAATTCTGTGAGGGGGACGATGCGTTTTGTTTTGCCGGCAAAAACGATGATGGATATCCAGGCTGTTTCCAGCGCGTAGGGATCGGAACGGAGGTCCTTGATGATGGATGCAAGTCCTTCTTCTACGTAGGGCATCTGATCGCCCACCATGGATTCTGATACATCGATTAAAAAGTATACCGGTAGTCTGCGCATAAATGAGTTTTTTTTATAGGTTTAGTTTAGAACCGGCGAATGCTCAACAACACCAACAGTACAATGAGTAATACAATTTGTGACATGTCTACTGAAAGGCCACTCCCCACTTGTGCCGGCTTGAAGATGCCTCTCAGAAAATTCAGTATCGGGTTAAAGATCTTGCTAAAGAAATCAAATGTGCTCTTGTATCGCTGATCCAGCCTGTCTTTGTAGGGCAGGAGCTTTGAATACAGGAAGAGGCCTACAATGAGCACATTTACGAATATCCATATGATGGTATAGATCATAGTTTGTTAGTTAGCCCCGAGCTGTGAGCTACGAGCTGCGAGCCGTTTGTTTCTATATATTTCTTCCTTCGGCACCCTTCGACGGGCTCAGGGTGACAATGAAGGGCGACCCACCCTTTGACAACGCTTCGACAAGCTCAGCGTGACATTAGATGACCATATTCACTTGCGGTGGCGGGGGTGGTAGTACCACATCGCCGCCGGCGCCCATACTTCTGTTGCCTGTGCTTACGGAGGCTGATACCCACTTGAAGAATGACTTGATGGTAGAGCTGTCTGCCGTATCAAGGTGCACCACGATATGGGTGAGCTCCTTCAACAGCTGATCATCTACTTTGGGTCCTGCTGCGCAAGCCACTATTTCTCCAAAATGCCGGCTTTTTACTTCTGGTATCATCTCCCGGTACTTCTGCAGGTCGCTGGGCTTGCCATCGGTCATGATGAACAGCAAGGGCATCCAGTCGCCTTTCTGATCGGGCGTGCTTTTCAGTACTTCCTTGTCCACCAGCTCGCACAGCAGCTCCAGCGCCTGGCCGAGGTGTGTAGGCCCGGAATCGGGTGTCACAATCTCTGGCAGGATGAGGCTTTCGAGGTCTTTGAGGGGAAGGATGTTGTGGACTTCTCTATCGAAGGTGATGATGGAAAGGTGTACCGACTCCAATGCAAAGGGGTCTTGCCGCAGGAAACCAACGAGCGACTCAAGGCCGTTCTTTACTGCTTCTATCGGTTCTCCTTTCATGGAGCCGGATGTATCTAATAATAAATAAACTGGCAGTCTCCTCATGTTTGATTCTGTTTGTGAGTTTGACGACCCTTCGACAGGCTCAGGGTGACAATGTTTAGCGTGACACTTTTCCGATGCTTCGACAAGCTCAGCCTGACAAATGAGTGCTTAGTTGTACTTGCTCAAGAATTGTTCGAGGCCGCCGCTGTGGCCAATGCCTACTGCTTCGAATTTCCAGTTGTCGTCTTTCTTGTAGATGCGGCCAAACTCTACGGCTGTTTCGATAGAGAAATCTTCTCCCAGCTCATATTTCATGATCTCCTCATTGGTGCCCGCGTTAAATACACGAATGAAGGAGTTGCGTACCTGGCCGAAATTCTGTTTGCGGGCTTGTGCTTCGTGAATGGTAACTACTACACAAATCTCTTTTGCGCCGGGGTTGATGTTTGACAGATCGATGGCTATGGTTTCATCATCACCATCTCCTGCTCCTGTGGTGTTATCTCCTGAGTGTGTTACTGAACCATCGGGAGATTTGAGGTTATTGTAAAAAACGAAATACTCGTCTGCCAACAGCTTTCTGTTCTCTCCCAAGATGAATACAGAAGCGTCGAGGTCGAAGCCAGCGCCAGTTTGGGCTTCATTGGTATCCCAGCCGAGGCCTATTGTAAATTTGGGGAGGTCAAGGTTTGCGCGTTGTCCTTTTTGTAAGTTGATAGCCATACTTCAGGTTTTTGTTGTGTGATGGTTAATAGGTGGAAGAAGTTCTTTTTGTATTCTTCCATTTCATGGTAGCCATTGCTGATCGCAAGATCAGCGAGTTGTTCTCTGAATGGGATGTTTTGCTGCTTAATGAATGTGTCAAATGCTGCCGACTCTGCATTCAGTATATATTTTACGATGCGGGTATTGACTTTAAAGTTGCCGCAATCGATGATGTTGCCAAGGTGGTGTATTGATTTTACATAGCTGTAATTGAGATCGTTCTCAATGCGGGGATGTATATGCATCCCGTTGAGCTGTGCGAAATACAGGTACCAGGCGGCTTCACTCTGCAGTGAAAACTGTTGCAGCAGGTTGCGGATAACCATCTCATGGCTGCCCGTGATCTTTATATCGTCTATAAAGATCAGCAGTTTTCCTTTCAGGAATTCGCTATCGAGGTGGTACTTATCGTTGAGGATAAGGTTCAACCTGCTATCGGCATCCAACTCGCCATAATCCAGGCTATAGGTTTTATAGCGGTGTATTTTGGCATCTTGTGCAACGGGCAAACGGTTGGCGGCCAGGAAACGGTTGATGTGTTTCCTGAAGGCTGCTGCCATAGCATAGGATGCAGTAGGGATGGCAAAGTAAGGACTGGGCATTATCACTGCCTGCCTGCCGCTCATCAGTTCTCCCGCATGCTGAAACAAGAATCCTTTGGCCAATGCCTGGCCGTATGACTCTGCAATATGGCCATCTCCAAACTTGAAGCGGCTATATTCTGCAGGGTTGAAGGTGTAGTTATCCTCCTCCGCAATTTTATGCAATGAATACACTGAGCTCATCCTCTATATTTTTTAAGGTCATGCTTTGTTCATTGATCAGGAAAGCATTGATCCCAAAACTTTTTGCTCCTCCTACATCGGTAAGTATATTATCGCCTATGTGTACTATGTTCTGTTTGGATAAACTGCCTGCATATATGTCCTGTGCCTGCCTGTACATTTGTTCAAATATGGCGGGTGACGGCTTGGATGCGTATACTTCGTCGGAATATACCTGGAAGTCCATGTACTGTGCAATGCCGTTGTATTCCATGAGCCTGCGCAGCAATCTGCCTTTGATGTATCCTGTGTTGCTGAGGATGTTGAGGGTATATCCCCTACTCTTCAGGGTTTTCAGTAACGTGAGTATTTCATCGTTCAGTAACTGTGGCGGATACCTGAAGAATAACTGCTCGGTGTGCCGGTAAAACTCCTCCAGCGTTTCAGGCCGGAGGCTGCTCATATCGGCGCCGAGCTTATGCAGTACCAGCATGTACATCTCAAACGAGTCGACATTTTTGCCCACTGTTTCATTGATGCGGTTGCACAGCAGGTCTACTTCTCTGAATGTTTTCTCTACTTCCACTGCGTCTGCCTGCACCTGAAAGAATGAACAGAATTGTTTCGCTTTCTCTTTCTTGAAATCTTTACCGGACCTGATCAATGTAAGCCACAGATCAAAGGAAATATGCTTTGTTTCCTGTATCATTCTACACTACTACGTTTACTTCGGGTGGTGGTGGTGGCAGTTCATTGAGTCCTGTCACTTCCTGTCCGCCGCTTTCTACTTTCTGGCTGCCTGTGCTGATGGACGCAGACACCCATTTGAAAAATGATTTGATGGTGGATGAATCGGCTGTATCCAGCTGCACTACCGTGTCGGTAACCTGCTTGAGCACGTTGGTGTTGGCTCCCTGTCCTGCAGCGCAGGCGATCACCATTCCAAATTTGCGTTTGCGGTATTCATCCAGTCCCCGCTGCCAATCGTCGGTGGGTTCTCCATCGGTCATGATAAATACCAATGGTTTCCAGTCTCCTTTTTGTTCGGAGGTAGTGCGGGCTACTTCCGTGTCTACTTTCTGTGCCAGCAGGTTCAGGGCTTCTCCTAATGAGGTAGTGCCTGCTGCCTGAAGATCCGGCATCTGGAACGTTGACAATTCAGTTAATGGTACAAGTTGTTGTGCCGCGGTACTGAAGGTGATCACGCTTAGCCAGGCTGTTTCCAGGGCGTAAGGGTCCTGGCGCAGGGATGAAATAAGCACCTGAACGCCATTCTTCAGGGATTCGATCGGCTCGCCTGTCATTGAACCGGATGTGTCAAGTACCAGATACACGGGTAATCTTCTCATATTGAAATGTGTTGTTTGTTATACGTTCACGTATTGTTTGAGTATCTCTACGAAAGAGTCGGCCTGATGGGGTGTTCCGAGGGCACGGAATTTCCAGCTGCCGTCTTTGCGGTATACTTCGGCAAATACCATCGAGCACATGCCGTTGAAGCTGGCATCGCCTGAAAGGTTGAAGCGGGCGATCTCTTTTCCGCGTGTGTCGATGGCGCGGATAAAGGCGTTTTCTACCAGACCAAAGTGCTGGTTCTTTTGCCGGCCCTGGTAAATGGATACCACGAACACGATCTTATCGAAACGGGCATCGAGTGAATTGAGCTTGAAGATGAGTTGTTCATCATCGCCATCTCCCGCGCCTGTTCTATTATCGCCTGTAGACCAGGCATTGCCAGAGGGGTGTTTAGGGCTGTTGTAGAAGATCACGTCTCCTCCAATGAGTTTATCGCCGAGGTTGGCCACTTTGCCATTGGCATCGAGCAAAAAGGCTACTGCATCGAGGTCAAAATCTTCCTGCTTACCTCCGAGGAGTTTTCCGAGGAAGCCGCTTTTTTGCTGGCGGATATCCCATCCTAATCCAATCGTCACTGTTCCAAGATCAAATTCGGCGCCGCCATCGTTTTTTCTAAGGTCAATTGTTTGTCCTTTTACAAGGTTGATTGCCATAAATAAGGGTTTAATCGCTGATTTAATAGATTTATATGGATTTCACTGATTTGTATCGCGGATTTGTACGGGTCTCGTTGATCCCTTGATAACGTAGTCCGCTAAATGTTGTCATCGTTATTTTATGATCTGTCCTTTATAATATTTACCCAGGAAATAGCCAAGGTCTTCTTTATATCCAATGCCGGAGGCTTCGAATTTCCATTTTCCGTCTCTTTTGTAGAGGCGGCCAAATTCTACGCCTGTTTCTATGGAGAAGTCTTCTCCCAGTTCATATTTGGCGATCTCACTGCCGTTGGAATTGTCCACCAACCGAATGTAAGAATCTCTTACCTGCCCGAAGTTTTGCCTGCGGGCGGCGGCATCGTGTATCGTCACCACAAACAGGATCTCCGCAATGGCTGCATCTATTTTGGTAAGGTCTACCACGAGGCTTTCGTCATCGCCTCCGGCAGAATTACCGCCCGTGGGATCATCACCGGTGTGGTGCACTGCTGCATCGGGAGAATCTGTATTGCCGTAAAATACAAAGTATCCCTCCGAGGGAATGAGCCTGGAGCCATCAATCATGAATGCGGACGCGTCAAGGTCAAAGGCAGAGCCGGTTCCTTCATTTGGATTCCAGCCCAGTCCTACACTGATATTGGAAAGGCCTATGTCTATCTTCTGGCCTTTCTGTAAGTTGATTGCCATTGGGTAAAATATTAGTTAAGGTGTCAGGGAAATTATTACGGTTTTACCAGGGAAAATATGGGCACTGTATTCTCACCACGTTTTCGTGTATAATTATGACGTTCTGTTTTCAGGAAATTAAACCGGTAACCGATAGCAGGAATGAGCTATTACGCATCGTATTGGTCGGCAAAGCACGTACTGGCATAATTTTAAAGGGTTTGTTTGTGGATCAACGGTAGACAAAATAGAAAAAAATTGTTACTCCAAGCATTAATATATGAAGAATTCGGTCAGATATCAAAGTTATTTAATGTATACCACTAAGTGGTAATGGGGAAGCTGTGAGCTCCCGCTGTGACGGGACAAGTTATGAGCTGCGAGCTACGAGCCTAAGGCTTTGAATAGGCACCAAGATTAATAAAGTGATAATGGTTTTAAGCCGAAGTGGGAACATTAAAACAAGCTGAAGCGGAAAAATATGCTTTTGAACGCTCGCGGGGCATAAGAAAGGTACCGGGCAACAAAAAAGGGGAAAATAAAGAGCCTATCGTATGGCTATGATTTTCAGGGTATCAGCTTTTACAGCCATCGTATTACCTAAAATAAATATATAACTAAAAAAGGGCTTGGGCATCATTCCCGTTTTTCTTCTAAAGCCACGCCAGTCAAGGGCTTTAACATTTTTATGACTGGTTTAGCATCCTGAAATGGAGCTTTTGTTGTGTTGTGGAGGGGTATTTCCCGCTGTAAGTTTGCATCATCAAAGAACGAGATGACGCAAAGGCCACCGAATAAATAGGGTAAATGCCAAAGCCCTGGCCGGGTAAAGAAAACAGATCAATCTCACTGAAGTCATAGTTCCTACCGATTGCCACGCTGTACGATTCAACAACGTTAAATAATAATAAACATAAGAATCATGAACAACAAAATGAGGAATTTCGGAATGATGATGATGGCAGTAATCGCTTTTACTTTTGCCTTTTCCACAACTACTTTAGCCAATGGCGAAAAGAATCCCAAGAGCTCTTCTATAGAACTGAAATTTATCGGTCACTACGAGAACCAACCGGTTTTCCAACTGAGCCTGAACAATACTGAAGAAGATGAATTCTCTATCACTTTCCGTGACGACTACGGTAATGTGCTGTACTCTGGAAAAGTGAAGGGTAGCAACATCTCTAAGAAATTCATGCTGAATATCGAAGAGATCGGCGACAACGTGCTGAGTGTTGAAGTGAAGGGTAAGAAGAGTGATAAATCAGAGGTTTATCAAATCAACAGAAACCGCAGCTACGTAGAAGAGACTGTAGTGAACAAGGTTAAATAATTTTAGCTATAGTTTTCGTTTATGTGTTTGAGTACACCGGTCTGCACCCGGTGTATTTTTTTGTCCCTACTTAATGCCTGGCTGCCACGAGGGGCATCTGCTTGTATACTACATTAGGCACTTCTTTCATGGTGCAATTGTCGGCCCATGTTTTAAACTGGTTTTCGAGCTGGGGATAGGCTATCAGCAGGGTGGCCTTGGGGGAATTGATGTTCACCCTGATGAGACCATGTTCCCTGTATGTCTTTTCTCCTTCTTTTGATTGCAGGTTGGCTACCCATTGCGGGGTTATATCTTCCATTGTGCGGGCTACTGTATTTGACTTCAGGCCTGTTATGGATGCCGGATCGTAAGCGTATTGTGCTTTATAGGCATCGGTTTCGTCGTACAAATCCTGCAGGTATGATTTCTCCAGCAAAGCATCGAATATAATCTCTCCTGCTTCGTATTGGCCGCCGTGGGTTATTTCGTGTATGAAATTGGCCGTGGAACCTACGGTCAATACAACGCATTTTCTTTTGGCATCCCAGGAAGTGGATCCTTCTGGCTTATCAGCGGTTTGCAGGATGTACTGTTCATCGCTTTTCTCCAGTGAATTTATCAGTTCGATCACTTTGTCGAGCTGGGTGACACGTGCTTTGAGGTTGTTGATCTCCTGTTGCGCTTTTTCCTTGTAGCGGCAGGCTCTGTTTTCCTTTTCGATAATGGCTTGCTGCAAGCTGTCGCGCTTATCAATGATCAATTCCTTATGTCTTGACCATTCGTCGTAACATAAGGAATTGATGCCTTTGGGTGCAGGTAGTGCTATCATTCCGGCATGGGGTTTATCTATTGTGCTTTCTTTAAACAGGGGATAATTGGCCACTGAGGTGAAGCCGATAAGGTTTATCAGCAAAAAGGATAGTTGCCTGGACATTTGATCAAGGTTTAATGGACTGCAATAAGTATTCGGCCGTGTATTATACACGGAATGGTTCTTAACGCTGAATGGAGCTACTTAACTGGTGTGTTTTCTAAATCGTACAGAAACTTACTACTTAGGGTTGCCTGGAGGGCTTTAAACTCTAAAGGGTTAGTACAACTATGGGTTAGCGGGCTACTATGGATAAAAAGCAATGCAACGTTAGTAAGTTTCTGCGCTAACAGCAAAATTTTTGCATTAAAAGTAGTGTTAATTTGATCTTAATTAAGTGGTCTTAAAAGGGCTAAGTGTAAACATAGGGGCCATGCTAACGCTCAAGCATAAATTTTTATAAAACGCAGGAAGAACATACGAACAAAAATAAAAACAGGACAGCGCTTGCTGTCCTGTTTGGTATAATGGGCGGATATAACCGCAGTGTATGTTATGCTTATCCGATGATGCCGGCGGCACGTTTCTGCACAAAATCCCAGTTGATGGCATTCCACCAGGCTGCTATATAATCCGGGCGCTTATTTTGGTACTTGAGGTAATAGGCATGTTCCCATACGTCGAGACCCAGCACGGGGAATCCTTTTGCTTCGGCAATGTCCATGAGGGGATTGTCCTGGTTGGGTGTGGAAACTATTGCCAGTTTTTTGTCGTTGCCTACGATCAGCCATGCCCAGCCGCTTCCAAAACGGTTCTTGGCGGCATCCCCAAACTGGGTTTTAAAGGCATCGAATGAATTGAAATCCTTCTCGATAGCTGCCAATAGCTTACCTGCAGGTTTGGCTCCTTCTACCGGTGTTTTGAGTGCTTGCCAGAACAGTTCATGATTATAATGCCCACCTGCGTTATTGCGCATCTTGGCTGAATATTTTGAAATACCCGACAGGAGTGTTTCCAGTGAGGTGCTGTTCTTATCTACTTTTTCGGCTGTTATTGCCTCAGCCAGGTTTTTGGCGTAGGTAGCGGCGTGTTTTGTATAGTGGATCTCCATAGTAGCCGCGTCGATAGCGGGTTCCAGGGCATTGTAGGCATAGGGTAATGGTTGTTGCTCGTAGGGCGTAGCAGCGCCTGTTTTTACTGTTGGCGCCTGGTTGCAGCCAGTGGCCAGGGTATCAAGGACAGGTAGGGCGAGTGCAGCTGCCAAACCAGCTTTGCCGGTGTTTTTAAGGAATTCCCGGCGATTGGTATTGTTTGCCATAGTATTAGGTGTGTTTTTATGTATGAAGGAACAATATTACAATGATTGTGGATTGGGACTGATAATAAATGTAAGGGTCTAATGCAATTTTAATACCTGATTATCAAAGGTCTGACATAATCCTGACAAATATCACCTGTTAACATCTGTTTAATGCAAGCGGGCATTAGCGACATGGGCCGGGCCACTACCCATAGCCGGGCCAGGTATGGGCCGAACCAAGGGGAGGTACGGGCCAAAGTCTCTATAAGGTCTCTATAAACTCTCTGTAATGTCTCTAAAAGGTCTCTGTAATGTGGTGCGGTTTAAAAAAGAGCATAACAATTAACGGTTATGCATTAGTGTTTTATTTTCTTCTCTTAAAGCTGGTAGTTTGCAAACATGTGGGACACACTAAAGCTTGTGCTGTTGAAGGCTGATTGTATTATGAACGTTTATGGCCATGTTATCTGACCGCCTGCCAAATTCTTGTTGACAAATGTTATGAATTTGACTTTTTAGCGTTATTTTGTGTACCGAATCGTGCCTCCCACATATCCACCTTATCAATGAATCTTTCCTTTTACCTGATATCCTTTTTGCGGTGATATACTGAATTCATTTGTACAAAGCTTGATAACAACCGGAACGTATTAGGTTTTATTGAGACTTGATGTTTATATAGTTATACTTATATTTGGAGCGTTCAAAAAATAGATCATCTGCAGGAGTATGGCACATGAGCCTGGTTATAGCTTTGATTCCGTCCACGCGCTAACGTCCGTTAGCGGGGGAACGAATTTGCCGGTGTTGGATACACCGTTCAAATCTTCGTTGCCACGCTTCCAACATCTGTTGCGGATTGTTTCAAAAGATGGCGAACCTATAGAGCAATCAGCGGTCATTGATGACCACCTTTTATTCCAGGAAGTTTTTGATGAGCATTACCGCGCTCTCCTCTACTACGCTAAATGTTTTGTATCGGATGTCGACACTGCACGGGATGTAGTGCAGGAGGTTTTCAGTAATTTCTGGTTGAAGCGGGAAAGTATACGTGAGAAGAAAGCTATTAAATCTTTTCTTTACGTATCTACCCGGAATAAATGCATCGACTTCTTAAGGCATGCAAAGCTCAAGCATGAAAATGAACAGCGGCTTAGCTACTTTCTCGATACAGAAAAGAAGACTGAGCACTTAAGTGATCTGGAAGCTGAAATAACTGCTGCTTCTACGCTTACGCTTATTCACAAAGCCATCGAGGAGCTGCCTGATAAATATAAGGATGTTGTCCGTCTAAGTTTTTATGAGAACTTAAGTGTTGAAGAGATCGCATCCCGGCTTCAGCTCCCATACAAAACCGTCTACACACAAAAGAACCGCGCCATTGAACGACTCAAAGAAACGTTCGTTAGGCATAGCCTTCTGTTTCTTATCGCTATTGTTTATCAAGTGCTTAAATAGCACTTCTCTGCTACTATTTACGTCTCCTTTCTTTTTATTTGTTACCTGAATATTACCTCGAAAAAATATTCTTATTAAGTTTTGAAGAAAAACAAGACATCCCCACGTCTTACACCAAATTCAACGATGTGGCATCAGTGAATAACAGGCCAGATGTATTGTTAGCTAAATACCTGACGAAAACTTTAACGGAAGAGGAAAAGAAACTTTTTAATGACTGGGTGAATAGCGATCCCGGTCATAGGGCTTTGGTTGAAGCGCTCGAGCGTAATAATATGCTGGGGCAGCAACTCGAAGACATTGCATCTGTAACTGATGACTCGATTGAAGAAGACAAAAAGCTTCTTTCATTGAAGCTTTTGGGTGAAGTAGCTGCCACGCCTGAGGTTGTTCGCCCTGTACGCAGCCGCCGTACTTGGTGGCAAGTGGCTGCAGCTGCAAGTATCGTTGCTCTTTCGTTTGTAGTTTATAAGCAGTTTGACCGACCTGTTGCTCAATCTACCAATATTGTTTCTACCCAGACCCAAATGCCTGAACCCGGCACAGATAAAGCCGTGTTGCTCCTGGCCGATGGAAGAAAAATAACGCTGGATTCGGTGTCCAATACTTCGCTTAACCTCGGACAAAGTGTAGCCTCGGTAGATCCTGCCAAGGGTGTGCTCACTTACCAAGGGGGCAAAAGCAATTCTGAACTTATTGTTGATCAACATACGCTGCAAACGCCTACCGGCGGGCAATATAAAGTACAATTAAGTGATGGTACTATCGTGTGGCTGAATGCGGCATCGTCTATCACCTACCCTACTCTTTTCACCGGCAATACGCGTGAAATAAGCATTACCGGAGAGGTTTACTTAGAAGTATCCAAAAACAAGCACAAACCTTTTTTGGTGCATGTAGGCAAGGATCAAACCATAGAGGTTCTTGGGACCAGGTTTGCCATCAATGCTTATCCTGATGAGCCGATGATCAAAACTACCCTTGTAGAAGGGAGTGTGAAAGTAACCGAGGAGCATAGTAACTCATCTGTAAAATTGAAGCCTGGCCAACAATCACAGCTTGGCCATGAGCATATCACTGTTGCAAATGATGTTGATGTAGAAGAAGCTACAGCTTTTGTTAATGGTCACTTCTACTTCAACAACGCCGACGTTCCTACGGTGATGCGGCAATTGGCGAAATGGTATGGACTAAAAGTTTCTTATAAGGGTTCTATAAAAACGAGTGGCTTTCGAGGAAAAATTCAGCGCAGCTTCAGTTTAGATGACGCACTAAAAATTCTGAAGCGTTATGGCGTTGACTTTGAAGTGAAGGGGAATGAAGTAGTTGTTCAGCAATCAAAATAGTTTTTTTCTATTAATCATATTTGTTTTAAAGAGAAAAACGATCCCGTTTAAAAACAGCAGGTGTCTACCTGGTGTTTTTTTCAGTAATCCCTAAATATGCATATAGAATACAAGCCATTGAAAAACCAGCCCTAACCGTGGCTATACAAGATTCAGCCTATCATCCATTTTACCTTATCCTCCGACTGGCAGCATCAACATCTGTAACCAGATTTTAAGATACCCGTTAGTGCTTACCTGTCAAAACGCATTATTTTATTCGGGAGTCTGCAGCAGTGCGGTAAACGCAATGATGAAATAATGTACACTAAGAAAGAGCATCTTTCTTAAGTGAAGAACTATAAGGTCCTGCATTTTCGCCTTTGCCAGGACCCTTATAGTTTCTTAAAAAACAATGAGTTTGTCTCATTTCTATCGATTGCTCTAATGTCATTCCTTCCATTAAACCGAAACGCTTTTTTATCCTACAGAAAAAGAATCCGGTAGAGCAGTTGAAATAACCATATAGGTGACTTCGCAAAAAAGAACCACACCGGTTGCAGCCGATGTGGTTTAGTTGTGGAGGTCAAAAAGAACATTCAGGAAAACGCTTTTTTAACCAACAACACACACCAAAACTATGCAACATTTTGCGTCTGGCAAAAGGTATGCAGCCGGCTTTCCGGCATGTAGCCGCAGGAAGACATCACAAGGATCCGCGGTCGTACCCAATGAATCATTTAGTATGTCGGCCTATGTAGGAATTGCCGGCGCACTCAAAAGAAGAACAGTCAGAATTATGAAACTAACCGCTGTATTGCTTACACTGGCTTTTTTACAGGTGCAGGCCAATGGTCTGGGCCAGGAGGTGACGCTTAATGTAAAGGGCGAAAAGCTGGAAAAGGTGCTCTCGCTCATCGAGAAACAGACCGGCTATGTGTTCTTTACCACTGCCGACCTGCTCAAAAAGGCTCGTCCGGTGACCATCCAGGTGCGTAACGAAGCGCTTTCCCGGACGCTGGACCTGTGCTTTAAAGATCAGTTGCTGGATTATGTGATCCAGGGAAAGACGATATCGGTGGTGGAGCGGAAAGCGGTTCCTGTTTCAAACCCCACATCAGTGAATACAGACCAGTTTAAAAAAGTAAATATTATCGGACGGGTCCTCAACGAAAAAGACGAACCGGTGGCAGGCGCTACTGTAATGGTAAAAGGTAGCACTTACGCTACCGCCACCGATGAAAAAGGTGAGTTTAGGTTGGACGAGATTGAGGAATCCAGTACGCTAATCATCACCGGCGCCAATATTGAAACTAATGAGGTGAAGATTCGTGGAAGGGAAAATGTAGCTATAAAGGTGCAAAGTAAAATAGGAATTAATGAAGCGGTGGTGGTGACTGTGAATACGGGGTATCAGACATTTAAGCCAAATGAAATTACCGGCTCTGTAGCCACCATTAGCAAGGAGCAACTAGACCAGCGAATAGCGCCTGATGTAATAAGTAAGCTAGAAGGTATCACGAGCGGGCTTGCTTTCAACAAAAAAGTTGATGGCACCAGCGCTCTCAGAGTGAGGGGAGAAAGCACAATTTTTGCAAACCCTAACCCACTCATAGTGATTGATAACTTTCCATATGATGGAGATATAAACAATATTAATCCTAATGACATCGAGAGCATAACTGTTCTAAAGGACGCCGCTGCAGCCTCCATCTGGGGAGTACAGGCAGGTAATGGAGTTATAGTAATCGTAACAAAAAAGGGAAAGCTAAAAAAGCCATTCAGATTAGAGTTAACAAGTAACTTAACAATAACTGAAAAGAACGATCTTTTTTATTCGAAAACAATCAGTCCATCAGACTATATAGGTTTAGAAAAATACTTATACAAAAACGGGTATTATCAAGGTCGTTTATCGGATCCGACACTGCCAGCAGTTTCTCCTGTTATTGAATTACTTGAAAAAGTAACAAAAGGAACACTAACGGAAGCAGAAGCCAACGCTCGTATTAACGCATTTCAATCTAATGATATCAGGCATGAATACCAGGACAAACTCTTCAGAAGCCCCATTCTCCAACAATACCAAGTAAATTTTAGTGGAGGCACTGAGAAAACCGCTTATTACTTTTCTGCTGGCTTCGATAAAAATTTAGCGTCAGTAAAAGAAAATAGCTCTAATAGAATAACCCTGACCACACAAGCAACCTTCACTCCGATAAAAAACCTTGAATTTAAAACCAGTATCTTTTACATTGAATCTAAAACAACTACCAATGGTTTAACGGATGTCCCCAATATTTATCCTTATATGTCTTTAGTTGATCAAAATGGGACACCGTTATCTATTCCTCAACGCAGGGAAGGGTTTGAAGACACTATTGCTTCACATAATTTCCAAAGCTGGAAATTCTATCCATTAAGGGAAATAGATCTAAATGATAGGCATAATCAGAATTCAGATATCAGATTGGTTGGAGGAATAAAGTATTCTTTATTTAGTGGTTTAAGCATCGAAGGATCCTACCAGTTTGAACGCATGAATGGTCATTCCGAAGATCTAGTATCGGAAAAAAGCTATACAATCAGAAACCTCTTAAATAAATTCGCTATCGTTGATGCCAATGGAAACTATATAGGTTCTAACTATCCTACTGGAGGTATGTTAAATCAAACCTTCACTTCCTTAAAGGCGCATTATGGAAGGGCAACTGTTAACTTCAATAGACTATTTGGATCTCATGAAATTTCTTTGATTTCAGGTGTTGAAGCCCGGGAGGTGATGACTACTCTTAATGCCTCTTCCTTATATGGATATAATAAAAATACCGGGAGTTTTGTAATACCAGATTATATAAACTTCTTTCCCCAATACCCTGCCGGAGGTAATATAAACCTCGTTGATAAAAATCTGGGGATAACTGTGGGGGGAACGACAAACAGGTTTAGATCCTACTTTGGGAATGCCTCTTATACCTATAATGATAAATACACGGTATCAGGAAGCTTCCGGATTGATGGTTCAAATTACTTTGGAGTAAGCACCAACCAAAAGAATGTTCCTCTGTGGTCAACAGGAGTAAAATGGGACATTAACAAAGAGCAATTTTTCTTAAAAAACACGTTTTCCCAATTCAATATAAGGGCATCCTTTGGCTATAACGGAAACCTTGCCCAAAACCTGGCGGCAATAGTAGTATTGAAAAAGGTTGGTAATGATGCATATACAGGATTGCCCTATTCCCAGATCAACAATATCCCTAATCCAGATTTAAGATGGGAGAAAGTTCAGCAAGTAAACGTTGGACTGGACTTCAGTTTGAAGAGTAACAGGATCATGGGATCACTTGATTTCTATTTTAAAAACGGAAAAGACTTGATTGGTGATGCGCTACTTGACCCAACATCAGGGGTTAATCAGGTAAGGGGTAATTTTTCAGCAATGGAATCCAAAGGCTTTGACCTTTCATTAACTTCTGTTAATATTAATAAGCAATTCAGGTGGTTAACAAAGATCCTTCTGAATTATACTGCCGAAACAGTCACCAAATATGATGTACCCAATGCAGCCAGCCAATACCTGACATCTTTTTCAGGCGGCATTCCAATCGTGGGTAAGCCTCTTTATTCATTGTATAGCTACCAATGGGCGGGTCTTGATCCGGTTACAGGCGATCCAAGGGTAATTTTAGGTGACACGTTATCCAAGAATTATTCAAGCACAAATGTAAAAGCTTCCGATTTGATATATAGCGGACGTTATAACCCTCCCATATTTGGGTCTTTGCAAAATAGTCTTGAATGGAATGGATTCAATTTAACGTTTAATATTTCCTATAAATTCAATTATTATTTCAGGAGAACTTCGATCAATTATTCTAATCTATTAGACAATATTACAAGTGGATGGAAATTATCTGGCACGGCCGATTACAGTAAAAGGTGGCAAAAGCCAGGTGATGAAAAATTAACGGATGTTCCCTCATTTATATATCCTTTACCAGGTGTATCAAGAGATCTATTATATAATTACTCAACGGTACTTGTTGAAAAAGGGGATCATATAAGATTGCAATTCATAAACTTTAATTATACAATCAGAAAGCAAAAACTAAGAAAACTACCAGTAGAGTCGTTGCAGCTTAGCTTTTATGTCAATAATGCAGCCATTCTATGGAAAGCCACTGAACAGGATATTGATCCGGATTATCCATACTCAAACTACCCTCAGCCCCGAAGCTATTCTTTTGGAATAAAAGCATTATTCTAACCTTCAACACTTAAGTACATGGCACCTAAACTAAATATATTAACTATACTAATTTTCATAGTCTTTTTATTAACCGGCCCCTCATGTAAAAAAGACTGGCTCAATGCAAAGCCCGATCTGGCACTCATTGAACCAACTACTGTTCAGGATTATCAATCATTACTGGATAACACCTTTGTAATTGCCGGAGGAAACTCAATCAATTTTAATAACAATCAACCTTCATTAGGAGAAATATCAGGTGGTGAATATTTTGTTACTGCGCCAAATTTCGGAACATTAACTCCTCTTGAAAAGAATGCTTATCTCTGGAGTCCGGATCTTTACAATGGTTCTGACAATTATTCTGACTGGCAGTGGGCCTATAAGCGCATATTTACCACTAATGTTATTCTGGAAGGCTTATCTAAGATCAAAGTGGAAGATGAAACCGAAGTAAGCAGTTTTAACAATGTAAAAGGAGCTGCATATTTCTTCCGGGGATATAACCATTTTAATGTTGCTCAGTTGTTCTGTCAACCTTATGATAAAGCATCATCAAAAAAAGACCTCGGAATCCCTTTGAAACTCAAGTCGGATGTTCTGGCAGCTTCATATCGCCCAACGGTTGAGGAAACTTACCAGCAAATATTGGAAG
>JAGIBF010000114.1 GCA_017744515.1 Niastella sp.
ACTACTGCCGATATTTATTTTGTATACGAAGGCAGCGCACAAGCCACAGCCGGCAATGACCAGGTAGCGCTCAAGAAGGGAGAAGCCCTGCTGGCTAAAGCCGGTACGGAAGTGACATTCACCAGTACAGAGAACACGGTGATTTTCACGGCTACAGTGCCTGCATAAACCTGAGTTGCCCGAACCCCTTATTTTAGTTAATTTTGCAATATTAATTCTGCATATGAAACTGAACAGATCAACTATTATTTACCTTCTTGTGATGATTGCTGCGGCATCTGTATACCGTGCTTTTGACAACCGTATGTGGGGATTTGCACCCCAGATCGCTATGGCATTATTTGGTGGTATGGCTATCAAGAACAGGGGATGGGCTTTTGGACTTCCACTAATATCTCTTTTTATCTCAGATGTTATCTATCAACTGTTATATGTAAATGGCTTAACGCCCATCAGCGGATTTTATGACGGCCAATGGGTGAACTATCTGGTAATGGGTTCCGTTACTTTCGTAGGCATCCTGCTCAATAAAGTAAATATCAAAAACATTGTGCTTGGATCACTGATTGCCCCTGTTTACTTTTTCATCGCATCTAATTTAATGGTATGGCTGGGTGTAGGCGTAGACCTGTATCCGATGACCTGGGATGGATTGGTAGCTTGCTTTACCGCGGCTCTGCCGTTCTTTAAAGGCTCCCTGTTGAGCACTTTCTTCTTCAGCGCCATCTTCTTTGGTGTGTATTATTTCATCAACAAACGCAAGCCGGTAGCACAGCAACAAGTTGCTGTTACTGCATAACGACCGGATTGCACAACATATAAAAGCCGGGCATTCACATCGAATGCCCGGCTTTTCTTTGGACCCATATGTACGTTACTTCAACACTTGTCCTAAAATACCAAAGAGTATTTCGTATTGTAAGCCAATAACTTGCACGTGACTGAGCTGCAATCGAATCAAGCCTTGTGTGGAAACGTAGAGAGTAACGACTGTTCTCTGTTCGCGATTCGCGAACAATGATTATATTTGATCTATGAAATCCCAAAGCTCAATGCGTCCACAGGACATTGTCATCTTACTCAAGATGTTAACTATTCAGGATGCTGGCTGGCAATATCGTGGTTTGGCAGCTTCGCTTTTTATTTCCATCTCAGAAGTATCCGATTCGCTGGTCCGTAGCCATGTGGCAGGGCTCGTAGATGAAAGCAAGCGCCACGTTCACCGTCAATCGTTGATGGAGTTTCTTGAATATGGCATCCGTTATGTTTTTCCACAGGTTCCTGGTAGCATGGTGAACGGTATTCCCACAGCACATAGTCACGCATTCTACAAACAACATTTCTCCAGTGAGTTTAATTACGTATGGCCTGATGAAGATGGGAACGTTCGGGGATTAGCTATTCAACCGCTTCATAAAGGAGTGCCCAAAGCCTGTGGGCAAGACGAGCTTTTGTATAAACTACTGGCAAGCATTGATGTGTTGCGGGTGGGCCGTGCACGTGAAAAAGAACTTGCTTTAAAGCAACTAAAAAAAGCCATATTATGAGTCATGCCGACAATGTTGCCAGGATAAAAATGGTGTATGATGCACTGGAAGAAATTGCCGGAGAGGTCGTGTTTGTTGGAGGAGCTACGGTTTCTTTTTACGCAGACCGGCCAGCAGGAGAGACAAGACCAACGGAAGATGTGGATATACTTGTTGAAGTTGCTGGCAGAAAAGGCTATGCGAATATCGAAGATAAGTTGCGGAAGAAAGGTTTCGCACATGATGCAAGCTCACAAATTATTTGCCGTTACATCATCAATAGTGTAGTAGTGGACGTGATGCCTACGGATGAGAACATTTTGGGCTTCTCCAATAGATGGTATGAACAAGCATTTGTTACTGCACTGAAGTTTCCACTGGATGATGGCTATAATATCTCTATCATGCAACCAGCATTTTTTCTGGCCACCAAGTTGGAAGCATTCAAAAACAGGGGCAGAGAGGATGGCCGGCTTAGTACTGATTTCGAAGACATCGTGTTTGTATTGAATAACAGAACTGCGATTTGGCAGGAACTGGAAGACGCTATGCCGGAAGTTCGGGATTATTTGCGCGAGACATTTTCAGCACTAAGTAGCGGCAATTACCTGCGCGAGTGGCTCGGCGCTCACCTCGAATACAATGAACAGAGACGTGTTCAGGATATTTTGAGAAATATAAATTCCTTTGCCCTCGCGGAACGATATTAAGTGTCCGGAACCCCGGACGCTTATCTTATCAACCTTTCAACTTGTTAACTTTTCAACTTAACTCACCCCGCTTCCCCCGACTCATACCCATGATCCACCTGCAGGTTCCTGCCATCGGCAGCAGAAGTAGCCAATTCATCGCAGCGGTTGTTGTATACATTCTCCGCATGGCCTTTTACCCACACGAAGCTGATATTGTGTTTTAGAGAGAGCTGGTGATAACGCATCCATAAGTCTCTATTCTTCTTGCCTCCACTAAAATTGGTAGCGATCCACTTCTTCAGCCAGCCTTCTTTTACCGCTTTTACCACATACTGGCTGTCGGAATAAACTGTGATCTTCAACCCTTCACGATTCAATGCCTCCAAAGCCGCGATCACGGCCAGTAACTCCATGCGGTTGTTGGTGGTGCGCCGGTATCCGCCAGACAATTCCTTACTCTTACCACCATACATTAAAATAGCTCCATAACCTCCGGGACCCGGATTCCCGCGGGAAGATCCATCTGTATAAATAACCAGCTCTTTGTTGTTCGTCAAAATAACAATCGATTAAAGCGTTTGAAAAGGGTATCGTTTAATAACCGTACACCAGGGATTCAGGTACAGATGATCAATAGGTATGATATCCCTGCTGACGATCTGTTTTTCGGTCAGCTTGAAATGCCGTTTGATCAGTTTAAACTTATTGCGATCAGTGATACGGTCTGTGGCAATCAGGATCTTTTTATTGGTGGCTTGCGCCAATCCTTTATAGATCATTTCCGAGCAGTACATCGCTGTGTCGGTAGCGAGGTCAAATCGCAGATCAAATGCCACCTGCTGGCGGTATTGCTTGTCGAGAAACACCAGAAATTTAGTTTTCTCTGCATCTGCCATATTGTACCTCGCTACGGCAAACCCCAGATTTTTAGCGGGGTTACAAAAGCTGTCCAGTAATTCCTTACGCACTTTATCATGTATATGCTCGTGGTCAGGCTCTACATGGTAAACATAGATCTTGCCACTGTCTGCAAAAGCGATCCCTCCGTGTGAATAAGTCCTGTCTTGTTTTGATAAAGCTTTGACCTGCTCACTGGCATAATCGGTGCCGGTGCGTAGTACGAGGTCGCCGGATTGAATGGTTGCCTTGGCATCTTTCAGCAGAGAGTCATTGGCCTGCCGCACCTGCTGCATTTCCAGCGCTACCACATCCGTTGTAGTGGCAGCCTGTTCTGCTCCATTGCAGCTTGTAAGGGCCATTAGGATAAGTAAGGATAATATGGTTGAGATCGGGCGGTGCATTTGCAGATAGAGATCAATGCGGCAATGATCGGCAAAAATGGACAATAAAAAAAATGAGAGAAGTCCGAAAGTCCGGTAGACAGAAAAGTCCGAAAGGCAGAAAGCATTTTCGGGTATTACGAACTTACTTTCCGACTTCCGGACTTTACAGACTTTCCGACTACTATTTATTTACTGATGAATTCAAAATCATCGATACCCACCTGATCACCGTAGGAGCCACCAGGGCCACCATCTTCAATAAAATACCGGAAGGCAATTCGCCCTTTCACAGTGCCGGTGAAACCACCGAGGGTAATGGTAAATTTGGTCCATTCAACGGGATAATTAGTGCCCATACTTTCATTAAGGTCCAGTAGTTTGACGGTGAAATCGCCGGTAGTGGTCGCTCCTTTGCCAGGGTTGGCATTACTGGTAGAGGTATTGAGCCACACCTGCATCCTGTCGGCATAATCTCCTTTGGCGCGGGTATAAAAAGTAAATTGGTCGCCTTGCTTCATATCGGTGGGCGGACTGATGAGCCAGGCGCTCAAAATGGCGGCGCCTGCTCCGCAGTTCATGTCCACACTTACATATTCATTCTGACTAAAGGTGCCTGAATAGGCCGGAAATCCTACTACTTCATCACCCAGTTTGCCGCCATACTCAAAACGTCCTTGTCGCCAGGCGGTAGGACCAACAGGATCACTGTTGTTGATGATCACCCATCCTTTTTTGGCGATGTTACCTACAGTGTCGAATGATTCTTTGTATGATTTGGAAACAACGGGAGGTGGTGCAGGTTTTTCAGTTTCCTTAAAATCCTTTTCGCAGGAAACCATCAGTACGATCAATAGGGTAAGGCTTATCAAGGAAAGGTATAATTGCTTATTCATATGAATAATTTTTGAGGCCCGGGAATTAAAGTTTACTACTCACAAACGCTACACTGTCGATGCCCACTGCACTACCATTACCCGTGCTGCCGGCATCGAGCGTATAATAGCGGAAGCCAAATCTTCCTTTGACGGGTTTTACAAAACCAGTCAGCGTAATTTCAAACTTCGTCCAGTTGGCAGGGAAAGCCTTGGGATTGAAATTGGCCGGATCATCGGTGGCTGTCGCATAATCAAACCAGTCGTCGGCTGCGTTATACTTGGGCGGATTGATGGAATGGATCAGTTCAAAATCACCCCGGTCGGCATAATAATTAAAGCCGGCAGAGCGTGGGTCTAAAGATTCTCCCACATTGGTACCATCGTTTTTACGGTTGATACAAATTTCGAGGTTGTTCCCATAGTCCTGGGCAGTGCCTGCAGTACCATATAATGCGCAACGGGTGTAGAAGATGATCTTATCACCATTCTTCATCCATACTGGTGGGGATATCAGCCAGTTACTGGCCACGCTGGCGCCGCCGGAAGTAACTTCCGCATCGCATATTACATAACCTGCATACGAACCCCGGGAAGAGAAAGCAGGAAAGAGCGGCATGGTAATAGGTAACCCACTCTGTGTTGTCTGGGGACCACTGGCTTGTATCCAGATGTGGGAGCCTTTGGGATTGCTGTTGTTGAGCGGTATCCAGCCACGGTGCCAGGCACTGGCCACGGTATCGAATTCTTCTACAAATGATTGATCAGGAAGCGGAGGTGGGATAAGGGACGCCGGATCATCCTTGGTACAGGCTGTCATGCCTATGGCAATGACATGTAAGGACAGGACGATCCTCGTCAGAGTAGATTTTCTCATGTGCACAGTAGATTTGGTAAATGATTACAGTGAAAATAACGAATTTTCAGTAAAATCTCAAATCTACCTGGTCTCCTTTAAACCGGTTGTTAGATACGGTTAGAATAAGAGGAAACCCTGATGGGGCGTCTTATCAACCTATTAACCTTTCAACTTCTCAACTGCCCTCTACACCTGTATCACGCCCGGGTTGAATGGTGCCATATACGGTTGATGATTGGCGGCAGCCAGTCCTTCTGAAATTACCTGACGGGTTTGCAGCGGATCGATAATGCCATCTACCCATAACCGTGCGGCGGCATAATAAGGAGTGGTTTGCTGATCGTACCGGCCTTTTATTTCATTCAGTAATCGTTGCTCTTCTTCGGGAGATACTTCTTTGCCTTTCGCCTTCATACCGGCTACTTGTATTTGCAGTAATGTTTTAGCGGCCTGTTCACCCCCCATCACCGCTATTTTGGCACCAGGCCAGGCAAAAATGAAACGGGGATCATAAGCCTTACCACACATGGCATAGTTGCCGGCGCCGTAAGAGTTGCCTACCACGATGGTGATCTTGGGCACTACAGAGTTGGCCACAGCATTCACCAGCTTGGCGCCATCTTTAATAATACCAGCCTGCTCGCTGCGTGAGCCCACCATAAAGCCGGTAACATCCTGCAGGAATATGAGCGGTATTTTCTTTTGATTACAATTCATGATGAAGCGGGCCGCTTTATCGGCGCTGTCATTATAGATCACACCACCCATCTGCATTTCACCCTTTTTGCTTTTCATCATCTTACGCTGGTTGGCCACAATGCCTACTGCCCAGCCGTCGATGCGTGCATAGCCGCAAAGGATGGTCTTACCATAATCCTGTTTGAACTGGTCAAACTCGGAGTTGTCTACCAGCCGCTCGATGATATCCAGCATATCATACGCTTTGGTAGCATCAGCAGGAATAATGCCGTATATCTCAGTGGCGGATTTCTTAGGCGCAGCAGGTGCCACGCGATCAAAGCCGGCAGCATCAGGCTTCAAGCCCAGTTTGCCAATGATCCGCTTCACCTGGTCGAGGCATTCCTGTTCGGTGCTGAACTTATAGTCGGCAATGCCGCTGATCGCAGTATGGGTAACGGCGCCTCCCAGCGTTTCACTATCCACATCTTCACCAATAGCAGCTTTTACAAGATAAGGGCCGGCAAGAAATATAGAACCATTACCTTCCACCATCAACGTCTCATCACTCATGATGGGCAGGTAAGCGCCACCGGCCACACAGGAGCCCATCACAGCAGCTATTTGAGGAATGCCCATGGCACTCATACGGGCATTATTGCGGAATATACGGCCAAAGTGTTCCTTATCCGGGAAAATCTCATCCTGCATAGGCAGGAAAACACCAGCACTGTCAACAAGATATACCACCGGCAGGTGGTTCTCCATGGCGATCTCCTGCATGCGCAGGTTCTTTTTGCCGGTAATGGGAAACCAGGCACCGGCCTTCACCGTTTGATCGTTGGCAACGATCATACATTGACGGCCGCTGATATACCCAACGCCTGCTACCGTACCACCGGAGGGGCATCCGCCCTGCTCCTGGTACATCTCATAGCCTGCAAAAGCGCCTATTTCAGTAAAAGGAGTGTCTTTATCGCGGAGATATTCGATCCGTTCACGGGCGGTGAGCTTGTTCTTTTCCCGTTGTTTCTCAATGGCCTTTTTGCCACCACCCAAAGCCACCTGGTCGAACCGCTGGCGCAGTTGGCTCAGGGACAGTTTCATAACATCTTCATTCTTGTTGAATTCCACATTCATGGTGCAAGCGTTTGTATGCAAAATAAGCTTATTCCGCTTCAGAAGCCACTTTATACAAGTTTAACGTGAAGACTTTACCTGCCAATTAAGATTTTACTATTTTTAAAGGCAATGTGGAAGAAAAATAAGACACTGGTTATATTATTAGCCATAGCAGTTTTGATCAAAGTATTTTCCCTTTTCCCGGATGCGGTAGAACGGTATTATACGCACGGACTGTACTCCTTTACTTCAGCAGCACAGCGTATCCTCTTTGGCTGGATACCTTTCAGTATTGGCGATATCTTCTATGCACTTGTAATACTGTTTCTCTTGTACAAAGTTTACGACCTCATCAGGCGGCTGCGAAAGAAACAAGCCAACCGGCAGTACTGGTTGAGTGGAGGACGGTTGTTCCTGCTGATTTTTTTATGGGTATATATTTCCTTCAATATCCTGTGGGGATTGAACTATAACCGGCACGGCATTGCTTATGATCTTGGCCTGGCAGAGACACGTTATACTAAGGAAGACCTATTGACAGTAATGAACACGATTGTCGAGAGATTACACACATTGGATTCAACAGGCCGGGTCAACCGGGAGTCGATGCATAAAAAGAGAACGCTGTTCAATGGAGCAGTAGATGCGTATGATAGCTTGACCTCGCATCAAAAAGGTATCCAATATTCTTTTCAATCAGTAAAACCTTCTTTGTACAGTTACCTCGGCAATTACCTCGGGTATTCGGGCTACTACAATCCCTTTTCCGGCGAAGCGCAGGTCAACACCACCATGCCGGTATTTGTGCAACCCTTTACAACTTGTCATGAAATAGGCCACCAATTAGGCTACGCCAAAGAAAATGAGGCCAACTTTGCAGGCTACTTAGCCTCCAAATCATCTGCAGACCCAACGTTTCGCTATTCCGTGTACTTCGACCTGTATTCTTATTCCTGGTATTATCTGTACCGGCAGGATTCAGTGTTGGCAAAGCAGTATACAACTACATTGCCCGCAGGCGTTAAAAAGGACTATGTGGAGTTGCGGGAGTTCCTGAAGCGACACCGCAACCCGGTAGAAGCGGTGATCGATAAGTTATATGGGCAATACCTGAAGGCCAACCAGCAGCCTTCGGGTAAGCTGAGTTATAATGAAGTAATTGCCTGGCTGATCGCGTATTACAAGAAGTACGGGAGAGAAGCCATTTAGAACTTATTCTTCCACATCATACTTTCAATCGGCCTGTTGGGCTGACCACTGTATTTAGCATTCTGCTTCTGGTTGTATTTAACCTCGATCTCGCCTTCCACAGGGAAGTAGATCAATTGACCCACGGGCATGCCCGCATACACTTTTACAGGCTGTTTCACAGAAATTTCCAGTGTCCAGTTACCACAGAAGCCTACATCTCCCTTTCCGGCGGTAGCATGGATATCGATGCCCAGACGGCCGGTGGAGGATTTACCTTCAAGGAACGGTACATGCGCATGGGTTTCGGTATATTCCATGGTCACACCCAGGTAAAAAATATGGGGGTACAGCACGAAACCATCATCAGGGATATCGAAAGACTCTATGGTATTGTGTTTTTTGGCATCGAGGATGTGTTCGCGGTACGTGGCCAGTGTTCTGCCGAGGTGCACATCGTATGAGTTACTGCCAAGGCATTCCCTCGAATATGGCTCGATCTTAATGGTTCCTTTCTCCATTTCTTCCAATATGCGCTTGTCCGACAAGATCATGTGGTATGCTTATTTTATATTTGAGGTGAATTTAGCTCAGTGAGCGAAAGTAAATGCTAAAATTGTACAGTGGCGCTGTTTTATCAACATAATATCAACGCGAATACAAAAATGGGGATCTGGCGCATTGAAGAGCCCGAGTCCTTTTTTCTGGAAAAAGTGCCGCTGAAGCGGGATGTATCACATCCCTACAAGCGTTTGCAGCACCTGGCAGGGCGTTACCTGCTGCCGATCCTATTCGAAGATTTCCCCCTGTCGGAAATACTGATTGCCGATACCCGCAAACCCTTCCTTGAAAGTGAGCGCTATCACTTTTCCATATCCCATTGTGGCAATTTTGCCGCAGCCATCGTGAGTGACACCCACAGGGTGGGAGTGGACATCGAGCTGGTTACTCCGCGTTTACGTGGCATTTCGGAGAAGTTCCTGCACCGCGACGAAGCCCTTTTCCTGCAGGAGTGGGAGGCACTGCCACAAATACACCTCGAACTGACCACGCTATTGTGGAGCGCCAAAGAAGCCATCTATAAGTGGTATGGAGCAGGCATGGTCGATTTTAAAGAACACATGCGGCTATGCGGCCCCATCGTGTCAGGCGTCAACGAATGGGTTACCATGCCCTTTGAATTCAGGAAAAATGAGGTCGTTCCCATGACGGTAACCGCCCGGCTGTTTGATCAACTTGGCCTGGCGTGGGTGGTAACCTAATCCCCCGCAATAAAAGCAACAATCAGCCATTTGCCTTTTTTCTTTTCCAACAGCAGACGGTAATCGCAGATATCCCAGGTCATGTCGTTGCGTACCCAGCCAGTGAGTTTGCCATCGAAGGTTTGGATATAGGTCCAGTTGTCGGAAGTTCCCCCCGGTTGTTTGGACTTCGGCTCTTCTATGATCTTTACTATATCGTAACTCAATCTGCCCAGGGCAGCCGATAATCTGTCGGGACTCTTTCGAACGTTCGCGTCCGGTGCGATGATGGTAAGACATTCTCCACAACCACCACAGTAGTCAGTTCCTTTGATCTCCATCTGGGAAGCATAGGGAAAAACAAAGCCATTCTTATCGCTGCCAAATACACCGCCCATCGAGACTACGGTATGCAAGTTCTTCCAGACCTGCGAGGAAGGATATTGAGGAGCATACATTTCTTTAAACCCTTTGATGTTATTGTGAGAATCTTCTTTACGCTCCACATCTTCAAAAGTTATCTGCACAGCAGGACTCAACAATTTTAACAGGGCAGGGGCGTCCTTGCGGGTAATCACTGCTTTAAGCGTATCTACAAATACTTTCAGGGCACTGTCTTTATTAACTTCATTGCGGGGTGGGTACTTATATGTTTGTGCAGAAGCCATCAACCCGGTCAGCACCAGCGCAAAAACCAATGTATATTTCTTCATATCAAAGCCTTAAATCGACCGCAAGTATACAGCTTTTTCGAAACCAAAACTCGTAACTCGCAGCTCATAACTTGTCCCGCCTTAGTGGGAGCCCGAAGCTGTTATTCCTCCAATAGATCCTGTTCGTCCAGCAAATTCAATTGTATATTATCACTGCCCGCAATACCCTCGATGGAGCCTTTAATATGAGCGGCATTCAGGAGCACTTTCTCCAGTTGCTTTTCCCTTGCCTTCCACAGCTTTTCCATGGCATCCCGCTCGCGCTGGATGGACAGCTTCATGGACAGGAAGCCTTCGCGGATAGCTTTCCACTGCTCGCCAAATTCATTGCTGGTGAGATAATCATATAGCAAGTGCATCTTGTCTCCACGGTTTTCCTGAGATTTGGTAGCATTGAATATCCGGATAATGCCATCGCGTAGTACATGCGACAGGGCCGTTACTTCACTAAAAGAACAGATCCAGATACCTTCCAGCTGTCCAAACTTGCTCAGTTGTTCCGGCAATGCCTGCGTTACGATCACTGCTACATCGGCCGTGGTACTGCGCATGTCGGCTTTCAGCTTTTCTATCCAGGCTTTATCAAAATGCTTCGTACGTTTACTTTCATAAATGATGCGGCCACATTCCTGTCCAAACTGGTTTCGGACAGTTTGAATACAATCTGCGCCGCGGATACCTTTACCCACTTCACTGATCATATCGAAAGGAAAGGCGGCCTTCAACATCTCTTCCAATGCCAGCTCCTGTATCTCTCCTTGCAATTGCATAGAGCCCTGCTCCGCTTTCCGTTTCATTTCCTCGATGAGCCGTTTCTGGTCTTCCAGTTGCTTTTCCAACTCTTTTTGGCGCAGCTGATGTTCCACTTCTCTGGCAGCAGTCTTCTCCTCCTCCAGTTTTCTTAGCTCTTCCGATAGTTTAGTCCTTTCCTCCTGCAATTTACGTTGCACGCTTAGTTCCAGTTCGGCTTCCCTGTTCTTGAGAGCCTGTTCCTTCTGGAGAAATTCCAATTCCTTCTGCCGGGCCAGCTTCAGCTTCTCCTCATTGTCTTTATTATTTTGTGTCAGCAGGTTCAATTGATTCTCATAATCAGCGCTAATACTTTTGCGCAGGTTCTCTTCCAGCGTCTGTTGCAGCTTTACCTTTTCTTCCTGTAATTTTTTAGTGTATTCAGTGGCGGCCGCCTGTGCCTGTTGAGCCAGCTCTTTCTCGCGCCGGCTGAATTGTTCAGCCTGCTCCTTCTCTTTCCTGGCAGCTTCATCCGTCACCTGTTTCTTATAAGCTACCATCTGTTCGCGCAGTTCCTTCTTATATTCTTCCGATACAGCATCTTCAATATCAAACTGATGCCCACATTTCGGGCATTTAATATCCGTTGCCATCCTGTTGTTTTGGCGCAAGTTAATTAAAAAGGAATTGGGAGTATATTTAGCGCATTTTCTTGTCGTGGTAACAAAAAAATAACCTTGAACTGATTCATGCATAGATTACTAACGGTAACAGCGTAGTACTACGTAAAAATGAAATGGTACTAATTATATGTAATCAAATTTACCTACATTTATAACCTGTTTAGTAAATAGCGATCCTCCACTGATTAGTCCATACCGGGTAACACACTGACTATTTTCTGAAGTAACTCCTACTAACCCAACCCATGCTGTTCACAAGGCAGGTTGTGTCTATCCGTTTGTCCGTACACCTGTCTGGTTAATGCTCCTATTGTAGTAACTATTGGTTTTGGCCCTGTTAAAAAAGTACACGCTTTTTTGACACCGCACTTCTTTGCATTTACATAAAACCTAAACTTTCTATTATGAATGGAATGATGGCAGTCGTTACCTGCTTCGCAGGCGATTTTGCGCCAAAGACCTGGGCGTTTTGTAGTGGACAAATATTAGCTATCGCCCAAAACCAGGCATTATTCTCCTTGTTGGGTACCACGTATGGCGGAAACGGCGTCACCACTTTTGCTTTGCCCGATCTGCGTGGCCGTACTGCAGTCGGTATAGGACAAGGGCCTGGGATGTCTAATTATACTTTAGGGCAAGCGGCCGGTAGTGATGCTGTTACACTTACTACTGCTTCCATACCTGCCCATGTGCACGTAGGGCCAGCCAACTTTAAACTGGATGCCGACTCTACCGTTTGCGCTGATCCGGCTCCTGACTTTAATTACCCGGGGCCTTACAACAATGCTTATGCACCTACACCTACGAATGGAGCCCACATGCTCGCTCCCAATTATCTGTCGGGAACGATCGGACCAACAGGAAGTAGTCAGCCGGTACCCGTACTAAGTCCTTACCTCGCGATCAACTACATCATTTGCCTGCAGGGAGTATTTCCCAGCCGCAACTGATCATTGTTGTTACATCTATTCCTACATCATTAAAGCACAAAAAAATGTTTGAAGATCAATACTTAGCCAACGTTGCCATCTTTGCGGGCAACTTTGCACCACGTGGCTGGGCTCTTTGCCAGGGACAGCTTATATCTATTGCACAAAACTCAGCCCTCTTTTCACTCATTGGTACTATTTATGGAGGAGACGGACAAGTCACTTTCGCCTTGCCTGATCTGCGTAGCCGCGTGGCTATTCACCAGGGGCAGGCTCCCGGCAGGCCCAATTATGTATTGGGTCAGGTGGGAGGAGTAGAAAATGTGACCCTCGTAGTGGGGCAGCTTCCTGCACATACACATCCTTTTGTGAGTGCCGCCGGTGCTCCCACTGTCAATACCACTGCGGGAACGGTGTCCGATCCTACCAATGCCGTGCCTGCCCTCGTGTCTGGCACGAACGCTTATGCAGCAGCAAGTACCGGCAATGTCATGGCTACTTTTACCTGTAACACCAATACGGTTGCAACAGGACAAAACCAGCCTTTTGCAATTCAATCGCCTTACCTCGCTATGAACTATGTCATTTGCACAGAAGGCATCTTTCCGTCACGGAATTAGTATTGATAACATTATTACATAAACGCATTAAATACCTCATATATGAATGGCTATATTGGGTCTGTAACGCTTTTCGCTGGCAATTTTGCTCCCAAAAGCTGGGCCCTGTGTCAGGGACAGATTTTACCTATTTCACAAAACACGGCGCTGTTCTCTATTTTAGGAACTACCTACGGAGGCAACGGTACTTCCACTTTTGCTTTGCCTGACCTGCGCGGCCGTGCCGTGGTGGGAGCTGGTCAGGGGCCAGGATTGTCGCCCTACAGCCTTGGACAAGTAGGCGGTACCGAAACTACCACACTATTATCAATTAACATTCCGGCACACACACATACGGCTGCTATACAAATACAGCCAGCTGCGGCCGCTACAGCCGATCAGGCTTCGCCGGGCAATGATGTATATGCAACAGCTGCTTCCGGTGAGCCATTTTACGGACCTGCACCCACCGCGCAGATGCAAGCCTACCCGGGCACACTCACCACTGGATCGACTGGTAATTCAATTCCTTTCAGCAACCTGCATCCGGAGCTGGCATTGTGCTACATCGTTTGCATACAGGGCATTTTCCCTGCAAGGAATTAATCATCGTATGTTTAAAACACCGTTATGCACCTGTCCATAGGACTATTATTACCACGATCAACTGATTATCCGGCATTGGGATTCGATATTCTGGATGGCCTGAGGAATAGTATCGCCATCAACAGCCGGGATGAACTACGCATCATTCCTGAGAACATAGGATATGGTGAAGACCACGCCCTCAATTATGCAAAGGCCGAAAAACTGTTACTGCAGGACAATGTAGATGCCATCATTGCCTATTGCAATGTAGCCAATGCTGAACCTTTGTATGGTTTGGCAGCGGCGATCGGCCGTCCATTCATCTTTGTTGATCCCGGCATGCAACTGCCGGAAATGATAGCTCAGCCTTATTGTTACCATATCTCCCTGCAGGGTGTTCATGCCTGCCGGATAGCCGGTTACCTGGCGGGCGAAAAAAGCCGCAAGGTATTAATGGCTACTTCCTTCTATGATGGCGGTTACCGGGGGCCATGGGGTTATACCCGTGGCCTGGAAGAAGCAGGTGGCAGCGTTTGCGGCAATTATGTAAGCGGTTATAAAGAAGCGGAATTCAGTATCGATGCCTATATCGAATTGCTTCGCCATTCCGGCGCCCAATCCGTGGCGGCATGCTTCAGCACTTACCTGGCCGATCTGTTTATAAAAGCGCTCAAGGAAAAACATCCTTCTGCCATAGCATTACCCTTCTATTGTTCCCCCTTTATGGCCGAAGAACAGTTGCTTGCCAAATGCGATTTTCCCGGCGGCACATTTCACGCCATCGTTCCCTGGGGGTCGGGCCTTCAGGGAGAAGCGCAACAGTTGTTCACAGATACCATACTGAAGGAGAAAAAAAAGAAAGCCAACATCTTCCATTTACTGGGTTGGGAAGCTGGTATAGTAGTGCCACAGGCGCTGCGTGAAGGAGCAACATCATTGAATGGTTTTTCCTACGCCAGTCCGCGTGGAACGGTTACCATTCATCCACAAACGCAATTTACTTATGCGCCTTTATACAAGGCAGAGATCGTGGGTGATGAACAGCATAAGTGTATCCTGAATATCGGGGATCCTATAGACGTTACGGCTGCCAACCATGAAATGGTACACAACGATAAGCCTGACATGGCAGCAGGATGGAAGAACAACTATCTATGTATATAACCTATGCGAATCGCCATACTTTGTAACGACAGGATTGCTTTGCCTGCATTACACCAATTGCTGGCTACCGGCCTGGTAATAGCAGTGGGCGTGCCGGCACTCAACCGGCAGATACGTTTGTTGGCAGAAAGCGCCTGTGCCCGTTCAAACGTACCGGTACAAGGCTTCCGCAAGCATACCATAGCTGCCGAACTGCCAGAATGGATAACGCGCTACCGGCCTGATGTGGTGCTGGTAAAAACATTTCCCTGGCTCATACCGGCCGAAGTGATCCACATACCGCGGTATGGCTTTATCAACTTTCACTATGCCCCCTTACCCGAGTGGCGTGGCTCCAATCCCCTGTTCTGGATGATACGCAACCAGGCTACGGCAGGAGCTGTTACCGTGCACGAAATGACGGAGGTGTTTGATGCGGGGCCTGTGCTGCTGCAACAACCAGTGCCGCTGATGCCGGATGTAAACTTTGGGCTTTTCTATACGCAGCTTGCCTATGCAGGAGTGCATGCGTCGGGCATGTTACTGAACGGGCTGCTTTCGGGAACCTTGCAAAAAAAAGAACAGGACCCTGTAAAGGCACGCTGGTATGGAAAGCCGGCAGTTGAAGACCTTTTTATCAATTGGAAGACCATGAATGCCGGTGAGATCAATGCACTGGTCAACGCCTGCAATCCCTGGAACAAAGGAGCGGCCACGCGTTGGAACGATTGGCTCTTTGGTATCAGCCATGCTGCAGTGATCGATCAGCCTGGTGGTGAAAAATTACCCGGTACTGTTCTATCCATTGATGCAGGGCAGGGACTTACCATTGCCTGCAAAGATGGAAAAGCCATTAGGGCCGAAGTGGTTTATTGTGAAGAAGGATTTTATCCCGGTCACAAAATGGCAACTTTCGGATTACAACAAGGACATCAACTTACTTGAAAAATACCTAAAACCTTCATATGAAAAATAAACTGTACGCTGTACTATCTTTTTTGCTGATAATAATAAGTCTGTTGGGGACATCTATAACCAATGCGCAAACCTGGGGTTACCGCGCAGGTTATGGTACTACTGCAAGCGGTACCGACAGGGGGCTTGCCATTGCTACTGATGCTTCCGGTAATGTATATATCACCGGTAGCTATGTAGGGCAGATCAATTTTGGCTTAGGTAACTTACCTCTTGCTACTGCCAATGATATATATGTTGCTAAATTCAATTCAGCCGGTACATGCCAATGGGCTGTTGCTTTTCCCGGAGGAGCGAGCAATGATGTTGGATTTGCTATTGCTACCGACGGTACTTCCGTTTATGTAGGTGGTAATTTTACCGGAAGCCTGACTGTACCTCCATTGGCTCCTGTTGCAGGTACAAGTATCGACGGCTTTATTGCCAAGCTCAATGCCAGTACTGGTGCGGGCATATGGGTGTCTACTGTCAATGGCAGCAGTGTTGACAATGTGCAGGCGCTTTGTCTTGATGGAACCGGTAATGTATATGCCTCGGGAAACTTTTTAGGAAGTGCCAACTTCGGTGGTCCTGGCATATCGCGGACTGCCAACGGTGGTTCCAACTTCGATCTTTTTGTAGCTCAACTGAATCCCTCCACAGGAGCCTTTAACTGGGTAAGTACAGGCGGTTCGTCTGCCAACCCCGATAATGGACAAGGAAGTAGCCTTACTTACGTAGCTGCACTTAATGAGATCATCGTTACGGGCAGTTACAGTAGTTCTAATGCAACCTATACCACTACTACACCAGCATCTTCTGTTTCACTCACCAATGCAGGAAGCGCTGATATCTGCATACTCGAAGTCAATGCGGCCAACGGAGCATTTATTAGTGGTATTGGCGTTGGCGGTTCGTTGAGTGAAGAAGGATTGGCAATCACGTACGATGCCTTCACACAGGATGTAGTATTGGCTGGTTACTTTGCCAGCTCCAGCATTACCTTTGGTAGTAATCCCGCGCTTACCAATGCCAGCGGCACAAACGATATTTTTTATGCCCGGTATAGTCCCGATGATAATTCTTTTACCTGGTCAAAAGCAGCCGGCAGTGGTGCAGGTGTAGACAGAGCCAATGGTATTGCTTCAGACGCCACTGGTGGAATATTGATTGTAGGAGCGTTCCGCGGTACACTTAATTGGCCCACCAACCTCGCTTCTCCACTTACAATTACAAACTCCCGTACCAATGGCGATGATATATTCCTGGCGCGTGTAAATGCCGAAACTGGAAACGGGCAGTTGCTCGGGCATGGACAAGGTGATGACCTCAATACTATTTCCAACCAGGGTTTGGCTGTTGCTGCCGGCACAGCCGGTAATGTATGGATCACCGGTAGTTATGGCAGCAACCTTACACTGTCGCCATTAGCAGTACTGGCGCCTTCAGGGACGTTAACATCAGATGTTTTACTGGCGCGGTACAATGATCCACTTCCATTGACCGCCACCCAATCACAAACCCCCGTTACCTGCAACGTAGGTTGCAATGGTACCGCTACCGTTACTCCATCCGGTGGTGTCACTCCTTATACATACGCCTGGACACCCAATGTAAGTACTACCGGAACAGCTACCGGTTTCTGTGTGGGTGCTACGCCAAGTGTTACAGTCACGGATGCCATTGGCAATACTGTTACGAAGAATTATACCATCACCATGCCTGCCACGCAATTGGCTACTGCCAATACGACCAATACCACCTTCGTGGTATCTGCATCCAACAATAATATGTACGATGCAAGCTGTAACCTCATCGCTACCCTGGTACCCAATGGAGCCAGTCCGGTAAGCGGTACAGTGGCAGCTCGTGTTTGGTTTGAGGCTGGCGTACCTGTTTTTCCTGCTGTAACTGGTAAGCCCTATGTGGCCAGGCATTATGAGATACAACCTGCCACCAATGCTGCCACTGCTACTGGTAGAGTGACCCTTTATTTTACACAATTAGAGTTCAATAACTTCAACGCTGCTCCGGGTAGCACGGCCAACCTGCCTACCGGTCCTTCTGATGCTGCTGGCAAAGCCAATGTACGCTTCAGTAAGTTTGCCGGCGCCAGCAACAATCCTGCTACGGGTACACCTGGTACCTATACAGGTACGGCTGCGATAATCGATCCCGTAGACAGCGATATTATTTGGAATGCTACACAAAATCGTTGGGAGATCACTTTCGACGTTGTTGGCTTCAGCGGCTTCTTTCTGCAGACAAGCACGTTTATATTGCCTGTGACTTGGGTATATGTTAACGGATCGCTCAATGCTCAGGGACAGCCAGTGATTACCTGGAAAGTACAGGAAGAGCAAGTGGCCTCTTACAGCATTGAAAGAGCAATAGAAGATGAACCATTTACTGCCATAGCTACTATTACTTCCAAAGGCAACGGAGAACATGATTACAGCTTCCAGGAAGTACAGGCCCTCTCCGGTAAAGCATCTTACCGTATCAAACAAACAGACCTTAACGGACGCGCCACTTACAGCCGCATCCTGCTGCTGAAGAGCGACCGCAAAGGTTGGGTGACCTTGTATCCCAATCCTGTCAAGGGCGCAGCTACGTTGAATGTTACCGATAAGGAACTGATCAACACCACCGCTTACCTGTATGATGGCACAGGCAGAGAATTACAACGCATACAAATCACGCAAAGCATTACGATCCTACACATGGAGCAATACAAATCCGGTGTGTACACGTTGAAACTGAAGAATGGACAAACGATGAGAATATTGAAAGAGTAAATACGAAGTCAGAAGTAAGAGGTAGGAGGTAGGCGAAGATTCCTACCTCTTACCTCCGACTTCTTACCTCTATGCCTTCTTATTCATACTAATGTATTCAGTAGGAGTGATGCCAAACTGCTTCAGGAAGTTCCTGCCAAAGTTGTTCTGCGAATTATACCCTACAAGGTCGGCCACCTCATACACTTTATGCTGACCGCCGGCCAGCATTTCAGCGGCCTTCTTCAACCGGGTAATGTTGATCAGCTCATTGGGCGTAAGGTTGGAAATGGATTTGATCTTGCGATATAAAGTAGGGCGGCTCATGTTCATGATCCGCGCCAGCTTCTCTACATCCAGCTCAGTGTCTTCGAGGTGATTACGGATAGATTCATTCAAAGCCTCCAGGAACTGTTCGTCGGCAGTTGAGTAAGCCATACTCTTGATATGGACCAGGGGTGAGTTGGCAAAGTACTCCCGTATCTTGTTACGGTTACTGAGCAGGTTGGCGATCTGCACTTCGAGATGTTCTGGCGAGAAAGGCTTTTCAATATAAGCATCGGCGCCCAACTTCAACCCTTCGATCTTTGATTGTAAAGTATTCTTGGCCGTCAACAGGATGACGGGTATATGGCTGAAGTCGAAATTGGTTTTGATCAGGCGGCAAAGCTCAAAGCCATCCATGCCGGGCATCATTACATCACTCACCACCAGGTGTACGGCTTCCTTGTCGAGAACAGACAAAGCCTCCTGACCATCGAATGCTTTTAAAACAGCATACTGCGCTCCCAACACTTCCCCCAGAAATTCAATGATTTCTTCATTGTCATCAACCAATAAGATAGTAGGTGGTGTCATCAAAATAAGGTTATTGGTTTACACATCTTGTCAGCCTGAGCCTGTCGAAGGCGGCTTTGATAAACTCAGCCTGACAAAACATGACTTAACTAATCGCATTAATAATTGACCCATCGTTGTGCTCAAGGTTACCAGTGCCATTATTGATGGGCAACAAAGGTAAGCTGATCACAAATACGTTCAGATCATGAGCGGTCTCTTTGAAATAAAGGTCGCCTTTAAGCAACTGCGCCAGTGAACGGGCAAGTGCCAGACCAATACCTGTTCCCTTTTGCTTTTCCGTTTTCTTGAGCCGGAAAAAAGGCTCGAATATCTTTTCCTTCATATCATATGGGATGAGATGGCCATCATTGGAAACCTCGATGGAGAACAAGCTGCCTTCCTGGCCAAAAGGTAACAATTGTACATGTACCTTCCGGTCGGCATACTTGATGGCATTGCTGAATATATTAGTGAATATCTTATTCAAAGCCTCCAGATCAGCCATGGTATACAGTGGCTGCGAAGGTAACTCCATAGTGAATTGCAAATTGCGTTCCTCGGCCAGCGGTTTGAAGTTGGCATAAGTTTCTTCCAGCAACTCGGAAATGTTGATAGGCGTAAAGTTGAGGCTGAAACCCTTGGTCTCTGTTTGCCGGAAGTCCAGCAGTTGATTAGTAAGGTCGATCAGGCGGTTGGTATTGCGCTCCATGATCCGCAGACTGTTGTGGAGGTCGGGGCTTTCATCCGACTTCTTGATCACCTTTTCCAATGGTCCTTTTATTAAGGTCAGCGGCGTTTTTATTTCGTGCGCTACATTGGTAAAGAAAGCTATCTTGGCCTGGTATAGCTCCTTTTCTTTCTCGTGTTCCAATAGCTCCAGCTTACGCTTGTTCTTCTCTTCCGTTCTCCGGTGATAGTTACGTATAATGTAAAACACGATCAACACACCAATTAAAGAATATACGGCATATGCCCAGGTGCTGGCCCAGAAGGGAGGCAGAATACGTATTTGTAATTGAGCAGGTTGACTGTTCCATTGCCCGCTGCTATTGGCCGCCTTCACAATAAAGCGATAAGTGCCCGCTGATAAACCGGTAAAATATACTTTTCGGTTTGACTTCAGATAAGTCCAGTCTCTATCCAGGCCTTCCATTTTATACATGTATTCCGTACGTTCCGGAGAGGTATAACTTAATGCGGCGAAGTCGATGCTGAAAGTAGAAGCTGTGTACGGAAGCGTAATGCGATTTGTTTGTATAACAGACTGGGAGAGGGGCGACCCCTTTTCATTAATGATCAACTCCTTGTTATTCACCTGTATACCTGTAATATATACAGGTGGCACAAACCGGCTTTGCGTAAATTCATCAGGGTTGAAGCTGATCAACCCCTTCACACTGCCGAAGTACAAACGCCCGTTTTTATCTTTAAAGGCCGAACTATAATTAAACTGATCATTCAATAATCCATTACTCTTGGTATATACCTGCATACTATTCGTTATAGGATTAAGGCAGGTGAGACCGCGGGTGGTGCTTATCCACAAATTATGTTGGTTATCTTCCCGTACGATGAATACAAAATTGCTGGGCAATCCATTTTTGGTGGAATAACGTTTTCCTGTTCTGT
>JAGIBF010000115.1 GCA_017744515.1 Niastella sp.
CGGCCACACAATGTGAGGTCGGCCTTGCTGCAGGCATCCAGTGTAATGCCGCGCTGCGCATACAAGCCGGCAATTTGCCCGTAAGTCAGGCTGCTGCCATTGCGGCTGTTGAAATACTTGGTATAGTCCAGCTCACAGCCGCCACATTTAAGTGAGCGGTCGGTAACAGCCAGTTGCTGCGCATCTTCAAATTCCTCATTGTACAAATACCGGCCGTTTACATCAGTGATCCTGATATAATCCACTTCGCCCCGTTGCGAAAACTGATGCAAGGTCCACCAGTAAAGCCGGGTCATGGGCGCATCCAGCGTACGCGTGCCCACCAGCATCGAATCGATATAAAACCGGAACTGCCGCCCCCGGAATTGCAACCTGATCTTTCGCCACACATCCATCGGAAGATGCGGCACATGTTCTTCCACACAGTTTACATTCGGATCGCTCTGGTGCGTACAGATAGCGCCGCCACGGTCAGGTGTAAGCTTAAGAGACACCAGCAAATTGCCCGAAGTGCCAGGGTCCGAATACAGCACCAGCCACCAGGAATCGTTATATATATTGGAATGCACCTCGCTGTCGGGCAACCGTAGCCGCGTTTCAAAAGTGAAACCGGCAGAGTCCAGACAAAGGGTGTCTTTGACCCTGTCAAAATCAACGCCGCGCGTAGGGCCGGTATCCGGCAACGTGTCCGTATAATAATCCGGCAGCTTCCAGATGCCGTTATTGATCGTTGCACCCAAAGGCACCCCGGCAGTATAACTGGGCCCTCCAAAGTTGACCTTAAAGTGCGTCGTATCCGCCCCGCTCGCATCGAGGTGAGGAACGCCGCCGTACTTCTTGTAATCATTCAGCCAGTTGGTCAGCGTATCGCTGTTACTGCCCGGCGCGCCACACACCGCCAGCGGCAATGCACAGGAATTGCCATAGATCGAATCGATCTGGTGATAAGTATAGCTGCCACCCGTACGATCGTTGAAATAATCCACAAAGTCGGCCGTACAATCGGTTGATGTCGGCGGGCACAGGAAATCCGGGTTCGGCAAAGCAGGATTGGATGGATCGGTATAATCCTCGAAGTATTTCAGCTGATCGTTATGGTCATACACCTTCACCCAGTCGATAGCCCCATGCTTGCTGTAATACGTCAATGCCAGGTTGGTCACATCCTGGATCGTAGTAGCTGGATTGCGGTCAAACTCGGCAAACAAGGTCCCATTGAAGTAAAACCGGTATTTACTGGCCGTAAGCTTCATTTTCACGGTAAACCAGTCGCCAACCACGGCAGGGTTCGCGCTGGCCAGCCAGCTCGAAGCCCAGTTGTGATCGAAGTCATAACCCCACCGGCCATTGTCGCTGTCCACGCCGGTAAGATAAATACCACTGCCATTGCGCGTAAAGGTGCCGATCAGGCCAACACCCCCGGCATAGAAAATATGGCCGGAAGGATAGTTCTGTAAAAACTTCATCCGGAACTCGAAGGAATACCCCCCATTGCTGGCGCAAAAATGCTTGCCACCATTCAGGGTAACGGAAAAGCTGGCATTCCCCGCAACGTTTTGCCGTATGGAGTCCGGCAATTGCACCACACCATTATGTACAATATCAGGCAGGTTGGTAAAATAGGTGCCGGGGGGAGAGTACAGCAAAGTACTAACGCCAAGACCCGATTGCCGCTCCTGGTTGAAGTCAGCCAATATATCCTGCAAACTATCACACACAGCATTATACACGGTACCGTTACACTGGTTTTTGAACAGCAGGTACTCGCCCGCCGTCTTTGCATAACCCAGCCGGTAGTTCATGAACTGCTCATACACCCGGTTCCAGGCAAGCTGTGTAGCATTGGTAATTAGCGTATCGGTCATCACCGGCCTTGCTGCCGGGAACCGCTGCTTGAACTCGGCATCCAGTTGCCTGAACCGGTCACAATCCACACACACGGCATTGGTATAGCACTGGAACACCGGCGGCAGGAACACACGCTGCGAAATAAAATCACAATCCGCCGCCGCGAAGTCGGCATGGCCACAAAGGCTCAGCAAAGTAGTAAGCACAGAGTCTTCCGCATAAGTCTGGTACACCTCCCGCAGGTAGTTCGAAAAGCTGCCATAGCGCCCCACCTTTGGCTTGTATTGATCATACAGCCGCGTAATATTCGCACATTCGCAGGTATCAGGCTTGCTATACAGCGGCTTGTTGCCATGCATTTCCTGCTGGTCATAAGGTTTGGGCGCTGTGATGCCGTAGGCATTACAATTGAGAGAGTCGTTGATGCTGTGCGTCGCATTGTAATATTTCAGGTAGGCCTCGAAACTGCGGTACTGCGGAGCGCTGGTGCTGGTAGGCTTCACCGAGCTGGAACCATAAGGATGCGAAAGGTCCGAACCTTCCCGGCAAATGGCAACCAACGCGGGAATGATCACGTTGTTCAACGCAGCTGTATCATATTGTGTACAAGACGCCAGGTTGGCGATCCACAGCGTAGCGTAAGCCTTGCAATTGTCGGCATAATACTGTTCCAGCAGCGCATTCGTTTCAGCCTCCGACGTAGGCATTTCGGAAGGCGGCTGCAAAGCCTGCATCTCCTGGGCATCGACAAAATGCGGCGTATGCCCGCTGGCCATGATCTCGGCCGATGTCATGGCATCTCCTGAAGTCTCACAGCTGTCCTTCACCCATTTGTTCACCAGGCTGCGCTTCACGTTGAGGTACAGCTGACGGAAACTGCGCCAGGCCATGTCCAGCTCGCCTGCGCACATCGTCGTTGTATTGAAAGCTTCGGCATTGGTATTGTAAGCATTGATACAGGCTGGCGAAGTGCTCTGGCCGGGGCACATGATGGCCAGCGTCGCCACGCTCCAAAGGCTCACATCCTGCCCATCTAATTTCCTGTACTTGTTCAGCGAATCGCGCAGCTTATGAAAGAAAGTACCCTTCAGATCATACAGCGGATCGGTACCATCTGTATTACGATCGAAATAAGTAGCTATGCTGCCGGTTTCGCTGGTCGGGTTCAGGTAGCCCTTTTGCTTGGCCTCGGCATAAGTGTCCACCGCCTCAAATTGGCGGTCCCATTCATGGCTGGCCGCCAGTTGTTCGTAGCGCACCAGTTTGCAATACTCCGGGTGCTTCTCCAGCAATGCTTCCGCCCAACTGGCCTTGAACCGCCGCGCAAAAACTTCTGCTGATAGATTTTGAGGCGGCGCCAGTTTGCCCGCCCCTTCATCGAATACGAGATCGGGATTGCCCAGCTCATCCACGTAATTGGTCAGGAGCGAATAAATGGGCAACGTATCCTTGATCCGGTTATCATCCGATGAATCGATGCGGCTGTAAAAGATCGAATAACGGTCCCCCGGGTTGTCGATATTGGCATACTGCCCCGAAGAAGGCGTCATATCCATCAGCATGCTGCGGCGCACGCTCAGCACCTCACTCAATGAATCGCACAACTCCGCACACTGTTGAAACGCTTCATTGTACGCGGCAAGGGCCATTCCGTCGTAAGCGGCCGTATCTACGCCATCTATACCAGTAGTCTGCCGGAACCGCGTCCTGTACTCCGGCCAGCTGCCCAGGCTGGCCTTGCAGCCGGCACACGAAGGCTTGCAGTCGGTCGCCAGCTGCGCCTGCAAAGCCCTTGTCATCACGATAAAACTATCGATGCTCTTGCATTTGTTGGCAGCCATATAAATACTGTCGCGGTAATAGTCCAGCGCATAACGGCTCACCGACAGGCTCTTGGTGATCTCGTAATTGCCTTCCGGCATCCATTTATTGAATGTGAAGGAAAAGCCGCTCCCATTGTTGCATACGGTATCGATAGCGTTGATCGAAAAATTGCGCACTACCGTATCGAAGGCAAACTTTTGGTTGTTGCAATCATCGGTAATGGTGATTCGTAAATCATACAGGCAATCATAACACACCGAATCCATATTGCACCCCGCCTCTTTCAGCAACAGCGGGTTCAGTTGATAGTCGAAGGTCCGGTTGCCGGCAGTAGTAACGTGGAGACTCTTTTTGTGCTCCATCACCAGGTCTTTGATCACCACCGAATAAGGATCGGCAATCGTTTCCGTACGGGTGGCAGGGGCATTGGACGATAGCTTTTGCAGCGCACTGTCCGGGTTACCGGCCAGCGCCGTAGCAACGGTACGGCCGCGCATATCCACATAGCTGATGCTGTATTGACCATTGGCATCGCGCACCGCATTTTTAAAGTAGTGCGACTTGTCCCCCACCTCCGTGCCAAACAACGCATCCAGCTCCCGCTGGTCGGGCGTAGCATAATAATATTTTGTTTCATGGCCACTGCCCAGCCTAAAGTCGGGGCCAACGCCACCCTGGCGGCTCACGCGGCCCGTATTGTCCTGCGTATATTCTACTTCGGTAAACGGAAAGCCACCGGCATTCGGCACATACTTATGTATACCCGAATCCTTGAAAGCACTCAGCGAAGAATAATATTGCGAAGCGCCCGACACGGAATCCATCGGCGCTGCCTGTGCAGTGCAATACTCGCCCGCACTGCCAAGGCTGTCGAAACGGTTCTTGTCATATTCCGGCAGGTTCACACCCCGGTTAAAGTTTTGCGTATAACCAATAATGGTATTCACTGTAGGTGCAGGCAACACCTGTATCACCGGCCTGCCCTGGTAGTCATAAAAGCTCTCGGCCACCACAGTCCGGTTGGTGGAATTGTCTTTCGTCACGGTCTGCCGGCCACGCAGGCTGCCATCATAATACTGCACCACGCTCTTGCGCTTGCCCTCTTCGGCAAAACTGGTCGTGGCCTGCCAGTTCAACGTGCGCTCATGGCCATCAAAATCGAAACGTCCCTGCCCTGCCGTGTTGAATACTGTCCATTTCGCTTCATACCGCCCGCCGCCTGCCTGCTGCTGCACAGCCCGCACACGGTAAAAAAGATGCCCTTTGCTGTCGTAGATAAGCGGTATCCGGTAAGCCGTGGCAGGGATAGTCACCCGCGTAGCATTATGTGCAAAGACAAGCTCCAGGTTGGGGCTCACAGCACTGCCATAGCGCCCCGCCGCCAAAGCAGCCGAATCGATATAAGCCCATTCGAGGTCATACTCGTCAGCGCCCGTAGAAGGTGTCCACCATACGGGCAGCTCATCCTTATCCCCACCGCCAAGCCAGGCCGCCGAGTCGCTCAACGCAGCAACCTGGTTGCCGGTATAGCTAAATGTATAGGCAGGATAGCTCTGCAACTGGTTCACCACTTTCAGCGCCCGCCACATCTTCCACGCCGTGCCCACATGCTTCAGCGTCATACTTTTCACCACCACCTGCACCCGGTAAGCCCCTTCAAATACCGCCACAGCCCGGTGCGTGTACGCGCCCGTTGGATGATAGGTCAGCGTCAGCGTCATAGGCACAGGCGTGATGGGCAAAGTCGTATCGGCCCCCGTTTTCCAAACGTCGATCTCGATAATGGCAGTATCGCCAATGCCAGGCATGTACAGCGGAAACCCCTCGTCGAATTCAAACGACACGGTATTCACCACCCGGTAATTCGGCTTCAGCAACGCCCGTTGCCCGGCATCGAAATACTTGTCATCCTGCACGGTGATCTCTGCGTTCACAGCAATCTTATCCTCGATGCCATTCAGCACCTTGATCACCGGTGGGTCAGCACTTTGCCCATGCGCAGCACGCACGCACAAACACAACAATAATATCGTTGAAAGCCATTTTGAGAAGAACATCTTGCTCATAATATTTTATTTGGAACGAAACCCTGAATCCTAAATGCTAAATCCTAAATCCGGCATCTACTTCACCAGCGCACTCCTTGTCTCCTTGATCGTCTTCACACCCCGTTGCGTCTCCTTCTTCAACCTGATCAAAGTGCCATCATCATCATACTCGTACAAAGTGGCATAATTGTTTTCATCCAGCTCGGCCATCAGCCGCAGGTTCACCGGGTGAAAAGCAAAAGACTTCATATTCGCGTTGAAAGGATGAACACGCAGGTCATCGAAGTAGGCAGTATTGGCGCCGGTCGCTTCGAGGCTGATGTCGATACGCGTAGCCGTATCCGGAATGGTAAATACACCCTCATAACGTTGCCACCCTTCGATGATGTTGCCCGAAACATGAAAGGTGAACGCAGTATTACCAAAAACCACCCGTATCCTGTTTTCCGTATAATTGGCGCGTAACGTAGCATCCCCGGTCTCTTTCACCCAGGCGCTGATCAGCATCCGCTTGCCGGGCACAGGCTTGAAAACAGGCAGTAAGATGTCCTTGCCCGTACTGATATTGTCCAGCACGCCGCTGGCGCAATCGATAGCCTTCGTGACGAAATTCAATTTGGGCATTTGATCATCCTGCGCCGTACCCTGCAGCTCAAACGATAAAACAACAGCTTCACCACCCGCCACCCTCAGGCTGCGCAGCCCCGTATGGCTTTGCGTGGTGTCGATGCTCGAAAGCCAGTCCGAGTAGTCGATATGCCGCTTCGCCGCACACGCAGTATCGCACAGCTGCGTGGTAAACACGTAATCTTCAAACCCCTCATAAGCACTTTCACGGTAGCGGCTGTTCTGCACCACAGCCACGGGCATGGTCAGGTTATAGCCATACAGCCCGGCATTGTACCTTCCCAGCGGATCGCGGTTCTCTACTTCAAAACCCTTGCGGTTGAAGAGCGTCAGCTCACTGTTCCACACCCACCGGCCGGTATCGATCTGCGATCCAAGCTTATTGCTTTGGAAAGCCCAGAAAGCGGTAAAGTCTTTGAAAGTGCCGTCACGCCGTATATTGGTAGTGGCAGTAGTAGGGTCTTGCTCGGTACGCCGCGCATAATACGTATAGCTTTTATTGGCCCGCCAGTTGCCCAATACCCCCGTCACATAAGGATTGAACACGGTATCCGCAATAATGCTTTTACAGATGGTACCGGTTATGGTATCACAGGGCGCTTGCGCTTGCAAGCCCTGCAATCCTAACAGTAAAACACCTGCGGTAATAAAAATAGGCTTGATGAGTTTCATACTTAAAAAATTAACGATACACGAATTGTTTTACCAGTCGCCCGCTACTCGGTTCCACCTCCTCCGCCACCGCCACTGCAGATCGGTGATTGGATCACGACATACCGGTATTCATAGGTAGCAGGTTCCCACGACCGGTATTCCTGGATCTGTAAATGGTTGCCGATGAGATACTCGCTGCCGCTAACCGTTACTGTCTGCGGAGCCCCCATACCCTGGTAAACACCATTGCGCCAGATCTCGATACCATAACTCACAGTCAGGTTAGATACCGACAGCGGCGTGTTGGTAGTCGCATTCCGGAAGAAACCCAGCCGTATCCTGCCCGTCAGGTTGTTCTCTCCGCCCGGCAAAGTGTCAATAAGTACCCTTACATACACACAGGTGTCCGGATTGATTTCTGGATTGATACAGTAGAAAGGCCTGCTTACCCTGGCAATCGAATCACTATTGCCACAGCCAGAGGTATCGACATATCGTTTAAGCAAATAACCGGTATACATAAAAGGCGCTGTGGCAGATACCTCGCAAACGGAGTCCGTCAGCTTCCAGGCCGAGGGCTTTGCACAGGTACTGCATTGCAGTCCGGGAATCTTCGTCCACCGCACCATATAAGCACTGTCACTGCATCCCTGCCGGTTGATCTCCTTGCGCAGCAGGTAGCCGGTATTGTTGCCGGAAATGTCTTTTTCACAACGCGTACTGTCCACCGCCCACCAGTCATCAGGCTTCGAACACATCATACAGTTGGCAGTATCCCTTACCCATCGGTAAGCGCCATAATTCCCACTGCAGGTTTCCGCATTCACTTGTCGCCGCAGTACGTAACCGGTATTCACGCCATTCGTATCCTTCTGGCAACTATCGCCGGTAGTATATTGCCAGTTGGCAGGCTTGGGACAAAGCGTACAATTTTGTGCTTCAGCTATCTGCCAGCGGTATTGCCCATAAGTAGCGCTGCACGAAGCGGTGTCCCGCTCTCCCCGGTAACGGAAGCCAAGGTTGTTGCCCGCACTGTCCTGCGCACATTGGAACGAATCGGTAGTAAGCCATTTGGCCGGCCGTGGACACGAATAACAATTCTCCACGACTATCCAGGTCGAGTCACCATAGGTGGAGCTATGTGGGTTGACATCTTTATGCTGAACACGTTGGTTGCCGGTATTCACAGTATCTCCCGGCTGCACTTTTTCACATTCCCACACCCCGTCAGGTTGCCAGTCAGGTATACAGCTGATGGTCGGCTGTTTACGCAGCACATCATCCGTTTTCCAGAATTGACGAAACTCGCCGGCCGAAGCAGCAATGATCTTTGAATTGGTATTCACCACCAGCTCATACTGTCCGGTAGACGGGTTCTTCTTCACCAGGCTGTCGAGGCTGGTAATGCTGCCCACAGCCCCCAATATATTCCGCCTGCCCGAGCGGATGATGCGCAGCGATATATCGAACCCGGTATAAGCCTTGCCCCAGCGGTCGATGAAATAAATGCCACGCGCGCCGCCATACAGCACACTGCTGTCTACCGCCCACACTTTATACAGGTCGGGGAAAGTCGCAATAGAGTCTTTAACTTCGCAATCCGCATTATCAAACGTCCGTTCTTTGCCCGCCACCAGTATCTCATCACCACTGCTGAACAAGCTATCCTGTGCAGCCGTCATGCCCACCAGTTTGCCATCGCGGATATCCACATGGTGCAATACCACATCGATATTCTTATAAGCCAGCCCCATCCCGTCATAAGCCCAATGCGATGGATACGTGAAGTTGAACACCGGGTCGTTGAATTCATTCTGCGTGCGCGTGAGCAACACATCACCCGTTTCGCTGTCATACAGCAGGTCCTGCGTCGATATCCGGCTGCCTTTGTCTATTTGTATGGCACTATCAAGAATGCCATAACGTTGAATGATCTTGGTCGTAGCGGCGCTGCGGAACATATTTTCTTCCCGCTGCGAAAAATTGTACAACGCTAACAATAAAAAGAAAGGAGGCAGTGTAGGAGCCGTGAAGTAATCGGTATTCAGCGGCAGATTGAAAGCCTGCGTCACCGTCCGTTGCATGCGCATGTCCATCATCAGCTCTACATCTTTTCCGATCAACGCCGCTGTATCGATACGGCCATCCGGCTGCATCACCATCACGGTATTGCTCAGCCGGCGGAAACCGGGTATCGTGGTATCGGTTTTATAAAATTGCTCACTGTAAGAAATAGGGCGCACAGGATCTGTTTCCGCATAAGATGCCTGCGATCGCAGTTTGCCATGCATATCGTTCAGCTCTATTTTAAAACCCTGGCTCACGCTCAGGTAATGCTTGGCATTGATCCGCAGCAGGTTGGCAAGCGTTGGCTTATAACGCTTTTTCGTATCCTGGTCGATCAGCGTCCTTTCGGTATAAATGGGATAATCGTACGCCGTATAAAACCTGGTCTCTTCATACCCGTTGGCCGATTTCGCCTTCTTGTAATTGATCGTACGCACACGCACACGACTATAGCCCACACTCGCCCCTGGATAGAAAGATTCACCCAGCGGCTCTTCCGTATAGCCAAGCGTCACGGGGGCCAACGGCGCTATCTTTTCCACATATTCCACCGGCACCCGGAAAGGATTTTCTTCACCGCCGATGCCAGGCTCCCAGATAGCCACGCCACTGCTGCCCGTAACGGTATCGCCATCTACCTCCCAGTCATTCGTATAAATATATTCCTGCCCATAAATAGCCGGCTTCACAGCTGGCTGCCCCGCCTTTTTAGCCATCTTATCCCAGTGGTCATACACCGTGATCCGCTTCACGCGATGCCCGCCACCCATCTTTTTCAAAAAAGGATTATTGAGCCGGATAAAACTGCGCAGGGTATCTATGTCCTTCCCCCAGGGTTTGTTGCGCGCAATAGCATCGTAAGAACGGAAAGCACTGGTAATATTCGAAGCCATGCCAGCCAGCATTTTCACTGCTTCGGCCAGATCGAGATTGTCGCCTGTTTCGGAACCGGGATAAGCCTTCGAAGGCAGGTTGAGCCGGATGAACTGCGTAGCAGCTTTCACCAACGGGCTGCGCGGGCCAGGCCCATCGCCTTCAAGAGAGATACCCGCAATTTTCACCCAGATCACCTCGCTGTTGATAACACCATAGTTGCTGTCTGCATCCAGGTCGGCGTATACAGGAATATGTTCGTAGCCGCTGCCATTGTTATCCGTTGGCATGGCCACCATCAGTTTGAAGTACAGCTTTTCCACCCCCGCCAGGTAAGTATGGTACAGCTCCCGGCGGGTAGTCACCGGCTTCGGCACGCGGATAAACACATACCGGTGGTCCGTCCAAAAGTTATCGATAGTATGCTTGGTATACAGCGTAGACGAGCGTTGCCCAAAATCAGGCGTAGCCGCCGTACCGATCACGCGAAACATTTGTGTGGCCCGCCTGTTCTGAACAAAAGCATAATCATCACTTTCATACTGCACCTTCAGCGCGCCCCCCGAAGGAAGTTGGATCGAATCGAGCGCCCACGCAGCAGCATTCCCGGCAGCGGCCGCACTGTCTTGTAAAGCATAAGGAAATTCAGTATTGTCCACCACATTGCCCGTTACCGAACCGGGGTTTTGCAAGGGCGCCTTGTACGTACCCCAGCGGTCGGTTTGTTGAAGTTGATAAGCAGGGTTCTTGCTGTTGTAGTTGAATACATAAGGATTTTGCTTGCCCTTATGATTGTTGTTATAGGTAAAATAGACGGTGTCCAGCGTAAGCTTGCCCGTACCAGGTCCATATGCGTTGGCGCATAGCCGGTAAGAATACTTGAAATGCACCGTTTTCACCGGTATGGCATTGGCATGCCTGGTTTTAAAATCAGATTTGCTATAAAGCCTGATCTCCTTCAGTCGTTTGGTGGCGTGGTTGGCGATCCGTTTGCCATTTTCATTATAAGCAGGCAGGTCATCGCGGTCTTCAAGAATGAAGGTAGCCACCATCGTCTTCGACTCGATGGAATGCAGGTACCACAGCTCCTTCTCGCCATAGATATAATTACCCTTATCATCCCGGTTCTCCGTTCGTAAACCCTCATTGTAGGCAGCAGCATTGCTGTCCACAGCAGGCGTACGCCATTGATAAGGATTGGCAATACCGGCCGTTTTGGTATAGTTGAACTTCACAGCATCCCCTATATCATCATCGGTGATGCCATTGCCGGTGATGTCCGAATAATCGGCCGACAAGATACCCGTCAGCAGGAACGAATGCGCATAAGCAGGCACCTCCTCGCTGTTGTAGTAATTATCTTTCCCCAGCTTGTTCCGCGTAGTATTGTCCCTGCCCGGAACATATTTTACAAGACCGGTGCTGCGGTTGCCACTGTCTTTATGCACGGCAAACGTCACCTCCTTTTGTTTGAGGTTGTACACCGGTATGCCATAGACATAACGCCGGCCATCACTGTTCAACACATCGATCTCTGAAATATGCGTCGCCTTCCGAAAACGGTTCACCCGTTCTTCACGCACGATCTTGTTCTGCACAAAAGTATCCCTGGCAGGCGGCGGGTATAAAAAAGTAGTAGGGATGATCTCTCTGGCCGCTTTCCCGGGAATCTTCCACCACAGCCAGCCATACGCGTTACCGCCCGCTTCATAATACTCCACACGGATGGAATAAAACTTGCCCGCCACCAGGTTCACGCCGGCCTCCCCCTCGTTCCTCGAATTATCAGTCCACTTATTGATGATCAGCGTATCATTCAGGAATACCCGCATACCGTCATCACTGGTCGTATAGATTCTATAATGGCCGGTTTTCGGCGCCTTCAGCCTGCCTGTCCAGCGTACAGAGATCCCATTGTCGGGAAACGAATCATGTAATGGCGGATTCGGGTCTTTCACATAAGGTTTGCCTCTGTGCCACACAAAATTAACAGGCTCGATCGCACCGGTAGGCACACTCCTGAAGTTGCTGCGGGGATAATATTCCGCCTTCAAGCCGGAACCCATCGCTTCTAACGCTTCCATCTTTACTTCCGCACACGAATCAGCTTCGAATTCGTTCATTTTATGGTACTCGATATACTTCGACAAACCAGCTACTGATGCTTCCCTTGCAGTCAGGTAGCTGATCACCTGTGTACGCTTGTCGCGTTGTTGCTTCACCGCATTGCGCCTGTTCAGCGTGTCCGCTCCGTTGCGCCACCCATTCTTGTACCGGTTCAGAAAATTCGTAGTGAAGATCATCCCGCTGTTGCTCCCCTCAGGTTGTGAAAGACCCACCGTTACCACATCATCCCCGCCCAGCTTATCATAAAACCCCTTGTCGTTGATGGATTTTTCGCCGGGGTTGCGGAAGTATACCGACTGGAAGTCGGCAGAGTCAGCACGGAAATAAGTAGACTCACCCAGTATATTTTGATTCAGCCAGGGACCATTTTCCGTGATCACCCGGGTAAGGTTGAGGTCAACGCCACCATGAAAAAGATCACCTACCCCAAGATCTATCCCCAGCCGCTCCGACTTGTCTTTGGTACGGATAGTATGGTCATATACAAAACCAATATCACTCCGGTAAGCGCGGAACATGCCCCCCGTACCCTCGCCCGTAATCGAAAAAGCATCATACGTATAAGCAGGGATAGCAATATGCGGCGTAGCCGGTTTTTCCCGGAAAGGCAATTCCTTCTCCCGGTTGAAGTCGAGCAAAGACGCCGTATTCTGCGCACCCGCCGTATAATGCAGGTAGCCATAAGAAGGCAGCTCCAGCAACGTATCGGCATCGGCAATGTATTGTTTGGCCACATAACCGCTCAGAAAAAAATCAGGGAACAATACCTTGGCCGATGGGCCAGCCTTGCCTGAAAAAGATACCTGGTAGCTCGTATAAGGAATGGTGATCGAAGGCGTATAAGAAGGCGAGTTGAAAGAAATAAAAGACGAAATACCATCATGATAACTGCGGGTGAAGTGATCATTTTTTTGAACGGTCTTTGAACGGCCCATTCCAAGTCCCAACTGCATGGCCCTTAACCCACTCCGGGTATTGTACGGCTGCGTAACAGAAAAACTAAAGGTTGACACCTTATCGTGTTTGGCATTTTCTTCAGCCAGCTTTACCGACACCGAAGGCGCAAGCGATAAACCATCCATGGAGCTGTTGGTAATGGAAAGACCGCCGGTCAAAGGCCCATTACCATGTTTCCCGGCATTGATGCTGGCATTCATACTGTGCTCCAGCCCCCAGCCACGGTAATTGTTGTGCACCACGCCAAGGCTGGCGCCAATACTGATACCTTTGGATACCAGTGGCTGGCTGGTATCAGCTTTTGTTTCTACTTTTTCTCCGTTTTTTTCTGTCTTGGTAGGAAATCCAACGATCTCCAGATCGGCCCCACCTGTTACGCCCACCGTTTTGTTCTCTTTTATATGCTGCACCTTGCGCACTGAATCGTACATCCCGTTGAAATCATCCGGCAATCCACGCATGTTGCGCGTCACCGTGCCGGGGTTTACGTTCCACCCGAGCCCCACCCAGCTCGCATCATCGTCCATCCCCACACCTGCACGGTAAGCCAGGTTCACAGGATACCCGCCCACATCCAGCAACGGAATATTATAAGAAAAATCTCCCGTAAACAGGTCCACCATATTGCCGCTGCCTACCGAAGTAAAAGCAGACATTTCCGGTTGCCCCGGCCCGGTGGTGAAGGGAGCGTAAGAAGCCGCGGGTGGTGAGCTCAATGTAGTGAGTAAGGAACCGGCTGCTCTTGCCGGCCTGCTATTATCAACACCAGCGCCATTGCCGGTTGCAGGAATACCTTTCGTCGCTCCCTCCAAAAACCAGGGCACACGGCTTTTATAAGACAGGCTCACCTTATAAGGCAACGACAATTTCCCTTCTGCCCTCCCCGCTATGGGAACCAATACCAGCTCCAGGTAAAACAAAGACAGGAACACCCAGCCGATACATTGTTGATAACGCGCCAAAAAAACTAACATGCAAAAATTATTTAGTCGATCATGAAAAGTCAATGGAAAACAACCACGAGCTAAATACTTTCAAGTAGCCTGCAACTGAAGGCTCGAAGCTCGAAGCTCGTAGCTCACAGCTCGAAGCTTATTCCCTAAACTCAAACCGCAGGTACCCTTTCTCATTCCTTGCATTCAAAACCTCCAGCAAATACATATGCTTATTCACCATACCCGGAGTTTCACGCAGGTCCACCTGCACGAAGTTTTGCCCCATACGCACCTGCTTGGCCATACTGTCCAGCCCTATCGGCTTGCGTTTGGAGCTGCTGATATCATATAGCCGCAGGTTTACCGCACCACTGTTGAGCTCGTTGACGTATTCAAACCGGAGAACACCGGTGCAGATTGTAAAAGCAGCATCCTCTTCCCGCTTCAGCTTGGCAAAGAAACCCGTGATCATGCCGGGTATTGTATCAGGTAGGTACTTGCGCACCCGGAAGCTCCACACCTCACTATTCGCAATAGGGGCCATATTATTTTTGGCCGTGATGCGCCAGGCATACAGCTTGCTGCTGTCCAGTTCAGGAGAAGAAAGCGGGTACTGAAAGTTGGTAAAAGAAATATTCTGTCGCTGGAGCACCGGCACATTTTGTTGAATCGCATCCGAAGGACTCTGCGTTGGCTGCACTTCCACCAATGTCCAGTCATACAGCAAACCATTCAGCGTATTCAAAGGAGACGGCGGTATCCAGGCAAAGAAAGGCCTGGTGATATCCACCTGCTCCTGGTCCAGCGGCATCACCAGTTGTGGAGGACTGATAGGCTCTATCTCGATCGTCTCACACTCCTCCCCAAGCCTGTCGGCAGCATCACTTTCCAGCTTGATGACGGTATAACAAATATTGAACAAGCCAATCGGCAGGAACCCTTGCGGAGAAGGGTCAACCACATAACCCGGGCTACCGGAATTGTAAGTGATAGGCATCACATCATTCACCTGTAGCTGCCTGATACCTTTGGGCAACAAGATAACCCGCGAAGTGCCGGTAAGCACACGCTGGTTGTTGCGAACATCGGTCATCACCAGCTCGATACGCACCTGCATATCCTGCGGCGAAGTATTGATCAGCGACAAATTCCAAAGCTGCGGCTTGATAGTAAGCCCCATCGGTGGAAGCTGCAGGTTCAGCACCACCTGTGCATGGAGACTTTGTAAAACAATCAACAAAAACCCCGATAAAATTATCTTTCTCATAAATGTCGAATTCTAAATGCTGGATGTAGGATAAGCGTCAGCAACAATTACTTGGCACCTCCAGGCCGCGGCTGCAATCCTAAATACTAAATCCTAAATACTAAATCCGTAATCCTAAATCCGTAATCCTAAAACGCCTTCACAAACTGCACAGTCCCCATCTCATTCCGGATAAGCCCTTTATTAAAACCCGGCAAATACCCCCGGTCATAACTCAGCGTAATAAAGTCTTGCCTGTACACCCGTATAGTAGCATTCAGGTAGCCGCCTGCTTTAACGATATTGTCATTCAGCACATTGATCTTCGTTCCAAAACCAAGCGAACCCAGTTTCGTAAGGTTGAGCTGAATACCGCCATCCATCACCACCAGTTGATAACCCGAATTACTGCTGTACGACACAGCGATCTGCGTGGTGAAAGCCTTGAAAAAGAATTGCTGCGCCCAGAATACATTCGTAGCGTTGTAGTATACAAAACCTGTATCGCTGGCGCTATTGTAAAACTTATTCAATACCACCGTAGAAGCCATGCGCAGGTTATTGATCTTATACAGATGATAAGCACTGGCATTCAGTACCTGGAAGCGGTTCTCGATCACCAGGCTATCCAGCGCTGTCAGCTGGCTCATGGGCTGGTAACCCAACGTGATCACCGGCCACTTACGCATTTTGAAAGTGGCGGTAAGACTTTTGAAAACAGTATTGCTTTTGTAATCCTGCGGCAGAAAAGGATTCGTAAACTCGTTCTTCCGCAAGGAAGCCATGATCCGCAGCTTGCGTTTAAAGAACCCCTGTTCCCCCTTGATGGTCCAGCTTTCCAGCGCAGCATTCGTTTGAAAACTGCTGAACGATTGGAAGTTGGCCCCTGTATGCTTGTAAAAACCTTCCACCCTTGTACCTGTAGCAGGTATATAAGAATACGCCCGTATCGCATAAGCCTGGTTCGTATGATCCGAAAGCGTGAATTTGGTATTGCCTTGCGAGGGATTATTCCTGAAGTCTGGCGCCAGCGATTTGGCCACCTCGGCGGTGATATAAGAAGTACGGTTCACCTGCATTTTTCCCTCGGCGCTGAAACCGGTAACCGTGATAGACGACAACCGGTTGCCATTAGAAGGGAAAAGCTGCTTTTCACCCCGGAAGGCAGAGAGAATAAAATAGTCCTTTTCCAGCCGGCCAACGCCCGCCCTTACGAGATACAGGTATTGCGGCTTTTTGTTAGCGCCATTAATTACAAAGTCCCGGTAACGGTAATCGACCACACCGGCACTCACGGCCAGATAATACCACGAATTATATTCGAAGTTGAGGCCATTCACACTGGTATTTTTTACTGTTAGCTCACTGTAGTTCGTCACACTCCTGCCCACGCTGAATTGCCGCAGGCCCAGCAACCACCGGTATTTGGCAGGCACTTCCACATTACTCATACCATATTCCTGTAGCTTGGCTGTCCACCCCCGCGAATTGGCCGGTTCGTCCCACTTCCCCGTCAATAGCTGCTTGAACCGTTGCACTTTACCAAGATTCTGTTCGTACAGCATTTTGAGCGAATCAACCTGTTTCACTACCCTGTCATATTCACCCTTTGTTTTGGTATAAAGATCGAGCAACTGGCCTGCCCCCTTTTTTAGTGTATCCTCCCGGCGGCTGTTTACACTATCCGGTAAGTTGGGCATCCAGGTTATTCTCGGCACCCGTAGTATCTCATTCGCTTCAACAAGACTTTGAGGCGAAAAAGAAGTCGACAAATGCGCACGCAAATCATCCAGCTTTAACCGTTTTAAGTGATAAAGCTTTTCAGTAAGCGAATCATGGAGCGAGGGCGCCATAGCCAGCAACCGCTGACGCAGGGAAGCCTGCAGCTGCTGCCGGAAGGCGGCGCCATCGAAAGAAGCCTGTACATCGGTAATGTCCCGGAAGATGCGGGAGTTGCTTTGCCTCGACCAAAAGGTGAGCCTTACCGGTAAATGACCCGCCACAGTGAGGCTCAGGTTACCCGTGATGTTATGCTGGGCAATATCTTTTTCGACATAAGGCGTATCGATAGCGCTTCTGTAGTTGAATTGATAGCTTACATAACCGCCATTGATCGCCAGTAGCGGTTTGGTATAGAGTAGTTTTTTAAACGGTCTACTAAAATCAAAAGAGAGTGTATCGTAGGAAAGCAACCTTTTTTTGCCGGGAAACAACCCTTTGAGTCCGTCACGCTTGGCCTTGATACCTTGCTTTAGCTGGTCACCCTGGTACTGACCCAGCGAACGTATACGCTTAATGGTAGTGTCGGCAACGGAGTGGAGAGAGTCGGTAATTTCCCGTAAGCCTTTTTTAGTAGTATCGGTAGTAAGATGGCGTAGCCGGCTGCTATCTGCTGTTGCAGACTTCGCTGCTTCTTGCGCTTTTACAGAAAAAGCGACAAGCAGCAATACGGGAACTAAAAGACAGGAAGTCTTATACGAATATGGTGATCCCATATACGCAGCCGGTTTAGGTTATAAATTAGGGTTTAGCTATCCTCGATGGAGCAGAATAGCGCTTTTCCTGTATCCTGAATTAGTTCTATTGGTGCAAATAAATGATAAAAAACCAAACTGCAATGCACAAACCGATAAGTGTGCACATTTAGCTTGTAACTGTGTCGAAAAGGACAAAAATCGTGTAAGCCATTCTGCCGTATTTTCCATTAAACTGCCCCGTATAGAAATACAGGGCATCCTAAATCAATTCTGTTAACCATTAAAATCATATCCTTTAAATGATAACAAGCGAATGCCCCATTTGTACTAAAAGAGAAGCATGCTTTTTTCTCACGCAAAAGCAATCTTTGATTTACGTCAACTAACAACTGTTGGCACAGCTGTCGCAGAAAGTACAGCTTGTAATTATTAAAGTGCTGGATCATACTATAAAGCAGTCATTCTTCGCTATGTTTTTTTGCAACCTTCCCTCTCCATTCACACACAACGACGAATACTTCATCCTTTCGGGATAGACAGGCAGATCCTGTAGTTTGATCAAAGCCGGCATCCCATCTTCATCGTGATCGGCCAATCGCTCTACAGTGATCCAGCCGATATCCAGACAGGCCGAACGTTCTCCAGGTACATTTTCTACTACAGCAAGCACAGCTCCCTCAAATTCCGCATCAGGAAATTCATCACAATCGACATACACATAAATGCCAGGCTCTTCATCATTGTCTGCATAATAGAAATTACACCATAGGTTATATGGATCGATGCCTGTATGCCCCCATATTTCCTCGATGCCATGTTCAGCTACCAACTGCTCGACATCCTTGAAGCGTTTGTGATTGCCCCCGGCAGAAATGATAAGCTGTACATTCGTTTCATCTTCCGGGAAAATAAAATCGACATATACCACGCCGCAAGGCTTAAGATGAGTAATGATTTCATGCATCCAATAAGAGCGTTCAGATTGGCTCATGGTATGTAAGACAAGGTAACTTTCATGATTATTCTCAAACCAGTCCCGGAAATGTTTTTTGGAAGCAGTACTCATAGAGGAGGTTTTTAAGTAGTTAAATTAATTAGCATTACTGATTATCCAAATTCATCCAGCACATTATAAACGTGATCTTCATCCAGATTGCAGAAAATACAAAACTCAACCAGTGTAATTGGCTGATCTTTATTCTTGCCAACTGCGAGGCGTATTTTCTCCAGCAACATCAGGGCGTGACGTTGAGATTTTCGGGTAAATAAACATACATCCTTTGGATAGATGAAAATATGAGGTCGTCGTTTGTTCTTCATTAGATATTACATTAAAGGTTAGGTAAACGGCGCTTATGCGCACAACATAAGTAAGCCATAATTAGAGGATCGGCAATAAATTAACAAGAAGGCAGCCTTACTTGGCTGTTCCCGGAAGACAGCCTCACTTGGATGCCCCGGAAGACAGCCTTACTTGGATGTCATTTCGAACGAAGCCCGCAGCCGCTAAGCAAGTAGCGTTGTGACGGCGTAGTGAGAAATCTGCTATCGAAGCAAACGTCAGGCCTTCAACAAAAGCATGATTACAGCTACCAAACAAACCTTAACACTAAGCGACAAAATGCATCAGTCATCATCAATTACGCGTAACCCATAACAAACTTATCAACGAATGTGGAAATAAAAATTATTAAATGATAAGAAATGCCGGCAAGAATGTTGTTGAGTTAAGGTGGGTCTCCTTGCCGCCCGACAAGGCAGGCTCACCTTGAACGCATCCTAACACCTAATTCAAGGATATTAAAATCAGCAGCTATTTCGATGAAGGCTCCTTCAGCTTAATCCTAAATGAGTCCACCAACATAATAACGCCTAAAAGAAGATTATATAAAAATGCATTGAGCAGCTGAAAGCTATTAAGAGCAAAGAAGTAAAGTATTACTGCCGTTATCCCAGTTCCCGCATTTAGTGTGCCAGATAGAATGTAACCAAAATTATAAGGCTTGAGCAAGCCAATTAATCTAAGAAGTAGAAAAGACAAGCCAACGAACAAACATACTTGTCTCGCCAATATATATAGCACTGAAACGCCAAAAGTTGCTCCTAATTTTCCGCGAGATGGATATGTTAGTAAAAAAGCAATAGCCATCCAGGCAATCATTATTCCCAATGAAATGAATAAATATTTTAACTGTAGACGCATATGCTCTTACTTTCTAATCACGGCTCAATTGACTTAATAGGAAATCTTGCCAGTCATTCTTTTTTCTTTCATCAATTTCATAATATTGCTTGCTATCAGAGTCGTATATAAATCCACCATAGGAACTTGCCAACAACTTTCGAAATTGACCGGAATTAAATTCATAAGTTAGTGTATATGCTCCCATCCAAACTGCTTTTTTATCGGATGGCCATAGGCTGGCCGAGGACAAATAAGAAACAATACTATCCATATGGATACTTTTTCCTTTCATAAACTTCAGGCTATCAGTAGATACCTTCATTGCTTCCCTGTCGACTATATAATATACCTTCCAATTTTTAGTCTTTCTCCAATCGATCTCTTGAGCAGGGCTTACTTTATTAAAAGTAAATAATGAAATAAAGATAAGAATAAGGCTTTTCATTGTTTGCTATTTATTGGCTAATGTCGTTTAATTAAGCTTGTCACCCTGAGCTTGTCGAAGCCTCTTTAAAAGATGTTTTTTCCCTGAAAGCCC
>JAGIBF010000116.1:0-308 GCA_017744515.1 Niastella sp.
CAACTGGTACAGAAAATAGAAGCACAACAAGGGCCACTCAAAGCTGGTATAGAAACAACTGGTTGGAATAGCCCCACTTTAAATGATGACAACTGGGCACACATGCAGCTTCCTGGCGTTTGGGAAACGCGCGGGCTCACAGATATGGATGGCATCGTATGGTTTCGCAAAACAGTCAACATCACCGATGCACAGGCAGGTAAGACAGCTATCCTCGAATTAGCCAAAGTAGATGATATTGATGAAACTTGGGTCAACGGGGTAAAAGTGGGTGGCACTGCTCAGTACGACGCCGACCGCAAGTATAC
>JAGIBF010000116.1:318-19563 GCA_017744515.1 Niastella sp.
ACTTCTTACTGAGGCAAACTTAGCTCCTGCAGTTCGGGAACAAGTGATAAAAGCCGGTAAAAACGTGATCACTGTCCGTGTAACTGATGGCGGTGGCGGTGGCGGAATCTATGGAGATGCGGCAGCTATGAAACTGACGATCGACAACCAGGCACAATCACTGGCAGGCGACTGGCGCTATAAAGTAGAGGCCCTGCAGGTAAACAGCAAGCTGGGGCCAAACAGCTACCCAACGTTGCTGTTCAATAGCATGATCAATCCCCTCATTCCTTATGCTATTGGAGGAGCCATCTGGTATCAGGGCGAAACCAATACTGGCCGTGCTTACCAATACCGCAAAGCATTCCCCCTCATGATCACAGACTGGCGCAGCCGTTGGAACCAGGGCGATTTCCCTTTCTACTTTGTACAATTGGCGAGCTTCAATGCAGGTAATGGCGATACCCAAAAGGGAAGCACCTGGGCCGAATTGCGAGAAGCACAGACCAACACCCTGTCGTTGCCCAATACAGGAATGGCTGTGACGATCGATATTGGCGAATCAAAAGACATCCACCCCCGCAACAAACAGGATGTAGGCAAACGCCTTGCAGCTATTGCTCTTAACAACACATATCAAAAGAACGGAGAATACAGCGGCCCTGCATATCAGTCTATGAAGACAATAGGAAACAAAATCGAGCTCACCTTCACCCATGCCGCCAGCGGCTTTATGGCAAAAGATAAATATAGCTACATCAAAGGATTTGAAATAGCCGGAGCCGACCAGCAATTCTATTTTGCACAGGCGCAGGTAGTGGGCGATAAAATAGTAGTGTACAGCGATAAAGTGGCCGCACCGGTAGCAGTACGCTATGCCTGGGCCGATGACATGCCAGAGGCCAACCTCTACAACAAAGAAGGATTCCCGGCCCTGCCATTCCGCACCGATAGCTGGAAGGGTATCACAGAGCAGGTGCGCTATGAAATAAAGTAAACAACTGTCAGAGCTTATCCCGCTTTGCGGGACTGAGCTTGTCGAAGCCTGCCAGATTGATCTGTTGTTAACGAATATGAACCAATAATAAATAATCAGTAATTAATAATTGCGCAATTCGTGTAATTCGCTTAATTCGTGTAATTAGTGTATAATCAAACCAATTCGTGTATTATGAGAAAGTCTCTATTGCTACTGGCTGCTATTTCTACTGCCGCCCTCACCTTTGCACAGCAAAGGCAGGGAGGAGGACAAGGACAAAGGCCAACTACCCCGCCCCCGGCTACCCCTGCTGCCGTAAAAGAAGAAAAGCAGGCCCCTTCAAAACCCTTGCTCGATCCTGATGCATCCGTGATCACCAACCATGAAGTCACCATCAAAGGACAGCGTATTCCTTATAAAGCAGTGGCAGGCACACTGCCCGTGTGGGATGAAGAAGGAAAAGCCATCGCAGGTCTCTTTTATACTTACTATGAAAGAACAGATATTAAAGACAAAGCCCCCCGTCCGTTGGTGATCTCCTTCAATGGAGGCCCCGGTTCAGCTTCCGTATGGATGCACATCGCCTATACCGGCCCTGTATTGCTCAACATCGATGATGAGGGATATCCCATTCAACCCTATGGAATCAAAGAAAATCCCCACTCTATACTCGATGTAGCAGACATCGTATATGTGGACCCTGTGAATACTGGCTTCTCAAGGCCCACAAGCAAAGACGTACCTGGTAGCAGGTTCTTCGGTGTAAGAGCCGACATCAAATACCTCGCAGAGTGGATCGGCACCTTCGTTACCCGTCAGAACCGTTGGGCTTCACCCAAGTACCTGATTGGCGAAAGCTATGGTACTACCCGCGTATCGGGACTGGCGCTCGAACTGCAAAACTCCCAGTGGATGTACCTCAATGGAGTAGTGCTGGTATCGCCCACAGATCTGGGCATCGAAAGAAGCGGACCCGTAGAAGCCGCCCTGCGTTTGCCTTATTTTGCGGCTACCGCCTGGTACCACAAAATGCTGCCGGCTGATCTGCAGCAAAAAGACCTTACAGCGATGCTGCCGGAAGTAGAAGAGTTTACAGTGAATGAGCTGATCCCTGCTATTACCAGAGGCGGTTTCCTACCGGAGGCAAAAAAGAAAGAAGTGGCGGCTAAGATGGCCCGCTATTCAGGTTTATCAGAAAAGATCATCCTGCAATACAACCTCGATGTATCGACCAACTTCTTCTGGAAAGAGCTGCTGCGCGATAAAGGATGGACTGTAGGCCGTCTCGATTCACGCTACAAAGGCATCGACAGACAAGATGGTGGTGAGCGTCCCGACTTCAATGCAGAGCTCACTTCCTGGCTGCACTCCTTTACGCCGCCGATCAATATGTACCTGCGCAATGACCTGAACTATAAGACCGATTTGAAGTACAATATGTTTGGGCCGGTAAACCCATGGGATCGCAGTGGTGATCAGACAGGCGAAAACCTTCGCCAGGCAATGGCGCAAAATCCTTACCTCCATGTGTTGGTGCAGTCAGGATATTATGATGGCGCTTGCGATTACTTCAATGCGAAATATGACATGTGGCAGATGGATCCCAGCGGCAGACTGAAAGGCCGCCTTAGCTGGGAAGGCTACCGCAGCGGACACATGATGTACCTGCGCAAAGAAGACCTCGCTACCAGCAATGAGCACATCCGCGAGTTCATCAAAAAGTCTTTACCCAAACCCGGCGTACCCGCCAGGTATTAAAATAGTCGATGTCAGGTTGAGCCTGTCGAAACCTATACTCATAAAATCATAAAGCCTCCGCAAGGAGGCTTTATGATTTAAAAAGAGCGGCCATGCAGGGCCGCTCAAAATTCGCCTCGAAACCTGCCTGAAAATTTTGCTCCTGTCAACCACTCGATGAAGTATACTATTGATAGAGGCGTGCTTACACTTAAATAATTATGCTAATTTTCTAAATATTTGAGCCAAACAGGTGCATTATTGTACTTATTTATAGCACAATTGTACCCTTTATGGACAGAGTGTGAGAGAAGAAAACTAACTTCAAAGAAGCCAAATCCTCAGTCAATGCCTGTAAACAACTTCCTGCAACCAATTGAGCTGACCCCTCCTGAACAATTGGACAAGTTGGTAGAAAACCGGCGGGTCTACAACCTCCAGAACTGTGAATTTAATATCTATGAAAGTTACCAGCAGGCCTACAGTATACCCCTCAGGTTCAACGACCTCCTGATCAGCAGTATGGTGCGTGGGAAGAAGATCGTTCACCTTTTTGACAATCCCGCCTTCGAATATTTACCGGGTGAGACAGCCATCGTCCCTGCCAATGAGTCTATAGTGGTCGACTTTCCGGAAGCACAGTTCTGCGACCCCACCCAATGCATTGCACTGACGGTGGACGCCGTTTATATTGAACAGATCATGCAATACCTAAACGAGTATTACAACTGCGATAAACAGGAGACGACAGCGTGGACATTACAATTCAAACAATTTCATTTTGCCAACGATAATCAGATCAGCACCAGCATCAACAAGTTGATCCGCATTTGCAGCAGTGGCGATAGATCGAAGAACATTTTTGCCGACCTCAGCCTGAAGGAACTGTTCATAAGGCTGATGCAAAGCCAGCGCCTGATGCAGGCAGGCCCTGATGGTGCCGGCAATGCCAATAGCAACCGGATGCAATACGTACTGCATTACATACAGGAACACCTCCTCGAAAAAATAGCGATCGATGAACTGAGCCGGAAAGCCTACCTCAGCCGCAACATGTTCTTTAAATGGTTCAAACAACAGTTTGGCATTACACCCCTCGAATACATTACCCGCGAGCGGATCAGGCTGGCCCGGCAGCTGCTGGCCGACAGGAAGAATACCGTTACCAGCGTAAGCCAGCAATGCGGCTTTAGCGATGTAAACTACTTCATCAGGGCCTTCAAAAAATCAGAAGGCATCACCCCGAAAAACTGGCAGGAAGCCAGCTATACGGAGCCCCTCATGAGCATGCCCGTAAAATCCTACATATAAGCAATAAGGATACACGATAATCCCGGTTATATTCAGGTTAACAATCGTTAAGTAATCCAGTGCTATGGTTGTATTATTTTATAAACAGCAGGATACACTATATTTGAAACTGAATGAAATAAGTAAACAACAACCATAGATTGGATATGCAATACAGAAAATTTCAGGCAGTACAGGTAGCCGAAGTAGGACTGGGTACCTGGCAGTTGGGCAGCGCCGACTGGGGCACTATCGATAAAGAAGAAGCATTTAAAATACTGCAAACCTATGTAGACGAAGGCGGTAACTTTATCGATACGGCCGATGTATATGGAATGGGCGTAAGCGAAACACTCATAGGAGAGTTTCTTAAAACCCAAACCAAAGAATTATTTGTAGCTACCAAGCTCGGCCGTAGGCACGATGGAGCCAACGGATGGCCGCAAAACTTTACCTACGATGCCATACGCCGGCATGTGGAAGATTCCCTCACCCACCTGCAGCAATCGCAACTTTTCCTGGAACAACTACATTGCATACCCACAGAAACCATGCGGCAGGGAGATGTGTTCAGGCATCTCGCACGTCTGCAGCAGGAAGGATTGATCCGCTATTGGGGTGCCAGCGTAGAAACTTCGGAAGAAGCCTTGCTGTGCATGGAGCATGAAGGATTGGCCTCCCTGCAGATCATCTTCAACCTGTTTCGCCAGCACGTGGCAGAAGAAGTATTTGCCAAAGCTGCAGCCAAAGAAGTAGCCCTCATTATACGAGTGCCCCTGGCCAGTGGATTGCTTTCCGGAAAATTTACGGCCACTACCACATTTGCTGAAAAAGACCATCGCAACTACAATGCCGATGGCGCAGCATTCAATGCAGGAGAAACATTCTCCGGCGTTGAGTTCAGCAGAGGAGTAGCAGTGGCCGGTAAAATGAAAGAACTATTGCCTGCCGGAAACATGGCTACAGCAGCCATCCGCTGGATACTCGATCATCCCGAAGTGACCACCGTAATACCCGGCGCCTCCAAAGTGTCGCAGGTTACAGGCAATAATGCAGCCTCCGCCACGACTCCTTTAACTGAAGACATACACAAGCAGTTGAGGACCTTATACAACACAGAAGTATTACCATTTATACGTGGACATTATTGATAGACTGTCACTCTGAGCTTGTCGAAGAGTGGTCGAAGGCGGCTTCGATAAACTCAGCCTGACATCGTTAACCGAATAAAGTTTATTGATAAATGATCACAGCATCCAAAGCCCGGGTTGTCTTCTCTACAGACAACCCGAGCTTTTTCAGGGCATCCAGTAATTCATCCCGCGTACGCATTACATAAGAAGTGGTGATATCGTACTTGCCGGTCAGGCCAGTTTCATCTACCACAGGCAATCCCAATTCATTGGCCAGGTAGCCTGCAAAAGCATCTATACGAATCCGCTTACTATCAAAACCACGTCCGGAAAAACTAAATATTTCCTCTGCAGCAGTTGATTCCTGCCAGGGAGCAGCATCAGGCAACCGTCGTAAAACATACACAGGCATTTCCCTTTTATCCAGGCGGAACTTTACAGGCAAAAACTTGTGCAACAACTCACGCATGATGATCAGTAGACTATCCTTCTGGGTAGGCTTCACCAAAATATCAAAACAATAGCGCGTATTCTTATTGTCGAAATCGCAAACGCTTTTTTTCGGTACCTCATAAATGATCTGTTCAGCAGAGACCTTGTAAATGTCCTGGAGCATATTGGTGATGCAGGAATTGAAATAGGTACGTCTTCTGCCTTCGAAACTTGATTTTAAATAACTCTTGGACATACCGGGAATGCCCGGCCGGTAGCCGCTCCAGGTAAATTGGTAGCTCAAAGAACTATCCACCGCAAAAGGATCGGTTTCAATGGCATCACGTTTATTGCCGGTTTCTCCTGAAGAAAGGATGGCCTCCTTCCTGAGCAGCTTGTCGATCATCGACTGATTGATGGAATCGCTGCGGACCAATGCGATAATACGATGCTGTTGGTCAACAATAGCCGCCTGTCCTACATAATTGAGGGCAAACTGTTGATAGAGCCAGCTGGCCGTATCGGAAACCAGCCACAACGTAGAAGGTTTGCGCGCCACGTATTTCTTTAGCTTGTCCACCGGATCATTGGAAACGGCGATCACCTGGATGCGGGAGTTATTCCTGACCTGCAGTTTGGCGAGGCTGTCCATCTCTGGCAGACAAGGTGAGCACCAGGTGCCCCAGAAATTCACAATGGTGAACTTGGTGGTATACATACGGGCTTCCAGATCTCTGGTGGGCGCATTGACGACATTACGGAAAAATATATCGGGAAACAGGTCACCCACCTTTAAGGCAGGCTGGGCCTGAGCCGTCGCGCTACAGGCAAATAGTAAACAGAAAAATAAACTACGCATGGGGCAAATATTTTCAACAAAACTGCCAAACCTTACCCGGTAATTAGGTTAGGCACACTGTTAGACTTTGTTAATTTATGTTAATAGAAATGTGAGCGTTCGCAACTGAACCCTACATTTGAGTAAGCATGAATCGAAGCACCCGCCTTATAGTCATTATCTGTATCGTCGCAGTATGCGGGGTTGTCCTGTCGCAATCTTTATGGATCAGGGACTATTACCAGGTCAACAAAGAGCGGTTTGATAAAGAAGTAAACTATGCTTTTGAAGATGCGATCAAAATAGAGCATAAACTACGTTGCGATACCATCGAAGATCTTATCTACAAAATACTAAAAGATACGACACAGACCAGCATCACCAGCAAGTGGAGTGAGAGAGTAGGAGCCTATATTTACTTTGTAGCCAGCAAAAAAGATACGGCAGACAAATACAGCTTTTCTACCATACACATCAATAAACCCATTCTTTCAAGTCACGACACGGTAAGAGACGAAGTAGCCCATTATTTTGCTGCCATGTACCGCAAAGAAGACCTGGAAAGAAACATTGTTTTCTTTCGAACCCAGAATTTAGGCAGGCACATCACACAATACGTAAATGTTTATGCATTCGATACCCTCCGGTTGCGTCCTGTTTTTAAACAACTATTGGAAGAGAAGAATATACAGGAGCCATTTGTATTCTATATGCGTGCTGAAGATAGTACCCTGAACAGAAACCGGTTTCCGGACAGCCTGCAAAACATTTATCCCGTTATTACCAAATCATACCCTACCTATTCCATGAAAAAAGGAGCAGGGTTTGTGCGCGCCATGTTCCATAAACCGGTGCGCTATATGTGGAGTAAAATGACAGGAATAGTTATCGCGTCTTTCGTTTTATTGGCCATAGTGGTATTTGCGATCATCTACCTCATACAGGTGATCAGGCGGGAGAAGAAACTATCGGCCATCAAAAACGACTTCATCAGCAACATTTCACACGAACTCAAGACCCCCATCGCTACCGTGACCGCTGCTGTAGAAGCATTGGAAGACTTTGATGCCCTCCGCAGTCCCGATAAAACAAAACGTTACCTGAAAATTTCCCGCACTGAACTGCAAAGACTCGGCGATCTGGTAAATAAAATACTGAACATATCTATCTATGAACGTCAGGATTTTGAACTGAAACACGAACCTGTGCAAGTCAGTACAATGATCGAAGAGATCATTAACAAATATTCGATAGCGGGAGAAAAACAAGTGATTATAAACTATACCAACACAGCAGAAACAAATACGGTACTGGCAGATAGACTGCACTTGTACAATGCCATCAACAACCTGGTTGATAATGCGGTCAAATATTCCGGTACCAGCGTTACCATCGATATCAGTTTTCTCAGAGAAAAAGAGTACTACATAATCATGGTAAAGGATGATGGAATTGGTATTGCTGCCAGCGACCTGCCCTACGTATTCGATAAGTTTTACCGCGTACCCGCAGGCAACATCCATAAAGTAAAAGGACATGGCCTGGGACTGAGCTATGTAAAATATATTATGGAAAAACACGGAGGCTGGTGCCTCGCCGAAAGCCGTCCCGGAAAAGGAAGTACCTTTAAATTAGCATTACAGGCATGATAGGAAAGCAAACCAATATCTTATTTGTGGAAGATGAGCTGAACCTGGCCGAGATCGTTCGCGAAAGCCTCGAAAGCCGTGGCTTTGCAGTTACCCATCATGCCACGGCTACCGCTGGCCTCGAAGCCTATTACAGCAGCAGACCCGATATATTGATACTCGACGTTATGCTGCCCGATGCCGATGGCTTTGCACTTGCCCGTCAGATCAGAACTACTGATATGGAAACGCCCGTCATCTTTCTTACCTCCAAATCATTGCCACAGGATGTGGTAACGGGCTTTGAAAGTGGTGGCAACGACTACCTGAAAAAGCCGTTCAGCATGGAAGAACTGGTAGTGCGCATCAAAGCCCTTACGAATAAAAGCCGCACACTGTTTGGCGAAATGACCGACCCGGATATACCAGTAATCATCGGCACTCAATATGCCTTCCACTACAAAAAAGCCTTCCTGAAACGAAAGGAAGATACCATATCACTAACTGCCCGGGAGGCAGAACTCCTGAAGCTGTTCCTGCTCAACAGGAACCAGGTGATGGACCGTAAATCCATCCTGCTGCACATCTGGGGCAATGACGACTTCTTCACCGGCCGCAGCCTCGATGTATTTATCACCCGCCTGCGCAAATACCTGCAACACGATCCCGAAGTGAGGATCATGAACATTCGCGGAATAGGCTATAAACTCATAGGCTAATAAAGAAAGAGCCGCCTCCGTAGAGACAGCCCTTGGAAACCACCATTTCCTTTTCCTGTTATATTGCCTGTAAAGGAAATCCTGTTGATGTTTGACCTCGACTGTAAAAATATTGCCCGCCGTAGCGCTTTCCTATCCCTTAAAAGGAGGAGATTGATAAAAAAATCACGGAAAAGAGGGAGGCGGCAACCTCCCCGGAATTTGTTTATTTGTTATACGACTGTTTTGAATTACTTTCCTGTATGCGTAAGATATCCCCCATAACCCTACTCATATTCATCCTTGCCCTCACCACACAGGCGCAGATTGATAGGCGCGACAGCCTGCTAAAGAAACTCCCCCTGGCCAAAGAAGATTCGGCAAAAGTCTTGCTACTCCTAAACATTGGCGAAAACTATGAGAACAGCGAACCCGAAATGTCGAAGAAATATTACCACCTGGCCGGAGAACTTGGCAGGAAACTGAATTACAAGTTTGGGGTTTACAAGCAGACGGTATTATTTGGCAACATATACCTGATACAAGGCAATCTTGATTCGGCACTCTTCTACCAGCAAGAGGCATTATCCCTGGCTGAAAAAATGAACGACTCACTTAGTATAGGCATCTCTTTATTCAACATTGGTATCAACTACCGCGAGCGGTCCAATTTTGAAAAAGCCATTGAGTATTGCCTCAAGGGAAGAAAGATCATGGATAAGCTGGGCAACAAAGGCCTGCAGGTGCAGGTAGACGATGCTTTGCAGATACTCTATTTCAACCGCACGGAGTATGCAAAGGCGATTGAATTTGGACAAAAAGCTGTGCAGGCGGCAAGAGATCTGAATGAAAGGCCATTCCTTGCCAAAACGCTTATAAACTTGTCTCTTAGTTATAACCTTACGGGAGCATTGGACAAGTCGATCGTTTTGTTGGAAGAAGCGTTGAAAATTGGTAAGGAATACGGCGACCTGCGGGTAATAGCCACCACCTTGCAGAACCTGGCCGACGTAGCGCTCAATAAAAGAGATTTCTCATCGGTCAAAAAATACTCCGAAGAAAGCCTGGCGATCAGCCGGCAATTGGGAGCAGTAGATGGAGAGATCACATCCCTCCGGGCCATTGCAGTCACCCACCTGCAGGGAGGTAGACTTGGAATGGCACGCCAATACATAGATTCGGCACTGGCATTGAGCAAGGCCAACCATTACAGGCTGGAAGAAGTAAGCGCCTACCGGGTAATATCGGCTATTTCGTATGCAGAGAGAAACTATGAACAAGGACTGGTGTACAATGATAAAATGGTCGATACACTGGAAGCTATGGTAAAAGAAGTCTTGTCACAACAGTCGGCAGAGTTGGAAAAAAAATACGAAACAGAAAAGAAAGAAAGCCGGATCAAACAACTCGAAGCAGAACAGACAGTACAACAATTGAAACTGCGGCAAAAAAATATCATTAACTATATACTCATTGGAGGAGCCATCACCCTGCTGCTCATCGTATTACTTTCCTGGCGCAACTATCGGCAGAAGCAGATATTGCACGAAAAACGGATCAATGAATTGGAAACGGAGAAACAACTGGCAGCTACTGAAGCAGTACTCAAAGGAGAAGAGCAGGAGCGTACCCGCCTTGCAAAAGATCTCCACGATGGATTAGGTGGCATGCTGTCAGGCATAAAATACTCATTTAATACTATGAAGGGAAATCTGATTATGACGCCGGAGAACCAACAGGCATTCGAGCGGGGGCTCGATATGCTCGACAGCTCCATCAATGAAATGAGGCGTGTGGCCCACAACCTCATGCCCGAAGCATTGGTAAAATTTGGATTAGATACCGCATTGAAGGACTTTTGCAATGATATCAACCAGTCGGGAAGCATTAAAGTACGCTACCAGTCTGTTGGGTTGGGAGAAGTACCTGCCGAATCCAATATGGCCATCACCATCTATAGGATCGTACAGGAATTGGTGAACAACATATTGAAACATGCAGGAGCTGCCACAGCGCTCGTGCAGGTGGAAAAGAACGATGCCAATATAACGATCACAGTAGAAGACGATGGAAAAGGATTCGATACGGCCACCATCAAACAGGCCAAAGGAATAGGGTGGGATAACATTTACAGCAGAGTAGCCTACCTGAAAGGAAGGATTGATGCTCAGTCGGAACCCGGAAAAGGAACTTCAGTATTAATAGAACTACCAGCATAAATGGCTATAAAAGTATTTATTGTCGACGACCATTACCTGGTCATAGAAGGTATCCGCTCACTGATGCAAAGTGAGCCGGGCATAGAATTGATTGGACATGCTACCACGGCGGCCTCCTGTATGTCCTTCCTGCAGCAACACAGCCCGGATGTGATCTTTATGGATATCAACCTTGGAGAGAACAGCGGTATAGACCTTTGCAAGGAAGTCAAAACAAAATACCCGGGCATCTTTATCCTGGGGTTAAGCACCTTCAATCAGCAAAGTTTCATACAAAAAATGATAGACTATGGCGCCAGCGGATACGCATTGAAAAGCGCCAGTCGCGAAGAATTGATAGAAGCCGTCAACACGGTCGTAAAAGGAAAACTATACTTCAGCCACGAAGCAAGTCGCACCATGCGGAAAACGGAAGAGAACGATGCACCCGTGCTCACCCGCCGTGAAAAAGAAGTATTGGGGCTTATAGCGGAAGGGCTTACCAACAACGAGATTGCAGAAAAACTCTTCATTAGTACCACAACAGTCGATACCCACCGCAAAAGCCTCTTGAGCAAGCTCAATGCAAAGAACACCGCCGCCCTGATCCGCATTGCTACCCAGCTCCAGCTTATTTAAAATAGTTTCCCTTTCGCGCTCAAACACATTCCTGTAAAACTCAACTTATTCTGCGTGGCTTGTAGCCGCGCAATGCTATTCTGGGGCTTCGGTCCCAGCGACGCAAACCTACTCCCGACGCTGTACTCCCGACTCCGAACTCATTCCGTAACTTTGGGCCCGTTAAAATATATCCCCGCCTCATTCGTCTACGGAGACAGGAGAAATACCAAATAAAATAGATTATGGCGCGACGCAATCACGATATACCGAAAGTTAAACTGACATGGAGCAACCTGAAGGAATCCCTGCTCATCTTCACATACATTAAACCCTATATGGGTAAGTTCATTACAGGGCTGGTTTTCATCGCACTGTCTTCAGCAACTACCATGGCATTCCCTTACCTGCTGAAGCAACTCATCAACAGCGCCAACGGACAGGCAGACCCGCCATTCAGTACACCTGGCATTATCGTAGGCTGGATGTTTGCTGTACTCACTATTCAGATGCTCTTTTCCTTCATGCGCATCTACCTCTTTACATCGGTGGGCGAGCATGCCGTGGCCGATATGCGCCGCGATATCTATAAAAAAATGATCACCATGCCCATGGACTTCTTTGCACAGCGGCGGGTAGGCGAACTGTCGAGCCGTATCAGCAGTGACCTGTCGCAGATACAGGATGCCGTCACTACCCTGTTGGCGGAAGTATTGCGGGGCATCCTGGTGCTGATAATAGGTATTGGGCTGATCCTGTATATATCACCCAGGCTGACAGGTGTAATGCTCTCCGTATTGCCCATCATCATTATCATAGCTATCATCTTTGGTCGCTTCATCCGCCGCTTCTCCCGGCAAACGCAGGACCAACTGGCCGATTCCAATATCATCGTACAGGAAACCCTGCAAGGCATCAGCAACGTAAAATCATTCGCCAATGAATGGTTTGAGATCAACCGGTACACAAGCAGCCTGCAAAAAGTAATTAAGATGGCAGTCAAGAGCGGCCTGTATCGCGGCATGTTTGTGTCGTTCCTCCTCTTCAGTGTGTTTGGTACCATCGCATTGGTAATATGGTATGGTATTGGACATCTTAATTTTGGCAACCTCACTGCTTTCGTAGTATACACTGCTTTTGTAGGCGGCAGCATGGCCGGCTTTGCCGATCTCTATGGACAATTACAGAAAACAATGGGCGCCACACAGCGCGTGCGTGAACTACTCAAAGATGTGCCTGAACAGGTATCAGAACAGGAAGAATCTTTACAACCCGAACATACCCTGCATGGACAAGTAACTTTAGAGCAGGTAGCATTCAATTATCCGTCACGCGCCGATGTAACAGTATTGAAGAATGTATCCATCACGGCCATGCCCGGCGAGCAAATAGCGATCGTTGGCCCCAGCGGAGCTGGTAAGTCAACCATCGCGGGATTGTTACTACGATTCTATGAACCAACAGGTGGACAATTACTATTTGATGCAAAACCCGCTACCAGCATACCATTGACACAATTGCGCAAACAGATCGCCCTGGTGCCACAGGATATCCTGCTCTTTGGAGGCACTATCCGTGAAAATATTCTCTACGGTAAACCCAACGCTACGCAGGAAGAAATAGAAGCAGCAGCAAAGCAGGCACATGCACACGAATTCATTACAAGCTTTCCCGAAGGATACGAAACAGTAGTCGGAGAACGTGGCGTAAAACTCTCCGGAGGCCAGCGCCAGCGTATTGCCATAGCACGTGCCATCCTCAAAGATCCTGTTATACTCATCCTCGATGAAGCAACAAGTTCACTGGATGCGACATCTGAATCGCTTGTACAGGAAGCATTAGACAACCTCATGAAAAATCGTACCTCCTTCATTATTGCACACCGCCTCTCTACTGTGCGCAGTGCAGATAAAATTGTAGTCCTTGAAAATGGAGAGGTCAGAGAATTTGGTACACACCAGGAGTTGATCAACCTGCCCGATGGACTATACAGAGAACTTAATCGTTTACAATTGGAGATAACAGGAGTAGAGTAAGCTATATTGGCGCGAAAATAAGCCTGGTTGGCACACACAGATACTTTAATCGTACATTAATCTGATATTTATGTATTTTGAAAGCCAATCTAAAATAGCACAACCAACCAGACAATGTTTAATAACGATTACTCTCGTAGGAAATTTTTAAAACAGGCTATGCTGGCTTCGGCAGCAACAGCCATACCCGGCTTTCTGTTGGCCAATGAGCAACGTCATCCCCGTAAAATAGGACCCAATGAAAAAGTAAACCTCGCCTGTATTGGAATAGGAAACCGCGGACGAGAGATCATTGAAGCCTTTCACAAAACAGGATTGGCAAACATTGTAGCCCTTTGCGATGTAGACATGGGCGCACCACACACACAGGCCGTCATGAAGATGTTCCCTGATGTACCACGTTTCCAGGATTTCAGGAAGATGTTTGATAAGATGGGCAACCAGATCGATGCCATCACAGCAGGCGTACCCGATTTTTCGCACTTCCCCATTACCATGATGGCGATTGGCCTCGGTAAGCACGTATATGTAGAGAAACCAATGGCCCGTACTTTCCAGGAAGTAGAGCTGATGATGAAAGCTGCTGCGAAGCATCCCAAAGTAGTTACACAAATGGGTAACCAGGGACACTCGGAAGGCAACTACTTCCAGTTCAAGTCATGGGTAGAGGCAGGCATCATTAAGGATGTAACAGATATTACAGCCCACATGAACTCACCACGTCGCTGGCATGGTTGGGATCCCAAAATCACTTCATTTCCTGCCGCAGAACCCATGCCATCTACATTGGACTGGGATATTTGGCAAATGGCTACAAAGGGACATACCTATAACAAAGATTTTGTAAACGGACAATGGCGTTGCTGGTTCGATTTCGGAATGGGCGCACTGGGCGACTGGGGAGCACACATCCTCGACACAGCCCACCAGTTCCTCGATCTCGGGCTCCCTTATGAAGTAGCACCACTTAAATTGGATGGACATAACAATTTCTTCTATCCAATGTCAACCACATTATCATTCAAGTTCCCCAAGCGAGGCAACATGCCACCGTTGGAAATAAAATGGTATGATGGCCTTGATAACTTACCGCCAATACCAAACGGATACGGCGTTTCAGGTTTGGACCCCAACATTCCGCCACCCAGCACCGGCGAATTGAAACCGGTAAAGCTCAACCCCGGAAAGATCATCTACAGCAAAGACCTCACCTTCAAAGGAGGCTCGCATGGTAGTACCCTTTCGATCATCCCGGAGGAAAAAGCAAAAGAAATGCAATCCAAACTGCCGGTAGTGCCCGCCAGCCCATCCAACCATTTTGCCAACTTCCTGCTGGCCTGTAAAGGACAGGAGCAAACACGCTCACCCTTCTCCATTGCCGGACCGTTGAGCCAGGTATTCTGCCTCGGCGTATTGGCCCAGTGGACAGGAGAGACCATTAAGTTCGACAGAGAGAAGAAGATCATTACCAACAGCAAAAAACTCAATGATATGCTTGTAGGACCGTCACCCCGCAAAGGCTGGGAGCAATACTACAAAGTGTAGTATAAAATAAATTACGACCCTCTAACACAAAAGCCATCCTGCGCGGATGGCTTTTTGTTGCTACCACCAACCCGCTGAAGCCCGTTGGCAATTGAAGCCCGGCATTGGCTGAATCGGGTACGACGGCTGTAGGTAACGAACCGTTGTTAGCTTTGAAAAAGGCAGTGGTTCCCAATACGATAGCAATCGCCCCTATGGCAGTGAGTATTTTTTTCATTATTTGCCTATTTTAGCAAAGGAAACCGATCTGAATAAGCCACCCGGCAACTCATCATTTTATTAGTAGCCTGCAAAAAAGATTTTGATATGATTGAAAGAAAAACGAGTTCAACCAATTACCAGAACCAATCATTCCTGGAAAACAAATGCCCATTGAATGAACTCCTGTTCCTGATGAGTAAACGTTGGATGACAGACGTTCTTTTCTGTATAGAAGAAGGTAATAACCGTTTCTCAGTGATACGTGAAGAATTGGAGCATATCAGCGATCATATCCTGGCCGATCGGCTTAAGCTGTTGGAAAAAGAAGGATTGATCAGCAAACAACATTACGACGATGTACCACCCCGCGTGGAATATAGCCTCACCGAACGAGGCGAAGAATTAAGCCGTCTGCTCGATCAGTTGTGCAGCTTTGCTTCTTCTTATAAGGAACAACAATGTAAAACAGAAGACACCACAACCCTCGAAGTATAAGGCTCGCAGCTCGTAGCTGCTCTCAATTCACTTGCTCATAATGATGCGTGTTATCCGCCAGCACCGACAACTTGCATTTGATCTCCGTATCATTGAATTGCGGATCATAGAGATACAGGTGTATCGACCAGTTATTACTGATCAGGCCATGGCGCGTTCTGTCGTTATCGATGATCAGCATCCCTGAGCAGGAGCCGGTACTAAGACCATCTTTAATAACTCCTTCTATTGGCAACATGAGTCCGTCACTCCCTACATCCTTCAGGTCGATAGGCTGCGAAGTGTAGATGTAGGATTCGATCTGCACGCGGCCGCGACCTTTATAATGGTTTTTTGCATCATTGTTTCTGTTCGATAAGACCAGGTACGACCAATCACCATCCAGGAATAACGTACCATGCTCAAAATCAACGTTCAGCTTCATCAGTGGAAGATGCCAGGCATATGTCTGGTTGACGGGCAGTAAGCCCAATGCCATAGACGATACCGGGATGGTATAATCCAATTGCTTCAGAATAGTTTGGGTTGTCATAACATCGGTATTTGTTGGTAGAGTAAATGTACTCCCTCCAAAGCCCTGTCCGGACTGCCATTCGTCCAACGGGCAGAAGTTGTCGACAATAGCCGGAAAAACCGATGCGACAGATGTTAGGTGAACTTGTCCGGTAACTAACGCTTCGTAGTATATTTCAGCCAAAGTACGTCCTGCGCAAGTTGCTCAACACCTGTTAGTTTCAATTCAGTAACCCCATTCTTAGTTAGGTGCTTGCTTACTTCAAAAGTTGTAGGTGCGTCAGGTGTGCCATCAGCCAGCGGCAGGATCAGCAAGCTGAGTTCGTCTATCAAGCCGTCGTTCAGGAGTGAGCCATTGATATGCCCACCACCTTCCAGCATCAACGTTTTGATACCAAAGACCTCCTGCAGTTGTTCCAGCGCTTTGCCAAAGTCAATGCTGTCCTTGCCTGCAAAAAGATAAGACACGCCTTGTTGCTGAAGGTATTGCAGGTAATCATCGCTGACAGGCTCTGTAAGCAATTCAATCACATGATCACCTTCGATCTCATTACTTTCCCAACCCAGTTTACCACGCGGATCAACAGCGATGGCAAAAGAAGAAGCTTGCTCATCACCTTTAAAAGGAATCCTGTCTATAGGTTTGGGAGCTTGGATCAGCGTAGGCTGCAAACCTTCCGTAAAGTCTTTTTCCATGGTCACCCGGCCTACCATCCACGCCTGACTGTCAAAAGAGTCGTGGCATTGTTCGTAAAGACTACCAAATCGTTTATAGCTATCTCCCCAATTGTCTACAATAATTTTACCATCTACAGTCGATGCCATATGGCATATCACGTAAGGTCTTTTCATTTGGTGCCCGTTTTGCCAAAAATACAGCAATAGCGAGGCCAGGGAGCGAGCTTGCTCCTCTTTTTATCAGCACATGATTTATAGGAATAATAATTTAATTGATAGCTGACTCAAGATAGTACCCCTCCTTTGTCATTTCGAACGGAGCCATTCGGGAATTAAAAAGCCCAGTAAGTGACGGCGCAGTGAGAAATCTGCTTGCGACGAAAAGGTATGCTGAGCTAAAGAGTAGCCTTGTTAGACTTAGCCAAACCAACTATAAGTGTAACCGCTAACACAACCAATACTCTCAAACGCACAAGGCTCAATGTTTCCCACGCCGCGGTACGCTTCATAAGCCCGGTCAAATACCCGGCCCCTGGCTGCCAACTTTTCAATGTTGGGTGTGCGGGTATTACTACCCCATAGCAACCCAACAAAGACTTCATGTCGTCGACTACAATAAAGAGCACATTCTTTTTAGCTTTCTGCTAAGCCAGGACTGCAGGTGCGGTGAAAAGGATGCAGGCAAGTAAACAGTACTTCATAGAAGCAAATAACGATAAAAACAAAAAGAGCCGCACATTGCTGAGCGACTCTTTTTCGTACCGCGTACGGGATTCGAACCCGTATCACCACCGTGAAAGGGTGGTGTCCTAACCCTTAGACGAACGCGGCTGCTGAAGTCCAAAAGTTGGATTGGGAGTGCAAAGGTAATAGCCTGACTATTTCCCTCCAAATATTTATCGAAAACTGAGCAAAATATTTTTCAAAAACCCTGCATATCCATTTCGCTATTACCGACTTAGCCGCCTCTGCTCAACATTTTCAACTTGTCGACCCTATCAACTTCTATCCCTTGCAATTTGCTGACCCTTCGAACAACTCCCTCCCGGCATTGTTTTTATAGATACATACACCTGCCTGCCATATTCCAATCCCGGCGGTGAACTGCTGATAATTGGATGCTGAATATCAAATTCTGTATTCTGAATTCTGTATTCCGTATTCTCTACACAATATTGTAACTTCACGCCGCATTTGTAAACCAATAAATAAAAACTTGACAATGAGCACAGTTAAAGTGGCCATCAACGGGTTCGGACGTATCGGCCGGTTGGTATATCGCCAGATCTACAAAATGGACGGTATCGACGTAGTAGCTATTAACGATCTTACCAGTCCTAAGGTGTTGGCCCACCTTCTCAAATACGACAGCGCCCAGGGTCGTTTTGATGCCGACGTAAAAGCTTCTGAAAACTCTATCATAGTAAACGGCGACGAAGTAAAGATCTACGCTCAGAAAAACCCTGCCGAAATTCCCTGGAAAGACCACGGAGTAGACGTAGTGCTGGAGTGCACTGGCTTCTTTACCGATAAAGAAAAAGCAGCTGCTCACCTGACAGCTGGCGCTAAAAGAGTAGTGATCTCTGCACCCGCTACAGGCGATCTGAAGACCATCGTTTTCAACGTAAACCACGATACACTCGATGGCAGCGAAACCATCATCAGCTGCGCATCTTGCACAACGAACTGTCTCGCGCCAATGGCCGATACACTCGACAAACAATTTGGTATCGTGAACGGTCTCATGACTACTATCCACGCTTATACCAACGACCAGAACACACAGGATGCTCCGCACCCCAAAGGTGACCTGCGCCGCGCTCGCGCTGCTGCACAGAACATCGTGCCCAATAGCACAGGTGCTGCCAAAGCGATCGGTCTGGTACTGCCCGGCCTGAAAGGCAAACTGGACGGTTCTGCACAACGTGTACCTACTATCACAGGTTCATTGACTGAATTGACAGCCATCATTGGTAAGAAAACTACTGTATCAGAACTGAATGCTGCTATGAAAGCTGCATCCAACGAAAGCTTTGGATACACTGAAGATGAGATCGTGAGCACCGACATCATCGGCTCTACTTTCGGTTCATTGTTCGATGCTACCCAAACACGCGTACAAACAGTAGGCGATTCCCAGCTGGTACGTGTAGTTAGCTGGTACGACAACGAGATGAGCTATGTTAGCCAGCTCGTGCGCACAGTGAAATACTTCGCTGGCCTCATCAGCAAATAATAATTAGTATA
>JAGIBF010000116.1:19614-29196 GCA_017744515.1 Niastella sp.
TATATGTCTACATTCAGCCAACACAACTTCAAAGGAGAAAAAGCCCTCATCCGCGTCGACTTCAACGTGCCGCTCGACGATAAATACAATATCACCGACGATACACGCATCACTGCAGCCATACCTACCATAAAAAAAATATTGAACGATGGCGGAAGCGTTATCCTCATGAGCCACCTCGGCCGTCCCAAAGACGGACCCACCGAAAAATATTCACTCAGGCACCTCATTAAGCACATCAGCGAATTGCTGGGAGGTACTACCGTATTGTTTGCCAATGATTGCATTGGAGAACAAGCCTACGTTACAGCCGGCATGCTGAAACCCGGTGAAGTACTCCTTCTTGAAAACCTTCGTTTCTACAAAGAAGAAGAAAAAGGCGATAAAGCCTTCGCCGAAAAACTGTCAAAGCTGGGAGACGTATACGTAAACGATGCCTTTGGCACTGCACACCGTGCACATGCCTCAACAGCAGTTATCGCCGACTTCTTCCCTAAGGACAAACGCATGTTCGGATTGCTGATGGAAGGCGAAGTAGCCAGCGCAGAAAAAGTACTCCACGAGTCACAAAAACCTTTCACTGCCATCATCGGCGGTGCTAAAGTGTCCGACAAAATACTGATCATCGAAAACCTGCTCGAAAAAGCTACCGACATCATCATCGGAGGCGGTATGGCATATACCTTCATGAAAGCCCAGGGCGGAAACATTGGCAAATCACTGTGCGAAGACGATCGCCTGCAAATGGCCCTCGATCTCCTCGCAAAAGCAGAAGCCAAGGGCGTTTGCATTCACCTCCCTTCCGACTCGGTGATAGCCGATAAGTTCGACGCCAATGCAGAAACCTCCGTGGCTCCCAGCAACGCTATCCCCGATGGCTGGATGGGATTGGATATTGCCGAAAACGCTTGCGGACAGTTTGCTAACGTGATCAAGCGCTCCAAAACCATTCTCTGGAATGGCCCCATGGGCGTTTTTGAAATGGAGAAATTCCAGCATGGCACAAAGACCGTTGCAGAAGCGGTAGTGGCCGCTACCCAGGGAGGCGCATTCTCTCTCGTAGGCGGAGGCGACTCGGTAGCAGCAGTGAACCAGTTTGGTTTTGCCGATAAAGTAAGCTATGTGTCCACCGGCGGTGGCGCAATGCTCGAGTACTTTGAAGGAAAAACACTGCCTGGCATTGCTGCCATTCAGGGATAAGAAAAACATAACATATAATAAAAGCCGGTACCCAATAAGGGAGTGCCGGCTTTTTTATTACCGGTAGCCAAACATTTCGTACATTTTATCAGCAATTGAGTTATGTCAACGCACAAACAACACTACTTGCGCAGCATAGCCCTTCACCTGGTGCTATGGATGTTTGTTGCTATACCGGTAACCCATGCACAATCCTACACAAAAGCCGACTCCACAAAGATTTACCAACTGCTCGATCAGGCCGATCAGGAAGCGGTCACCGGCTCACTTGATCGCGCGATGCAATACACCCGTCGGGCATTACAACTAAGCAAAGAAAAAAGAATGTTGCGGGGAGAAGGGTTTGCCAGGCTAAAAGAAGCAGACATAATCGTACAACAATCAGATAACCCTAAGATCGAAACCCATATACAGGACGCCATAAAGATCGCCACCCTCCTCAAAGATAGCTTCATGCTTGCCCTGGCCAACTACCAGTATGGCCAATGCCTGATGTACCAGGAAGAACATGAACAAGCCGAAAAACTCTTTCACAAAGCGCTGGCCCTCCATTTTGAGAAAAACGTTACCGGCTACACAGGACTTGTGTACAATGACCTGGGCTACATGTTTGGCGTACAGGGTGAATTCGAGAAACAAGCCATGTGGTTATTGAAATCGATCAGGGTATATGAACAAGTGCAAGACCTTTCGGGATTGGCTACAGCAACCAATAACATGGCTTCCGTATATCACAACCTGGGCAAACGTGAAGAAGCCATCAGCTATACAAAAGAAGCCATCGCCATGCGCGAAAAAATAGGCGATATAACAGGCCTGGCCACATCATATGCCAACCTCTCGCTTTTCCACAGGCCGGTGTCGATCGATTCAGCCATCAGGTACCAGGAAATAGCTACCAAATATGCAGAGAAAACAGGCGTAAAAGCAAAACTGGTACCGGGATACGATAACATGTCCGTACTCATGAACATGCAAAAGAAGAAAAAGGAAGCCCTCGAATACATACAAAAATCGATCGTTATCTGTCGCGAGCTCAATGATAAAATGGGCCTGGCCCATAAAACAAGATGGGCGGCACTCCTGTGTGCCGACATGAAAGATACGATAGCAGGAAATACTTACTTCACCGAATCATACCAGTTGTCACAACAACTCAACAACAAAACACTTTGGCGCGATTTCTACGGCAGCAAATCATCCTATTACAGAACCCTCGGAGATTACAGAAACGCATACGAAGAACTCAAAAAGTTTTACCTCTATAAAGACAGTTTGGTAAATGAAACTACCCAAACCAATATAGCAGAACTCGAAACCAAATACGAAACAGAAAAGAAAGACCGGTCGATAGCAGCCCTCAACGCAGAACAAAAGATCCGACAGCTCGAACTCGAAAAACAAAAAGCCATCATTGCAGGCAACAAAGAAGAAGCAAAACGCAAACAAAATGAGATAAACTTCCTGGTACAGTCACAGCAACTGCAGGACCTGAAAATAAAACAACAGAACGAAGAACTGGAGAAACAATTACTGCTCACCCAGGCAAAAGAACAGAAACTACAGCTGGCCGAAAAAGAAAAAAGCCTGCAAACAAGTCAGTTAAAAGCGCAGACCCAACTGCGCAATACCTGGATAATTGGAACATTGCTTTTATTGACGCTCGTAGCCGTACTGTTTAACCGGTACCAGCTCAAAAAGAAACTGGAGCAACAAAAAGAACTGGAGAAAATACGTACCGACATTGCCCGCGATCTTCACGATGATATAGGTTCCACTCTTACAAGCATCAGCATACTCTCGAAAGTTTCACAAAACAACCTTGGCCGCGACCTGCAAAAATCATCAGCCATCCTGGAGAACATCACCGAACAATCAGAACAGATACAACAGGCGATGAGCGATATTGTATGGACCATCAGGCCCGACAACGACAAACTGGAAAACATGGTCGTCCGCATGCGGGAGTATGTGAGCCATACACTGGAGTCCAAAAACATCGACATCATTTTCGACGTCGATAAAGACATCCTGCAGGAAACCATCGCAATGGAACAGCGGCGCGACTTCTTCCTCGTTTTCAAAGAAGCAGTGAACAATGCGGCTAAGTATGCCCAGGCATCCTGCGTTACCATCCGGCTCAGTCGTGCAGGCAATGGCCTGCAATTGACGGTAAGCGACAACGGCAAAGGGTTCGATACCAGCCGTACCACCTCGTCCAGCGGTCTCAAAGGCATGCGTGAAAGAGCGGCAGCGTTGGGCGCTAACCTCCAGATCAACTCACAACCACAACAGGGAACAACCATCTGCCTGCAATTCGAACCAGCATGATATTGCACGCAAGCCTGTTTTCACTCGTTGCCTTGATGCCTCTATGCCTCGTTGCCTCAAAAAAGCACTCATCGATTGTAACATATTCTCTCCTAAGCACACTAATATTGGTAAGCCAACACTTAGTTGGGCATAAAACGTTGAAATTCACAATAAAAATTATATTGGCACTATCCCAAAAGTGTTAATTTTAATACGTAATCAAATCTTAAACAAATGAAGTCGCGTAATCTCATTCTGATCGTTGTTGTTGCATTCGTCCTCTTGTTAGGTGGCTGTGGATGCAACGGCTACAATAAAATGGTAAACCTTGATGAAGATGTGAAGGCAAAATGGGCCAATGTACAAAGTGACTACCAGCGTAGGTCTGATCTGATCCCCAACCTGGTGAATACAGTAAAAGGCGCTGCCAACTTTGAACAGGAAACACTCACTAAAGTAGTAGAAGCACGTGCAAAAGCTACATCAGTAAATATCAATGCAGGTGATCTGACACCAGAAAAAATGGCCCAGTTCCAACAAGCCCAGGGCGAATTGAGCGGTGCACTTAGCCGTTTGCTGGTAACAGTAGAAAAATACCCCGAGCTGAAAGCCAATCAAAACTTCCAGGACCTGCAAAAACAATTGGAAGGAACAGAAAACCGTATCAAGGTTTCACGTAACGACTTTAACAGTGCTGTACAAGGTTACAACACCACCGTTCGTAGGTTCCCCAACAACCTGTTTGCAGGCATGTTTGGATTCAAAGTACGTGATGGCTTTAAAGCCGATCCGGGTGCAGAAAGAGCGCCGGAAGTAAAATTCTAAACTAAGCGCAACACATAATGGCATTATTCCCATTCTCCCGGAAAAGCGAATTCTTTTCTGCAGATGAAAAAAAGCAAATAGTTGCAGCTATCCAGGAAGCAGAACTCACCACCAGTGGCGAAGTGCGGGTGTTCATAGAAAGCCGTTGCCGCTTTGTAGATCCGCTCGATAGAGCCGCAGAGCTGTTCTGGCAGTTGAAAATGGACTATACACAGGATCACAATGCGGTCCTGGTATATGTAGCAGTACGCGATCACCAGTTTGCCGTATTTGCCGACCAGGGTATCCACCAAAAAGTGGGCGATGAATTCTGGAACAAAGAAGTACAGGCAATGAAAAGGCACTTCAAAGAAAACCACTATGCAGACGCTGTGATCCAGGTAGTAAAAGATGTAGGTATTGCACTGCAACACCACTTTCCTTTCAACAAGGATACCGATAAAAATGAATTACCCGATGATATTATATTCGGGGATTAAAAAAGAATGGATGAAAAGACTGGTCGCAATATTGCTTGTACTGCTATCCGTAGTAACTTATGGACAGAACATTGATGACATCATCAAAAACAAACCTACAAAGCTTGTTAATGATGAAGCTAAAGTACTGGACCCGGCCAGTGTGCAGCAGCTGGAAAGAAAACTCGTTGCATACGACGACAGTACCTCTACCCAGATCGCTATCGTAACCGTTGAGACCCTTGGCGATAGGCCCATTGAGGAAACAGCCCTGGCCATCTATCGTAGCTGGGGAATTGGTAATAAGAAAACCAATAACGGAGTACTTATACTGGCAGCCATAAAAGATAGGCAGATACGTATAGAAGTAGGTTATGGCCTCGAAGGAGCTATACCCGATATCACAGCCAACCAGATCATCCGCAATGATATAGCACCCAATTTCCGTTCCGGTGATTATTATGACGGGTTCGACAAAGCTACCCAGTCACTCATCCAGGCGGCGCGTGGCGAGTACAAAGCTCCGGAAGGCTATGGCAAGCGAAAATCGAAGGGCGGAGGTATTGGTAATATCATTGGCGGCATCATCATCATCATTATCATCGCCATTTTTGCCGGTAGAGGCCGTGGCGGCGGTGGAGGAGGTGGCTACATGAGCCGCAGGGGATACGGAGATGTGCTCACACCCTTTATCATCGGCAGCCTGCTCGGCGGCGGTGGTAGAGGTGGCGGTGGCGGCGGAGGAGGAGGCTGGTCCGGTGGAGGAGGCGGAGGCTTTGGAGGCTTCGGCGGCGGAAGCAGTGGAGGCGGTGGCGCCAGCGGAAGCTGGTAGCAATTTCCGGATCAAATGAATATATTAGATGGCCCTTGTTGCGAAACAAGGGCCATTTTTTGTAGCTTACAGCAATCTTAAGACATGCGCCCCTTATTCATATTTATAATAAGTCTCCTCATAACCTGTTTTACCAGCGCACAGCAAAAGCAGCCAACAAGTAATACAAAACGCTCATTACCAAAACCGGTAGGAGCCGTAAATGACTTTGGACTGTTCCTTACCGCGCAGGAAAGAGAAACCCTCGAAAATGAGCTCATACGGTATCAGAAAGCCACCACCCATGCTATAGTAATCGCTACATTGAAAGAACTGCCACTTGAACCAGGAACAAAGAAAAAAACAACGATAGAAAAAATTGCCTTCCGCTATTTCAATACCTGGGGAATAGGCGACAGTATAAAAAATAACGGAGTGTTGATCATGCTCAGCAAAAATGACCGGCAGGTACGCATTGAAGTAGGCAAAGGACTGGAGAAGATACTCACCAATAATATTTGCGCTCAGATCATCGCACAACAAATGGTCCCCAATTTCAAAAAAGAAGCCTGGTTCACCGGACTCAATGAAGCAGTCCAGGCGCTGGAAAAAGAGCTGAACAAATTAAAATACAGTAGTAACAGCAAGCCGAAAATGCAGGCATTACGCACACGGACGGAAGTAATTAATTACTTGAAATTGCCGCCTGCTCAAAAGCAGGGATCATTTGAGTTTATCATACTGCCTGTAGCAATATTCATTCTGTTTGTAGCCATCTTTTCCCGGCGTAATAATACGGCAGCAGGATCAAATACAGGTACTGTATACCCAGACCCACACCTATCCATCATGAACGATGTCAACAACAATAACCAGGACCTCATCCAAAATGACATGATTGTTGCCGGTGCCATTGACACTATGCCAACTTCAGATATTTCTTCTCCCTCCGATGACATGAGTTCCGGCAGTTTTGATAGCGGCAGCAGCTTCGACGGTGGCAGCAGTGATGGTGGAGGTTCCGACGGAAGCTGGTAAATGCCTTACCCGTCAGGATGCGATCAAAAGCACTCCGGACAATTCGGACATTTTGGTCAAAACGTCCAATAACGGACACCCATATTTTATTACACCCCCTTTATTATCTACGTTTGTCCTGATCTGACAGAAGGGCGTGAAATAGTTGTCTTTGTTACATTGTTAGTACGGAGCTTGACAGAATGTCAACAAAAGCAGGGCAAGTAATAAGAACGTAGAGACAGTATGAAGCTGGGTTACTCCGGGGATGCTCCGTAGATACTCCCGGGATACTCCCGGGATATAGCGGATAAATAGCGTACTTCAAAAAAACGAGCAGTTTTCACAAAAAACAGCCTCCATTATATTGCCCGTATCTTCTAACACTATTTTAATCCAAACTTCATAACATAGCCAAGCATAATCTGTTACCATTTACGTTAACTAAAGAACAGAAGTTAAGCCAAACCCCATGAGGACCAAATTAAGAAAAAGACTCATAAGAACCCTTTGGATACTCCCCCTGTCCCTGGTACTCCTGGTGGTGATAGCCGTCGCAATACTGTATTTCCAGCAGCAGCGATTGGTGAACCTGGCACTCAAAGAACTCAACAAACAACTGTCCGGAGAACTTGTCATACAAAACAGCAACATATCAGCCTTCGAAAACTTCCCCTATATCTCCATCAGGCTCAACAACGTACAATTCTATCCCGGCAAACAGCAAACGGCGAAACCCCTCTACGAGGCCGAGCGCATGTATGTAGGCTTTAGCCTCTCCGACATACTCAAACAACAATACCACGTAAAAGTCATTGCCCTCCGCAATGGACACCTTGATTTGGTGCAGGATCAGGCTGGTAAACTCAACATTGTTGAAGCCAGTCGTATAAAGCGCGATACGACGCAGGAAACAGATACAACAACAGCCCCACTCGATCTTGACCTCAAGAAGATAGTCTTCAGGAACATGAAAGTCACCTACCTCGACCAGCAAAGCCAGCAACAGGTAAGCGCCAACATAGAAAAAATACAATCATCACTCAAGGCCGACAGTGTCAACATCACAGCCAACCTCAAAGGCAATATGATTGTTGATTACCTGCGCCCGGGAGATACAACACGCTTTCGCAATAAACACCTCGAAGCCGACATTAACCTCACGTATGATCAGGTACAGCAGTCGATCACCTTACCACTGGCAAAGCTGAAATTAGAAGAAGCCCTTTTCAACATCACTGGCACAGCTGACTTGAATGACGGTAACCTTGTTGACCTGAAAATAACAGGCGATAAACCCGACTTCGGACAGCTGTTCTCCTTTGCTCCCGACGATGTAAAAAAAGAACTAAAACATTTCAACTACAATGGTCGCCTTTCCTTCAATGGAAGTGTAAAAGGCAAACTTGCTGGCGGACAAATGCCCTTTATTGAACTGAATTTTGCCTGCGCCGAAGCCTGGCTTCACAATACAGACGCAAATAAAAAACTTGATTCCCTGGCGTTTAAAGGATATTATACCAATGGCACAGATCGTTCATTGAAAACATCAGAGCTGCGCTTGCTCAACATGAATGCACGGCCAGGTGCGGGCGTATTCAGAGGCAACTTCGTCATGCGCGATTTCACCAATCCCAAAATACTGATGCAGGTCAATGCAAACCTTGAACTGGCATTCATAGGCGCATTCCTCGGCATCAAAGACCTCGAACGTGTAACCGGGCAGGTCATCCTCAAAATGGATTTCAAGGAATTGGTAGACATCAGTGTGCCGGAAAAATCTATGGAGAAACTCTCCACAGGCGTGCAGAGCGAATTAGCAGTGCGCAACCTTGCTTTCCGTATACCCGGTTATCCGTACATGGTGGAAAGACTCAACCTTCATGCAGCCATGAAAAGCGGGTTCCTCAACATGGACTCACTATCCTTTAAGGTAGGCAATTCCGACTTTTTCTTCAACGGATCACTCAGCGACTTGCCGGCGCTGTTCCACCACCAGGAAAAAGCAGTACTGCTTACCCTCAATGCCCACAGCAACAAGATCATCATGAAAGAATTACTGGCCTCCGACACGGCCAGAAGCAACAATGCAAAAGAAGAAATATACAATTTCAATATCGGTCTGGCATTTGCCACATCCGTAAATGAACTCAGAGAACCCAAGCCCTTGCCCAAAGGACAATTCACCATCCGGGAACTACGGGCAGCCTTTAAGAACTATCCCCATAAATTCCATGACTTCGGCGCAGAGCTGACGATCAACGATACGATGGCCCGGCTGAAAAACTTTGCTGGGCTCATCGACAGCAGCGACATACAATTCAGTGGCCGTGTCACCAACTACGCCCTTTGGTTCGATAAAGTAAAGCGGGGCAAAACACAAATAGCATTCGACCTCAAATCAAAACACCTGGCCATGAAAGACGTCCTCGGGCGTCGCAGTCGCCAGCATGTGCCTGCAGATTATCATGATGAGACGGCAACCAACCTCTGGCTCCGTTCAAAGACTGACCTGCGCTATGATTCCATATTCAGGTTTGCCAACATTAAAATAGCCAACATATCCGGCGAGCTTAAAAAGCATGCATTCCGTCTCGACAGTATCAGCGGCAACCTGAAATTCGGCGCCGACCATTTCGTAAAGATCGATACACTCAAAGGCAAAATAGGACGCAGTGATTTTGATATCAGCATGCGGCTATATACAGGAAAAGACAGTGCGAGAAAAGCAAAAGAGAACTACCTGCAATTCACTTCCCGCTTCCTGGATGTAGACCAGTTAGTCAGCTATCGGGCCACATTCACAGAGGAAGAGGCGCCGGCACTGTCCGAACTGCCGGCTAACCAAACCAACATACAGGCAGTGTCAAAACCCTCAGTACATGCAGGCGCATTCAACATATTCAAAATACCATTCCTGAATTTCAGGGCCGACATCAATATAGGCAGGATCAAAGG
>JAGIBF010000117.1 GCA_017744515.1 Niastella sp.
GTAGTAGCTGTTACCGTAATGGACTTACCGGCTTGTAAAGTGAGGCGGTGCAATTCAAAATCATTTACGGGCGTCAGGAAGATCTCCTCCCCTGCTACCCTGTCGGGTGTGCCCTTGATGACATTGGGAATCACCGGTTCAAACCGTACGTGTTTCATCAGCTCGCTTACATCGATGTGTTTATTGGTCAGTCCACCGCGCAATACGTTGTCGGAGTTGGCCATGATCTCCATGTTCTGTCCTTCGAGGTAAGCGTGCAGGATGCCTGCATCCTGGAAGATGGCTTCGCCTGGGGCCAGGTGTACTACGTTGAACAGGTAAATGGAAAAAATACCACGGTCAGTACGGCCGGGCTCGCAGAATGTTTTAACGGCACGGGCTGCCCAGAAGTCTTCCTGGTCTTTTTTCAATTCGCCTTTTTCGTACAAAGGAAGAATGCGGTCCAGCAGTGGCTGCAGGTGATCATTAACAGCCTGCTGCGGCATTTCCATCACGGTTTTGTATAAGGCGGCATAATCTCCTTCGCCAAAAACAGGCAGCAGGAATTGCAGCTCCGGTGTTTGCTGCAATACTTTTTTCAATGCGGCAGCGGGTTTAAAGCCGTGCAGCAGCCAGAAATCGCTCAGGGCGAGCATCAGTTCGGGCTTATGGTTGTCGTCTTTATAATTCCTGTTGGATGCTGAAAGTGGCGTTCCCAGCTTGTTCTCTGCGGCAAAGGCTTCTACTGCTGCTTTCTTTTCAGGGTGCACCTGAATCGACAGCATATCTTTTACATCCAGTACTTTGAACAGGTAGGGCAACCGGCCAAAACGGTCATTCACTGTTTTACCCAGCAAACCGGCAGGGTTCTGCGCCACGATGGCGTTCAATGGTTGCTTTTGACCGTTGGCGCCTATCACATCAGCCGGTGCGTTGTCGTGGGCGCCCATCCAATATTCAGCAAATGGTTTATTATCGGGATTGCTTTGTTGCAACAAAGTGGGGATAAACTGTGAACCTCCCCATGCATATGGTTGAACCTTTCCCTGTAGCTTGCTTATTTTTGTACTATTGTCCATAATCCTGTTTGAGGGCACAATATTACAAAAAGCTTGTCATGGCCCAACATAATGAAACCGGCAAAAAGGGAGAAGTATTAGCTGTGAGCTACCTGGAGCGACAGGGATTCACCGTGCTGCATTGCAACTGGCGGCATGAACAGTATGAAATAGACATTATTGCCACTAAAGAAACAACTCTTCACTTTATAGAAGTAAAAACCCGTCAGTCGCTTGCATTCGGGCTACCGGAAGAGAGCGTTACGCATAAAAAGATTAGGAGTATCGTTACGGCAGGTGTTGCTTTTCAATATCAGCACCCGCATTGGAAACGGGTGCAGTATGATGTGCTTTCCATCATATTGACCGATCAGCAGGAGCCGGAATTCTTTTATATTGAAGATGTGTATTTGTGAAGAATGTATACAGGAGACAGCATACAGAATTTTTTGCCTGGATTAGTTTGATAAAAGAAGAGCCGCCGTTGCCGGCAGCTCTTTGGAACTGATGCTTCCACGTTTCGCTATATTGCTATATTACTCCTTTTGAAACTTTATAACTTTTGTTCCGTCTGCTAATCTAATGTGCACCAGGTAAATGCCTTTTGACAGGCTTCCCAGGCTGAGGTTGGCCAGTTGCTGTCCCGCAGCTACTTTTTGTATTGATACAAGACGGCCGCTTACATCGTAGAGGGATAACTGGCTGGCTTGTCCTTTCCATTGTACCGTCAGGTTTTCCTTTGCAGGATTGGGGTACAACACAAAGCCGGCTGCCCTTGCCTCGTCGGCAGAGAGTGTTGTAGTACTTGCTCCTGTGGCTGACAACAACGTACCGGAAGTAACAGACACATTGCTGAACCGGCTGGTGGTTATTACGCCATCATTATGGGAAGTAACAGCCATGCCCACATAAATATTCGTGCCCATCGTGATCGTTCTGTTGGCAAATGAGGTCCATGTAACGCCATCATCTGAACGGGAGGCCGTGAATACATCACCATTGCGTACCAGCTTCAACCATTTGGGCGGTGTTCCGGCAGCGTTTACATTGGCAGTAGTGCCGCCTGTATTCGTGCGGTAAGAAATGGAAGTGCCGCCAGTGGCTTTTACCAGTGAATTTACTTCTTTGGAATTGGCATCGAGTGTTTCCCGGAACATTATAGCAGCCTTGGCAGCAGCATTGGTGTTGCCAAGTGTATCTACACGGGCAATGATCTGTCCATTACCAGAGAAAGGTTGATATACATAATGAAATTCATCAGCCGTTCCCCATATGTCGGCGCCAGATGCTGTTATGGTGAAGATGTTATTGCTAAAAGTAGCGTTTCCAGCCGCAGCCACTGCACCGATATCGGCATGCTGCCAGGGCGATGGCAGGCCGGTGGTAGGCGGTGCAGGTGTTTGTGAAGTGGTAGCATTGAGGCTACGCAGGTTATCTATGTGGTACACATGATTGGTAGTGCTGTTGGGTGCAAATAGCAATACTACGCGGTCTACTTCAGCATCCAGCGTATTCGCATCCGGTACAGCGTCGAGGTAGAAATAGAGGGTATGCCATGCATTGGTCTGCGCTACTTTGCCCTGGTAGTTGCTATGACGGCCACGGGGATAGTTGGAGCCATTCGACTTGGCGCTGCTTTCCAGTTGCCAGGAGATGGGTGTACCAACAGGCGCTGTGGTGTATACATCCATGGCAAATAGTTTAGCACCCTGTTTATACATTTCACCATCCTTGATATCGGAAGTGGTAAAGAATACTACATCGTATTGGGCAGCCGCACTTCTCGTGTACCTGCCCGTAAGCGCTGAAGCATTGACGCCGTTGGGCGCCGGGTTGGCGGTATTAGGTGCGTAAGTACCGTCAGACAACTGATAGGTGAATAAATGGCTGGCGTCATAATCTTCAAAGACAGTACTGCCTGCCGTTCCGTAAGTGGCTTTTTTGCCAATGCGGATGTTGTCGATGTAATAGGTATGAGTAGCCGGTTTATTGGGGCTGAATAGGAATACCAGCTGATCGATGGCCAGGTTGGAAGCGCCATTGGGAGCCGAAGAGTAATAGAACGTGAGTGTTTCCCACTGGTTCTGTTTGGTAGTAATGGACTGGTAGCTGCTGTTTCGCCCGCTGGGGAATGGCTGCAAACCCAATACTTTATTCTGCAGGTTAACGCTCACTTCCGTCCCAATGGGCGCACTGGTGTACACATCCATCTGTATCTGGTAAAGCTGGTTTTTAAATGGTCCAGCGCTGGGAATGGTATTACCTGCATCGAAAAAGAGTACATCATAGGCTGCGCCGGGGTCTCTCACGTAGCGGGCTACAGAAGATGAATTGTTGATGCCCCCGGGAGATGGATTGCTCACCACCGTGTAAGCTCCACTCGACGCCGTATCGAAGGTGATGAGGCTGGTGCCGTTGTAATTCTCCAGCGTATCGGCAGCAATGACTGTCCAGGCGGCAGCAGGCGATTGGGCTACCCGTACATTGTCGAAATGATAAATATTGTTGGTGAACTTACCGGGCTCAGGTAAGATGGCCATTTTATCAATAGCAAAAATGCTCGTGTTGGAGTTAGCAATGGTTTGTGTGTAGTTGAACTCCAAAGTTTGCCAACTGTTTTGCCGGGTAGTGAATGCAACATACTTACTGTGGCGACCAGAGGGGAAAGCATTGACACTGCTCAAGGCCGTGTTCTCCAGCTGCATGTCGATCTCTGTACCAACCGGCGCAGTGGTGTACACGTCGATGAATAATTTCTTGCGGCCCTGCACAAAGTCCATCGCATTGGTTACCTCCATATTTCCGATGTAGAAGTTATCGTATTGTATGGCAGCATTGCGGGTATACCTGCCCACCAGTGAAGAGGTATTCATGCGTTCCGCCAATGGGTTTGCCACGGCCTGCACAAGCGTGCCGGTCAATGGGCCATAAGAAGCCAACCGTGTACCTTCAAAATCATCATAGACTTTGCTGGCACCCAATGGCTGCTTGAATAATACTTTGCGTGAGAAAGTTTTGGCAGAACAACCGGGAGTGGTAACACTTACCGTTACATCGCCGGGTGTGGTACCCCAGTTCACGGAGATGGCATTGGTGCCCTGACCGGAAACAATAGTAGCTCCTGCCGGTACAGACCAGTTATAAGAAGCACCGGGGATGGTGTCGATGTAATAATCGGCAAAGGTTTCATTCGGATATACCATATTCTTGCCGAATACTGCATAGTTGTAAATGCCATTGTATACGCGCACATAATCCACTTTCATGTTGGTGGGATAATCGGCGGGTGTTGGCGGAATCTTTCCTGTGTATGGTGTATTGGGACCACCTACAGCAGTATTGAGGATGATGTACATCTTACTCGCATCAAAAGGCCATGAACCACCAATCGTGTTTTCAGGTGTTTGCGATTGGAAAAGTATGTTGTCGATGTACCAGTCGATCCTATACGGGCTCCATTCAACAGCATAGACATGGTAGCCGGTGGAAAGATCGATGCCGGCGGCGTATTGCATACCTGTTTGCTGGTGTACGCCGGCAGGATAGGCATAGTGAAGTGTACCGTTGAACACGGTGGGGTTCTTGTGTTTTGCTTCCATGATGTCGATCTCTCCGGTATTGGGCCAGCCGCCGCCTTCGGGCAGCATCCAGAAGGCAGGCCAGGCGCCTCCGGCAGAAGGGAGCTGCATGCGTGCTTCGATACGGCCAAACTTAAATGACTGGAGTGTGCCGGTGGTGCCCACAATTTTTGACATCAGCTTGGCAGATGTGTATTGGTAAGTCCTGTTGTTGACAGGGTTTACCACCGTTTCGCGGCGGGTGAAAATAGTGAGGGTAGTGTCTGCCACCACTGCATTGGCTGCCCGGTATAGTTGCAATTCTGCATTACCAAAGCCACAGCCACTACCTTCATTACATCCATCGCCTTCATAGACGATCCATTTGGAGAGATTGCCAGGCGTATTAAACTCATCCTGCCACACCAGCTGGCGCTGGCATAGCACTTGTGCGGAAAGTGCATGAGATACAAGCATGAAAAGTATCATGCAAACTCCACCGTTAATAATTTTTTGGCCGGGTCTTATTGCAAGTCCCGATAAAGCAATCAGTAATTGTTTTTTCATATAACAGGCATTTTAATGGTTAAGAAATCAACCGATCATTGTGTTTGGGTTTTTATCTTTTTATAATAGTTATTCACCAGGTAGAATGCTTTTTTCTTCCTGCCTTGCTGATCGATCAGCCCTTTGTTGTTCCAGCCGTCCTGAAAGCGGGGATTGTTTCGGCGGGGAGAACGGAAGTCAGCTAACAGCCACGGTGATATGCCGGAGAAACCCGGAGGCATGTGCTCCAGCATAGACAATTGTTCTTCATAATACCAGGCCTGGTATTCTTCGCTCCACATGGTACGGTTGTCAACATGGTAACCGCCCAATGCTTCAGCGCCGGTTTCACTGATGAAAAAGGGCTTATCGTAGGTGATGATCCATTTAGCCGAACGGCAGTATTCCGGCGTGCCATTGTACCAGCCGAGGTATTCATTGAAGGCAACGATGTCCGTATAGTTACCCAGCGGATCGTCAATGGTATGCAGGTTGTTGGCATTGTCATGCTTTACTTCCAGGGCTGCAGATACCAATCGCGTAGGGTCTTTCGCTCTTGCTCTTTCCAGCAATGTGCGCATGAAGGTGGTGCGCACTTCGCTTACGGGTGTTTCATTGCCTACCGACCAGATGATGATGCTGGCGCGGTTCACATCGCGGCTGATCATTTCATGCAGTTGTACGGTTGCTTTCTCCAACACTTCTTTGCTGGCAAAATCAATGGTCCAGTAAACAGGTATCTCCGACCACACCAGTATACCGAGCGAGTCGGCCATCCTTGTCATGGCTTCATTGTGCGGGTAATGGGCCAGGCGCACCATGTTGCAGCCCAGCTGCTTTGCCCAGGTGAGTAGCTGTATTGCATCGGCCTTACTGTAAGCTCTGCGGGCCTGCTGCGGTATTTCTTCGTGCACACTGATGCCACGCAGAAACAAAGGATTTCCATTCAACAGTATCTTCTTGCCTTCTACTGCGATCGTACGAAACCCGATCTTCTCTTCTGTACGGTCTGTGGCTGTACTGATGATGACGCGGTAAAGTTTAGGGTTTTCCGGCGACCACCTTTGCAAGGTCCCGATATTAAAGGCTATGGCCGCATTGTTGTCCTGCGCTGTAAATGATCTTTTGATGCGCAGCTCCGGTATCTCTATGGTTACCTGTTCGCCGGTGGCAGCGCCGGAGAGCCTCACCCACCCTTCTACATCATTGTCGGCACCAGCTGCACGCTTTAGCTGAATGGCATAATTGAGAATATGTGCAGCAGGCAGCTCCACCAGGTTTACATCTCTCGTGATGCCGCCATAATTCCACCAGTCGGTATTGAGCGTGGGTATTTCCTGTGCGTAGCGTTTGTTGTCAACTTTTACCACCAGGAAATTACCGGTAGCTTTCAATAGGGAATCAGGCACCTCGAAATTGAAAGGCGTGAAGCCTCCTTTGTGGGCGCCTAACTTTTTTCCGTTGAGGTATACATCGGCTTTATAGTTTACAGCACCGAACCACAGGTATACTTTTCCTCCGGGGCTTGCCCGTTTGAAATCGAATGACTTCTTGTACCATACTGTTCCTTCGTAATAGAGGAACTTAGCTCGCTGTGAGTTCCAGTCGCCGGGTACCTGCAACGTATACTTGTCGATGTAACCGTGTTCTTTCCGCTCGCCTTTGTTGCGGGGCACATCTGTATTCCAGTATGCTTCGGGGTCTCCTTCCCGGCGTTCCTTGTAGCGATAATCATAAAAGCCGGTTTCATAAGGGTCGACGATGTATTGCCATTTGCCGTTGAGGCTTGTCGTCTTTCTGCCGGGCACGTTGCCGATAAGATCATCCTGCGCAAAGATACCGGTGGCAATGAAAGCCAGTATGATCGTAGCAATGCTTCTTCGTGTAATCATATACCAGTTTTTTAGCCAGTAATTACCTTCTAAGAGGCAGGGAGCGGGGCAATTCATAGAGGATTGCCCCTGCCTCCGTGCTTTATTTATTATCAATACCCGTCGTTCTGATCCAGCTTTGCACCGGTATTAAGGTCAATGGCCGATTGGGGAATAGGCAACAGCCCTTTTCGCGTAGCCACCTGGGTAAGCCCTGTTACAGGCTGACCAGCCTGGGTGTTGTATTTATTCAAATAGTTGGTAACCCTGTTTACCAGTGTACCCGTCCGCAACAAGGTCATACGCCTGTTCTCTTCAGATATCAACTCCCGGGTACGCTCATCGAGAATAAAGTCGAGTGTAATGTCGGCAGCGGTTACCTGCCCGTGGGTGGGATAATCAGGGTAAGCGCGTTTGCGCAGTTCGTTGATGCTCGTAGCTGCATCATTCAGCTTTCCCTGTTTAAACTGTGCTTCGGCCAGCAGCAGGTAGGTTTCTCCCAGGCGCATCATGGTAATGTCTTTGAAGGTTTGATAACCGTTAAGGTCGGCAGGATTGAAATAATTATGCTTGGTCGTATAAGGAGCAATGCGCCAAACAGTATCGCCATCGGCAATGGTGAGCAGCTGACCATATTTGGGTTTAGTGGGATCATTGTAGCGCAGCTCACGGCGGATATTGTATTTGGAGTTGCGCATATCATACTGGTCATACAACTGGTAGAGTACCCAGTTGCTCAGCCTGAAACGGCCGATACCCCTGCCGCCCAATGAATCTACAATCAGCATATTGGGAATACCAGCATAGAAGGGCACCCACATGCGGCGATGCTGGTCGAGGCCCGATGTACCGCCCGGTGTATTGAGTTCCTGCTCTACTACCCAGATGGATTCTTTATTGCCTTGCGAATAGCGTTGATTGCCCACGATGAACATGTCGTTGAAATAATCACCGGGCGCTGTAGCCTTTACCCCAAACCGGGCTTTGACAAGCTGATAGGCACCACTGTTGATGACAGCCTGTGCAGCAGCTTCTGCAAGGTCGGGCTTATTCATACGCAGGTATACCTCTGCCAGCAACTGTTGGCACATGCCACTGCTGGGTCGGCCGCTCTTTCTTACTTTATCGGCTTTGGGAAGAATGGCTGTAGCTTCCTGCAGGTCTTTTACGATGAGGTTATCGATATCACTCACCGCTGCGCGCGTGTAATCCGTTTTAGGCGCATCTACCGGTGTAGTGGTCAGTGGCACGCGGCCCCATAAAGTAACGAGGAAGTTGTAGACGTAAGCGCGGTAGAATTTTGCTTCTGCGCCTACGTAAGCTTTATTGGCGGGAGAAGTGCCTGTGATTGCAGGGTCTTCCGATGCTCTTATCAGCAAGTTGATATTGTTGAGCGTTGTATAAGCCCAGCGCCAGTAAATGCTGGCGGCAAAGTCGGTAGCGTTCATCGTCTCATTGTTCACGTAAGGGAACATGGCGCTGGTGGTTTGCCCGTTGATGACGACATCGGTGCCGAGGTACATGGCGCCCAATAATCCCTGATCATCATCAGTGGTGTATTGTGCGCGAACACGGCTCATGACGCCTGTAATATTGGCTTCAAAGCCTAATGAGTCGAACAATGTATTTTGAGGAGCATAGCTCGATTGCAAGTTCTCGTCCAGAAACGATTTGCTGCACGAAGCCAGGAGTATGGCGGCTATGCATATATATCTAATTATAATTTTCATCACTATCTGTTTAAGGAATGAGCTGATTATTTTAAAGTAAGGTTTACGCCCAGTACATAGCTGGATACCTGCGGATAGTTATTGTAGTTGGTACCGGCAGGGAGGGATTGAAAATTCGTCTCGGGGTCCCAGCCCAGCCAGGGCGTCCAGGTTTTGATATTCCTGCCTGAGATATAGAAAGAGGCAGCGCTGAAACCATATTTACCGGCAAAGGCAGCAGGCACTACATAGTTGAGTGTAACATCTTTCAACCTTGTATAGCTGGCAACTGACGGATACGCATAGTTCAAAGGATTGGTGTAGGACAATGAAGGGCGGGAGTTGTTCTTGTTCTCTTTTGTCCAATAGCCTACTTCAGCCGGAATATTGATAGCGCCCGACTGATCGGCATTATTATAAATAGCATTGTTGCGCATAGCGCCCTGGAATGTTTGTATGAACACACGCAGGCTGAAGTTGCCATACGTGAACGTGTTGGTGATGCCGCCTGTCCATTTTGGATTGGTGTAGCCAACAATCTCGCGGTCACCACTGGCATTGATTGTCTTGCTGCCATCGAGATCGGCAAATTTCAGGAAGCCTGATTTGGCTGTGGGGTCCGAACCGGAGGGGTCTTCACCCTCCTGCCATACACCCAGGAGCCGGTAAGTATAAATAGCGCCAAGTGACTTACCGATAAACCATCCGTTGCCCAGGTCGTTTTTACCATCGCCATACAGCTGGGTGAGCTTGTTCTTGTAAGTAGAGAACACCACTGCTGTTTGCCACATGAACTTACCGGTTTGCACATTCACGGAGTTCAGCGTAATATCCAGACCACGGTTTTCCAGTTTGCCGATATTCGCCAGTACAGAGCCATAACCCGTCATGATGGGCAACTGACGGCTCAGCAGCAGGTCTTTTGTTTCTGTTTTATATACTTCAATGGTACCGTTGATCCTGTTCTTCAGCAGCGAGAAATCAAGACCGATGTTCTGTGCTGTTGTGCTTTCCCATTTCAGGGAGGCATTGCCGAGGTTACTCGCCGTGAGGCCAGTGGCCGTTACGTTATTGTAGGTATACTGTACAATGTTCTGTGAAGTTTGCGTTTGGTAAGGATTGATGGCAGAGTTGCCCGTAGTGCCGTAAGACACACGCAGCTTTAATGAATTGACAAAGGCAATATCATCCATGAATTTTTCCTGCGAGATGTTCCAGCCAAGGGCAACCGATGGGAATGTGCCATACTTATCGGTCTGCCCGCCAAAACCGGAATATCCATCACGACGCACTGTAGCTGTTAGCAGGTACTTGCCGGCAAACGAATAATTCAGTCTTCCCATTTGCGAGGCAATGGAATAGGAAGAAGAATTGGTAGATGTGGTTTGCGTGGTAGCAGCACTCGTATTGTTATAGTTCAATCCGTCATTCACGAATCCTCTCGCTGTAATGTTGGAACTGAACGACCTGTTGCGCTGCGCACTGTACAGGGCCGTGACATCGATGTGGTGATCACCGAAATCTTTGGTATAACTCAGGATGTTCTCAACAATCCAGCTGATGGTCTCGGCGGAGTTGACATTAGCCGTACCGAGGTTATCATTCATATTCCGGCCACTGTAGCTGGCATTTCTCGAAGGCAGGTACGTGTAGTTGCCATTGAGGCGATATTTCAGTCCTTTAAGAAATTTGGGTGTTACATCTACATAGCCCGTGCCGGTAAGGTTATTACCCCGGTTAATGCTTGCCTGGTATAAACCAAGGAGCGGATTGGTGTAGAGTGTATTTCCATACATGGGCCAGATGGCGTACGTTCCATCGGGATTGTATAGCTGGCCATAAGGACTCATTTGCCCGGCCAGTGTAAGGTTCACTTTGCCTCCATCCGTATTGTTGTTGGTATAGAATAATGATGTTCCCAATGCCAGCCAGTCGGTCAGTGTAGCATTAAGGTTGGAACGGAGGCTGACGCGTGTATATTGGTAGCCTTTCAGCAATCCATTGTCTTTGGTATATTCACCATTCAGGTAATACTTTACTTCCCGAGAGCCGCCGGAGATACTTAGGTTGTGCGAATGAAGAAATCCCTGGCGTGATACTTCGTCCATCCAGTCAACTGTTTTACCTGCCAGGAGGTTGGTCACTTCAAAAGCATTGGGCACGGAGTCATTCACCGGGTTGGGGTTCACTCTTCCCATCTGCCTGTTCCACACAACATTTTTAAGTTTGTATTCATCGGCGTTCATGGGCCTGAGTGTATGCGCCCTGAATTCTGGACCGGCAAAAGCATTGTAGGCAATAGTAGGTTTGCCGGTAGCGCCGCGTTTGGTAGTGATCAATATAACGCCGCTTGATCCGCGCGTACCATAGATAGCGGTAGCAGAAGCATCTTTCAACACTTCCACCGATTCGATCGTAGCGGGACTGATATCATTGGTAAGTCCGGCAAAAGGTACCCCATCGAGAATGATCAAAGGCGTGGTGCTGGCGTTGATGGAGTTGATGCCGCGTACCTGCTGGTTGGCCGAGCTGCCGGGAGCGGCCGATGTTTGCGAAAGGTTCCAACCGGCCACAGAGCCTTCTACCGCCTGCAGCACGTTGGTGACAGGTATCTTACTGAGCCGGTCTTTGGGAACACTGGTCACGGAGCCGGTAATGTCCGATTTCTTCTGCGTACCATACCCCACCACAATCACCTGGTCGAGATCACCACCGGTCCTGGTGAGTTTCACAGCAATATCTGTTTGTGTGCTGCTGGTCCTTACTTCAAAAGAAGCATGGCCTACCCGGGAGAAGACAAGCATGTTGCCGGGAGTGGCAGCAATTTCGAACCGGCCAGAGGAATCCGTAACGGCGCCTTTGGAAGTGCCTTTGATGGTAACGGACACCTTGTTGAGGGCTTCGCCGGACTCGTTGGTAACGGTACCCCTGAAAACACGGGTAGCTTCCTGCGCGTGTAAAGGCGTCCAGGGAAGCAGTGAAAAGATCAGCAAGAGGATACAGACCGCGGTACAGTAATACCGTGATCTGCATAGCAGTTTCATTCGCATACAGCAAGTCATAAATGTTCGTTTTTTAAAAAATGGTAATGGGATATATGAGGCTATTGAACAAGACAAATTGAATAGCTGACATTCTTACAGCACCGGAGATTGCGCATCCGGAGGCTGCCCTACGTAGGGAGCAAACAGCAGTTGATTTGTTTTCATACAAGCAATATTGTGGAAATTGTTACCTTAGTGATGGATCAAAACTAAATGTCCGGACTGCTATTTTAAATTATTCTACCTCAGCTTAACCACAACATTGAAACTTAAGTATTTCATTTTCAATAGTTGATTACCACAGCAACACCTCAACAAACATGTTAAACCGATCGCTTGCCAGCTTACTGCTGCTATTTTGCCTGTTGAAGTCCTCTCTTAAAGGCGTTGGTCAAAATACGATTGGCTTACCCGAGATCATCAACTACTCAGACCAGGATTATCATGGTGGCACGCAAACATGGAGTGCCCAGCAGGGAAAAAATGGCATACTCTATTTTGCCAATAATGATGGGCTGCTAAGTTTTGATGGGAGCTACTGGCGGCAGTATGCTGTATCGAATAAAACAGTGATCAGGTCTATCTTCATCGATACCATCAGCGGAAGGATCTATGCCGGCAGCCAGAATGAGCTGGGCTATTTTTCACCTGGTCCCGGGGGCGACCTCGTCTATACTTCCCTGAAAAAGCTGATCCCGGAACAGCACCGGGAGTTTGCCGATGTGTGGCATATTGCCGTGTCGGGTAATGCGGTATTCTTCCGGACCAACCAGAAGATCTTCCAGTTTTACAATGACAATACTGTACAAGTATACCAGGCACCTGCCGAATGGCGGTATATGAAGAAAACAGGTGGCCGCTTGCTGGCGCAAGACCGGCAGCAGGGTATCCTGGAGTTCAGGAACAACCGGTGGGAGCCGGTATGCAGTCATCCGGTATTAAAGGAAGGGCTCATTACTGGAATACTTGATTTTCGTAATGATACTTTACTGGTAACTACTTTAAAGGATGGCATCTACCTCCTGCATGGTTCGCAGTTAACGCGACAATATACGGAGGCGGATAATATATTTACTTCCGGGCGCATCTATTGTGCCGCCCGTGTGAACAACGATGAATTTGCGCTGGGCACTACTTCTGCCGGCTGTTATATCATCAATGCGGCGGGCAAACTGGTACAGATGATCGCCCAGGCAGACGGGCTGCAGAATAACAATATCCTCTGCCTCTTTGCCGATAACAACCGCAACCTGTGGCTGGGACTTGATAATGGCATCGACTATGTAGCTTATAATACGGCCATCAGAAAAATCTTCCCCGACAGACAGAATCAGCTATCCGGCTACGCCATCCGGGTTTTCAATAACCAGCTGTATATAGGTACTTCGGATGGATTGTACCATGTGCCGCTCGACCGCACGAGCAAAGACCTGAGTTTCTCCAAAGGCAATTTTAAACGGGTACCCAATACCAATGGCCAGGTGTGGCGTGTAGAAGAGCTGAATGGCCAGCTATTGATGGGTCACCATGAAGGTACTTTCCGTGTTGAAAGCAACACTGCAACGCCCATACTGATGCACACCGGCTCCTGGTTGTTTACACCGCTGCCTGGCACCCAGGGTAATACGTTGGTAGCCGGTACCTATAAAGGGTTGCAATTATTTGAATACAATGGCGGGCAATTCGTGGACCGGGGGAAAATAGAAGGGCTGGCCGAGTCATCACGTTTTGTGATAGCAGAAAACGATAGTGTGGTATGGACCTCTCACCCACTGAAAGGTGTATACCGCGTGGCGCTATCGGCTGATAGAAAGAAAATGTCGTATAAGTTATATACACATAAGAACGGGCTGCCGGATGATCTTAATAATTTCATTTATTTCATCAAGAGCCGAATGGTAGTGGCCACACCCAAAGGGGTGTATGAATATGCAGCGGCTACAGATTCCTTTGTTCCCTCTGCCGCTCTGCCAGATACTTTAAAAGGTAAAAGCATACAATACCTCTGTGAAGATGCTTATAATAATATCTGGTTCCTGTCGGACAAGAAGATCGGCTTTATCGATTACAGCAAGCCATCGGGTGGCGAGGCATGGTCTATCCTGTATTTCCCCGAGCTGACCAACAAGCTGGTACGGGGATTCGAATATGTTTATCCGTATGACCGGGATAATATTTTTCTTGGTGCTGAAAAGGGAGTATATCATTTAAACTACCGGAACTATCTGCAACAGGCGCCGTCATTATCAATACTTATCGGCAAGGTAAAAGCCATCGGCAAAACGGATAGTCTTGTATATGGTGGCTATGCTGCAGCGGCCAGCGCTACTCCTGAATTGCCACACCGGTGGAACTCTTTTCATTTTGAATATGCCACGCCGTTTTACGGTCACCAGGATAATATAGAATACAGCTATCAACTGGCGGGCTTCGATGATCAATGGAGCGACTGGACCAAAAAGACGGAAAAGGATTATACCAACCTGCCTTATGGCAAATATACTTTCCTGGTGAAGGCCCGTACCAATCTCGGCAATGAATCCAAACCCGTGTCGTATAGCTTTGTGATCAGGCCGGCCTGGTACCAAACCATCTGGGCTTATGTTGTGTATTCCCTGCTGTTGATCATGGCCGTCTATGCGTATGCAAGGTGGCAACGCAAAAAGTTTGCCTTGCAGCAACAGCGTTATGCCAAAGAACAGGAGCGCCTGACGTATATGCACCAACTGGAAACAGAGCATAATGAAAAAGAGATCGTAAAGCTGCAGAACGACCGGCTGGCCACGGATGTAGATTTCAAGAACAGGGAACTGGCCAGCGCCACCGCTCACCTCGTAGAGAGGGGTAAAGTACTATCTACCATCAAAGAAGAGTTTGTACGCCTGCAAAAGGTAACCATGGCGCAGGAGCTGCCTGTTGACTTTTCGCGGGTGATCAATATCCTGAACAGCGTGGAAAAGAATGATCACTACTGGGACCAGTTTGTTACTCACTTCGACCAGGTATACAGCGATTACCTCACCATATTGAAGGCGCGTTATCCAGCATTGAGCCCTACGGAACTGAAGCTCTGCGCCTACCTGCGGATGAACCTCAGCTCCAAAGAGATCTCACAGCTCATGAACATCTCGGTGCGCAGTGTAGAGATTGCACGGTATCGGCTGCGTAAAAAACTGCAGCTGGAAACGGATGATAACCTGTCGGAGTTTCTTATTTCTATAGTAGAGAAGCAGTAAGCCGTAAGAAGTAGGATGTAAGCACAAGCTGCTGTGGATGAATTCTGTATTCTATCTTCAGTATTCTCTTTATATTGCGTTTAATTCAATACATCTAACCCAGCTAATTACTAATGGCCTTTAATCTTCGCTCATTCAAAAAGATCATGCTGCTCAACCGTTCTGCGTTCAGGCGGTTCCTTACCAAACTGGAAAAAGATCCTCCGCGCAGGCTCGACCAGCTGGCTACTGAAACGGATGTAGAAGTATGGAAGGAGATGGATTGCCTTGCCTGCGCCAACTGCTGCAAGACGATGAGCCCTACGTTTACAGGTGTAGATATCAAACGTATCTCCCGTCACCTCGGCATGAAAGATGAAGAGTTTCGCAAGAAATGGCTATACAAAGATCGCAATGGTGATTGGATCAATAAAAGTCAACCCTGCCAGTTCCTGAACCTGCAGGATAACAAATGCTCCATCTACGAGGTACGGCCGCGCGACTGCTCCGGCTTCCCACACCATACCAAACGGCGCATGGTAGACTACATGCACGTGTTCAAACAAAACGTGGAGTATTGTCCGGCTACTTACAAGCTCGTTGAGAAAATGGTAGAGAAGGTAAATAACAAGTAATGGTTTGAGGCCATGTGGGAACCGTATAAAAAGGGATTCAGGGCATTTCTGCAACTGGAGCGATCACTGTCTGAAAACTCCGTGGAAGCGTATGGCCGTGATATCGACAAGCTCACGCAGTTCCTTCAACAACATGGTATTGAAAAAAATCCGGCAGCACTGGAGCTGACCGATCTGCAGCAATTCATAAAGTGGGTGGCAGAACTTGGCATGACGCCTACCTCGCAGGCCAGGATCATTTCGGGCATCCGCGCTTTTTACAAATACTGCTCGCTGGAACAGATCGTTGTTAATGATCCCACGGTTTTACTGGAAGCTCCCAAACTAAAACGGGCCTTACCCGATGTGCTGGGCTTTGAAGAGATAGAGAGCATCATTGGCCAGATAGACCTCAGCAAGCCTGAGGGCGGACGCAATAAGGCCATCCTTGAAACCATGTATAGTTGTGGGTTGCGGGTAAGTGAAGTAGTAAACCTGAAGCTTTCGCAGCTGCACCTCGATGTTGGTTTTATACGGGTGATCGGCAAGGGTGATAAGGAACGGCTGGTGCCCATTGGTGAGTCGGCCACCAAGTACATCAATATTTACCGCAACGATATACGGGTGCACATGCCTATCAAAAAGGGACAGGAAGATATTTTATTCCTCAACCGGCGGGGCAGCAAGCTCACGCGGGTCATGATCTTTCTGATGTTGAAAGACCTGGTGAAGAAAGCCGGCATCACGAAGAATATCTCGCCCCATACCTTCCGGCATTCCTTTGCCACTCACCTCGTGGAGGGCGGCGCCGACCTGCGGGCCGTTCAGGAGATGCTTGGCCATGAAAGTATTACGACTACCGAGATCTATACCCACCTCGACCGGGACTTCCTGCGTGATACCTTGCAACGCTTCCATCCTGCCTTCAAATAAGGTTGACATTTATTACCATTCAATCGTCCATTGCCCGGTATCGCTCACATAATAGTTGAGCCCATTGCTCATGTGGTGTAACTCCTTGCCATCTTTCCTGGAGGAAGTCTTCGTTTCATAGACCCGCACGCCGTTGTTGTCGCGGGTGAGGTAATTGATCAATGCTGGTAATGTAGGCGGTAAATCGTGCAGCCACTGGCCATCCTCCTCTTTTACAAATGCCTGACTCATACAAAGTTATTTATATTGAAACACCACAAAGGTACACATAAACAGGATGACATTGGCCTTTGCCATCCCTTCCTGAAAGCCCTCTCATCTTTGCTCCAAACGGCCTAAAGTGCGCTTTAACCTGCAAGGATGACACATGGATGGAGCAACTCATGGTTAGCTGGCCGATGCCGGAGGAGGTGATAGAATCTGGCTGTAGAGGGTGTCAGGTACGGAGCTGATCCGGGGCAGGTAGGGAGGAAATCAAGAGGGAAGTCCGGATAAAGTCCGGATAAGGTCCGGATAACCTCCGGAAAAGGTCCGGATAAGGGTGTCAGCCAAATAGGGCCGGGCGATGGCGGGAATTGGCAGGAGGAAAAAGGCTTGCCGTCACAACTATCAGATTTTCAATCCTAATCTGATCTGGCTGCTTCGAGCGGCCTGACCGGAGGCGTTACCTGAATTTACGAAATCCGTCAGCAGGTTTCGTCATTGGTCCGGAAGGATTTTTCTGCAACAGCCGGACAAATTTATCAGCCTAACGAGCAAACAACGATGGCTAAACAACAAAGACCTGCTCTCCTAATAACCTTCTTTATTACAACAGCAATTTCTGTCCATAAGACGTGAGGAATTGTTTCAGATCAGCAGGCCGAAAGGAAAACTCAAAATCACCAATATCATCTAAAGCCCTGTTTACATGGGCCGAACAACGGCCAATATGAATGAACAGGGAATTTCCTTTCAGGTGGAAGGACAGGTCCTGCATTGATTCAACGCCTCCCCACTCCAGGCAGTCCTGGTATAACTCCATCGTTTCCTTTGCTCTTTCATGCTCCTCCTTTTGGGCTGTATCCTGTAAGGATGCCTGCAACTCTTTAACAGCAGATTGAAGCTTATGCTTCTTTAGCAGGTTAACAGAGTCGAGCATACGACGCTGCCCGTCTTGTGTAAACAACTGGTCGAGCCCCAGCAGTTTGCCCGTTTTAAGATCAAAGGAATAATAATTGGTAAAGTATTCGCAATAGGCGCCACAGCCTTCTGCTGAAATTGCCAGGCTGAACAGCTTTGAAGTATTGGTATGCGTCTCCCAGGATATCCCGCTCAGAAAAGCGGGTATGCCCTCTCCTTCCTGCGGCCATATGGCTTCAAAGATACTCTTGCGCACTTCTTTGGGATCGATCTGCAAAAAGTCGGTTATCAGTGCATGATTGATCTTAGTGGCAACTGTTTTATTGGCTCCGTATACAATATGCGGAAATGTATAGTCGATCTGCCTGACAGGAGATTGCCCTTTAATTGTTCGGATAGTAACCTGCCTGCCAAAAGAAAGCATCGGCAATGAGAGACATATTACAAGATATAATAAGATCGGCGTACGCATGGTTGAAAATAAAAAAGAATTGTCGCTCAATCAATAGTACATCATGAAATAAAAAACCGCAGCGCGCTTCCTATCACGGTACAGACAGGGAGCAACGCTGCGGATATGGCTAACAAAACAGCTCCAAACTACTATGCTTTCTTAACCATTATTTCTGTACCGGCCGGCACATTAGTAAAGTATAGTGTACCTGCGGCTGCGAAGAACAAGCCCGGGCTCCATGTTTTGGAACTACCGGCGGCAATGTTCACACCCGGTTCAATTTCTCCACCACCGGCAGTGGTGCCGATCTTGAAAGTTGTGGCAGCATTGGCACATTTGACTATGATATAACTCACCAGTTCACCAGCAGCTACCGAGACAGACCCATTGGCGTTGAGCGTGGTGGTGGTACTGTTGTTATCAGTAGCATAGATTGTTTTAAACTCAGGAGGTATGGAGGAGCCTTTCACACCTGACCTTGTACACAGCCAACCTACCACATTCGGTGCTGTATTGGAGTCTGTATTGGTATATAAAGCTCCTTTGGTGAAGGCCGTACCATTATTACAGAAACCATTGACTAATGGATTCGAAAAGCTCTTACCACTTTCCTCATACTCATAATAGCACATAATAGCGCGATCCTGCGCATAAGGAACATTATTAGCAAAGGTGATGGCAGTGCTCGTTCCGGAAACAATGTTATTGGCAAATCCATCAGCCAGGATCCATACAGGACTGGTCAGTGCATTGCTGGTAGTACTACCTTCCGTTACTGCGTTGGTAGCTGTATTACCAGATAGGTTACCGATCGTGATGGGCGTCACAGGCGCCAGCACTTCTACAGCTATTGCATAGCTGCCGGAGGTCAATGACTCGATCAGCCTGTCGAAGGTCACTACACCTGTAGTAGTGTTGATCTCCTTGATCCGCATGATCTGACCTGCATCCATGATCTGAGCCAGTTCAGGAATAGGAATATTAAGACCGGTAGCGTATATCAACGATCCTGTATAGAATCCAGGCAGTCCGGAGATAGTGGCGGTAGCCGTTAATTTATCCGGTGCAACCGTAACAGCCACCGTTCCCAACGGAATCCTTCTTACAAAAGGAGATGTTACTTTTCGTTTCTGGTGCCAGTATTTACGCGGATAAAGACCATACGCACTTGTAATCATTTCTTTTCCATAACCTACCAGCTCCATCTGGCTTCCGTAACCGAAGAACCGGTAACCATCGTACAAAGAACTGATGAACTTATCATCATTGAGCTTGCCACCGGTATACAACGAACTCTTCCTGTAGGTAATGTTATGGTCGTCCAATGTCCAATTGGGATTGGAGGTAGAAGCAGCCGGATTGGAGAGCATACAATTATCAAACTCCACGAGCGTATTGGATATAGCGGCAGCCATGTTCAGGGG
>JAGIBF010000118.1:0-10676 GCA_017744515.1 Niastella sp.
ACAACATATCTTGCGATATCTTCAATAAAAGTATTTGAAGCTATTCGCTTTTTATTCTCGAAGTTGAAACCTTGGAAATTTCATGTTGCGAGATGAAGAGTGAAGAGCCCGCGAACCATAGCGCGGGTTCTCTCTTATCTGCAACAGGGCTTCCAAGGGCCTCAACTTCGGATAGGCAGAGGCCCGCGCTATGGTTTTTCTACGAAAGGCCCCCGCTGCTACATTACCATTCTACTCACCTTTCAACTTACCACAATGTACGCAGAAAGAAAAGCACGCTTACACGCGGCAGCCATATGCCCTATCGGGCTCCTGCCAGCTAAAAAGAACAAAAAAACTCCACCGCCAGACCTGCCTGAAAGCCATTCCGCCCAAATGCAGGAGAATGTTGCCATATTTCTCGAACTGCTTGGCGTTACTCCCTTGCGCGACACTATAAAAACGGTATATACCCGCGTAGCCAATTACAACATGCCGGGCGAATGCTGTGTACCACAGTTGCTGCTTTTTGGCAAATGGATGCAGGATGCCGGGTTCAAAGAGCATACCCATGCCCGCATCATTACCATCCGCGGCATGCTCATTATCATTCCCGGCGTGCAGCCTCCCGTTCAGCTTCCCGGCGCTTCAAAGCAGCCACTTACCCCAATTGCATAATCTAATACCATTTTATTATGTCCACACTTAGAAATAAGGTGCAGCTTATCGGCTGCCTGGGCAATAATCCCACTATTGTAGTTACCGAAAAAGGAGTGAAACGGGCCCGGTTTGCACTGGCCACCAACGAAACGCACCGCAATGCAAACGGAACAAGGGTCACCGAAACGCAATGGCATACACTGATTGCATGGGGCAAGCTGGCTGATATAGCCGAAAAATACCTGTTCAAAAGCAGGGAAATAGCTGTGGAAGGCAAGCTTTCCAACCGCAGCTACACAGATAAACAAGGAAATAAGCGGTATATCTCAGAAGTGGTGGTAGCGGAAATAATATTGTTGCGCACCACCAGCTGATGGCTACAAGAGTGAAATAATCCCAATCCGTTCAGAAGGGAAGGCCATTTCTTCTGAACGGATCGTCATCTGTTCTGAAGGGACGACCATTTCTTCTGAACGGATCGTCATCCGTTCTGAAGGGACGACCATTTCTTCTGAACGGATCGTCATCCGTTCTGAAGGGACGACCATTTCTTCTGAAGGGATCGTCATCTGTTCTGAAGGGACGACCATTTCTTCTGAAGGGATCGTCATCCGTTCTGAACGGACGACCATTTCTTCTGAACGGATCGTCATCCGTTCTGAACGGAAAGTCGTCTTAACGGAAGGCCGTCCGCCGTTAAAGGCGATCAATCGTGAGTGCTAACATTGCTTTGTATTTATAAAAAGTGTAATATTGTGTTGTCCTATCCCCGGTCGTCCCTGAGTAATCAAACTTCCGGGTTTCGTTTTTTTAGGCCTTCCCGGTTGCTTACCTTTAGCGTTCCAATCAAATCACCGTCACTGCATTATGAAGAGAATTGTTGTTCTGTTGGCACTATCGTGCTGTCTTCTTGCGCTACTTCCCGCTACTGCACAGGAAATATTTTTCGAGAAAGGTCTTATTGCCAACCTGCCCAGCCGCTATGGCAGGGAAGCGGTATACAGTGATGAGCTGGCATATCGCCTGTACACCGGTAAAATGAAAACGCCGGTAGTGGGTGATTCCATTGGCGCCACGGAAAGAGGGCAGGCCATTGTGTGGCAGCCTATCGAGGCAGATAGCACCCATCGCCTGCGCCCGCGCGGTGGAGGAGGCAGGGGCGGAGCGCCTGCTGGTCCCGGCGTAACGCCGGGCGCCATCCGGGGTGGTCTGGGCGCTGGTGGCAGCTATATTTACCTCACATATCATTCTCCGAAAGCACAGGCCGCCCTGCTGAATATCAAAGGCAACAGTGGTGTTTTCGTCAATGGTGAGCAGCATACAGGCGATCCCTATAGCATGGGCTATCTCTATATTCCCATCCAGCTCAAAAAAGGGCTCAATGAGTTTTATGTACGCGGCGTTGCAGTAGTAGCCAGCCTCATCTTTCCGGAAAAGCCGGTGTTGTTGAGTACGGAAGACCCTACCTTGCCGTTTGTAGTGCCCGGATTGCAGTCCGGCGTATTGAGAGGCGCTGTCGTGGTGTTGAACACCGGTACAAAGGAACTGAAAGACCTGCTGATCAAAGCTACATTGCAGGGCAAACAAGTATCTGTCAGCGTGCCCACCATTCCTGCTATGGCGTCGCGTAAAATAGCTTTCAGCTTCGATGGCAGCGGTATTACAGCCAAAGGCAAATATGATTGTGCGCTGGCTTTGCTCGATAAGGGGCAGCTGTTGGATGAAAAGAAAGTGACCATAGAAGCCGTTACACCGGCAGAACAGTACAACAGTACTTTCACGAGTGCTATCGATGGCAGTTTGCAATACTATTCCGTTACACCACAATCTACTCCTCACAACAGCAACAGCGCCTTGTTCCTGTCTGTACACGGCGCTGGAGTAGAAGCTATCAACCAGGCCAGGGCTTATAAGCCCAAAGACTGGGGTACGCTGGTTGCTGCTACCAACCGCCGGCCACGTGGTTTCAACTGGGAAGATTGGGGACGGCTGGATGCACTGGAAGTGCTCGACATTGCCAAAGAAAAGTTCAAGCCTAACCCGCAGAATGTGTACCTCACTGGTCACTCCATGGGTGGACATGGTACCTGGTTCCTTGGTGTCACCTATCCCGATAAGTGGGCTGCCATTGCACCCTGCGCAGGTTATCCCACCATGAAAGGATATGGTTCTGCAGATGGATTGATCCCCGACAGCAGCAGCAATCCACTGGAGCAAATGTTGCTACGTTCCGGTAACCAGAGTGACGTTCCCAAACTGGCAACCAATTACAAAGCACATGGCGTGTATATTTTCCACGGCGATGATGACAGAACGGTATCCGTAAACTATGCACGGCAGATGCGCAAACAGCTCGGAGATTTTCATGCCGACCTCAGCTATTATGAATATCCCGGTGGCAGCCATTGGTTTGGTGATCATAGTGTGGACTGGAAACCCTTATTCGATTTCTTCCAGTGGCATCACCGCCTGCCCGATACCAGCGTCAATACGATCGACTTCAGCACCGCTTCACCGGGTATCTCTGCTTCCTTTCGCTGGGCCACCATCCTGCAACAAGCACATCCATTAGAATACAGTCGCCTGCAATTGCGCAGGGACAGGGCAACACCTACTATTAATGGTTCTACCAATAACATTCGCTTGCTGAAGTTTAATCTTGGCGACTTTGCTGCCGGTACAGCCATTAATATCACACTCGATGGCGGCCCTGCTATCAGCTATACTACAAAGAGCGGTCAGGATAGCCTGGTGCTATTGAAAGAAGGCGCTCAATGGGCTATTGCTCAACAACCCGATACACGGCAAAAAGGACCACATCGCTATGGTACCTTCAAAGATGCTTTTCAGCACAACATGGTATTGGTATACGGTACCACCGGCACAGCAGCAGAAAATAACTGGAGCCGGAGCAAGGCTCTCTTCGATGCAGAAACATGGTACTATCGTGGCAATGGTGCAGTAGATATCATTGCTGATAAAGAATACTCTCCTGAAAAGTATAAAGACCGTGGTGTGATCCTCTATGGCAATAAGTCAACCAATAGTGTATGGAATGTATTGCTCAGTGATTGTCCCATACAGGTAGACCGCAACGCGATCACTGCCGGCGGCAAATCATGGAATGGCGATGAGTTGGGCGCTTACATCGTGTGGCCCATTAAGAATTCTTCCATTGCCTCTGTAGCTGTTGTTACCGGCAGTGGCATCAAGGGTATGCAGGCTGCATCTGCCAATCAATACTATGCGGGCGCCAGTGGTTTCCCCGATTTTATGATCTTTGGCCTGGACATGCTGCACAGTGGTGCAGGCGCGCTCAAAATGGCAGGCTTTTATGATCACAACTGGCAGCTGACGCCGGATGAAATGCAGTAATAGTCACGCAGTAAAAAGGATTTCATACTATTTTATAAATCGGACTTATGCGTATTATTTTCAGTATACTGTTCGTGTTGTACTGTAGTTTAATCAACGCACAGCAGGGCGTTCATCCCCAATCCACAACCTACCAATGGCCCACCGACCCGCTGGTACAGGCTAAGCTCGACAAATGGCAGGACCAGAAGTTTGGCATGATCATCCACTGGGGTTTGTATGCAGTGCCGGGCATCATCGAGTCATGGGCGCTTTGCTCTGAAGATTGGATCGATCGCGACAGCAATGTGACGTATGATGATTTCAAAAAGTGGTACTGGGGGCTGAAGAAAGATTTCAATCCTGTCAACTTCAATCCCGATCAGTGGGCCGCTGCCGGTAAGGAGGCAGGTATGCGCTACCTCGTATTCACCACCAAGCACCACGATGGGTTTTGCATGTTCGATACCAAACAAACCGATTTTAAAATATCCAATGGACCTTTTGCCGGTAATCCCAAAGCTGATGTAGCCAAATACGTGTTTGATGCTTTCCGCAAAGAAGGTTTTATGATCGGCGCTTATTTCTCCAAACCCGATTGGCATACGGAATATTATTGGTGGCCTAAATATGCCACTGCCAATCGAAACAACAACTACGATATCCGCCGGTTTCCCTGGCGCTGGAATAAATACAAAGAGTTTACCTATAACCAGATCAGCGAACTTATGAACAACTACGGCGCTATGGATATCCTGTGGCTCGATGGAGGTTGGGTGCGTCCGCGCGAAACTGTCAATGCTGAAGTGCTTTCCTGGGGAGCGCCCATTCCTGAATGGAGCCAGGATATCGATATGCCTAAGATTGCGGCAATGGCCAGAAGCAGTCAGCCCGGCCTGCTGGTAGTAGATCGTACTGTTCACGGACCTTATGAGAATTATCAAACGCCGGAGCAACGTATCCCGAAAGAGCAATTGGCCTATCCGTGGGAAAGCTGTATGACGCTGGCCAACAACTGGGGCTTTGTTCCCAACGATAATTTCAAATCGCCTGCCAAAGTCATTCATTCGCTGATAGAAATTGTTTCCAAAGGCGGCAGTCTGCTGTTGGGCATTGGCCCCAAAGCAGATGGTACGTTGCCTGTTGAAGCGACTGAACGGTTAGCTGCTATTGGCCAATGGATGAAGGTAAATGGTGAGGCTATTTACAATACCCGTACGGTTGCCAGCTACCAACAGGGCAATACCTGGTTTGTACGTAGTAAAGATTCCGCAACCTTTTATGCCCTGACCTGTATTAAGGAAGGAGAAGCGTTGCCCGCCGTAGTAGAATGGAAAGGCAACCTGCCCCAAAAAGGAACAAAGATGAAGCTGCTGCAAACAGGACAAACAGTTAAATGGGTAGTGGAAGGCGAAGCAGTAAAAGTGACGCTCCCTGCTGCACTATTAAAAACAACCACGAATTATCCTGCGCTGGCTTTTGCCTATACGCCCGCATCATGAACTGCGAGGCAAACGTACTTATCACTGACCACTCACCACTCACAACATATAATATGCGTCCTGGATTCCTATACTTGTTCTTACTTTTCTTAGCCATTAATGCCAGTGCCCAAAACCGCTATGAGTTGAATACCGGATGGCAATATGCGCCGATAGCTTCTGTAAAAGAGCCGGGCACAGTGTTATCTGCCACATCGTATGCCTTGACTGGTTGGAAGCCGGCTGTTGTGCCAGGTACAGTGCTCACTACGATGTTGCACCACAAGCAAGTGCCCGATCCATTTTATGGCATGAACAACGAGCGCATACCGGATATCTATAATACAGGCGCGGAATACTACACGTGGTGGTTTGCCAAAGACTTTAAAGAAGCGTATCCAACCGCAGGCCGGCAGGTATGGCTGCAGTTTCGTGGTGTGAACTATGGCTGCGATGTATTCCTCAACGGCCACAAGCTTAACGAGACGACGCACAAGAGCATGTTCCTGCGTCAGTCATACAACATTACCCAGTACCTCAACAAGAACGGCAATAACCGGCTGGCCGTGGTTGTCTATCCACCCGATCCGGTTGGTAATCCCAATGGAGGACAAGGCGGTGATGGCCGCATTGCCAAAAATGTATCGCATCAGTATGTGGCAGGGTGGGATTGGATACAACCCATCCGCGACCGCAACACGGGTATATGGGATAAAGTGTACATCGAAAGAACAGGCAGCGTGAACCTGAAGAATCCGCATGTTATTACATTGGTGCCGGGTGTGCGACATGTAGGTACAGAGCAGCAGCCAGCTACTATTAAAATGACGGCTGAGCTTGAAAATGTCACCAATAAGCGTATACAAGGCGTACTGCAGTATAAACTGGATAGTCAGCTTATTAAGCAGGCGGTCACCTTGCCTGCCAACAGTACCACACTTGTCGCTTTGCCTGATGCAACGCTTAAGAATCCCCGCTTGTGGTGGCCGGCTGGCTATGGTAGCCCGGAATTGTATACAACTGAAATACAGTTTGTAGAAAATGGAAAGATCACTGATAAGGAAGCATTGACATTTGGGGTACGTGAAATACAACGCACGTGGAATACTACGACCCTCAGCAGCCAGTTCCACGTCAACGGACAAAAGATATTCATAAGAGGCGGCAACTGGATCATCTCCGATGCTATGCTACGCTTTACCGATGAAAGATACGACGCGGAGATACGCTACCACCGCGATATGAACCTTAACCTCATCCGCATATGGGGTGGCGCGCTGTTGGAGCGGCCGGAGTTTTACAAGGCCTGTGATAAATATGGCATGCTGGTATTTCAGGACTTCTGGATGTCGGGCGATTGCAATGGCCGCTGGGTTGATCCTAAAAAAGCGGAAGACCAGCAAACACGGCGTAAGTATCCCGACGATCATGATCTTTTCCTGCGCTCGGTAGCAGATGGCATCAAGCTCATTCGCAATCATCCTTCGCTGGCCATTTGGTGCGGGGGGAATGAAATAACACCGCCCGATGATATACTGGCCGCCATGCGCGATTCCTTGTTGCCACAACTGGATGGCACACGCGTGTTCTTCGATTATTCCAACTCCGACAGCATGTCGATGAATATATTGAAGGGCGGCGGCGATGGTCCGTATAATATACAACCCACCGATACCTTCTGGAAGTTCCGCACCTATCCTTTTAATTCAGAAGTAGGCTCGGTAGGAACCGGTGATTACGAATCATTGAAGCGTTTTATTCCGGAGGAGAATATGATTCCCCCCGTATATACGCCAGCAGATCCCGGTGAAAGACGTGGCAGCGAGAAGGCTGACTCTGTGTGGGAATACCACAAATACATTGGCTACAGCGATTATGTCAACCGTTATGGTCCGGTAAAGGATGCAAAAGACTTTGCGCTCAAGGCGCAGCTGGTGAACTATGATCAGTACCGCTCCCTGATGGAAGGATTTACCTCACATATGTGGGATTGGTACACAGGAGTCATCATCTGGAAAACACAAAACCCCTGGACTGCCCTGCGTGGACAGATGTATGATTATTACCTCGATCCCAACGCCTGCCTGTATGGTCTTAACAAAGGAGGGGAGAACGTGCATGTGATGTATAACCCGGTAGAAGGCACGGTAATGACGGTAAACAATGATTTTGGACCTGTTACCAGAGGAAGCCTTCAGGTAGAAGCAATCGACATGAATGGAAAAGTTACTTCCCTCGGCAGGGAGATGGTGAAGCTGGATGCCTCAGGGGTAAACACCTTTATGCGCATAAAAGATACGGTAGATAAGCTGCGTGCTGAAAAAGGTATCTTTCTTTCATTAACACTGGCCTCCGGAAAAAGGCTGCTCAGCCGCAATCTTTATTGGCTGCCCAATGCCAGCGGACAATATTCCGGGCTGCAGGAGTTGAAGCCCGCTAAACTTACAGTTAAAGTAACCCGGAATGAACCAAGCAGGATGCTCCTGCAAATCAGTAATGATGGAGAAGGAATTGCTTTTTTCAACCGTATCAGCCTGCTGCACCCGAAAACCAAAGAACGCATACTGCCGGCTTTCTACAGCGATAATTATATTACGGTATTGCCTGATGGATCGCAAGCCATTTTTATCGAATGGAACGATAAGACCGTTACGCCATTGATAAATATAGAAGGTTGGAATGTGGAAGCCAAAACATATCCTGCCCAATAGTTGTTATAGATTCCGCAGTGGCATCGTGCGAATGGATAACAATGCTTAACTGTTCAATATGAAAGATATAGAATCAAGGGAGGATATAGAGCTTTTGGTGAATGAGTTTTATAAGAAGGTAGTTCCGGATAAACTCATCGGCCATTTCTTTACCCGGGTTGTACATTTCACCTGGGAAGAGCATATCCCCGTCATGATCTCCTTCTGGGACACTGTATTGTTTGCCAAATTATCGTATAAAGGCAATCCCATGGTAAAGCATATTGAGCTGGATGCCTTATACCCGCTGGACCCCTTGCATTTCGACCGATGGTTATACCTGTGGCAGGAAACAGTGCATCAGTTGTTTGCCGGCGATAAAGCCAATGAAGCAATAGATCGCGCTCACTCCATTGCTAAGATCATCAAAGTTAAAGTAGCAGCCCGCCGTACCTCGTAACACACCCACTCTTGTCATTTCGAACATAGCTCCCCGTTTTGTCATTTCGAACGGAGCGATAGCGTAGTGAGAAATCCCGCAAAGCGGGACAAGTTCTGCTTGCGAAGCAAACGCATCAATTCCCATTGTGTTTCTCAATGAATTGCTTAGTAGCTTCCGGATAATTACTAATGAAGTGCGTCCTCACCAGGTTGGGGTCCGCTTCCCTTTTATCTTCTTTCTTCATCGTGATGGCCCGTGAGGGTAGGGCAGGCATGTGACAATCGACACAGTTGTTGTTGATGACATTGGCTGATACCTGCGTAGCAAAACTATGCTTCACGCTGTTGTGACAGCTGGCGCAACGTTGAGAAAATACAGCCATGTTCTCTCTTTCCTGGACGTGGCTATTGTGGCAGGAACTACAGGTTAAAGAATTACTCTTGATATAACATTTACTTCCACTGAGCAACTGGTATTGATTACCATGTACGTCCAGTTGGCTTACATCGCCACCTGTAGTGATGGGTGAGGAAAAGTATTGCGTCAATGAATCGCCGGGCTTAAAATAGAAAATAGTGTTTTTGGTGGTATGGCCACCTGAATGACATTGTGCGCAAAGCGCCGTTTGTTGCTGGCGGTTGAGTTGCCTGTAAAGAGCGATATGTTGTGGCTTCTTTTCTTCCGGGTGGCTGGTATGGAAACTAACGTGTTTGGCTGCGGGACCATGACAGCGTTCGCAGTCCAGCCCGTAAATGATCTTGCTCTTATCGAAATAGTCCACCAGCCGTTCTCCTTCCTGCTGGGTACCTTTTCGCTCGATATAGGAACCGTGGCATTCAAAGCAACCTACATTGATGAGCCGGTCAAACCGTACTTTGTCGGCAGGATAGCTGGGACTGTTGACCCAGTTGCGTGCCCATACGGAATAGGAAACAGGTAATTGGAATACATTGTCATCATACCAGTATAAATAAGTTTGCGCTTTCCTGCCTGAGCCTACTACCACACCGAAAGGAAATGCCTGTTTTTCCTGCTCATTCATATAAGCTACCTGGAACAATCCATTGCTTCTTTGCTCCATGGCCACTTTTACGTTGGACCGGTAGTGGAATGCGTTTTTGCCGGGTTCGAAGCTGCCTTTGATGGCTGCGATCGAAGGCAAGGCAGAAGTATTACGGTGGGCGGTAGCAAGGTAGCTGGTATGAATATCCTTATGGCAATTGATGCAGGCTGCAGCGCCTATATAGCCTGCCCCCCGTACATCGGCTGCGGCCAGCGTTTCAGGTCCGGTTGTTTCATCAGGTGTACCCACACATTGCGACAAGGCAATGATCAGTACAACGATGACGGCTGTTATGGCAAGTTTAGATGTTGACACGGCTACACGAATTGCACGAATTAAACTAATTACACGAATTAAGCGAATTATAAGAACCCAACCAAACTAATGAAACCGTTCTGGCCGCTTCACGCGGCCAGAACGGTATAGATAAACCCCTTGTAAAAACAAGGGGTTCCAAAACTAACTGCTATATGAGAAATTTGCCAGTTTTGCAGATTGCTTATGACGATTATCTATAGTCACTATTCTGTTGCAGGTTGGGGTTTTTATCCATTTCAGCCTGCGGGATCGGGAACAGGATACGCAGCTTGCCGTCGTTCTTGGGACGGTGGTTGAACCATATTTTGCGTGAATACACGCCGAAACGGATCAGTTGCTGACGACGTTGTCCCTCAGCAGCAAACTCCCATCCCAGTTCATCCAGCATACGGCCATAAGGAATATCAGCACCACCCTGAAGATCGGAGATAGAGCCGTCCACATTCTGCCAGCCATATTTGTAAGAGCTGCCCAATTGCAATTGAGCACCGGTAACGGTAGCTTTGGCAGGGGTAGCAGTAAAGGCCCTTCTCCGGACGTTTGTGACAATTACGGCGGCATCATCTGCTTTGCCGGTACGAAGAAGCGCTTCCGCTTTCATCATCATCACGCCGGCAAGGCGGAAAATGACGTAGTCTACACTCAGACCAGCTCTTGCACCCACTTTAATTTCATATTTACCGATCCTG
>JAGIBF010000118.1:10686-17615 GCA_017744515.1 Niastella sp.
GAAGTAATCGGTGTTGTCGATGCTGGGTACCTTCTTGGCATAAGTCAATACCAATGCACCGGTAGTTACATTGTATTGAGGTCCCTGCAGCCAGGTATCTTTCAGGCGGGTATCATCGGGATCATAAGTGTCTATGAACTGAGGAACAGCGCAGTTGCCTCCCCAGGGCTGTGCGCCCATATTCAGTACGTTCCTGTGTACGGTTGCCAGCGTTTTCATGTGAATGCTGTTCTGCGTAGCAAAGATCTCATCATAAGGCACTGCAAAGATGTTCTCTTTGGAAACGCTGTTGTCGGTAAGGAAGTTTGTCCTGTAGCTTGTTTCAAGTACATACCCACCTTTGTCGATGATATCATTGCATTGCTGGATACATTTTTCCCATTGGGGAGTACCTGTATACACCTCTGCGTTCAGGTACAGCCTGGCCAGTGTGGCTTTGGCTGCCCATTTATTGAAGCGGCCATAAGTAGTGGACCCTTTCAGCTCACTCAGTTTATCCATATTGGCCACCAATTCAGTTTCTACAAAATCATATACCTGCTTGCGGGTGCTTTGTTTAGGCAATGATGTGTCCTTGAAATTGGTTACAACAGGCACATTACCGTGGTTGTCCAGCAGTATGGAATAGTAAAAGGCGCGGGCTGTTTTCAGTTCTGCTACCAGCGCGTCTTTGCCTGTTGTGATAGGAATAGAGCCATCCTCTATTTGTGATAAAATACGATTGGCGGCAGTGATACCGGAATAACACTGGTTCCAGGAGTTTTGTGGTTGCCACTGAGTAGGCGTCCACTCGTGCTTGTGCATCCGGTTATAGGTACCGGCATCGTACCAGCCGTTGGGCCTTACCGGTGTCACGATCATATCCGCCGGCTCCTCCTGCAGGTCGAAATCTCCCTGCCAGGAAGCCATCTGAGGACGTAATACGGTGTATACAGGTCCAATGATCGCGGGAATATCTTTTTCAGTGGGATTGAAAGAAGTTTCCAGCACCTGGTCATATACTTCTTCATCCAGTTTTGTGCAGGAACCCAGCACAATCGTAATGCCGAGCGCCATATAGGCCAGTGATATAATGCGTTGCTTTTTCATATATCAGTAATGCTTTAAATTTTAAAAATTCATGTTTACGCCAAGGGTAAATGTGGTGGTGGTAGGATATTTATCCCTGGAATCGTTGCCAGGAGCCAGGCCCAGGCGACTTACTTCAGGATCGATCCCTTTATAACCTGTTATTTGAGCCAGGTTCAAAGCTGAAGCATAAACCCTGGCGCTTCTGATATATTTGGATTGAACGTTAAGATTGTATCCCAGTGTTACGTTATCTATCTTCCAGTGGTCGCCATCCTCGATATAGTAGGATACATAAGCCAGCGGATTAGTCAAAGTCGCCTTTCCATAGATCTTATCGAAAGTGCTCTTCAACATATTGTATTGCTTAACAGTGGGGTTTTCATAAAACATACGTTGGAAGTTCAGTATCTGGTAGCCAAATGCTCCGCGCATGTTTACTGCAAGATCAACTCTCTTGTAACGGAAAGAGAGGTTCCAGCCGGCAGTATGTTTGGGAATACCATTGCCCAGCTTTTTCCTGTCTTCAGGTTTGGCATCAGCTAATGGCTTGGGTTTTCCATCTGCACCTTCTATGATCCATTTACCATTTTGGTCGATGTCGATGGATTTGTAACCAAAGAAGTCGCCGATCGGTCCGCCTACGTAAGACCTGTGTGTACCCACCTGAATGGGCTCACCGGTACCGCCTGCATCGATATAGTTGGTAGATATTTTAAACCGTGGGTCTGAAGAAATAGAAACCAGCTTGTTGCTGTTGGTAGACCAGGTGATGTTGCTGCTGATTTCAAAATCTTTCTGCCGTATGATATCTGCATTCAACAGCACCTCAACACCCTTGTTGCTCATTTCACCGGCATTGGCAGTCGTTGAGCCGGTAAAGTTGGGAGGAACAGGAACACCAAAACTGTACAGCATATCAACTGTAGAACGTTTGTAAACATCGATACTACCACTGATGCGACTGTTTAGCAAGGCGAAGTCGACGCCCACGTTGTATTCTGTCTTCTTTTCCCAGCGAAGGTCCGGGTTGGGGTTGCGGGTAGGAGAAACGGTTTGCACCCATTGGCTGTTGTACAGGAAACGGTTGTTGGTGCTGTAAGTAAGACTGATGAGCGACATATACGGGTCGGTAGGAACTGTACCGGTTACACCCACACCAGCCCTGATCTTAAGATCGTTCACGAAGTCTACAGTCTTGAAGAAAGATTCTTTGCTGATACGCCAGCCAACTGAAACAGCCGGGAAAGTACCCCATTTGTAATTGGTGCCGAACTTGCTGGACCCTTCATGACGCAAACTGGCCATCAACAGGTATTTGTCGTCGAAGGAGTAATTGAAACGTCCAAAGAAGCCGATCAGCTTAAAGTTTTCTTTATTGCTGCTTACACCAAAAGCAGGGCTGTTTTGCAGAGAGATCGCATCGCCTGATTGCAGCCTGTTGTAATAGAACAGATCAGTAGGGAAGTTGGAGTTGTTGGCGCTGAATCCTTCATTGGTCACGTCCTGGTAGCTATAACCACCAAGGAGGGTTGCTTTATGCCGGTTGTCGATGTTGACCGTATAATCGCCGGTAAGCTCCAGCAGGTTGTCCTGTGAGGCGCCGGTGCTGCGGGATGCATAACCAGTTCTGTTATTGGTTTCAGAAGCCCGGTGGTTGAAGCTTTCCGAGTAACCGCTCAATGAAGTCGATTTAACACCGGAGAGCAACAGCTTTACGTTCAGGTTGCGGATAGGAGAGAAGATGATATTGCTGTTGTACCGCAATTCCGTCACCCTTGTTTCTCCCTCTGTTTCCATAATGGGGCGAAGCGGGTTGTCATAAAAATATCCGTTGGGATCTTCTTTCCATCTTCCCTGAGCGGTATAAACACTGTCTGTAGGATTGCGTATGATGGCCTGACGGTATATGTAATTGTAATCCGGACCAGAGAAGTATTTCCTGGTACGGCCTATCACGTTGAAGTTGAATTTCAATTTGCCATCCAGCATGGCATGGGTGATGTCGGCGCGGCCGGTAATCTGATCATTGTCTGACCGTTTGAACAGCCCCTGCCACTGACGCACGTTTACCGAAGCCACATAGCTGGTTTGGGAATTGCCGCCCTGGAAAGTAAGGTTGTGTGTATGGCTAACCGGCGTGCGGGTGATCACGTCCAACCAGTCCGTGGAGGTGCCAAGATTAGTCGTTGCAGGAAAAAATCCTTCCTGTACCAGTCTGCGATAATCGTCCGCGTCCAGGAATTCCATTTTACGGGCGATCTTTTGAACACTGACATAGCCGTCATAAGATGCGCCGGAACGGTTTCCTTTTTTGCGCGTAGTGATCAGCACCACGCCGTTGGTGCCACGGGTGCCATAAATAGCAGCAGCGGAACCGTCTTTCAATACATCTATCGCTTCAATGTCTTCAGGAGCTACAGTATTGAGCTGACCGGGAATACCATCGATCAATACGAGCGGCTGCGTGGATGATAAGATCGTACTGTTGCCGCGGAGAGATATCTGGGTGGTGGCATTGGGATCACCGCTGGATGTTACTACAGATACACCTGCTACTTTACCCTGGATCAACTGACCTGCATCGCGGGAAAAACCTTTGGTGAAATCCTCCGATTTTACACTGGCGATAGAGCCTGTCAGCTCTCCTTTACGTTGCTTGCCATAGCCTACTACCACTACTTCATCGAGATTGGCAGAGCGTGATTGGAGGGTTATGTTTACCGTAGTTTGATTGCCTACTTTTACTTCCTGTTCGGCAAAGCCTGTAGCAGAAAACACAAGGATACTTTCTGCATTGGGCACCTCGATAGTGAAAAAACCTTTGGCATCAGTGGAAGTTCCTGTTTGAGCGTCTTTTACCTGTACTGAAATGCCAGCTATAGGCTCTCCCTTGGCATCTTTAACTACTCCTGTAACAGTGATTGCCAGCGTAGCTTTTTTGTGGAAAGGAAGGTCTGCAGCAAAAGCGTTGACAGCGACAGGCGAGCAGCATAGGCACGAGACTATGCCTGCACCTGCAAGGAGCTTGATCATAAGCAATGTGATTTGTTTTGTTTATTTGTTTGTATACAATCGTTCGCTTACTAAGTAAGTGATGTGTGCTGTTTATTTGTGTTTATGTGTCGGGTACTAAACTTGTTTTGTGCTTTGGATAAAATATGGCAATAAAATACCCTGCCGTCTTATACAGCCTTTCTTATAGAATAATACATAGACTAAGGATATAACGAAAGTATCACGTTAGTTTAAAAAAGCGTTTATGCCGATTGACAAGCTCTTGTCGTATATTAACAATAACTGTTAACAAGACAATTATTGTCTTCATTGTATAACCGCTTTTAAAGTATTATCAAATATTGACCTTGCTAAACCGTGATAGTTTTATAACTGCGTCATCCAAAGCCCGTAATTTTTCGATATATTTAGAGATACAGTTTATATTCTAATCATATTCTAATGCGATTACTTGCTTTTTTGCTGCCATTTTTTGTATTGCTGTTTATGGTTGCGCCTGCGCAACAGCTTCCTGTCAACTCTGCACTGCTCAAAGATCACTGGCCTGCCAGCTGGATCACCTGTCCCGATGTTCCCTTGCGTGGTTACGGTATTTATCATTTCCGGAAAACATTTTCACTGCCGCAAAAACCTGCACAGTTCATTGTGCATGTAACTGCCGACAACCGGTATCGCTTGTTTGTAAACGGTACGCCTGTGTGCAATGGACCTGCAAGGGGCGATCTGTACAACTGGTATTTTGAAACGGTTGATATAGCGCCTTATCTGAAAGATGGCGCTAATAGCATTGCAGCGCTGGTGTGGAATATGGGCGAGGAAGCTGCTGTAGCGCAGATCTCCAATCAAACGGCCTTCGTGCTGCAGGGGAATGGTGATCAGGAAAAGTTGGTGAATACTAACGGTTCATGGAAAGTTTGGCAGAACAAAGCTTACCATGCCTGTTCGCAGGATAATGGCGCCCGTCTGCGTACATACATGGTGATAGGACCCGGCGATAGTGTACAGGCTGCATTATATCCCTGGCAATGGGAGCAGACTAACTATAACGACGAACAATGGTTGCCTGCACGCAGGCTCACTTCGCCGGCACTAATGGGGTATGGTACAGATAATATGTGGACGCTGGCTCCCCGCAATATTCCGCTCATGGAAGAAACGCAGCAGCGCATCAATAGCGTCCGCCGTACCAATGGGATACAGGTACCTGATGGTTTTCTGCAGGGCAAGCAGGGGCTAACGATCCCGGCCAACACCACAGTAAGTATTTTACTCGATCAGACTTTTAATACCGTAGCGTATCCTGAACTGATAGCGAGCGAAGGAAAAGGAGCAACTATTAAACTGACCTATGCAGAAGCGTTGTTTGGCAAACAGGGAAAAGGCAACCGTAATGAGATTGATGGCAAGCAGATCGCCGGTAATTATGATGTGTTTGTAGCGGATGGCGGCAGCAAAAGATTGTTCCGCCCTTTGTGGCTGCGGACCTGGCGGTATGTACAGCTGGATATTACTACCAAAGAACAATCGCTGGTCGTTGATGATCTGTATGGCATGTATACCGGTTATCCTTTCGTACAAAAGGCGGTGTTTACGAGTAACGATGCTTCGCTGCAGGATATCTGGAATGTGGGTTGGCGTACGGCACGTTTGTGCGCCGGTGAAACTTACTATGATTGCCCCTACTATGAGCAACTGCAATATGAAGGTGACACCCGTATTCAATCGCTTATATCCTTGTACGTTACCGGCGATGACCGGCTCATGCGTAAAGCACTGTTGGATTTTTATTATTCCCGCGTACCGGAAGGGTTGACGCAAGGCAGGTATCCCAGCAACCGCCTGCAGGTGATACCGCCGTTCTCCTTGTTTTGGGTGTCGATGGTGTATGACTATTTCATGCACCGACGTGATGAGCAATTTGTACAGCAGTTCCTTACTGCGGCAGAAGGCGTATTGAACTGGTATGAACAACACATCGATTCATCCCGTCAGATGCTGGGGCCTATGAAGTGGTGGAACTTTACCGACTGGAATAAAGCTTTCCCCAATGGTGTACCCGATGGAGCTACCAATGGAAACTCTTCTGTGATCACGTTGCAATATGTATATACTTTACAGCAGGCAGCTGAACTGTTCACCTATTTTAAAAAGATGCCGCAGGCGGAGCGCTACCGGAAAATTGCAGCCAGCTTAAGCAAAGGTGCATACCTGGCCTGTTTTGATGCCGGTAAAAGTGTAATGGCCAACACGCCTGAACGTAACACGTTTAGCCAACATGCCAGCATTATGGGCGTGCTCACGGGCGCTATTCCTGCAGCACAACGGCAGGCAGTGATGCGCAAGGTGCTGTATGATACTACATTGAGTCAGGCTACTTTTTATTATCGCTTTTATCTTACGCTGGCGCTCAAGAAAGCGGAGATGGGGCAGTTGTATTATTCCCAGCTTACACCCTGGCGCGATATGCTGAAGAACGGTCTCACCACTTTTGCGGAGAACCCTGATCCCACACGTTCCGATTGCCATGCCTGGAGCGCCAGTCCCAATTATGATTTTCTTGCTACCATCTGTGGCATCACGCCTGCGGCGCCCGGCTTCCGGAAGGTACAGGTAAAGCCACAATTGGGTGAGCTGCAACAGGCCACGGGCAAAATGCCGCATCCAGATGGTGAGATAGTGGTGAGCCTGGAAAAGAAAGGTGCTCAAGGTGTTCAGGCTGAGATAACACTTCCTGTTGCCGTAACAGGCTCTTTTATCTGGAATGGGAAAACCTTCCCGCTTAAAGGTGGCCACCAGGTTATTCGTTTGTAATCGTTTATGTCGCAGGCAGATTTCTCACCCTG
>JAGIBF010000119.1 GCA_017744515.1 Niastella sp.
ACAATCAGTATGGCGGTGGTGGGTTCGATCCTTCAGCTCCTACCGGAGAAAACTTTACGGCGCCTAATTTCAATACCTGGGATGCAAGTGTGGGTATGAGCTTTAATACTACTTTTGGCGAAGACCAGAAGAACAGTATGTTCCTGGGGGCAGCCTACCATCACCTCAACAGACCTAAAAACTCGTTCTACCGCAATGCCACTATTGAATTGCAGCCTAAATATGTGTTCTCAGCTGGTGTTACATTTGGCGTAGACGAATACTCCTATTTTATCATCCAGGCCGATCACTCTACACAAGGCTCCTTTAATGAAACTATCGGTGGCGCCTTGTATTCTTACAAACTTGGCGGCGATCCGGATAATGCGCTGTATACTGTGCATGCCGGCGCCTTTCTGCGCTGGAAAGACGCCCTGATACCTGTCATAAAACTTGACCGCCACCCGATTTCCATAGCGCTGAGCTACGATGTGAATGTTTCTCAATTAAAAACAGCCAGCCAGGGACGCGGGGGGATCGAGTTGTCGCTTTCCTGGATCAGCTTCCTCGACCGGCCTAACTCCAGCGAAGACAAGGTTCTATGCCCGAGGTTTTAGTCTGAACCATGATTTATAGGATTTGATGGATTTATCTGGAATTCCTGGAGCAAAACCTGCTCTTCTTTTCAGGCTTTGCTGAGTTTCCTGTTGGACCTGCTCTTCTTTCGGGCTTTACTGACTTCCGGTCTACTTGTTTCTCCCGCTTCATTGATTAAAAATGCAGTTTCAGCGATTGCCTGTACCAAATAACCGGCTGGCACGTTATTTTTGTCTGACCTAAAAGCCTAAATGCAACGATATGAAAATTGAAGTCGGACAAAATGCCCCTGATTTTTCGCTGTACGATTCCGATAAAAACAAGATCACTCTTTCCGAGTACAAGGGTAAGCAGGTACTGTTGTTGTTTTACCCACAGGCCTTTACCGGTGTTTGTACCAAAGAGCTGTGCACCGTTCGGGACAATATCGCGCAGTACGAACATGTAAATGCCCAGGTTTTTGGCATTAGTGTGGATTCGGTTTTTACACTGGCTAAATTCAAGTCGGAGCAAACTCTGAACTTCCCCTTGTTAAGCGATTTCAATAAACAAGTATCCGAGGCTTATGGCACATTGTATGAGAACTGGATCTTCGATATGAAAGGCGTGTCCAAGCGTTCAGCTTTTGTGATCGATGAAGAAGGCGTGGTTCAATACGCAGAAGTGCTGGAAAATGCCGGTGATCTGCCCAATTTTGAGGCAATTGAAGCTGCCCTGGCAGTAAAATTGACATAAATCAAGCATTGGAGTTAACATAATTTTAAAACTTCCGGGGGAATGGGGAGAATCCTCTGTTCCCTGGAATTTTTCAGCAAATGAGTTGTAACTTTAGTCAAAAGGAAATATCTTGGATATCAACCGTAAAATATTATCCTGCATGAGGATTATTTACACATTGTCCATTATCCTTTTATTGTCTAACGAGGTAAAAAGCCAGGAGCGTACTACGCCTCTCCCGGCAGGAGATCCTATTACCAAGATCATCCGTTTTTACCCCAACCCCGCCACTTCGTTCATAACCTTTGATTTTCAGAAGAGTTATGACAAATCTTATACGCTTCAGATATTCAATTTACCCGGCAAGAAAGTTCATGAAGTAACAGAGGTTACGCCCAAAACGGTGGTTAGCCTTACGGATTTCTTCCGCGGCATCTACATTTTCCAGTTACGCGACAAAGCCGGCAGGCTCGTAGAAGCTGGTAAATTCCAGGTTTCCAAGTAATTGTAAGACGTGAGACGTCAAAAGTGAAACGTGAGAGCTTGTTTCACGTCTGACCTTTCACTTTTCACGCTAAAGAACCTGTACGATCAGGAATTTAAGGTAGTGGGTGTTTTCCCATCCCCATACGATCGGGTGATCGGCTGACTGCGTTTGGAAGGTTACCTGCCTTAATTTCCGGCGGGCATCTTTGGCGGCCATCTGTATGATTTCCATAAACATAGCCTGCGGTACCAGGTTGGTACAGCTTGAGGTGACCAGGAATCCGCCAGGTTTCACCAGCTTCATCCCTCGAAGGTTGATCTCCTTATAGCCAGTAATGGCTTTCTGTATATTGTCTCTTGTTTTTGTAAACGACGGAGGGTCAAGCATTACCACGTCATAGCGCTTGTCTTCCTTACCCCAGGCTTTAAGCACATCGAAGGCATTGACACACTCAAATTTGCAGATCTTACCATAGCCGTTCAGCTCAGCATTGCGGTTGGCCTGGGCTACTGCATTGGCAGAGATATCCAGCCCCAGCACCGATTTGGCGCCATAGTGTGCAGCGTGTATCTCGAAGGTGCCCGTGTAGGTGAAAGCACCCAATACGTCGGCCCCCTTCACAATATGCTGGATAGCGCGGCGGTTATCCTGCTGATCGAGGAAGTATCCTGTCTTCTGCCCGTTCTCAATATCTACGTGAAATTTCAACCCATTTTCCTGGATAACGATCTGGGTATCAAAAGGTGCTGACAGAAACCCTTTTTGCTGGGCCAGCCCTTCCAGTTCTCTCACCGGCACATCATTGCGCTCATAAATGCCCTTGGGCCTGAATATTTTTTCCAGCGCCTTCACGATGGCAGGTTTCCACACATCAATGCCAAGGGCAAGGGTCTGAATTACAAAATAGTCGTTGAATTTGTCGATGATCAGTTGTGGCAGGCTGTCGGCCTCTCCAAAGATCAACCGGCAGTTCTCTACATACCCCAGTTGCTGCCGGTATTCCCAGGCTTGTTTGAGTTTCTGGAAGAAGAAGTCCTCATTCACTACCTCCTGTTTCTCGCGGGTAAGGATGCGTACAGGTATTTGTGACTGGGGGTTCAGGTATCCTTTGCCAACGAATTTTTTATCATGTGTAAACACTTCTACCACATCGCCTGCTTTGGCATCGCCATCTATCAGGTTCACTTCATTTCCGAATATCCAGGGATGGCCATTTACTACACGGTGACTGATCTTCTTTTTGAGAACAACACTTGTCATAGGGCGCAAATGTAAGTTGATTTTCCTGCCTTTTTGACCTTAAAGGCTTAATGGCAAAATAATTGCCCAACATGGCTTTGCTATGCAAAACTTGTATTTTTACAGTTTTGCATCCCAACACTGGGAAAAGCAGTCAATTTTGCAGTAATAAACGAGAAAATACACATACACCTATGACAGAAAAAGAGCCTTTGAACCAGGGTAATGGTGAAACCATGGATATCAATACCGACGATAGCGTAAGTGGGTCTACCCACTTGAATGAGCCTGTGGCCAATGAAGATGAAATAGAAAAGCTCAAAGCGGAGGTACAGGAACTGAAAGAAAAGTACCTGCGCCAGGCTGCCGAGTTCGACAACTTCAGGAAAAGGACAGCCAAGGAAAGGCTGGAATTGATACAAACCGCTGGTAAAGACGTAATTGTTTCCCTGCTGGAAGTGCTGGATGATTCAGACCGCGCCGAGAAGCAATTGCAAACCAGTAATGATGCAGCTGCTATCAAAGAGGGTGTGAAACTGGTATTCACCAAAATGAAGAATACCCTGCAGGCCAAAGGATTGAAACCCATGCAAACCATCGGTACCGAGTTTAACCCCGATCACCATGAGGCGATCACCGAAATACCCGCCGCTACGGAGGAAATGAAAGGCAAGGTAGTAGACGAAGTAGAAAAAGGCTATTACCTGAATGATAAGATCATCCGGTTCGCCAAGGTAGTAGTAGGTAAATAATTCAAAAACCCATCATGTCGAAAAGAGATTATTACGAAGTACTGGGCGTAGCTAAAGGCGCATCAGCGGATGAGATCAAAAAAGCCTACCGCAAGGTAGCTATGCAGTTCCACCCCGACCGTAACCCCGGCGACAAGGCTGCCGAGGAAAAGTTCAAGGAAGCAGCTGAAGCTTATGAAGTACTCAGCGATGCAGATAAGCGTGCTCAATATGACCGTTTTGGCCATGCCGGATTAAGTGGTAATGGCCGTGGTGGCTATGGTGGCGGACAGAGCGCGGAGGATATCTTCAGCCAGTTTGGAGATATTTTCGGTGATGACATTTTTGGCAACTTCTTTGGTGGCGGCGGCGGTAGAAGAGGCGGCGGCCAACGCAGCCGTGGCGTACGGGGCAGCAACCTGCGCATCAAACTCAAGCTCAACTACGAAGAGATTGCCAAAGGTTGTACCAAACAGATCAAGGTTAAAAAATATGTGCCCTGTACTACCTGTAGCGGCAGTGGCGCTAAAGATAAGAACAGTGTTCAGACCTGTAATACCTGCGGTGGCAGCGGACAGGTACGCAAAGTGACCAATACCTTCCTTGGACAAATGCAAACGGTAACTACCTGTCCTACCTGTAATGGTGAAGGTTCTACCGTTACTGCTAAATGTACTGCCTGTAAGGGTGAAGGAAGAGTATACAGTGAAGAAACAGTAACCATCGATATTCCGGCCGGCGTACAGGAAGGTATGCAACTCAACGTGGCTGGCAGAGGTAATGCTGGTGAACGCGGTGGCGCTCCCGGCGACCTGATCATCCTCATTGAGGAAGAGCAACACAAGGAATTGCACCGCGACGGATTGAATGTAGCGTACGAGCTGCACCTCTCCTTCCCCGATGCGGCCTTCGGCACCAATGTGGAAGTACCTACCATCGATGGCCGGGCCAAGATCAAGATACCGGCAGGCACCCAAAGTGGTAAAATATTCCGCCTGAAAGGAAAGGGTTTCCCCGCTGTAAATTCTTATGAAAAAGGTGACCAGCTTATTTACATCAATGTATGGACGCCACAGCATATGACTGCTGAAGAAAGGGCCATGCTGGAAAAGCTGAACAACTCACCTAACTTCAAACCACAACCGGATAAATCCGATAAGAACTTCTTTGATAAAGTGCGGGAGATGTTCTCGTAGGAAATACAAGCTGCGAGCTTTTTTAGGCCTGACAGGTTTCGTTTCGAAGCAAACAAAACTTGTCAGGTCTTTTTGTTGCTTTTGCTCGAAGCTCGTTGCTCACAGCTCGTAGCTTTTTTTATTCTTTCAGCTTTTTCTTTTTTCTGTTACCGTATATCTTTTTGGCTTTGGCGATCATGGTGATGAATTCTTTCTGTATCGCATCCTGCGGGTTGTGTGCTTCATTGGCAATGATAGCTGCATCATTCCAGTTCACCATGCGCATATAAGGAGAACTCTTCAGCATGCCAGCGAACATGGTCACTGCTGTAGCAAACTGATAGCAATCCGGCAGTTCAGAAAAAGATGTCAAAGAAACAGGCGCCGTATAACCTGTAGTACGCACTATGGAATCACCAGGAATTTTATAGCTCAAGGTTGCTTTGGCCAGGCCATCTTTTGCATGGCCCCAATCGTAAGATTGACTGAGTGGTACCAGCTCAAACATGGCCAGCAGGGAATGTCCCGATCCAACTTCTCCACCTTCCACTTCGCTTAATGAGTCGGCCAGGGCATTTACTTTGTTGTCAAAACCTATGAGTCGGTAATCTTTTATTACCGAAGGATTGAACCACACGTTCAGGAAGGCATCATCGGCTACGGTATACAAGGTTTGTGTAAGCTCTTTTACCAATACCTTCTCTGCTTCCTTTTCATTGTCGAGGTAGGCAAAGTTACCGTTGCCTTTCTTGGCCAGTATTTCCAGTTTGGAATCTTTATAATTGCCCATGCCTACGCCCAGGCAGGTAAGGTAGATGCCTGACTGCTGATGCTGGGTAATCATTTTTTCCAATTCATCTTCCGATGTCTGGCCCACATTGAAATCACCGTCAGTGGCCAGGATCACCCTGTTATTACCGCCGGGGATAAACTGGCTTTTTGCCAATCGGTAGGCCGTACGTATGCCCGATTCACCGGGTGTAGAGCCACCGGGATATAATTCTTCAATGGATCGCCTGATCTTGTCTTTCTCTATGCCCGAGGTGGGCGTAAGCCACACGCCTACTGTGCTGCCATATACAACAATGGACACGGTATCTTTCTCCCGCAGGTTATCGACCAGCAGCTTGAAAGCCGACTTCAGTAAAGGCAACCGGTTGGGCATATCCATCGAGCCTGATACATCGATCAGGAACACGAGGTTGGTGGGCGGTATCTTTTCCGGATCGATCTTCCGGGCACTGGCGTGCAGGAACAATAATCTGCTTTGTGCATTCCACGGGCAATCGGACAGGTAAGATTTGAAACCGAAAATACTATCTCGTGGGGGTGCTGTATAATCGAAACTAAAATAATTCAGGAGCTCTTCTATGCGTACGGCATCCGGGGGCACTTGTGTATTCATACCCAGGAAGCGCCGGATGTTACTGTAGGAGGCTTTATCGGTGTGGATGGCGCATCCCGTTTCAGGGTATTTCCGGGCGGGCATGAATTCATTTTCCACCAGGGAGCTATATGTTTCCCCGGTAATAGTGCGTTTATGCAGGTCTGCCTGATCGAGGTTGCGGGTAAAAGAAACCAGCCTGTTCCGCTGTACGTTGGCAGAGGAATAGAGCATTTTGAGGACGATCGTCTGGTATTTGGCTGCTTCCAGCTTCACACAAACGGGTTGATAGCCTTCGAGGGAAATGGTAATAGAATCGGCTTGATGGGTAGACAGGATACCAAAGGAGCCGCTGCTGCCGGAATAGTAAAGATACCGGGTGGAATGCAGGAGTATCTTAGCGTTGGATAATGCATTCTGTTTTTCATCCCGGACTTCTCCGCGCAGGTAATATTGCGAAAAAGCAGGAGAAATGGTTATCAATAACAAGGATATGGCGACAGCAATTTTCAAACACGGGGTTGTTTAGAACGTAACCGGCCCAATAACAGGCCTTTCTACAATCATTAACGGTTCTATTCCACCAGTTTGTATATTTCCCGGATATTTCTTCCTAATCCATCATAATCAAGTCCGTACCCAACCACGAACTTGTTGGGTATTGCAAAGCCAAGGTAGTCAATAGGGATGGGAAAAACGGTAGCTTCCGGCTTGTGCAGCAAAGCTACGATTTTCATGGAGGCGGGCTGCTGATGCTTCAGCTGGGGCAGAAATTCGCTCAGGGTTTTGCCCGTATCGACAATATCTTCCACTATAACTACATCTCTGCCAAAGAGATCTGTATCGAGGCCAATAGCAGTGATCACCTGTCCGCTGGATTTGGTGCCTTTGTATGAAGCCAGTTTGATGAAACAGATCTCGGCTTCCATGGTCAGTTCCTTGAACAGGTCTGCAGCAAATATGAAAGAGCCGTTGAGGATGGCAATGAACAAAGGCCGTTTGCCGGCATAATCTTTATCCAATTGACCGGCCAGCGTTTTAATGCGGGCGGAAATCTCGTTAGCAGTCAGGTATGGTTCAAACTGTTTATCGTGTACACGAATAATGCTCATAGATCAGTTTTTGTAAATAATCAGCTCCTGTCCGATCTTCAGTTCATAACCTGTCATTTTATTCCAATCTTTCAGTTGTTCTACAGTAATGCTGTATTTCCGGGCTATGCTATACAGGGTTTCTTTGGTTTGCACGGTATGGGTGACGTAATTGGCTGCGGGCGCTTCTGTGCGTGGTCGCTGAGTCGTAACCTGCGCTACTACTGGTGCTACTTCACTGGCCAGCCTGGGTCTTGCAGGCGCTTTGGATTGCAGGTACAGGGCTTCTCCGGGCGCCACCACATCCTGGCCCTGCAGGTGGTTGTGGTCCAGCAAAGATTCGAACCGGATGCCTTCCGTCTGGCAAATATCATACAATGTCTCGCCTTGCTGCACAATGCGCTTTTCACTCGCGCCTACTTTCCTTTTGCGCTGCAGGAATAACAATTGGCCATCGACAAGTATATCTTCTTTATTCAGGTCGTTGAAATCCATCAGGCGCCTTAACGACACATCATATTGTTGGGCTATAGCCAGCAAAGCGGTGCCTGACTTAGCATAGATTACTTTAGTATTGTTGATCGTGAATTCGCCTTCGGGCCAGTTGACCTTGGGTGTTTCTTTTATTTCTTCCTCTACTGCATTAAAGGGAGCGATCACCGCAGGGCCACCAGCCAAAGTGCCGTCTGCTTCTGTGGGCTTCTTGGGGTTGCCTGCCAGTATCTCATCCTGCGGAGCGATCTTGCCCAGGGCAATCAAAGAATATTGCTGCAGGTTATAGTCTTCTATAAGCTTGATGATGATCTGTGAATACTTGATGTTGGTAGCATATCCTGCTTTCTTCAGGCCAAATGCCCAACCTTTATAATCGGTGGGGTCCAGCTGGAACAGGAATGCATAGCGGGTACTATTCTTGAGGAAGTTGGAATGGTCCATGTAAGAGTCGTTGGGGGAAGAATAACTCCGGAAGCATTCTCCACGGGCATCGTCGTCGTGGTATACTTTATCGCCCACCCAGGTGGCTTTGCATTTGATGCCGAAATGGTTATTGGACTTCAGCACCAGGTCCGACTTGCCAGCCATGGTTTCATGAATGCCCTGGGCCAGTTTGATGGAGGCCGGCACGCCTGTGCGCACCATTTCCTGCATTGCCAGTTCTTTGTAAAGATTGATATACCCGTAAATATCATCGCTTTTCTGAGCCTTCGTCCACAGAGTTGCCAATAATAGTACTACAATCAATAAGCGTTTTAACGGCATGGATCTTATTTTTTGCGGATCAACAGTAAACCATCGCGGATGGTAAGTAACACATTTTCTACACGTTTGTCCTGTTGTACCCGTTCATTAAATGCCTGAATGGCTTTTGCACTTTTACCGGTAATGGGCTGTTCGAGTACCTGACCGTGGAATAGAACATTATCTGCCAATATCACCCCTCCTTGTCTGACAGCCGGCAATACCAATTCGTAATAGTCGGTATAGCCTACCTTATCGGCATCGATGAATACCAGGTCCCAGGTTTCTTTAAGGGTTGGAATGATCTCTAACGCATTCCCTGTGTGCAAAATTATCTTTTCAGGGGCATTTGACCTATCGAAATTTGCCCTGGCCACTGTAGCATCGTCTGGGCGTAGTTCGATGGTATGCAAGAGGCCATCTTTTGACAAACCTTTAACAAGACAGAGGGCACTATAGCCGGTAAAGGTGCCAATCTCCAGAATGCGGCGGGGCTGCAGCAGGGTGCTGACCATTTCAAGGAATTTGCCCTGCACCTGGCCACTGAGCATGTGGGCATGCGGGTGGGAGGCTTGCGTTTGGGCAGCAACTTCCTTCAGCAACTCATCTTCGGGGGAAGAAAAGCGGTCTGCATAGGACTGTACCAACGGGGAAAGGATATCCATCCGGGCAAAAATACTTGTAAAGTCCGAAAGACGGCAAAGTCTGGAAGACGGAAAGAAAAACAGGCTGAAAGTCCCGGAAAACAGAAAAGTCCGGAAGACTGGCAAAATACATTTCCAAATCTTCCGGACTTGCTGACTTTACCGTCTTTCGGTCTTTATTAAAAGTTAGGTTGTAATGGATGTTTGGTGTAGAATTGGAGTACGTGTTCTACTACTTCTTCCGGCGTGTCGGCGATCTTCAGCAGGTCCAGGTCGCCGGCGGAGATATTATTGGCTTTTTGGAGCATGGTTTCCTTCATCCACTCCATCAACCCTCCCCAGTATTGTGATCCGAAAAGGATGAGGGGTACCGGTGACATCTTGCCGGTTTGGATGAGGGTGGCTACTTCAAAAAATTCGTCCATCGTACCAAAACCTCCCGGCATCATCACAAAGCCCTGGGAATATTTGGTAAACATTACTTTTCGTACAAAGAAGTAGTCGAAGTTCAGGTTGGCATCGCGGTCGATAAAGGGGTTCGAGTGTTGCTCGAATGGCAACTCGATGTTGAGACCTACCGATTTACCACTTCCCAACTGGGCACCTTTGTTGGCTGCTTCCATAATACCGGGGCCACCGCCTGAAATGATACCGAAGCCTTCTTCGGCCAGTTTGCGGGCAACATCTACCGTGAGTTCATAATAAGCATGTCCAGGTTGGGTACGGGCTGAGCCAAAAATGGATATACAAGGACCGAGTTTAGCTAATGTTTCGAAGCCGTCTACGAATTCGGCCATTATTTTGAATATTTGCCAGCTTGAGTGTGCTTTTGATTCGGACCAGCGCCGTTGCTTAGAGATCTTGATCGTTCCATTCATACACTAAATTGTTTAGAGGTTCTAAGTCCAGCTATTGGGCTAAAGCCCTGTAAAATGCTGAGACTTGTATTCCCGGCCCTAAAGGGACCGGACAATTCTTTTTCTTGCCTGAGGGGAGGCATCTCTGTTGTGTGGAGGAAGGTGCGACCGCTGGCAAGCATAGACTACAATGCCATCCGCTGAGTGGATGGCATCGTGTGGTTAACCACTTGTATGATTAACGAATGAATGAAATATTTAGTTTATGCAGTAGCTGTTTTTTTTGAAATCATTAAGAGTCCGATAAAGGTAAGCAGGCCGTTGATGATGAGCAGTTCCAGGCCGATCTCGAAAGAACCTAATATCTGCTTCTGGTATTTATCCAGGATAAAGCAAACGACTGGCGAGGCAACACATATCAGGGGCACTGCTTCATCGCGCACTACTCTTTTCGTAAGAATACCGAAGCTGAAAAGGCCCAACAAAGGTCCATAGGTATAGGCCGCTACCTTCAGGATCACACCAATCATGCTTGGATTATTAACCCACTTGAAAATCATTACAAACAAGAGGAAGATAACGGCAAAGGTGAGGTGTACGCGTTGGCGTACTTTCTTCTTATGTGCATCTGTCCAGTTTGTATTGCGTTGCATCCCGATGATATCGATACAGAATGATGATGTGAGGGCTGTGATGGCACCATCAGCACTGGGAAACAGGGCCGAGATCAGCGCAATGATGAAGATGGCTGAGATCACCGGCGGCATGTGTTGCAGTGCAACAGTAGGGAATAGCTTGTCTCCGGTAGCCACAATGCCTTGTTGTGCTGCAAACAGATGAAGCAAGCCACCCAGGACCAGGAACAACAATATTACTCCCAGCATGATCAGCGATAAGGTCACTACATTCTTCTGCGCGTCCTTCAGGGTCTTTACCGATATGTTCTTTTGCATCATTTCCTGGTCCATGCCTGTCATAGTGATGGTAATGAAAGCGCCTGCCGCTATCTGCTTGAGGAAAAAGAACCGGCTGCCGGGATCAGTAAAGAATATTTTAGAGTACCCTTTATCGCTCATGGCTTCGAGGCTTTGCCCCAGGCTCATGTCCATCGTCTTTAAAATATACACCACGCATATTACCAATCCTGCCAGCATACAGGTTGTTTGCAGGGTATCGGTATATACAATGGTTTTAACACCCCCTTCATAGGTATACAGCAATATCATCACCAGAATGATGAGTGTGGTAAGCCAGAAAGGAATATTAAAGGGGGCATTGCCAAGAATAGCGTCCTGCAAAATTTTTACTACGAGGTACAAACGGGCCGTGGCTCCTAACGTTCTTGACAGGATAAAGAAGGATGCACCGGTTTTATAAGAAGCAAAACCCAACCGTGTGCTCAGGTAGTTATAAATAGACGTAAGGTTCAGCCGGTAATATAACGGTAGTAATACATAAGCGATCACCAGGTAGCCGATGAGATAACCCAGCGTGATCTGGAAGTAAGCGAATGATTCTTTTCCTACAGCGCCCGGTACACTCACGAACGTCACTCCACTCAACGAGGTGCCGATCATACCAAACGCCACCAGCATCCAGTTGGAATTGCGGTTTCCGATGAAGAATGAATCGTTATTGGAATTGCGGGAAGTAAAGTAAGCCACTACCAGCAATAACACGAAATAACCAATAACAAAAGAGAACAGCAATGTAGGGGACATAGATGATTATTAGTTAACAAACATACAGCAGAAACGGGTCTGAAGATAATAAAATTGTTATCAATTGGACGCATTCCTCTTATCTTAGCTGCCCTGAAGTGCCCAACCGTGGCTTGTTTCATTGTATCAACCCCATGAATCAGGCTGTTTGGCGCAAGGATTAAAATATTCAATATAGCTATATGAAGATAGAAGCGGTAGCGGTTTTCTGCGGATCAAAGACAGGCAAAAACCCTGTATTCGATCAGCATGCGGCAGAACTTGGCAAATACATTTCCATGTTGAACATGAAGCTGGTATATGGTGGCGGAAAGAAAGGCCTGATGGGCACTGTAGCTGATGCCGTGCTGGCACAGGGCGGTAAAGTGATGGGTGTTATTCCCAAGTTATTGATCGAGTGGGAGCATCAGCATGAGGGCTTAACGGAGCTGGCTATTGTACCTGATATGCATACACGTAAGCGAATGATGTATGAGATGTGCGATGCTGCCATCGTATTGCCTGGTGGCTTTGGTACGCTGGATGAATTGTTCGAGATGATCACCTGGAATCAACTGAAGATCCACGATAAAAAGATATACATCCTCAACTCAGCTGGCTTTTACAATCATCTCATCAACCACCTGAAGCAAATGCAGAAGGAGGGTTTTCTGTATGAAACAGTATCGGAGCGCATCATTGTATGTGAAACGCCGGTAGAGATCTTCAACACCATCAGTTAATCAGAATCCGATGTTGTAACCAAAGTTGTAGAAGGCACGGTTACCGTAAGGAGAGCGGGCTTCCTGCAAGAGGTCGTACTGCACCATGATGATGAAAGCACCACGACCTGCAGGGATGGCTGCGCCTGCGCCTCCCAATAAAGAGGGTACTATCTTACCGTCCAGTTTCTGATCGGGTGTACCATCATAAAATTTGAACTTACCCCAGTTATAGTTTGCTTCCGGCTGGATTTGGAGAAAGAGGTATTCTATGGGGTATACACGTCCAAACACATTGAGACCAGCCACGCCATAGTTTTCTTTATACTCGGGCGTATAGAAGCGATATCGGTAGCTGGAATAGATGAAGTTGAGACCAACGCCTGCTGCCAGGTAGGGATTGAAGCGATAGCCTATTTGCGGAGATACATTGATCAGGGTACTGTTACTGCCGAATCCCAATCCGAAGTTGCCGCCAAAGAAGAGTTTACTCTTGTCGAATCCTCCCTGCCGTTCTTCGTCCTGCGCCAGGGTGGTAAAATGCAAGGTGGTGAGAAGGGTTACAGCGAGCAGCAACGATTTCCTGTTCATATGGATTGAATTTAGAAATAAAATGAAAAGCCCCTGCAAATATACAGGGGCAATACTATTGAGCGCAAAGGGAAGCGAGTTTTAGGCTTTTTTTATGGCGATCCGGTTTGCCTCATCCATCGTGGCAAAGTCGAAATCGGCCACCGCCAACAGCGCTTTATCGTTGCGGAAATTATCTTCTTCGAAGTGCTCATAAATAACCCGGAGGTCTTTACGGGAGCGGATAAACTCAACGGCGCCAGCGATCGCTTCGGCTTCCATGCCTTCCACGTCCAGCTTCAGAATAACACGGTCTTCGGGCTTAAGGCCAAACTGGGTTGCCAGGTCATCGATCCTTTCAATATCCACGTTTGGTTCTTTACCAGACTCGCGCTCGTAGTGGCTTGAGCTGATCAGGTGGTCCATGATCTCGAAATAAACTCTATCTTTTTTAGCCCCTACCCCACAGGCAAAAACCTTGATCTTATCCTGCAGGTTGTTCATTTCGATGTTAGTCCTGAGGCTTTTGAAGCTCACAGGTTCTACAGCTATACAGCGCTTTCCGTGGCGGGCCAGCCAGATATCGTACTCGCCGATACAGGCGCCTACGTCGATGAATACATCGAATGTATCCATGTTCTTTACGAAATAGTCTTTAATGCTTTTTTCGTAAGCGTAGTTGATAAACTGGAAATCGTTGGAGCCTTTACGTATAAGGTATTTTCCCATGCCACTGCTGGTCACGTAGTCAGCCTTGGGAAATTTGTGGGCAAAGATGTAGTTCAATGAATGCTTCAATGATTTGAAATCGCCATATTTTACGTATTCAGCAAAATAATTGAAGTACTTACCATATTTGCGTGGATCCTTCCACCCTGGTTTGTAATCGAATCCGCTCATATTTTTAATATATGTTTTATTTAGCTTGAAAAACTTACGGTCGATATTGGAGGAATAGTGATTATAAACAGCCGGCAAGGCAGGATGATTGGGTGATGGCAAGGGGCCGGAGGTTATAAGCACATTGGCTTACCAGCAGGAACTAAGGTATTGCAAAAAATCGGTTTAAGCAAGTATACACGAAAAATGGCGGTAATTGGGGAGCTGTCCCAACTTCCACAAAATGTGGAAGTTATAATACATGAAGCATGGATTAAATTTAACCCATGCTTCATGTTGAAATGATTAATCGAATATTTTTCCTGCGTTGAGGATATTGTTGGGATCAAAAGCGCGCTTGATACCACGCATCAATTGCAGCTGAGTTTCGTTGAAGACGATATCCATATAGTTTTTCTGGAGCAGGCCAATGCCATGCTCACCGCTTATGGTACCTCCCAGCTCATGTACCAGCTTGAACAGGGCGCGTATGCCTTTGATTACTTCCGGATCATCATTGCTGTTGGCTATGCCTTCTTTTTTGATGCGGATGTGCAGGTTGCCGTCGCCAGCGTGTCCGTAGCATACTGCTTTGAAGTTGTATTTGATACCCAGCTCTTTTACGCCGCGGATCAATGCAGGCAGTTCTGCACGGGGCACCACCGTATCTTCTTCGATGGTATAACCGTCTATTTTTACTGCTTCTGCTACGCGGCGACGCAGCTTCCACAGTTCGGCTTTCTGCTGGGCGTCGTCGGCAAAGAAGGGCTCACCGGCATCATAATTGTCCAGCAGGCTGCCGATGGTCTCCATTTCAATCATCAGGGTATCGAGGTGATTACCGTCTACCTCAATGATCAGGTGGGCGGCAGTGCCTTCTGTAACGGGTACTGCCGAGCTATCTACGAATTTGCTTACGATATTGAGTGCATCGATCTCCACCAGCTCCAGGGCGCTGGGCGTAAAGCCTGCCCGGAAGATAGCGCTTACAGCTTCTCCTGCTTTTTCCAGCGACTGGAAGGGTACCAGCATCAGGAGGTCGTACTTAGGCAGGGGGATCAGCTTTAAAACGATCTTTGTAACGATACCCAAGGTGCCTTCGCTACCAACTGCCAGCTGGGTAAGGTTATATCCTGTAGAATTCTTCAATACGTTGGCGCCTGTCCAGATCACTTCGCCGGTGGGTAATACCAATTCAAGGTTGAGCACATAGTCTTTCACCACACCGTACTTCACCGCTTTGGGGCCACCGCTGTTCTCGGCAATATTACCGCCAATGAAACAGGAGCCGCGACTGCTGGGATCAGGGGGATAGAAGAGTCCTTTTTCTTTCACCGCATTCTGCAATACTTCCGTGATCACACCAGGCTCTGTGATTACCTGCAGATTCCTCTCATCGATGTTTATAATGGAATTCATGCGATCTGTAGAGATCAATACGCCACCGAGGTGGGGTAAAGCGCCGCCACTTAAACCAGTACCGGCACCGCGGGGTGTAACTGGTATTTTGTGTTGGTTACAAATCTTCATAATAGCACTTATCTCTTCGGTAGTGCGCGGACGGATCACTACTTCCGGAGGAAATAATAAATGCTCTGTTTCATCATGACCGTAATTGTTGAGGGATTCTTCATCAAGGAGGACAAAATCAGCGCCTGTAATCTGCCGGAACTGCTCAATAAGTGCTGTTGTCAACTTTCCCTGGATAGCCACTGTTTCCATATTATTGTGTTGAAAAGGGCCTCAAAAGTCGGATAAATGCGGCAGATGAAAAAGCTTCGGTAAGAAAATATCAGTAATCTGTTGATTTTGTGGACTAAAGTAGCGTTTCTGTGTATTAACCTGCGTTTCTTTGCGTTGTAGCGGCTTTCAGCGCAAGCAGCAGACAGGGTTATCCTGCATATTCATACAGCGTAAGCTGCACCTGGCCCTGTACTACTGATTTATTAAACCCAGCCTTTTCGGCCAGGTCCATGTATAGCTTATCGAGGTGATTGATCTCCCACAGTATCTTTTTGGCGGCCACCTTTTTGATCAAATATTCTATATACTGTTTCAACAGTTCGAACCGAACAGACTTGTTATAAATCAAAGGATTCAGTTGTAGTTGTTGAATGCTATACTCGCCCGACTGCAGTGTATAGGCTGTTCTTAACCTGGTGAACACCGCTGAATAAGCAGTAAGCAGGCTCACGCGTTCATGTTGGTTTATAACTCCCGTTATGATGATTATTTCAGAACTGCTTTTAGTGGTTTGAAGCAGCAGGGACAAACTGGCGTTGTTCTCTTTGGTCATCCACAATAACAACCATGGAAAGTCTTCTTCACACAAAGGGTGTAAAGATAGCTGGTCATCACCTGCCTGGCCATCTTGCTGATCGTTGATTTCCTGGCTCATAGTTCATAGAAAAGGGAAAATAAGGCGAGGATCGTTTAGCGGGTCATTCGAAGGATGTAGTATTTCAAATATACCAATCAATCTACGAAAAACTGTCCTTCGGTAAGCTCTTTTCACCAGATGGCATAAAAAAGTACTGTATCATCCGTAAAAAATAATGCGATTGGCAGGAATTATTGATACTGCTCAATTAAGGGACCGGGTTAGGGTTAGCGGTTTCAGGTTACCGGGTGCAAGTTACAGATTACAAGGGGCGTAATACCAAGGCGCGTTCTGGCCTGCCCTTTTGCAAATTGCACCTGTTTTTGGGGTTAGAGGGCATTAGTATGGAGTATCCATGGCCTATCCATTCTGTATCCCTTCCTCATTTCCCTTTCTGGCCACCCTCTTTCTTTTTCCGAAATTTTTCCCATTTCCATACCATTGTTCGTCGCTAACGGCAAGCGTCGATTATACAATACCGGTAATTCGGTTTCCAATTTTTTCTTTTTTGATTTCATAGTTTTCCTGACGGTTTCTGATAAAATCAAGGTTTTATTGTTCCTGCTTTCCGGCGTCCTGGTTGTATGTAGTGTATTACAGTTATACTTTTTCCAATAAAGGTTGTAACTGTTTGATAGCGTGGGATCGATATTCCTGCACGGCATTTAATGGAATGCCCAATTGTTCAGCAACATCTTTTGTAGTCATCTTATTATAAAAAAGGAGCTGGAATACTTCACTGCACTGACCGGTCAACTTGTAAATACCGTTATATAGTGCGAGCAGTTTTTCTATCGTCACTAAACCTGGATTTCCTGCTTTATCTGCTTGCAACAGATCAGCGAGGTAAAGCATTTCTTTCCTGGATGGCTTATCCATGTCGACGCACCTCAAAAAATCATAGCAATTGTTCCGTATCGTTACCAGCAGAAATGTTTTTACATCCTCAGCTGTTTTGAAATGCTGGCGCATGGCGATCAGCTTTATGAAGGTATTGACCACCATTTCTGTGGCTTCTTCCTGATCATTGATAAGCTGGTTGGCATAACTAACCATTGGAGCATAATGTTCCTGGAGCAGGATACGCAGGGCCTGTGGTTCGTTGCGGTGGAAAGCAGGGATCAGATTATTGTCGAAAATAACAGCCATTGTACAGGAATTTAAACTGGTATTTAATACCATGCACACGAACAGCCGGGAACGCCAACTATTTACAATCGCATCAAATAATCAGGATAAAGCCTGGTTTTGGCAGGAAAATGATTGGATGGATGACAATGGGTAATCGTTACTGCGAAAATACGTACATTATTCTATTACCAGAATATTGGCTGTAGAATCCGGAAGCACTTTTTTACGTGGTTCATACACTTTCAGCAGGGAGTCAATATACCGGGTGCCCTGTGGCTGAAAATGGGTGGCTTCTGTGTAAATGTATAGCCGGCCTCCCTGCTCAAGACAATCTGCTACCGCTTTATCGACTATGGGTCGAAGGGAATCGACAGCTGGCGCCTCATGCACTTTGGCCTGGGTGAAATAGGTGAAGAAGTCTTTCAACTGCCATGCATCCTGGAGCAGTATTACATCCTTGTCGCGTACCTGTTCTTTTACCTGCTTCATTTTGGCATAGTACTGGTCGTTTTCCAGGTCGAGCATCCAACGGACGCTACCAAAGAAGTTGATGATGAACAGCATAATGCTGATGCCAGCTACCAACATTACTGGCTTGATACGTCCCCACCCTTTAAAGGAAGGAACTCCTTTACCGCCATACTGAAGCGTACCTAACAGCAATAACCACAGCAGAATGACCTGGAAGATCCAGAATTCCAATATTTCCGGCATCCAGAAGGTGAAGAAGAGCGAGTAAACTATACCAACGATCATCAGCGGGATAACTACACTGCCTGCCGCAGCACTGATCGTCTTATACCTACGGAAAAAGCGCACGATGAGCCACAGCATAGCGATACCCAATATGACGCTCAACACTGTCAGGAATACTGCTGTGCTATGGGAAATATGACGGGCCAGGTACATTTCATCACCCAGGGAATGGGTGTGGAGTGATTCGCTTAAAGCTCTTTCTACATTCGGAAGACGCAGTATAAAATGCCCTCCTACAAATGCATGGGAATATCCAATGGCTACCAACAGTGGTAGTTTAGTATCAAGGGGTTTCCAGTATACGCCGTCCTGGGTATATCCTCTCAACCAGCCTACCCATTTATCCATGCTGCTCTGTCCTTCCACTATCCACCCTACAATAAAGTAAGCTCCTCCTACCAATACAATGCCCATACAGGCGTATTGGAGAAAAGCCGGCACCAACCTGATATTATTCCGCTGCTGCCAAAGTTTATAGAGTATTACCACTGTGAACAACACATGCACCTGGTGAAACAGAATGGCCATTATATGAAGCAGGGTCACTTTCCAAATATCGGCTTGCTGCAACCGTTCTTTGGTGAGTATATACAGAGCCATCAGCAAAAAGAGCATAGGTGGCGCGTATACTTCAATATTCACACTATAAAACCAAGGACCAAATGAGAAGGCTATAACAGTAAGGCTTATAAGTGATTGAATCACCGACAACCTGAACCTGTTACGGAAAAAGCAATATACTACCGTCATTGTTCCGCTACCCCACAGTGCTGTAAATGCTTCTACGAGGTAGTAATCTTTAACGCCTGGTAGCAAGGCTTTACTGAATACAAGCCAATAATGTGTAACGAAATGGTATATGAGATGGTGTGGATGAAACAAATGATTGCCAGTAACTATACCGTTGAGATATCCGATAGAGTCATGCGGCCCGGAGAAATTAGCCGCCAGGGTGCAAAGAAAGAAAATAAATGCTCCGGTAAAAACAAGTAGTCGCTCCGGAACTGATGAACGCCGGTCCATTAAATCGGTTTAAGTTAAGCTATTAGCAGTTAGCCTTAGCTGTTAACTGGCAGGCAATCGTAACCTGGTTAACGCAAGATACAGACCATTATTTAGTAATGAAAGCGAATTTGTCTTTCCATTTTAAAAACCATTTCTCATATAAATGGTAGGAAGCCAAACTGATGGCTATGGAAAGCAGCAGGCCTATAACAGCCGATGCTCCAGCCACCCACAAATTATCTTCGTGCCACCCCAATTTCACTACTATTCTTACGGTTGCGTACATACCCAGGAGGTGAAGACAGTATAACCCGTATGTATATACCCCCAGTTTACTCATGAGCTTTGACTGACTCATTTTAAAGAGGGAGTTCTTTGCAAAATTTTGTTCGGCAATGATCAACGCGAAGAATATTCCTATCACCAGCCGCTCAAAAATAATAGGCGCACCATATGGGAATATATATCCTTTGCCCAGTGTTACACACAGGGTACCGATATAGATCAACGCAATGGCAGGCTTGCTGAGATTGGTAATAAAATCCCTGAACTTGCCGGGGAACGATAACAGCCATGCTACCATTCCACCCAAAGCCATATCGCCAATCAGGGAAAGTGTATGGAAATACCGTACTGCATGATCGGCTTCGGTATTATGGGTATAGAAGGAACGGAACACCAGCGACAGGAGCATGATGCCCGCAAATACATACTTATAGGACTTTACTGGTATAAATTTGAGGATCACCGGCCAAGCCAGGTAGAATTGTTCTTCCACGCATACGGACCACAATACTGATAAAAGGATCGCATCGGGTTTTACGGGCCAGGTATTCATGTAATCAAAATTGCCCACCAGGAAAATATAATACCAGGGGTTGGCGCTTTCGTGGGGGACTTCTCCGCCCATTTTCTTGAGCATGGCAAAGAGCACAAATCCAATAAAGAGACAAAGGAAATATAATGGCCAGATGCGCAGTATACGGCGAATATAAAAATTGCCAACATGGATGGTGCCTGTCACTTCTTTTTCCCTGATGAGGAGGTAGGTAATCAAGAAGCCGCTGAGCACAAAGAAAAAATTGACTCCTAATGTACCATACTGAAACAAGAAGGACTGTATTTTAAATGCGGTAGGTGATGAGGTTTGCAAGTAGCTGAAAAAGGACAGGTAGCAATGGTGCAGAAATACCACCAGGAAGGATATAAACCGCAACCCGTCGAGGTTGGGAAAAAATACCTTGGTTTTGGCGGCAGGTGCTACCTGAGGTTGTGTTGTGGTTTGGGTAAAGGTCATATCATAATAGTGAAACGTTAGATCCCGTCAAGTCGGGACAAGTTGTGAAACGTCAAAGGTCTTTACTTCTTGCCTAATACATCATCGATACTAACGCCGATCATTTGCTCCAATTCCAGTTTGGAAATATTGAAATTGCGCTGCATTTCCACCTTGCGCATCTGCAACTCGTAATAGGCGTTTTCAGATTTCTTAACCTCTTCAGGTGTTGCTGCGCCATCGGAAAAATCTTTTTCAGTCAATTTGTATTCAGTATATCCTGACTGAGCCATACGGGTGACCAATTCCAGCTTTTCCTTGTGCATCAGGTAATCTTCATATTGGGCCAGGACGGCTTTCCGGATATCTCTGTATTGATCATTTTTTTGTGCATTGGCGATGTACAGGTTTTCCCGGGCAATCTTTACCTCATTGGCCCTGGAGGTAAAATAATCCAATGGCAGGTTAAGGCTAAAATTGTAACGGGGGAACAGTGTTGCCTGATTAACTCCGCCCGTGCTGCCGCTATTTTGTTTAAGGGAAAGCTCGTTGAGGTTGCCGGTGGCTGATAGCGCACCCAGCCATCCGCCTTTGGCTTTGCGAAGCTGGTAATTGGCTACATTGACATTACGGTCTGCCACCTCAAATTTTGGGTTCTGCAGGGCCAGCTGCACCAGCTTTTCCCGAATATCGGTGATCTTCGAAGTATCATTGGCATGATAGGTTGATACGTTGCGCCCTGTAGGTTGTTGGGCTTTTGCAGTAGCAGCAGTCAGCATTAGTAAACAAATGCCGGCAATTATTCTATTCATGGTTACAAGGTTCATTTTATTTTTTTGCTTCAGCTTTTGGTGAATCGTAAAGGTGTAGTTTCAGGAATATAGCCAAAGCGCCGTAAAAGTACAACACGCTTGGGTATTGTCCGATGGCCATCTGCGAATATTGGGCCATCATCAAACTGAATATGGAAGCAAGGTTAGCTGCATAACAGGTCCTGATATCAGGATCCCGTGTGCGGTAAAAATACCGGATACCTGTACGGAGGATCACAAAATAAAAGATCATCATCAAGGCAAGTCCTATAGGCCCCTGCTCCATCATGGTTTGCATGTAGGCACTATCTGGTGGAATGAACGAGAGGTAATGACCGGGGTTATACATTTTACCCACCAGCCCAGCCGTATTAACTCCCCCACCGATGGGATGCGCCCACACGTAGGGCTGGGCAATTTCCCGATTGATGTCGCGCACCATGTTTGAAGGATCTTTGGACCCCTCGAAAGTGGATCGTAGACGGTTAATAACCGGGTTATTGTAAATAGGCGCCACGAGCAGCGCAACGATACTGAAAATGAAAACACCTGAAAAGATCAGGGTACGCTTTTCGTATAGGGTGAGCACGCAATAAAATGCTACTCCTGCCATTACCATTACTGTGGCCGTGCGGGTACCCGTGTAACTGGTAGCCAGGAAGTGAATAAGGGCCATGACATAATACCATAGTCTTTTACGTACGTTTTTTTCCTGCAAGGCCATTACGAGCACGAGCACCGTGGAAGAAGCATACAAAATACCTGCCGCGGCCGGATCGGACAACAACCCGAATCGGCGCACCATGCCCGCGTTGATGAACAGTCCCACGCGTTCGGGATCGGCCATGAGCCAGGCATGCTCCCAGCCAAATAAGCCAAACCATTGCTGCTTGACCGCATAGATTGATTCAAAAAGACTGAGGTAGACCCAGAATTTCATGAAGAACTCAATGGCTTTGCGGGTATTGAGGAAGCAATAGCTCATGTAAAAGAAAGCGGCAAAGCTCACCTGCTTGCGGAAGAAATTGAACCAACCCAGTTTGCTGTTCATGGCAGGGTTTACTACCTGCAACAGGAAATAGAACAGTGAAACCATGATCCATATGGTGATGGTGTGGCTCCAGAACTTGCTGGTGATCTCTTTTTGGTACTCCTGCCGGGTAATAACTCCCAGCAAAGTAAGGTATGACAGGTATTCGGGAATAAGTCCGGTGGGTATCTGGGTAGCCGAGTTGGTTAACCTACCCGGCAACATCATAAATAAGGTGGTAATAAAGGTGAGGTAATAACCTACTTTGGGATAAACGATGCACAGCAGGAAAATAAGGATGCCTGCCACCCCCGCCACAATACCGATAGCCAGTGTAGTATTACCCAATACCGTAAGGTAGGACATGCCAACGGCAATAAACCCCAGCAGGGCGATGCCCAGCGTGGTGGTCATCTTCCTGTCCAGAAAATGGTAGTGCAGCCATGAAGTGATGGATGCAGAGGTTTTATTTAGCACATTTCTTGCCATAAGGTCCTAAAAGAACAAGAACTTGACGAACATGCCAGCGCTGAATGCGATAGCAAACAGTGTGCTGATGATCTCGAAGGTCTTGTATTTATGTGGTTCGTTCTCCATTGCGCTCTAATATCTGTTATTAACTGCCTACAGCAACCGTTTTATGGGGTTGCTCCTTGTTATTGGATGGCTGGCCACCTCCTGTTCCTGTAGCAGGCTTTTTGAGGGTAAACAGCCACCAGGCGCCCATGCGCTCTGCGATATTATAGAATATCATGGGTAAAATGACCCCAACGGTGATACTAACGACCATTATTACCGGTATATTCTGTACGTGAAACAATTTCAACATCACCGCCCGGGTGCCTGCCGTGATCATCAGGTGCATTACATAGATGTACAGTGAATGGTATCCTATTACGCGCAAAAAGCGCAGGATATTCAGTTCCTGCAACAGGAATGACAGCTGGATCACGAATGCGCCTCCTATTAGGGCAATCAGGGCAAAAACAGCCGGCAGCTTGTATTGCACATAATAATCGTCCTGATGGTTGAGGTTTATGGTAGTAAACAAGTGTTGTACCAGCACAAACACCGGCAAGGCGATCAGGGTAGTTTTCCAGGAGGAGAGCCACTTATAGTTCTTCGTATTCAGCACCATATCCGAAAACACATGCCCCACGGCAAAGAACAGGTAGAAGAATAATACATCTATCAGAAAGCCGATCTTAATGCCCTGTACGTGGCAATATCCTCCTATTGCATAGAATATAGCTCCTAATACCAGCTGCTGCCAGGGCTTTGCTTTTCCGTACCAATGTACCAGTGCATACAATACACTGACAAAGAATAAAGCGTTCAGGTACCAGAACTGTTCGAGCTTACGTGGCTCTATGATCAGGTTCAAATAATCCATGGGTTCGCGGGTGGCATTGGCATAACCGGCAAAAGCCAATTGCAGTGTTATCTGGATGCTGCCCCATAGCATCAATGGATAAAAGATGGTCTGGAACCGGTTGGTGACATAATCGCCAATGCCTTTGCGCGCCAGACTGGCTCCCACAAAGATGCCCGAAACAATAAAGAACAGGGGCATGCGGAAGCTGAAGAAGAAGATATTGAAATACTTCAGGCCGGAATAACTAACCGATCCTTCGCCCACATTGCCCAGCCCTTCAAAGACGTGGCGGTACACCACCAGCAAAATGGTGATGCCGCGTGCGTAGTCTATCCACGGATAGCGACTCCTGCTTAATATCTTCTTTGTATTGAATAAATAGTTGAACATTACAACGGCATAAGGTTTATGAGGGCTTTACAGCTCCATATTATAGGCTTCCACGTTATTCAATACAGCGCCTACGAACTTATCGCCGGTACTGTTCAGGTACTGGACCGCATCTTTATCTGCCTGTGCAAAAGAGGACCTGGCCGAAAAGACCACGATAATGCCATCTACCCAGGCAGCCAATTCTTTACTGTCTGCATGGTTGTTGAGGGCGGCGCCTTCTACAAAAACGAAATCATAGCTCTCAGCAATCTTTGGCAGGTGGTCAAACAGGTTGTTTTTGGGTAATACTTCGGAAGGGGTATAATTGCCGCCACTGCATCCTACCAGGTCGGTATTGGGAATGGTGGTCATGCTCGTAATGCCCCAGAACTTATCGACCACATTGCCCTGTCCTGCAAAGCTGAACTGCTCCAGCGTTGGCTTGGCTTCAAACTTCTGGGTCAATGTGTTATTGGAGAAATTGGCATCTACCAGTAATACTCTTTTCTTGGTAAGGCTAAGGCTGTTGGCCAGCGCTTCGATCACTGTGCTTTTTCCTTCTTTAGGTCTTGTGCTCGTTACCAGGAATATCTTTTTACCGGAATTGGCCAGCTCAAACCGCAGTTTACGCAGGTTTTCCATAAACAGGGCGAATTCAGTGCCGTCGGCCTCCACATCTTTGGTATCCTTGAAATGCTCACTCAATGGCTTTTTCTTCAGGTTGAGCTTATTGAGGGCGCTCAACATCTTCAATTTCGTATTCCGCTGGAAGATGGTGGGTGTTTTGAAAGAGGAGTCAAAGAATTCCAGTGCTATAATGATGAAGGATGACAGGAACAGCATCAACATGCCGCAAAGGCCTAACACCATGGAGCGGCGGGAAGGTTCTGCCATGTAAGCAGGCTGGGCTACCAGGATCTGCTTAAAGTTATTCTGGGGGTTGATATCGAGGTCCAGCGAAGCCTGCAGGCTCTTTTTTAACTGCTCATACTCCTGCGAAGCAATACGCAGGTCGCGCTCCTGAGCATCGAGGATCACCTGGTCTCCACCACCTGTTTTAGTGATTCCATCATAATAGTTTTTTTGCTCGCCAAACAGCCTTACGTTGTTTTCAGCAGCGAGTATCTGTTGCTCAAGATCGCTCTTGCGGGCTACCAAGTCCTCCTGGCGTGTTTGGGTCCTGTTTTGTCTGAGTTGACGGTCGGCACTGGAGCCACCGGTACTTTTATACTGTGCGATCTTTTTAATATTTGCCTCGATCTGGTCGTCCAGCTTTTTGATCTCCTCGTCTGATTTACCATTTTTCTGGATCTCGAGGTTCTGATTTTCTATTTCCAGCGCCCGGATGGCGGCATTATTGTTCACCACGGCACCGTTGCCTGTAGAAAAGCTTTGACTGGTAATATCCCTTAATTGGCTTTCTACTGATCTCAGCTCACCTCTTAAATTATTGAGCTTGGCCTGTTCCTGCTGATAATTGCTGGTTACGCTTTGTACTACGGTCATTGCCGCAGAAGCTCTGTCGGCTACGTTGGGTGTCCCGATCTGGATCCTGAAGGTCTTCAGTTTCTCTGTAAGACTGTCCACTACCCGTTTCTTGGAACTGGCGAGGCTATCCAGCTTAGTAGCAGACTCCTGGCTACGCAGGCCATAGATGCTGTTGAAAAAGCGGATAAACTGTTGGCCGATCGTATTGGCAACAAAGGCAGATAATTCAGGATGCTCGGACCGGCAAAGGATAACCAGGTAATCGGTCCGGTCGGCCCGGAAAATGGTAATCTTACCCTGGAGGTATTCCGGGGCATAGCCATACAGGTACATCAGGTCAAATACCTTCTTTTCTTCGGCATCAAAGGGGTTAAGGAGCTCCATGGCAGTGATCTTGCTGCGCAGGATCTGCTTGGCTTGCTCTACATTAACCAGTTTATATTCGTTGGAGTTCTTTTTTTCTTCGTTGAGTGTGCGGAAGGGTTTCAGGTCTTCCAGGTCATGCAACAGCACCTTGTAGGAGAGCATGTTCATTACCTTGGGGGATTTGAACGTCTCGATGGCATTGCTGAAGCGAAGGTCAATCTCGTAGATGTTGATACCGGCATTATCCTTAATACTTACCTCTTTTTCCATGGTAAAGCCGGTGGAATATTGAGCGACGGACCCGTACGTTTTTTGCTTGAACAGGGTGAATACAAAACCCGCTATCAGCCCTATTACCGTGCAGCCAATAATAATCCATTTCCTGCGCAGGAGTGAGTACAATAAATACAAGAGGTCCATAAGGTTTCTTTTTTGTGCGTTTCGAGGTGAAAAAGTACCAAAAAAAACCGGGAGACCATAATGGTTTCCCGGATTTTATAAAAGGTCAAGCTTTTTATCCAGGATATGATAGCTTTTCAATAGCTCAGAGTTACATATTGCAAGCTTACTATCCTGACCGATCCTTATAAAGATGAGCCCATCCTTTTAGGGGTGGGCTCATCTTTTTATACGTTGGGCTATTGGTTAGCCTTGATCATCTTACTTACCTGTACGGGTTTACCGTTTACATTCAAAGTAACCATGTAGATACCTGTGTTCAGAGAAGTTCCGGTGTTAACGCGCAGGGTGTTGTAACCAGCGGTC